>CAYXGM010000149.1:0-1586 GCA_964464555.1 uncultured Gemmatimonadaceae bacterium | reverse complement strand
TCCAAGGCCTCCCGGCACATGCGCTACCTGCGGGACGCGGGGCTCCTGGAGGACGAGCGGGAGGGACTCCTCGTGAACTACCACCTGCCTGCGGAGCCCGGGATGGAGGCGGCGTCCGTACTGGCGTTCCTCCGGGATCTCCTCTCTCAACAGCCCCTCCCGGATTCCGCTCCCCTCCTGGTACAGATCCGCAACGCCAGGGAGAAGGGTGATGCCGCATACACCGTCAATGGCGGTGGGGCTTGAGGACTTCAACTTCCTGATTTCGAACGTGCCGAGAGCCGCCGACCCGGTTCCGGCAAGGAGACATAAATGAGCAAGAGCCTCGATATCGGCCTCTGGAAGGAGGAGTGGAAGCCTCTCCTCTGGATCGTGGCCATCTTCGTGGTCTTCTACTGGCTTCCCACCGGAAACGCCCGCTTCGACGGGGCGGTGACGGAAGCCCTGGCCCTGACCAAATGGTACGCCCGGGAGCACGTCCTCCTCTGTCTGGTGCCGGCCTTCTACATCGCCGGGGCCATCAGCGTCTTCCTGAACCAGCAGGCGGTGCTGCGCTACCTGGGGCCAGGGGCGCCGAAGGTCCTGGCCTACGGGGTGGCGTCGGTGTCCGGGACGATCCTGGCCGTCTGCTCCTGCACGGTGCTGCCCCTCTTCGCCGGCATCTACGCCACCGGCGCCGGGCTGGGGCCCGCCACGGCGTTCCTGTACTCCGGGCCGGCCATCAATGTCCTGGCCATCGTCCTCACGGCCGTGGTCCTGGGCCTCGGCCTGGGTGCGGCCCGGGCCGTGGGGGCGGTGGTCTTCGCCATCGTCATCGGCCTCCTCATGCACACCATCTTCCGCAAGGACGAGGAGGCCCGGGAGGCGGCCCAGGAAATGCCCGACGTGGAGGACGAGGACGAGCGGAGCCTGGGGCAGAACGTCCTCTACTTCGCCCTCATGGTGGCGATCCTGGTCTTCGCCAACTGGGGACGGCCCGAGACCCAGGAGGGCCTCTGGTTCGCCATCTACCAGGCCCGCTGGATCGTCACCTCGGTGCTGGCCGCAGGGCTGGGGCTGGTCCTGGTGGCCTGGTTCGGGCTGGGATGGGGGCGCTTCCTGCTGGTGGCGGTTCCCACGGCCCTCGTCGCCCTTCTTCTTCCCGGCGGCGCCACCCTTCCCTTCGTGGTGGCCACGGTGGGGCTTTCGGCCGTCCTCAGCACCAGGGAGGGAGAGCTGGGGGAGTGGTTCAACGCCTCCTGGGGCTTCACCAAGCAGATCCTCCCGCTTCTGCTGGCAGGGATCCTGGTGGCGGGCCTCCTCCTGGGCCGGCCGGGGGCAGAAGGGCTCATTCCTTCGGAGTGGATCGCCGGGGCGGTGGGAGGAAACTCCCTCGGCGCCAATCTCTTCGCCTCCGCGGCGGGAGCCTTCATGTACTTCGCCACCCTCACGGAGGTGCCGATCCTGCAGGGGCTCATGGGGAGCGGGATGGGGAGCGGCCCGGCCCTGGCGTTGCTCCTGGCGGGCCCCGCGGTGTCGCTTCCCAGCATCCTGGTGATCCGGATGGTCATCGGCACCAAGAAGACCGCCGTCTTCATCGGGCTGGT
>CAYXGM010000148.1:0-1679 GCA_964464555.1 uncultured Gemmatimonadaceae bacterium | reverse complement strand
TGCGGGAGGACTACCGCCGGCGCGAGAGTCTGTGCTGCGAGAAGGAGGGGTGCCGTAGACGGACGCCGCCACCGAGCCCGAGCCGATTCCGGAAGACGACTTCGACCAGAGCGGCGATGCCTGACCCCTGAGGTCTGTCGGCCCCACCGGAGGTGCGCCCGAAACCCGCAGGTCAGCACCCGCCGGGCCCAGGATTCCGCCCCCTCCACCACCCTTGACCCCACCCGTCTGCCCCTTCCACATTCCCTTCGTCGCCGCAGGACCTCGTAGGACCCTTGAAATACCTATCCCTTGAAGGCGGGATGAGGGAGGCCCCGGCTGGGGCGTCCTCCAGAGAGGTTGGCGGCTCCCGTAGGAGAGGCTCCGCCAGGCCCACTCCAGGGGACCGTACCGGAACCGGGCCAGCCACCAGGGGGAGAGGAGGAGCTGGAAGGCCCAGACGGCCAGGACGATGAGGATCTGCCCCGTTCGCTCCACGGAGCCGTAGAGCCCGAAGCCGTGGCCGAAGAAGAGGGTGGTGCAGATGAGAGTCTGCAGGATGTAGTTCGTGAAGGCCATCTGTCCCGTGGCGGCCAGGGCCCGGCTCAGCCAGCTTTCCTTCCACCGTCGGTAGAAGAGCATGACGGCCCCGACCCAGCCCAGGGCCACCAAAATGCTGCCCCAGTAGTTGAACTGGGTGCCGCCAAAGAACCCGGTCTCCAGGCGCCACCCCGTGGCTTCCTGGTACCAGACTCCTCCCAGGATAAGGGGGAGACCCAGGAAGAGGGCGGCGGCGATCATTCGGCGGTAGACCCGGCCCGGGAGCCCGGCGCCGAACACCCCCACCTTGTAGAGCCCCATCCCCACGAGCATCATTCCTCCGGCCCGCCACCCCATGTTCGTCAGGAACACCATGGTCTCCATCATGAAGGCGATGGGCATCCGGACGGTGTTCTGTTCCATCCAGCCTCCCCGGTAGGCTTCCACCTCCGCCAGCACCTGTTCGGAGGCGGGAGCCCAGAACTCGGCCATCCCGGCCACGGCCTCTTCGGGCCAGTAGGGCATGGAGAACTGGGAGAGGAGGGCCCAGACCGAGGCTACGGCGGCGGCCAGCAGACCCAGGACCATGAGGGTCCTGGGCTTCTTCTTCCGGACCAGGAAGACCAGGAAGCCGCACATGGCATAGGCGTAGAGGATGTCCCCGGACCAGAGGAGCCAGCCGTGGGCCAGGCCCACCAGGAGGAGGATGGCCATGCGCCGGTAGTGGAGGGAGGCGGGCGGCTGTCCCCGGGCCTCCATCCGCTCGGCCATCAACACGATCCCGGCTCCGAAGAGCATGGAGAAGATGGTGAGGAACTTCATGTCCGCCAGGAGGTGGCTCAGCAGCCAGACCCCGTAGTTCAGCCCCGACAGGTCCCCGTAGGCGGTGGGATTGAAGTAGGCGGCCCCGATCATGGAAAAGTTCTGGATGTTCATGATCAGGATGCCCAGGACGGCGAAGCCCCGGAGCACGTCCAGGGAGACGATGCGCTCCGTCTGCCGGGTGGGGCCGGTCTCTATGTCCATGATGCCACCATGCGCTGACGACGGCTCGGGCGGGTTCCGGAGAAGCTACGGAGTTTTCTTGCGGAGAAAGGTAACAATCTTGGCTCTCCTAAATCACCTGTAGCTCTGGGAGTTTTATATCGGAGCAACAGAGA
>CAYXGM010000147.1:0-1781 GCA_964464555.1 uncultured Gemmatimonadaceae bacterium | reverse complement strand
TCCATGCGCCCAGGGTGTAGGGCGCCAGCCCGGCCAGGAAGGCTACGACTCCCACGGCCACCCAGTGCCACCGGGTCCGGCGCCGGGACTGCCAGAGGAGGATCAGAGCCGCCGGAGAGAGGAGCCCCACGATGCCGTTGACGGACGTGCCGAACCCCACGGCAAAGCCCAGGGCGCCGAGGCACCACAGCGAGGGTCGCGTGGAATACCGGAGACCCAGGAGGAAGACGACGGAGAGGATGACGGTGGCCGGAGTGTAGGTCTCGGCCATGGCCGCCGCGTGCCAGAACAAGTGAGCCACCGCCAGGGCGAGGCCGGCACCCACGCCCGCCAGAGGCCCCAGGGCGGCCGCCCCCATGGCGCATACCACCCCCACGGCGAGTCCGCCGCACAGGGCCGAAAACAGGTTCAGGAGCCAGGCGGGATCGCCGGGGAAGATCCTGACGAAAAGGCCCGCCAGGAGCACGTAGCCCGGGTGGTCCGACGGGCTGAACCCGATCTGGAAGTCCATGGCAAAGAGGGTCAGCTTGGCGCTGTCTCCCCAGAGCACGACGGGAGCGACCGTAGCGCCGAAGAGCAGAAACGCCAGGGCGCCGACCAGGAGGGAGGTCCGGACGCCACCGGTGAGTTGAGGCTCCGCCCCACCGCCGGAACCTGCGGCACCTCGGGAGACACCAGGAGGTGGGGCATCCCGGGAATCTTGCTCAGCCTCCTTCAACGAGGCGGCCCCTCCTCCTGGAAGTGCGCGATCACCGAGTCGATGATCCCGTCCATGTCATGTTCCGGCTCCCAGCCCAGGAGGGTGCGGATGCGGGTGATGTCGGGCTGGCGGCGCTGCATGTCCTCGAAGCCCGACTCGTAGGCCTCGTCGTAGGGGATGATCTCGATGGGGGAGTCGGACCCCGTGCGCTCCTTCACCCGCTCGGCCAGGGCCCGGATGGTGATCTCCTCCTCGTGGCCGATGTTGTAGACCTGCCCCACGGCGTCCTCGTTCTCCATGAGACCCTGGACGGCCCGGATGGAGTCGGCCACGTGGCAGAAGCAGCGGCTCTGCTCCCCGGTGCCGTAGACGGTGATGGGCTCGCCGGCCAGGGCCTGGCGCACGAAGGTGGGCACCACCATCCCCCACTGCCCCGTCTGCCGGGGGCCCACCGTGTTGAAGAACCGCCCGATGACCACCCCCAGCCCCTTGTCGTAGTTGTAGGCCAGAGCCAGGAACTCGTCCAGCGTCTTGGTGCAGGCGTAGGACCACCGCCGCTGGGTGGTGCTTCCCAGCACCCGGTCGTGCTCCTCGTGGAGCTTGTCGCCGGCCTTTCCGTAGATCTCCGACGTGGAAGCCACGAAGAGCTTGGTCCGGTTCCTGTGGCAGCAGTCCAGGATGATCTCCGTGCCCCGGACATTGGTGGTGATGGTCTCCACGGGCTCGTCGAGGATCTTCCTCACCCCCACCGCCGCCGCCAGGTGGATGACCTGGTCCACCGCACCCACCAGCCCGAAGACCACGGGCCAGTTCATGATGTTGTCGATGGTGAGGTGGAGGTTCGGATGGTCCTTCACCGCCTCCAGGTTTTCGAGCCTTCCCGTGGAGAGGTTGTCCAGGACATGGACCGTCTTGCCCCGGGCGAGGAGGGCTTCAACCAGGTGGGAGCCGATGAATCCGGCGCCGCCGGTGACGAGGATGGTGTCGGGCATGGGAGATTCTCTTGAAGTGGGACGTCAGGGGTCGGTTCCGTCCTGGAGTCCGGCCCCGAGTTCATGGGTGGAGGAAATGTGGGGAGGGA
>CAYXGM010000146.1:0-1910 GCA_964464555.1 uncultured Gemmatimonadaceae bacterium | reverse complement strand
GACGCTCGGTCGTCGGCCTCTGACTTGATTTACTCTACCCCCGGACTTTTCTATTTCAGTCTGACAGACCCCCCTTCCTGGCCCTCACCCCTCGCCCCCTCCATACTCCATCCATGTTCGAATACACGCGATACCGTGGGTTCTTCGCTCCCTGTGCCAGGGGACTCGAACCCTTCCTGGCCCAAGAGCTCGGAGAGTTGGGCGCCGACACGGATGGACCCGGGGTCCGAGGAGTCCCCTTTCACGCCGACCCCGAGGTCCTCTACCGGGTGGTCTATGGAACCCGGCTGGCTTCCCGGATCCTGGCTCCCCTTCTCACCTTCGATTGCCACAGCGACAAGTACCTCTACAAGACGGCTCGGGGCATGGACTGGGATCTGCTCCTGGATCCCAGCCGGACCTTCGTCATCGACGCCTCGGTGTCCCAGAGCAACATCGATCACTCCCATTTCGCGGCCCAGAGGCTGAAGGACGCCATCTCTGACCACTTCCGACAGCGGACGGGTCGGCGTCCCAGCGTGGACAAGCGGACTCCGGACCTGAGGCTCTACCTGCATATTCGCCGGAACCGGGCCATCATCGGGATCGACGTGGGAGGCGGCGCCCTCCACCGGCGGGGGTACCGGACCGAGTCGGTTACGGCCCCGCTGCAGGAGACGCTGGCGGCAGCCGTGGTCCGTTTGAGTGAGTGGGATGCGGACACGGGTCCCCTCCACGATCCCATGTGTGGATCGGGGACCCTCCTGGCGGAGGCGGTGCTTCACGCCACGCGGCGCCCAGCGGGTTGGCTACGTGCCCGGGGGATGCCACCCTGGAGCGCTCTTCCTGACTTCAACCCCAACCTCTGGAAGAGCGTGAAGGCCCGAATGGACGGAGACATCCGGGAGCTCCCCGAGGGCCTGATTTCCGGCGCCGACAACGACCCGGCCGCTGTGCGGGCCGCCCGTGCGAACCTCGGGGCTGTGCCCGGCGGGGACCGGGTGGAGCTTCGACGGGGAGACGCCACGGAGCTCACCCTCCCCGAACCCACCACCGTTCTGGTGAACCCTCCCTACGGGGTTCGCCTGGGAGAGAGGAAGGAGGTGGAAAGACTCTACCGGGCCCTGGGGGATGCTCTCAAGCAGGGGTGCACCGGTTCCACGGCCCACATCCTCTGCGGGGACGTGAAGTTGGTGGGAAGCCTGGGCCTGAGACCTTCGAGGCGGATCCCCCTCTGGAATGGAGGGATGGAGTGCCGGCTGGCGACGCTGGAGCTCTACTGAGCCGACGGCGATCCCCGGCCGGTGGCGCCGGTGACCAGCACCGGGGCCGAAGTGTCGATGGTGTTCATGGCGACTCCACCACGTACCCCGCCGCCAACTCCCGGAACCCCTCCACCTGCTCTTCCACCCACCCCCCATCCCTTCCCAGCTCCTCCGCCATGAGCTCGGCCACCGTGGGGGCCGCCTCCGCGGCGGCCCGGGCATCCAGGATCAGGGAGCGGGTGCGCCTGGCCAGGACGTCGTCCACCGTGCGGGCCATCTCTTCCCGGGCGGCCCAGACCACCTCACCGGCCCGGGCCCTGAGGCGGGGATGGAGGGGCTTACCGTAGCGGGGATCCGAGCCCAGGAGTGCCTCCACCTCCGGCGCGTCGGAGCCGTAGGCCGCCAGCTCGCCGAAGCGCTGGGGGTGGGTGTGGAACCCGTGGAGGTTCAGTTCCCTGGTGATGCACTCCCGGGGTTCCAGCTCACCCAGGACGATGCCGTGGTCCACGGTGTCTTCGGCCATCTTCCGGTAGGTGGTCCACTTGCCCCCGGTGATGGTGACCAGCCCGGATCCGGAGACCTGGAGGGTGTGGTCCCGGGACAGGGACGCCGTGTTCTCCTCGTCGTCGGAGCCCACCAGGGGACGGATGCCGGCGAAGCAGGAGA
>CAYXGM010000145.1:0-2016 GCA_964464555.1 uncultured Gemmatimonadaceae bacterium | reverse complement strand
GGCGGGGATGGCCGACGGGACCTGGACGCTGGTTCCCAAGCACGAGTGGGACGTGGCCGCCGGGGCGGCGCTGGTCACCGCGGCCGGGGGCACCCTCCTCCATGCCGATGGAACGGTCCCCGAGTGGAACCAGCCGAACCCCAAGCTGCCGAACTTCCTGGCGGCCAGGGAGGACGTGCTGGCGGAGTTCAGGGCGAGGTGGGTTGAGGTGGGTTGAAGAGAAATGATCGAGGAAAGAGACAGGATCCGGCAACCATGAGCCTTCTCATCACCGGCGCCCGGGGACTCCTGGGTTCCGCCGTCACGGCCGAGGCCCGGCGGCGCGGCCAGGACGTCCTCCCTCTCTCCCGGGACGAGCTGGACATCACCGACTCCGGTGCGGTCCGCGCCGCCATCCGCGACGCCCGCCCCGGGGCCGTCATCAACTGCGCCGCCTTCTCCAACGTGGACCGGGCCGAGGAGGACACGGACGAGGCCATGGCCATCAACCGGGACGGCCCCCGAAATCTGGCGGAAGCCGCGGCGGAGTCCGGCTCCCTCCTCGTCCACCTGAGCACCGACTACGTCTTCGACGGGAAGAAGACGGAGCCCTACCTCCCCTCCGACCAGCCGGCTCCCCTGAACCTCTACGGAATCAGCAAGCTTGCCGGGGAAGCCGCCGTCAGGGACTCGGGATGCCGGCACCTCATCGTACGGACGAGCTGGCTCTTCGGGCCGGGCCGGGACGACTTCGTGGACCTGGTCCGGAAGGCGCTGACGGAGGACGAGGATGAGCCCCTGAGGATGGTGGACGACCAGGTGAGCCGCCCCACCTGGACGGGAACGCTGGCGCCGGCCCTGTTGGACCTGGTGGAGGCCGATGCCCGCGGGGTGCTCCACGTGGCCAACCGGGGCACGTGCAGCCGGCTGGAGCTGGCCCTGGAGATCCGGGAGATCCTGAATAGCTCCCGCCCCATCGGCCCTCTCCCGTCGGAGGAGTACGGGGCCCCGGCCAGGAGGCCGGCGTATTCGGCCATGGATCTTTCCGGCGCCGAGGCGGCCCTGGGCAGGGAGCTTCCCCATTGGCGGACGACGCTCAGGACGTTCCTCCTGGAAGGGGAGGGGGGTGCGGCATGAAGGGCGTCATCCTGGCCGGTGGCCTGGGCACACGGCTCGAGCCCATGACCCGGGTCACCAACAAGCACCTTCTTCCGGTCTTCGACCGGCCCATGATCTACTATCCCCTCCAGCAGTTGGTGGGGGCGGGGCTCACGGAGATCCTGGTGGTCACCGGGGGGAAGTCCGCCGGGGACTTCCTCAAGCTCCTGGGCAACGGGAGGGAGTTCGGCCTCCGGCACATGGACTACACCTACCAGGAGGGGGAGGGGGGCATCGCCGAAGCCCTGGGGCTGGCGGAGCACTACGCCGACGGGGAGCCCCTCTGCGTGATCCTGGGCGACAACCTCTTCCAGGACTCCCTGGCCCCCTTTATCAGGGAGTACGGGGAGCGGGGCAGGGGAGGGATGATCCTCCTGAAGGAGGTGGAGGATGCCCACCGGTTCGGGGTGGTGGAGTTCGACGGGGACCGCCTGCTGCGCATCGTGGAAAAGCCGCCGGAGCCGCCGACGAACCTGGCGGTGACGGGATGCTACTTCTTCGACGAGGGGGTGTTCGAGATTGTGAACGGGCTGGAGCCCTCGGCCCGGGGCGAGCTGGAGATCACGGACGTGAACAACGCCTACATCGCCGCCGGAGAGATGGAGTACCGGATGCTCGAGGGATGGTGGACCGACGCGGGGACCATCCCGTCCCTCTACCGGGCGGCCCAGCTCGTGGCGGAGGACCGGAGGAATCCGGTGTTGAATCCTCCGAGGTGAATCCCGCCAGTGAGGAGGACCTTCATCGGAAGCCCTCGGCCATGGCGGACCGGAGGGCCCTGAACTCCTCCAGGACTTCCTCCCGGAACGCATCAAGGCGGCGATTCGTGGCCTGGAGGCCCTCGCCGAAAACCCTGAAGTCGTTTCGCATCTGCTCCTG
>CAYXGM010000144.1:0-2119 GCA_964464555.1 uncultured Gemmatimonadaceae bacterium | reverse complement strand
GTTGAGTCCTACCCTGGGCCGTCAGGAGGTCCGGCGCCGAGTCTGGCGCCAACTGGGCCACCAGGCCCGGGGGCATCACGGTCATCTGCTTCCAGAAGGGGTTGGGAGTGGGGGCGGCCAGGATACCGGCGGACGGTCCAGCAGAGTCTGCGGCTCCCGGAGGAGCCTTTGGCGTGGGTTCCTTCGCGGGCTCGGAAATACTGCTATGACCGTGGGCGTATATTGGGATAAGAAATGGAAGGATGGTCCCCCCATTAAGGCCACGGCTGGGCCGACGTTGAGGCAGGACGAAAAAGGGGGGCCCGCCCACACCCGGAGACGTTCCGTGAAACCAATCATCTTCCTGATGCTGGCCCTCACCTGGACCGCCGCCCCTGCGCCGGGACGGGCCCTCCAGGACCGTCCCCCCGACACTCTCGTTACCGTGGACGTGCGTGTGGTGGATTTCCTCACTCGGGAGCCGCTGGACCGGGTGGAGGTCCGGGCCCGGGAGCTGGGGATGCAGGCCTTCACCGACGCCGACGGCCGGGTGAACATCCCCGAGATCCCCGTGGGGGCCTACTTCCTGGAGTTTGAGAAGGAGGGGTATGAGGGGGCCGCCGGGGTGGTTCAGCTCCGGCAGAGCGGAGAGGTGCTGGTGGAGCTCCTGGCCGTGGGGGCCGTGGAGGCCGGCACGCCCGAGGCCCGCTCCGGCACCGGAGGTCACTCGGTCCTGGCGGGACGGGTGGTGGATGCGGCCTCCGGCGACCCCCTGGACGGGGCCCGGGTGAACCTTCCCACCCTGGCCCGGTCGTTGGAGACCGACGGGGAGGGGCGCTTCATCTTCTCCCGACTCCTTCCTGGCGAGCACGCCATGGAGATCAGCCGTTTGGGTTACGCCACTCGGTGGGAGTCGGCGGAGCTCGGGCCCGATCAGCGGGTGGAGGTAGAGATCGCCCTCTCCACCGAGCCCATCGAGCTGGAGCCCATCGAGGTGCGGGTGGAGCCCCAGGTGCAGCGCCTGGAGCTGGCCGGGTTCTACGAGAGGCGGATGCTGGGGTTCGGGCAGTTCCTTGCCCAGGGGGAGATCGAGCGACACACGGTGGCCGACGTGTCGGACCTCTTCAACAACTTCACGGGCGTTCGGTTCGTATTCGGCAGTCGACCCGAGGATTGGGATCGACCGGCCTTCATCAGTCTCAGCCGGCCCCAGGGTGCTACCTTCACCGCCCAGGCATCCATGACCTGTTTCCCCGCCGTCTGGATCGATGACCAACCCGTTGCCGAGGGTGGGCGGGAACCGGCGCGCCTGAACCGGAGGCTCACCCCCGAGCAGATCGCGGGCATCGAGGTTTACAAGGGGCCGGGACAGGTCCCCACCCGCTACAGCGGCACCGGCCGGGCCTGCGGCGTCATCCTCATCTGGACCCGGGGTGCGCCCTAAGTGGCGGTGGGAGAACGAAGCGGGCACCGCACAGTGTCCTTGGCGGCCATGAACCGTGGGCGCCGGACGGTTCGACGAACGGAACTGCACCCCAATTTTTGGACACCTCAGGCCCGGGCTTTTTGTGTTTTCAACTCTCCGAGGTGACAGCCCGCCATTAAACCCGCACGCCGGGCGTCGCCCCTCCCAGTGTCCCCGGCGGGTGCTTGAACTGGCCCGCCTTCCGGATCTCCTCCACCTCCACGGTGATCTGGCGCGGGGTAAGATCAGCCCACGTCCCTGCTGAACCGGGCCGCGAAGATACCCAGGACACGTTCCAGGGTTGGGGCCGCCCCAGACCTTCGGAAGTGAAAGCCCGGTTAGATCCTCCACCAGGCGAACGAGGGACGAGGAATCGGCCAGATCCACCAGGTGGGCGATCCGCTTCCGGCTGCCTATGCCAAGAGACAGGAGAGCGAGGGCCTCCAGCGCCCGGCTCCAGTGTAGGAGCGTCCAGGGAGGTTGAAGGCCGAGGTCCCGGCAGGTTCTCCTCAACGTGCTCTCGGCGGCCATGAGCCTGGCGGCTTCACAACACTGACCAGGTTAACCGGGGGGCAAGCATATTCGCGGAGTCGGGGCGGTTGGATCAGCGTCTCGGTGGGTGTCAGCGGGGGCGGGATCGGGCCGCCGAAGTCACCTGTGATTCCCTCATCGCCT
>CAYXGM010000143.1:0-2329 GCA_964464555.1 uncultured Gemmatimonadaceae bacterium | reverse complement strand
ATGCGGACAAAAGCGACCTTAGGCCGGGTCCTCATCGTATTCTGATGCTCTCCCTCCTCCGCCCCCGCCAAGCCACCAAGAACCTCTTCATCTTCCTGCCCCTCTTTTTCGGGCTGGAGTTGACGGATGGGTCGCTGTTGGCCCGGGCCGCCCTGGCCTTCGTGGCGTTCACCTTTACCGCTTGGGCGGTCTACATCTTCAACGACATCCGCGACGTGGATGCGGACCGGCTCCATCCTGTCAAGAAGGGCCGGCCGCTGGCCTCGGGGGAGGTGACCACGAAAGCCGCCACCGCTCTCCTGGCCGTTCTTGGGGCAGCGGGCCTGGCCTTCATGGCCCTCACCAGTCTCCAGGCGCTCTGGATCCTCCTCATCTATGCCGTTTTGAACGTCGCCTATAGCCTGGGGCTGAAGCACGTCCCCATCCTGGACGTGGCCATCGTGGCCCTGGGCTACGTCTTCCGGGTGTTGGTGGGTGGCGCCGTGACGGGGATCCCGCTGTCGGCCTGGATCGTCGTGATGACGTTTCTGTTGGCCCTCTTCCTGGCACTGGCGAAGCGGCGGGACGACGTGGTCTTGTTCCTCAAAACGGGAAGCCAGGCCCGGAGGGTCATCGACGGCTACAACCTGGCCTTCCTGGACAGCGCCATGACGATCATGGGAGGGGTGGTCATCGTGGCCTACGTCTCCTACGCCCTGGGACCGGGGCTCGGTGAGCGGCTGGGAACGGAGAGCTTCTACCTCACCACTTTCTTCGTGGTCCTGGGCATCCTCCGCTACCTCCAGGTGACCATGGTGGAGGAGGGGAGCGGAAACCCCACGGAGGTGCTCTTTCAGGACCGATTCCTCCAGCTCACGCTCCTGGGGTGGCTGGGCACCTGCCTCTGGTTGATGTATGGGTGATCCACGCCTCTCCAACTGGGGCAACTACCCCCGCATCGACGCCGAAGTCCTGAGCTTTTCGTCGGATGAGGAGGCCGCCGCTCACCTGCCGGGTTCTCCCTCCCTCATCCCTCGAGGTCTGGGCCGATGCTACGGGGACAGCGCGCTGGCTTCCCGAGTCCTGAGGACGCGGGGCTCGCGCCGGATTCTGGAGCTGGACACGGACGAAGGGACCGTGACCTGCGAAGCCGGAATCTCCCTGGGGGAGCTCCTGGACGTCCTGGTGCCGCAGGGCTGGTTCCTTCCGGTCGTGCCGGGGACGAAACACGTCACGGTGGGGGGCGCCATCGCCTCGGACATCCACGGGAAGAACCATCATCGGGGGGGCACCTTCAGCCGGCACGTTCTCTGGCTGGACCTCCTGACGCCCGACGGCGTCGTTCAACGCCTGACCCCGGATGGCTCCGTCCGGCGTCTCTCTCCTGCCGACGACGGTGAGCTCTTTGCCGCCACGGCCGGGGGGATGGGGCTCACGGGCATCATCCTCAGGGCCAAGGTCCGGCTTCAGCCCATCGAATCGGCCTTCATCAGGAACGAGACCCTGGTGGCCGAGGACCTGAACGCAGCCATGGCACTCTTTCAGGAGTCGGCGGGATGGACGTACTCCGTTGCCTGGATCGACTGCCAGGCCAGGGGCCGAAAGCTCGGTCGCTCGATTCTGTTTCGGGGAGAGCATGCTGAGCCCGGCGAGCTCACGGGCGCCAGGGCCGCCGCTCCCCTCCGGGCCGCGGCCGCCGCGCCGCTCCAGGTCAAGGGCAAGCCCACCCTCCGCATTCCCTTCTTCCTTCCGTCGTGGACGCTGAACACCCTCAGCATTCGGGCCTTCAATGCCCTCTACTACCGGAAGCAGGCGTGGAGCCGGGGCGAGTCCCTGGTGGACTACAACTCGTTCTTCTTTCCCCTGGACGGGGTGGGGGACTGGAACCGGATCTACGGGTGCCGCGGGTTCCTGCAATATCAGTTCGTGCTTCCTTTGAACGAGAGCGAGGCCGGAGTGGCTGCCATCCTGCAGCGCATCGCCGCCAGCGGCCTGGGGTCGTTTCTTGCTGTGTTGAAGCTCATGGGCAAGGAACGGGAGGCGGGCCGGGAGATGCTTTCGTTTCCCCTCGAGGGGTACACGCTGGCCCTGGACTTCCCGGCTTCTCCCCGGGCCTTCTCCCTCTGCCAGGACCTGGACCGCCTCGTGCTCCGGCATGGCGGTCGCCTCTACCTCACCAAGGATGCCCGCATGGGCCGGGAGATGTTGGATGAGGGGTATGGGGAGGCCCACCGGTTCAGGGAAGTGCGCCGGCAGGTGGATCCGACAGGGGCCCTGGCGTCTCTTCAATCCAAGCGGCTGGAGCTCTGATCATGGCCTATGTGTTGATCCTGGGCGCAACGTCGGACAT
>CAYXGM010000142.1:0-2718 GCA_964464555.1 uncultured Gemmatimonadaceae bacterium | reverse complement strand
GCCGCGGCCTCTCATCCCTCTGTTGCAACCTCACCGGCCTTTTTGCCGTCCTAGTACAGTGTACGCCCATGCGGCCCCGGATGACCTGCGCCCGTCCGGGGCCGGATCAATTGCCACGAGCGTGAACCCGGGTGGGTCAGTCCCGGGGAGGTTGGTTGGATGAACGGGATCAAGCTCGCCTTTCGAACTCTCGCTAAAACCCCCTTCGTCACCGGAGTGGCGGTCCTTTCCCTGGCCCTGGGCATCGGAGCCAATGCCGCCATCTTCTCCCTCTACGACCAGATTCTTCTCAGCGCCCTCCCCGTGGAGGAGCCCGACAGGCTGGTGAACCTGGGGGCGCCCGGGCCCAAGCCCGGTAGCCAGTCCTGCAACCAGGCCGGGGACTGCGAAACGGTTTTCAGCTACGAGATGTTCCGGGATCTGCGGCGGGAGCAGGCGAGCTTCACCGACCTGGCGGCTCATCGCCTCTTTAGTGTGAACCTGGCCTACGAAGAGGCGACGGTGAGCGGACAGGGACTGCTGGTATCCGGATCCTACTTTCCGGTGCTTGGACTCCAGCCGGCCCTGGGCCGTCTTCTGGGGCCCGAGCATGACGAGAGCCGCGACAGCCATTACGTGGCCGTGTTGAGCCATGCCTACTGGGAGCGCGAGTTGGGTGCGGACCCGGAGGTCCTGAACAGGACCCTGATCATCAACGGGCATCCCATGACCATTGTGGGTGTGGCTCCGGAGGGCTTCAGCGGGACCACCATGGGCACCCAACCTGATGTGTTCGTTCCCCTTTCCATGGCGGGAACGGTCTGGTCGAGTTGGGACTGGCTGGACAGGCGGCGCACCTACTGGCTGTACGTCTTCGGTCGCCTGTCTCCCGATGTGTCCCTGGAGCGGGCCCGGGCGGAGCTGAACTCCCTCTACCAGGGGGTCCTCAACGACGTGGAGGCTCCCCTGCAGGAGAACATGAGTGAGCAGACCATCGCCCAGTTCCGCTCCAAGGAGGTGGAGCTGGAGCCGGGGCCCAAGGGGCAGAGCTACATGTACCGGGAGGCCCGGACGCCCCTTCTCCTTCTTTTCGCCATCACGGGCGTGGTTCTCCTCATCGCCTGCGCGAACATCGCAAACCTCCTCCTGGCACGGGGAGCCCAGAGGGGGCAGGAGATGGCCATCCGGGGTTCTCTGGGAGCCAGTCGCATCCAGCTTCTGGGGAAGCTCCTCACCGAGTCCTTTGTCCTCGCCTTTCTGGGAGGGGTGGCCAGCTTGTTCGTGGCAGCCTGGACCCTGGATTTCATCGGGGCCATCATGCCCCCGGACGACACGGGGACGTTGGTTCTGAGCCTGCGGCCGTCCATGGTGCTCTTTGCCGGGGTCCTCTCTCTGGGAACCGCTGTCCTCTTCGGGCTCTATCCGGCGCTGCATGCTACCCGGAGGGATCTGGCCACCGTCCTCAAGTCCACGGCCGGGCAGCCCTCGGGCGCCCGTTCCGCTGCCCGGTTCCGCACCTCCCTGGTGACGGCTCAGATCGCCCTTTCCATGGCGCTGTTGGCAGGAGCGGGATTTTTCATCAAGAGCCTGATGAACGTGAGCCGGGTCGACCTGGGCCTGGAGACGGAGAACCTGGTGACCTTCAGGATTTCTCCCTCCCTGAACGGCTACGAAGCCGAGGAGTCCATGGCCCTGTTCGTCGAGTTGGAGGAGGAGCTGGCGGCACTGCCGGGGGTGGCCGAGGTCTCCGGTGCCATGGTGCCCATCCTGGCCGGGAGTAGCTGGGGCAATGACGTGGCCGTGGAGGGCTTCGAATCCGGGCCCGACGTGGACGCGAATTCCCGCTTCAACGAGGTTGGGCCAGACTATTTCAGTACCCTGGGCATTCCTCTGATGGCAGGGCGTGAGTTCGACGCCTCCGACAGGAAGGGAGCGGCCCGGGTCAGCATCATCAACGAGGCCTTCGCCGAGAAGTTCGGGCTGGACCCCCGGGATGCGGTGGGGCGCTGGATGTCCATGGACCGGTATGCGGAAGATCTGGATATCCAGATCGTGGGCGTCGTCCAGAACGCCAGGTACAACCAGGTGAAACAGGCGGCTCCGCCGGTATTCTACACCCCCTACCGGCAGGACGAGGACCTGGGATTTCTCACCTTTTACCTGAGGACCCGGACGGCCCCCGGCTCCATCCTGCGCTCCATTCCGGAGGTGGTGAAGAGGTTGGATTCGAACCTGCCCGTGGACGAGCTGCGTACCATGGAGGCCCAGGTCCGTGACAACGTCTCCCTGGACCGGATGATCAGCCTCCTGGCCATGGCCTTCGCCGTCGTGGCCACGATCCTGGCGGCCGTCGGCCTCTACGGAGTTCTTGCGTACTCGGTGGTCCAACGCACGCGGGAGATCGGCCTGCGCATGGCCCTGGGGGCTCGTGGAGCCAGAGTGCGGAGGATGGTCCTGGTGCAGGTGGGGAAGATGACCCTCATCGGGGGGGCGATAGGCCTCCTGGGAGCCCTGGCCCTGGGCCGGGGAGCCCGGTCCCTCCTCTACGAGTTGGAGGGGCACGATCCTCTGGTCCTGACGGGTGCGGCGGTCCTCCTGGCCCTCGTGGCCCTGGGGGCCGGTCTCCTGCCCGCCCTCCGGGCTTCCAGGGTGGATCCCATGAAGGCGCTGCGGTACGAGTGAGGTTCCGGGCGGCAGCCGGACCTCCCGCCCTCCCCCGAAGTTATTTATGCTATGGTC
>CAYXGM010000141.1:0-2771 GCA_964464555.1 uncultured Gemmatimonadaceae bacterium | reverse complement strand
CAGATCGAGTATGACCTGAGGTTTCTCTGGGCCGTCCTGAACTGGGCCACGAAGAACGGGGACCACGACGGGACCGTTCTCCTCGCCCACAACCCGCTGCGCCAGTTCGTGACGAGCCGGGATTGGCCCCGGGAAAAGAACCCGGAGAGGCCGAGTCTCTCGGAAGCCCAGACGAAGGCTCTCCTGGAAGCCTCCGGTGAGATGGACTGGCGGTTCGCGGTGGGCCTCGTGCTTGCTCACGAAACCGGGCACCGAATTGGCTCCATCCGCACTCTGCAGTGGTCTGATATTGACCCGGAGCGGGGTTGGATACGCTGACGCGAGGAAACGGATAAGGTGGACTGGGAGCACCACACCCCCCTTACCAGGGAGGCGGTTCAGGCCTTGGCAGCCGCCGGAGCACGCCGCCTGAACGGAAAGGACGGGTGGGTCCTTCCCTCCCCCTCTGATCCCAGCCGGCCCTGTTCCCGGAACATCATGCGAGACTGGTGGGACCTGGCCCAGGAGAAAGCCGGACTCGGGTGTGTCCCCCACCTCGGGTGGCACTCCCTGAGGCGGAAGTTCGCCAACGACCTCCGACATGTGCCCCTGAAGGACCTGGCCTCCCTCGGGGGATGGAAGGACACGCAGACCCTGCTGAAGTGCTACCTGAAGGAAGACGAGCAAGCAATGGTGGACGCCCTTGAGAGCCGGCGGGCGCCGTACACACGGCGCCCCGCCGGCGGGAACGGGGACGGAGAAGGTTCGGAAGGCTAAGCCAGGAGATACCGGACAATACGGCATCCCCATGTGGGATGGGTGCGTGCGCCGCCTTCCGCAGGATGTTTCAGGTCCCGCGGGGCGGCGCTCGGTGCTGAAGCCATGCATACTTCGGGTATGGACAAAACCGGACGTTTGGTCCTAATTTATCCAAGACCTCTTCCGGAGACCGAGTGACATGCCCGGCCGAGAATACGAGAAAGCAACCGAGCTGGCAGCGGACCAGCACGGATACGTCACCACTGCCCAGGCGCTGGAGTTGGGGATCAGCCGTGACACGCTGAGGAAGATGGCGAAGCGGGGTGCTCTGGAGCGTGTGAGCTGGGGCGTCTACCGCGTCCCCACGTTCCCCCTCTCTCCGCTCGGCCAGTACATGGAGGCATGCCTCTGGCCGGCGGGTCCCGTGGGGGTGATCTCCCACCAATCGGCTTTGGCCATCCGGGACATCTCGGACGTCAATCCGGCAAAGGTACACATCACCCTGCCCAAGAACTTCCGGGTGCGCCGCAAGATCCCGGGATACCTCTCGATCCACCACGCCGATCTATCGGACGAGGAGATAGGATCGGAGGAGGGGATTCCCACAACCACAGTCCGCCGCACAATCGAAGACTGCTTCCGGGCCCATCTGGGCCCCGCACTCCTCAGGCAAGCCATCGAGGATGGGAGGCGGTTGGGGTACCTGAGGTCGGAAGAGGCCCGGGTGCTGGAAAGGCGGACCCTCCCGTGAGCGAATCAAGGAAACCTCCCCATTCGGCCCGGGTGCTCTCCACGTGGGTGGACGCCCACGCCAGGGACCGGGGGCTGGCGCCCAAACGAGTCCGGGATTGGATCTCTTACATGGTCATTGGTGGGCGGTTGGAAGAAGTGAGCAGCTCCTCCGCCGGTGCCCGGTTCACCATCAAGGGTGCGGTGGCCCTCGAGATGCGTTTACCGGAACGGGCAAGGGCCACCAAGGACATCGACCTGGTGATCGACGGAGCCGATGAAGACGATCTGGCAGCCGTTCTCAGGGAGGCACTCAAAGACGACTACCAGGACTTCAGCTTCAGGGTGAAGGGGGAACCATACGTGATGCCCAACAAGGCTGTCCGGGTAGAGGTGGCCATGGACTACCGGGGGCGGAGCTGGAGCACGGTCCAGGTTGATCTATCCAAGCAGGAGGGGGGAGTCACGGAAGTCGAGCTGGTGGACGCCCTGGAGCTCGAGCCCTTCGGGCTGTCCACGCCCTCCGCCTTGCCGTGCCTCTCCCTCCGCTACCACATCGCCCAGAAGATCCACGGGATGACGCAGCCGGCGGCCCAGGACGATGCCTCAAACGAGCGATTCCGGGACCTGGCCGACGTTCTGTTGGTCCGCGGCCTGGTGGAGGATCTGCCCGCCGTCCGGGCGGCATGCGTGGAGGTGTTCGCGTTTCGCGGGACCCATGGCTGGCCGCCCGCCTTCGAGCCCCCGGCGTTCTGGGAGGAGCTCTATGCGGAGCTTGCCGCAGGTCTGGAGCTTGAGGAGAAGACGCTGGAGGAAGCGGTGCGGGAGGCCCGGGCGTTCATCGAGGCCATCGACGCGGCGCGTGCCCAGTAGACACCTCCTGTAGAGACCTCACCCCCAAATACACAACGCGTCGCCTGGAGGGAGCCTCGTAAACTCCCGGAGGGCAACGCGTTCTGAAATGGGCCTGGGTAGACTCGAACTACCGACCTCACGCTTATCAGGCGTGCGCAGCAACCGCCCGATCCCGGCAAGTTGTTGGGATTTCGGGAGTTTAGGCGGTGGATCCCGGGTGTCGGGAAGCAGGGATGTCGGGGTTTGGCGGGGTTTGTAGACACCGAGTAGACACCCGACGGATCCGACCCGATGGGTAATCCGTCACCCGGTCTGGATCTCGGCCAGATGCCTCTTGGCTCGGTGGAATCCTCCCTCATGGCAAAATGAGTCTGGGAACGGGTCACAACCTAGGCCTCAACCAAGCGTGAGGCTACGCGCATAGGTATCAAAAAGAACCGGAAAGGCTT
>CAYXGM010000140.1:0-2926 GCA_964464555.1 uncultured Gemmatimonadaceae bacterium | reverse complement strand
GATCTCGTGGATGGAGGCCAGGGCGTCCCGTTCGCGGGCCACCGCCGCATCCAGCTTGGCTCCGGCGAGGCCCACGGCAACCCGGGAATCCACCGCTGCTTCCGGGTCGCCTCCCCGCCCCGAGGCCTCGTCCAGGATTTCCCACGCTTCGGTGATGCCCCGCTCCGCCACCCGGTTGTAGCCGAAGTCACTGACCACGTCCAGGAGGTCCGGCACCCATTCGTCCCGGAGGTCGGCCGAGACCCAGGCCGTGGCGGCCCCGATGAAGGCCACCCGTCGCATCTCGGTGGGGTCCCCCTTGTCCGGCGTGTCGGTGTCGGCGTGGTACCACTGGTCGGGCCAGGTGAAGAACTCGATGCCCGGTACCCCGATGGAGGGGTTGTTGAAGACGATGTGGTCGCTTCCGCCGGTGGCCTCGTGGATGAAAAAGCGGAAGGCGTCCCGTGAGCCGTTCTTCTCCCACATGGGGAGAGGGAAGTACTGGCCCCCGGGCCGGCCCCGGGGCACCCCCGGGAGGTAGACGATGTCGTTGGTGCGCCATACGTAGTTCAGGATGGACCAGGCCAGCCCGTCGTAGAAGGAGGCCAGATGGGGCGGGGTCTCGCTCATGGTGAACCAGCTATTGGCGTTCCTGAGACCCTCGCTCACCATGTCCATGTTGATGTTGATGGCGAGTCTTTCCGTCAGGGCCGGGTCCCGGCGCAGGAACTCGTAGGTCCCGCTGATCTCCTGGGGCCAGATGAAGTGGATGGTCCGCCGCGGGCGTTCCAACTGTCCACTCTCGATGAGGTGGTGAAGGGCCCGGAGGATCTCGAGCTGGATGGCCGGTCCCCCCATGTTGTCGTTGGCCCCTCGCTTGGTGTAGCCCTCGAAGAGGTGCGCCGTGAAGACCACTCCCTTTTCCTCGGGCTCGGTGCCGGGGATCCAGGCGTAGACGGTCTCGTAGCGGTCGGGATAGCTGCCCATGACGGCCCGGGCCCGGACCGGGAGCTCCATCCCCCGCTGCAGGTCCTCCAGCATCTCGGACCACTGCCGCCACGAGACGGTGAACCCCATGGTCAGGTTCGTGCCCTGACCGTAGCTCCCCCTGGCGTACACCACCTGGTCCGGGTCGAAGTAACGCTCCCGTGAGCTGAAGCTGATGACGGCCCGGACTCCCGCCTCGTCCAGGGCCCGGAAGAGCTCCCCCCGGGGATGGGACCACATGAGGGCCACGGCCCCCCGGTAGTCCCCCGGGTTCTCGGCCATGGCCTCCAGGAACCAGTCCATCTGGTCCTCGGGAATCTCGGGGATGTAGACCAGGGGTCCCTCCACCTCCCCGGACTGCGTGCCCCTGGCAATGAGGGCGGCGGCGGCGGGGATCCGGGCCACGCGCCACCCGTCCACCCGGAGCTCCCCCTCCAGAGGGTAGTCGAAGGTGCCCTCGGCGGGGTAGCGGTCCAGGCGCACGGTCTCGACGCCGTAGGCCCGGGCCATGCGGTAGATCTCCTCGGACTCGTAGAAGTTGGTTTCGCCGCTGAGCTCCGCCTCCGTTCGGAGCCAGGGGGCCCCGGCCAGCTTCACCATGTTGTCGAAGGCGAGCTGGCCGCTGATCTCGTTGGTGAAGAGCCGGATGAGCTCGTCGGGCAGGGGGGTGTTCAGAGGGTCGGAGCGCTGCCCCACCACCGGCCCAGCAACGCCGAGGAGGAGGGCCAGGGCGAGGGGCGCCGCGAAAAGGCGACGAAAAACGGATACGGCCGAGGGTAGCGGAAGACGGGCGGTACGCATACGAGGACTCCCTGGGTGTTGACGTGCGCTTTTTCAACCAGGGCCAATCTACGGGCTCAGCCGCCGATTGGCTCGGTGCGCCATGGGTGCGGAGGGAATCCTTGCTTCAGCCCGGGGGACGAAGAGCGCTTCACTCCGCCCGTGGAGGTACCTTGACGCAAGGAGGAGCTCCGGCAACGAATCGCAGCGCTTGAGTCCGCCATCCGGACCGCGAAGGACGAGCGCAGGGAGCTGCCCCGCGAGGTGCCCCTTCGCCAGCTCTTGGAGGAGAAGGACATCGTCCAGCTCGAACAGGAGCGCAAGCGCATCACCGATGTCATCAAGATGGCCGCCTACCGGGCCGAAACCGAGCTTGCCGCTCTGGCCGGTCCCTCCCTCGGCTTCCACCATCAGGACGAGGCGCGAAGCTTCCTGGAGAACGTCTTCAACCTCCCGGCCGACCTCCTCCCCGACATGGAAGCCGGAACGCTCACGGTGCGCCTCTATGGAATGGCCAACCCCCGGTCCAATCGCGCCCTGGCCCAGCTGTGCGAGTTCCTTAATGACCAGCAGCCCTATCAGACCCCCTTCCCTGGAACCCGCCTCCGGATCGTATTGGAGCCGCCGGCGTTGCAGAACTGACTACCCCATGTCGGGGGCTCTGAGACTATCGACCACAAGAACCTGTCAGGTTCTGGCGCCCGGTTGCTGCGGGTGCCGATGGATCGACGGTCTGGTCTGTGGGCCTCGGGGACTACCTCATTGAGGAGTGGGATACGACTGGTGTGAGATATTGAGAAACTACCCCGACTTCGCAGGATCGGTTGTGATGCTATCAGATCTGTGGGACTCGGTAATCGAGGTGTTCGATCCATCGAGGCAACAAATGGATGAGCCTCACCTTTGGAGGTGCTGTCGCGGGATTCCTTTGCATCACAGCTTGGGGGCCCGTCAATCCACAACCCACCACAACCGCCACAAACGAGATCCCGATTCTCTCACCTGTAGATCCCACGTGCGACTCCAGCTGCGAGACGGAGGAGTGTCTTCATGGCCACGAATGGCTGACAACCGGTGTATGGGAAGGTTGGAAAGATGATTCTGAAGGCAGCCACAACTGTAAGAGTTGGATGACTGCTGTTGGTACTCGGGTGGGGGTCCGAGGACCGCTCCAGGTCTA
>CAYXGM010000139.1:0-3169 GCA_964464555.1 uncultured Gemmatimonadaceae bacterium | reverse complement strand
TCGTTCCCATCACCGCCCAGGCCACACGGGTTCGCCGGCAGGTCATCGACTTCGCGGCCAAGATCACCCACAGCCAGAGCCACTATTGCGCTCCGGTGAGAGAATCGCTCAGATCAGGTTTCATTCCTCCATGGCCGCATCCAGCAACGTCCGAACCTTGTGCCGGAGGACCCCGGGAGTGAAGGGCTTGGAAAGGTATTCGATTCCCTCCTCCAGGACGCCCCGATGGGTGACCACGTCGCCGGCGTATCCCGATACGAAAAGGGTCTTCACGTTCGGGTAAAGGGTCCGCACCTCACGGGCCAGGACCTTCCCGTTCACCCCGGGGAGAACCACATCGGTGAGGAGTAGGTGCAGGGGCCCGGAATGCTCTCCGAGGACCTGAAGGCATTCCCGGGCGTTCGCTGCCTGGAGAACGTTGAACCCTCTCTGCCGAAGAGCCCTGACGGCGATCCGCCGCACCAGGCTCTCGTCCTCTACCACCATGATGGTCTCGTCGCCGTGCCCGTTCTGCACCACGTCTCCAGGATCTTCCGAGCAGGCCTGCGCATCCTCCACGAGGGGGAAATAGCAGGCGATGGTGGTCCCCTCCCCTTCCACACTCTGCACCGAGATCTCCCCGCCATGCTGCCGCACGATCCCGTACACCGTGGCCAGCCCCAGGCCCGTGCCCTTCCCCTGCTCCTTGGTGGTGAAGAAGGGCTCGAAGATCCGTCTTCGGGTATCCGGGTCCATCCCCAGACCCGAATCCCGAACCATCAGAAGGGCGTACCTCCCGGCTTCTGCCCCGATGTGATGGGCGGCCTGTGCCTCGTCCAGAACGGTGGCCCGGGTCCTGACGGTGATGTTTCCCCCTCCAGGCAGGGCGTCCTGGGCATTCACGGAGAGGTTCAGAACGACCTGCTCCAGTTGTCGGGAATCGGCCCGTAGGAGGAGGGGCTCGGAGGCCAGGTCGTACTCTACCCGCACATCCTCCCGGATGGTTCGCCGTAGAAAGGAGCCGAACTCCCTCACCACGGTGTTCAGGTCAACGACCCTGACCTCCAGCGGTTGCCTGCGGCTGAAGGCCAGGAGTTGAGCCACCAGATCCCGGGCCCGCTCCCCCGCCTCCAGGATCTCCCTGGCCGCCCCCATACGGTCCGCCTGGTCCCGGGGTTCATGCAGGAGGATCTCCGCGTAGCCGAGGATGGGAGAGAGCATGTTGTTCAGGTCGTGGGCCACGCCTCCGGCCAACTGGCCGATGGCTTCCAGCTTCTGGCTCTGCTGATAACGGGCCTCGATCTCCGCCCTTTCCTCCTGCAGACGGAGGTGTTCGGTCATGTCCCGCTTCACCGCCACGAAATGGGTGATGGCTCCCTCCGGAGACCTCACCGGAGTGATGACGGATTCCTCGGTGAAGGTGGAGCCGTCCTTTCGACGATTCACCATCCGGCCCGTCCAGGTCTCTCCCGAAGTGATGGTCGCCCACAGCCCTTCGTAGAAATCCCGGTCCTGGACCCCACTTTTCAGGATCCTGGGGTTCTTTCCCAGCACCTCCTCCCTGCAATAGCCGGTGACCCGGGTGAAGGCCGGATTCACGTACACGATGTCTCCGGCCGGATCCGTGATGACCACGCTGTCGGTGAACTGTTCCACCGCCGAGATCAGCCGGTTCCTCTCCCCCTCTGCCTCCTCCCGCCGGGTAATGTCATGGAAGGTGCAGTACGTGCGCTCTTCGCCACCATCGGAGGTTCGGGCCACCCGCCCCCGGAAGGAGACATGGATCGATCTCCCGTCCTTCGCCACCATTCGGTACTGGAGGTCGTCCACGGCGCCATCCTGGAGGAGGCGGTCGAAACAGAAAGGGAATCGCTCCGCGGATTCAGGATCCAGGAAGTCGGTGAAGCTCCTGCCCAGGACCTCTTCCCGCTCATACCCCAGCGTGGCCAGCCATTGGGGGTTCACATCCAGGATCACGCCTCTTCCGTCCAGAGACTGGTAGGGAAGGGGTGCGTTCTCGTAGAGAGCCCGGTGCCGCTCCTCGCTCTCCCGGAGGGCTTCCTCGGTTTCATGGCTCTCCGAGACATCCCGGATCTGTCCGATGAACCCCCGGACGTCTCCTTCCTCTGTGGTGAGGTTGAACACGGTGGTTTCGCCGGGGAACACCCGTCCGGACCGGGTCCGGTACCGGACCGTATGGACGAATCCGCGTCCATGCATCCCTCCCCGGATCTTTTTTCCCATCTCCTGGAACTCCTCCAGATCCTCGTAGACCACATTCGTCGGCAGGCCTCGGATCTCCTGGAGGCGGTAGCCGAAGAGATCGGTGAACGCCGGGTTGCACTCGATGATCCTGCGGTCCGTGTCCGCCACCAGGATGGCATCCCGGATGCTGTTGAAGAGATCCCGGTACCGGCGCTCACTCTCATGAAGGGCGGCCTGTGAATCCGGGCTTCCGCCGGCACCGTCGGCAACTGCCGTGTGGCTGTCGTCCCCGGGCCGTGAGCCGCTGCCCGAAGCGGGGCCGGAAGGCTCTCTCGGGGTCCGCGCCGCTTTCATTGACTGCTCCCTCCGTCGAATTGACTGCTCCGGCCGTCTGAAGGACCGGGGATGATGCGACCGACCGGTCGTCTCAGAAGAGGACCCCAAAAAAACGGCCGCTCCTCTTCAGGGCATCCCCGCCGTGTGCGACCTTCCCCACACCAGCCCCGAGGCCTCCTCACCCAACTCGGTCACCACCTCGGGGTCATTGGCCACTCTGGCCAAAAGGGTAACTCCCTGATGGTACGCCATGATCGCCTCCGCCGCCAATCTCGCGTCGGGCGGGGAAGGGCCATGGGCATCCCCTTCCACGAGGAGGGCAGATTCCACCATGGAGATGAGCGAAGCGTAGGCATCCACGATCCGCCTGTGAACCCGCTCCACACTGGTGCCCACGTCCGAGGCCAGCACAAGAAGGGGACACCCCTGCACCCGCCCGGTGCGAGTCCTCACCGATTCGTTGAAGTCCCGGGTGAGGCGAAAGAGACGCCGAATCCTCTCCGGCGGCGGCACATCAGGCCGGAGAGCTCTCTCGAAAATCTGCTGCACCTCCGCGATCCACTCCTCCGCCACCGCCAGCAGGAGGTCCTCCTTGGAGGGAAAGTGGTGGTAGAAAGTCCCCCGCTTGACCCCGGCGGTCTCGCATAAC
>CAYXGM010000138.1:0-3197 GCA_964464555.1 uncultured Gemmatimonadaceae bacterium | reverse complement strand
TTCCTGAAGTGAGCCGGGTGGGGCTCGAACCCACGACCTACGGATTAAAAGTCCGTTGCTCTTCCAACTGAGCTACCGGCTCGGGGGCGGTTCCAGGGACGGACCCGGGGCCGGGCATCGTCCGGAAACCATTCCGGAACAACGATAACACCCTCACCGAGCCAGGGGTACCGAGCGGATGACCGGAGCGGATGACCGGGCGATTCCGCCGGTGGTGCACCTCGGAGGAAGCCAGGCAAGGAACCGGATCGGCAACTCGCCGGTCATGGACGGTCACGGGCCGTCACGGCCGGGAGGTTTTCTCCCGGCCGCCGCCTTCACCGTCCTGACTCCCGGCCAGGGCCCGGAGCTCGGCGCCCGAAGAGGGGGCCAGCGCCTCCTCCACTGCTGATCTCAGCTCCGCCACATCCATGGGCTTCTGCAGAAAGGCCGTCCTGGCCCCGGGGACGCCGGGCCAGCTCACCTCGCCCCGGATGTACCCCGACATGTAGATCACGGGCACACCGGAGCAGAGCTTCGAGGCACGTTCCACAAGCGTCAGGCCATTCATCTCGGGCATGACCACGTCCACCAGGAGGAGGGCAGGGTCCCGGTCCGAGCCCTCCAGCTCGGCCAGGGCCTTCAGGGGACTGACGAAGATTCGGGTGTCGTAGCCCAATTCCCCGAGGATGCGCCCCACCCCGTTGCCGACCTCCTCGTCGTCGTCCACCACCCAGATGGCCGGCCTCCGGGTCCTGCGGCGGGCCGCCGGTACCGAAGGTTCCCGCCCTTCCACCTCCGCTACGGCGGCCGGCGGTTTCCAGGTCACCGCCCGGTCCCGCCCCTCGTCCTTGGCATGGTACAGGGCCTGATCCGCTGCTGCGACGAGGAGATCCGGGGTCCCCATTCCTTCCTGGTAGGAGGCAATGCCGGCGCTGGCCGTGACCCGGCCCCAGGAGAGGTCGGTCCTGCGGATGTCCTCCAGGATTCGCCGGGCGAAGCCCCTGGCCTCGTCCAGGTCGCACTCGGGGAGGATGGACAGAAACTCCTCTCCCCCGTAGCGGGCCGCGAGGTCCATTCGACGGGAGGAGTCCTGCAGGAGTTTGGCGAAAACTCTCAGAATCTGGTCTCCCGCCGGGTGACCGTGGTTGTCGTTGAAGGCCTTGAAGTGGTCCAGGTCGAACATGACCACCGAGAGGGGGGTGCCCCGGGCCGCCGCCGAAAAGGCGGCATCGAGGAAGATGGCCACGTGCCGGCGGTTGGGAAGTCCGGTGAGGGGATCCACCAGGGCCTGGGCCTCTGCCCGGGCCCGCTCCCGGGAGAGGATCTCGGCGAAGTAGCCGAGTCCCAGGGAGACACCGACGAAGGCAACCACGACGCCGAGCAGGAGCCGCCAGTTCGGCGAAGGAGCCCCGAGAAGCAGGAGCATGACCTGCGTCATCGCCAGGACGGCCATCCCCAGGGCCAGGGCCAGAGACACGCCCCGCCATCCCTTGTAATAGGTGAGGAGGAAGGCGGGAACCAGCGCCCATAGCCACATGAGGATCTCCACGTCCCCTTCCATCCAGGAGGGCGCGTTGAAGGCGCTCACCACGGGAACAGCCATGGCCAACAGGGAGAGGAGGAGGGCCTGCGGAGGGAAGCTCCGTGACGTGGCCATGCCGGTCATGACTCGTCGAGGACCCGGGCCACAACCTCCAGAGCATCCTCCCCTGAAAAGGGCTTTTCAAGCACGCCATCGGCACCCAACATGGAAGCCGCGCCCAGGACGCGGTCCTTGGAGAGGAAGCCCCCCCCCGACATGGCGATGATACGAGACTCGGGAAAGGCCTCCCGGAGCCGGAGGATGAGCTCGATCCCGTCCATTTCCGGCATGTAGATGTCCGTAATCACCAGGTCCGTGGGCCGGCCGGCGAACCGCCGGAGAGCGGTCTTGCCATCGGTGGCCTCCTCGACAGCGTGCCCCTCTCCTTCCAGGATCTTCCTCAGGGCCCTGGGAATCTCCTTCTCGTCGTCGATGACCAGGATCCTAGCCATGGGCCTTCTCCTCTTCTTCGAGCCCGGAATCGAGCGTCTGCCGGATCATGGAGAGGAGGTCCATCAGGACCCACGGCTTGCGGAGGAACGGAACGGTGTCGTCCGTGAGCCCCCGGGCGGTTGCCTCCTCCCCGGAGTAGCCGCTGGTGAGGATGAAGGACATGGGCCCGACATCGGCCCTGACCGTCCGCATGAGCTCTCTGCCTCCCATGCGGGGGAGGACCAGGTCCGAGAGGACCAGGTCGATCTCTCCCTTTCGTTCCCGAATGATCTCCAGGGCCTCCTCCCCGTCGGGGGCTTCGAACACGGTGTACCCCCTCTTCTCCAGGGCACGTTTCGTCGCCCTACGGAGGTTATCCTCGTCCTCCACCAGGAGGAGGGTGGCGGGCCTGTCGGTGGTCTCGGAGGCGTCCGATTCCTCCGGTGAAGGGGCGTCCTCGACCTCATGGAGGGGAAAGTAGAGGCGAACGGTCGTCCCCTTCCCTACCTGGCTGTAGAGGTTCACGTGCCCCCCCTGCTGCTGCATGAGGCCGTACACCATGGACATCCCCAGGCCCGTGCCCGAATCCGGCGTCTTCGTCGTGAAAAAGGGCTCGAACACGCGCTTCTGCGTCTCCGCGTCCATGCCCACGCCCGTGTCCGAGACCTCGAGGCAGAGGTACGGGCCGGCGCTCACCTCGGCGTGTTTCCCGGCGTACTCCTCATCCAGCTCGGTCCCGTACACCGCCACCTCGAGCCGGCCTCCGTCGGGCATGGCATCACGGGCGTTGCCCACCAGGTTCAGGAGGATCTGCTCCACCGACCCCCGGTCGGCCATGACCCGGGCCTCCTTCTCATGGATGTCCAGCCCCAGGGCGATGGTCTCGGGGAGGGCCGTCCTGAGAATGGACGACATGTTCCCCACAACCCGGCCCAACTCACAGGGCTCGATGAGAAGCTCCGCCTGGCGGCTGAAGCCCAGGAGCTTACTCGTGACGGATGTGGCACGCATGGCGGCGTCATAGACGGCCTCCAGGTCGGCGACGTCGATGGCATCCCCGGCGTCAACAGCGAATTTCAGGAGCTCGGCGTTCAGGAGAATCACCGACAGGACGTTGTTGAAGTCGTGGGCGATGCCCCCGGTGAACTGGCCCACCGCCTCCATCTTCTGGGCCTGACGTAGCTGATCCTCGAGGGCCTTC
>CAYXGM010000137.1:0-3426 GCA_964464555.1 uncultured Gemmatimonadaceae bacterium | reverse complement strand
GCCGCCCGCAATCCCGCACCTCCGCATCGAAGGGATGTCCCGGTGCCCGAGCGCATCACGAAAACCCAACGCTGGCTGGACCTCATCGCCTACCTGGTGGCCCGGCACCTCCCGGTCTCGGTGGAGGAGCTCATGGAGAAGCTCCCGGCCTACGCGCGGGAGTGGTCCGGGGGGGACCGGAAGGCCCGGGAGAGCGTCCGGCGGAAGTTCGAGCGGGACAAGGACGAGCTGAGGGAGCTGGGCATCCCCATGGAGACCGTCCCCTACCGGGTCGGAGTCCTGGCCGAGCCCGCCGAGGGCTACCGCATCCGGCGGCGGGACTTCTACCTGCCGTACCTGCGGCTGTTGGAGGAAGAGGATGGCGAACGAGCCGGCGGTGTCGCAGATCCGCCGGGTCCCGCGGGGTTTGCGACACCAGCCGGCACCCCCTCCCCCTCCGGCACCATCGACGTGCCCCGCTCCGAAGCCGCCCGGGCCGTCCACGGCCTGAGGGCGCTGGCCGACCTCCCGGCCTTCCCCCTGGCCGGTGCCGCCCGGAGCGCCCTCCGCAAGATCACCTTCGACCTGGATTCGGCAGGCGGGGGGGGCGGCGGCGCTTCCTTCGATGACGCCCGCATCCTCTTCGCCGAGCCTCCTGGAGCGGCAGAGGCCACCGAGCACACCCGCCTCCTCAGCCGGGCGCTCCGCAAGCGCAAGGAGGTCACCTTCACCTACTACGGCATCCACCGGGACCGGACCACGGAGCGGCGGGTCCTGCCCTACGGCCTCCTCTTTCAGCACTCCCGCTGGTACCTGGTGGGCCGGGACACGAACAAGGAGGCGGAGCGGATCTTCCGGGTGGACCGGATGGAGGACGTAGCGGTGAACCGGGCCAGGCCCAACACCCCGGACTACGAGGCGCCCCCGGCGGACGTCCTGGAGCGCTACCGGGGCCGGGAGGCCTGGGAGCTGGGCGAGGCCGACGAGACCGTCACGGCCCGGGCCCGCTTCCGCTTTCCCACCTCCCTGTGGGCGGAGCGGAACGGCTACGGCACGCTGGTGGAGGAGGACGACGAGGGCGGCGCCGTGCGGGAGTTCCAGGTGCGCCAGCCCCACGCCTTCCTCCGCTGGATCCTGTCGCTGGAGGGGGAGGCCGGGATCGAATCGCCCCCGGAGCTGAGGGAGGGGCTGAGGAACATGGCCCGAGAGGTGGCGGCGCTGTATGGGTAACGACCGGCTATCCAGCCTTGGCCCCAAGCCTCAGACCCAGGGCCTCCATGACCCTCATGATCGTCCTGAGTTCGGGGTTGCCGTCGGGGGAGAGTGCCTTGTAGAGGCTCTCCCGCCCCAGCCCGGCTTCCCGGGCGACATCGGTCATGCCCTTGGCCCGAGCGATGTCTCCCAGGGCCGCCGCAATCAAAGAGACATCCCCCTCCTCGAAAGCAGCCTCCAGATAGGCCACCATGTCTTCCTGGGTACGGAGATGCTCCGCTGCGTCCCAGGGACGGGTTCTCGTCTTCGGCATCCGTCTCCCCTACACAGTTGCAGCCAGTTGTCGAGCACGCTCAAT
Source organism: uncultured Gemmatimonadaceae bacterium (assembly GCA_964464555.1). Lineage (GTDB taxonomy): Bacteria > Gemmatimonadota > Gemmatimonadetes > Longimicrobiales > Gaopeijiaceae > CAYXGM01. The sequence goes on along the minus strand of CAYXGM010000137.1, from coordinate 1,877 downwards.
GTCCTGCCGCTGCGTGCTCTTATCTCCTCCGGCCAACAGGATGACCACTGCCCTATTCTGCCAGATGAAGTACACCCTGTAGCCGGGGCCATAATGGATTCGCATCTCCAGGACGCCCCTGCCAACAGGGGTAACGTCTCCGGGATTCCCGAGAGACAGTCGCCTGATCCGGGTGAGGATTTTAGCCCTCGCCCGTCGGTCCCGGAGCCGGGCGAACCACCGAGCATACTCATCGCTTTCCCGCACCTCGACGGTGCTCATAATGTATCCCTTCGGATACACTCCTGCAAGATCCAGATTTTGTGGGCATGGAAGGAGCCCCCCCATGCCTGACCCCGCCACCGCCGCCCACCAGCTCGAGCGCATCCTCTACATCCTGCCCCGGGCGGCCCGGGAGGGAGGAGCCACCCTGGACGAGTTGGCCGGACACCTGGGTGTGAGCCCCGAGACCGTGGACGACGACGTCACCGACCTCACGGGCCGGAGCTACTATCATCCTGCCGAGTCGGGCTCGGAGCTGCAGATCGAGCTCTCCGGGGACCGGGTGGCCGTCTGGACCACGGGGGAGTTCCGGAGGCCCGTGGCGTTCTCCCTCCCCGAAGCCGTCTGCCTGGAGCTGGCGTTGAGGGGCGCCCGGGCCACCGAAGACGACGCGCCGCCCCTCCTGGGCCGTCTGCAATCCGCCCTGGCCCGGGCCGGAGCCCGGGAGCTGGCCCGGGAGATGGAGGCGGCGGACCTGAGGCCCGGGCCCGCCGGCATCCGCCACACCGTCACCGAAGCGTGCCGGGAGAAGACCTCCGTCCGCATCCAGTACCTGAAGCCCGGGGACAAGGAGCCCCTGGACCGGACCATCCATCCCTACGCCATGGCCCACGCCGAGGGGCAGTGGTACCTGATCGCCTGGTGCGAAGTGTCAGAGGGGGTCCGCACCTTTCGGGTGGACCGGATCCTCGGGGCCGTCCCTACCGGTGCGCCCTTCCAGGTCCCCGAGTCGTTTCGTCCTGAGGAGCACGTGCAGGGGGGCCGGGTCTATCGGGCCGACGAGGAGACGGAGGTACGGGTGCGCTACAGCCCCCGGGTGGCCCGCTGGATCGCCGAGCGGGAGGAGGGGGAGTGGGACGAAGACAAGGGCTTCACCGTCACCCACCGGGTGGCCGATCCCCACTGGATCGTCCGGCACGTCCTCCAGTACGGGCCCGACGCCGTGGTCCTTGAGCCGGAGGAGGTGAGGGGGTGGGTGAGGGGGGTGGTCACGCCTGGACAGGAGGAGAAGAAGGGATGAGCGAAGCGAGACACCTCGTCACCCTCTGGAACCCATCCTACGCGTCGGACGCCAGGGACGACCAACGCCGTCTCCACTCACCAGTCCTTCGGCCTCGGAATGACCCGGCCGTCCGAAAGCTGGACGGGGTCGGGGAATTGATGCTCCGTGTACCGGGCCGCCCGGATTCGGAACGAGAAGTCGGCAATTTGCTGGAGTTCGGCATTGAACCGCGCATGAGGAAAGGCGACGCATACCTGCACAGCCGGGAAGAGGCGCTTCGCCGCGCGCATGGCTGGAGCGAAGTCGGTGTCCCCGGAGACGATGACGAGGGTGTCGCAGGTCTGAAGGTGAAGCAGTTCCATGGCCTTCACCCCCAGGGCGACGTCGGTCTCCTTTTCTTCGTAGCGGTTGATTTCCTCCCCACAGTGGGGGCAGGTGAGGCTTTTTCGCTTGAAGTCAGCGATGTGGAGTCGGACGCCGGAGGCCTTGAGGGCTTGGAGATGCCTCTCGTGCCGTTGCACGACCCCGGGGTCATAGCGATGACGATGGAAGGGAAGCGCGGTGAAGAAGTGGATCTCCTCGAGAATGGCATCGCGGCCGAACAAGTAGAGGA
>CAYXGM010000136.1:0-3926 GCA_964464555.1 uncultured Gemmatimonadaceae bacterium | reverse complement strand
GCGATGGGCCTCCGCCTCCAGGACATCGGAGACGTCGTGGATCCTCGGGGGATCGATGCCCACGCTCCGGAGCAGGGCCTTGAGGGTAAGCTCGACGATCTCCTGGGATTCCCGGACCACGTCGGCCCAGCTCCCGGCCTCGAAGAGAACATCCACGGCCCGCAAGCGGACGCCGGCTCGCCGGATGTAGTCCCGGGCCAGGTCGGTGTTGTGCACCCTTATCCCTCCCTCACCCAATAGGGTTGCCCGTGGATCTCCCTCCGCTCCATGGACCCGTCCAGGATCATCCTTCTGAACTCCACCAGACGCCGGGACACGGTGAGGTTGCGGTCCATGAGGACGATGCCGTCCATGGACACCTCCACCCAGGTCCCCGACGGGTCCCGGCCCGGGGAAGGAAGATGGACGAAGTGGGGCTCGACCCTCCTGCCTTCCCAACGCACCGGCTCCTCGTCCCACCGCCTGTAGAGCCCCCGGGTGATGGGTGTCGAGGAATCCAGCACCACCAGGACATCCACGTCCGAGCTTTCCATGGGCTCGCCCCGGGCCCACGAGCCGTAGACCACCACGCCCACCAACGAGTCACCCGCCACGGCGGTGGCCCGTTCCACCGCCTGCCAGCCCGGATCGCCCACCCCCACCCCCCCGCCGGCCAGCTTCCGGGCGCAGTACTCGTTCAGGGAGAGGCCGGCCTCCTCCGCAGCCACCCTCAGGGCGCCGTGAAGGCCGGGATCAATGCGGAGCAGGAACCGGCCCGAGGGAAGGTCCTCCGGCCGCTCTTTCCGGGGAATGGTATCATACGTCATGGCCGATGATACTATCATGAAGGACGGAATACAATGAAGGTCCGCGTCCCGGATACCCTCAGCGCACCTCCCTGGGATAACCCGCATCCGCCTCCAGGCACCACTGTATGAACTCCCGCAGGTCCTGGTTCGCTCCCTCCAGGTCCTCCTGCCTGAGGTACATCATGTGCCCGCTCTCGTACCAGGCAAAGCGGAAGCGGTCCCGGAACTCTCCTCCGGGCTGGATGTGGGAGATGGTGTACCGGGCGGTGAAGTAGTCCGTGGCCGCATCGAAGTACCCGCCCTGGATGAGGACGCGCATGTAGGGGTTGGCCTGCATGGCACTCCGGAGCATCTCTCCCACGTCGGCCCCGTCGTCCCGGTTCCAGGGGCGCACGGGCCCCCAGACGTTGTACTTCAGGTCCGGGTCGTAGCCCAGCTCCTGGCGCAGGTACAGGTTCACGGCGTTCCCGAAGGGGCCGTCCCAGTCGGCCATGGCAGGGTCGTATTCGGGGCGCTCGCCGGCGGCATCGTAGTCCACGCCCAGGTACCGGGCATCCAGGCGCCCCACGGTGAGGCGCTGGTCCCGGAGGAGTTCTCTCCAGAAGCGGCGGCTGCTGACGCGGAGGTTGGCGCTGAGGACGTACTCCGGGCTGAGCCCCGTGTAGCCGGCCACCCGCCGAGCCATCTCACGCATCTCCCCGTCGGTGAGGGCGTGCCCCCGCACCAGCGCCGGGAGGTAGGAGTCCAGGGCGAAGGCCTCCACCTCGTCCAGGACGGACCGGAGAGGCCGGGACTGGAGATCCCCGGGGAGCTGGCCGTGGTACCAGGCCGTGGCCGTGAGCTGGGGGAGGAAGGTGGCGTAGCCCACGTCGGGCCCCGTCTCCACGTCCAGGCCGGTCATGGACACCAGAATCACCCCGTTCAGGTAGATCTGGTGGGCGTCGGCCAGGTGGCCCGCCAGCCCCGAAGCCCTGGTGGTCCCGTAGCTCTCCCCGATGAGGAATTTGGGCGACATCCACCGGTTCTTGCGAAGGATGAAGAGGCGGATGAACTCTCCCACGCTTTCGATGTCGCTGAGGGTCCCGTGGTACATGTGGGGATCCTCGCCGGGCATCATGCGGCTGAAGCCGGTGGCGATGGGATCGATGTAGACGATGTCCGCCACGTCCAGGATGGAGTGGGGGTTGTCCTCCAGACCCACGGGGGGCCGGAGCTGGAAGCCCTCCTCGTCGTAGCTGACCCGCCTGGGGCCTGTGTAGCCCATGTGCATCCACACCGAGGCCGTCCCGGGCCCGCCGTTGAAGGAGAAGAGGATGGGCCGGGACGTTTCAGCGGAAACGTTGTCCCGGGTGTAGGCGATGTAGAACATCCGGGCCGTCGTCCTCCCCTCCTCCCGGATGGGGAGGGTGCCCGCTTCGGCCGTGTAGCGCACGGTCTCGCCCCGGATGGTGGCCGTGTGCTGCGAGACCACGGGCTCGGAGGGAAGAAGCCGCAGCTCCTGGTTGGTGGCCTCGGGAACTGTCTCGGCCTCCTGCGCCGACACGGTGGCGGACCCCATGCCGAGGAGTGCGGCCACGAGAGGGAGAATGAAGAACGACCGGCGGCACTTGGGGAAGAGCATCCTCATGATCTACCTTCCTGGGATTCGGAACCGGTGACGAGCACCGGTGGAGGGTAGGGTCCGGCGGCTCCGGGGGCAATCACCGTACCGCCGCGCCCGCCGCGCCGTGCTGCCGCACCACACGACCGCACCGCCGCACGGGGCCGCCCCGGAATCCTCCGGTGGAATGCGGGTCCATGACTTCGACCGAAAGAACGGGGGGTGACCCCCGGGAGCGCCAATGGGATCGAGCTGGGAGGACCACGGCCTCCCCGAACCGTCCAGAGCCTTTCGCGACGCCTTCGACGGCCGGGCCCCCACCCACCTGTCCCGGGCACCGGGGCGGGTGAACCTCATCGGGGAGCACACGGACTACAACGGGCTCCCCGTCTTCCCCATGGCCCTGGACCGTGAGGTCCGCATCCTCTTCCGGCCCCGAGGCGACGGGACCGTCCGGGTGGTGAACGCCGACCCGGAGTTCAGGCCCCGGACCTTCGAGCTGACCGAGGAGATCCCCCCGGGAGAGGCGGGGGATTGGGGGAACTACGTGAAGGCCCCCTGCCAGGCCCTGTCCCGCCGATTGGGAGATCTGAGTGGGTTCGACGGGCTGGTGAGCTCGACCCTCCCGGTGGCCTCGGGGCTCTCCTCCTCCTCGGCCCTGGTCATCGCCGTGGGCCGGGCCCTCCTGGCGGCCAACGAGCTATCCATACCCACCCTGGAGCTGGCCGACGAGATGGCCCGGGCCGAGCGCTACACCGGAACCCGGGGCGGGGGGATGGACCAGGCCATCTCCCTGGGTGCCCGGGCGGGCCACGCCAGCCGCCTGGAGTTCGAGCCTCTCCGGACCTACGAGAGCCCCGTCCCCCCCGACTGGCGCTTCATCGTGGCGCACACCCTGGTCCGGGCCGAAAAGTCCGGAGCGGCCCAGGAGGCCTACAATGCCCGGAACCGCGAGTGCCGGGAGGCCCTGGCGCTGATCCGGGAGGCCGCAGCCGCCACCGGCTGGACCGGGGCCGGGGCGCTGACCTACGCCGAGCTCATCACCCGGGCTCCGGTCCGGGAGCTCCTGGAGATGGCCGAAGCCCACCTGCAGGGCACGCACCTCATGCGCTTCCGGCACGTGGTGACGGAGGCCGTCCGGGTCTACGAGGCGGAGGAGGCCATGCGCCGGGGGGATCTCCTCACCTTCGGCATCCTAATGGACGCCTCCCACGAGAGTCTCAGGGTGGACTACGAGGTCAGCTCCCCGGAGCTGGACCGGCTGGTGGAGCTGGCCTGGGAGGCCGGCGCCGCGGGAGCCCGCCTCACCGGGGCCGGATTCGGGGGATGCACCGTGGCCCTGGCCGGCCCCGGGCACGCCGACCGGGTGCTCTCTGCCCTGGGGGAAAGGTATTACCGTGGAAGAGAACTCGAGGCGCCCCTGGAGAGCGTCCTCTTCGTGGCCGAGCCCTCGGCGGGAGCCGGCGTCACCGCCCTCTGATCCGGAGGCGGCCACCCGCCCCTACGCCCGGATCCCCACCCGGGGCAGCACCCTGAAG
>CAYXGM010000135.1:0-4092 GCA_964464555.1 uncultured Gemmatimonadaceae bacterium | reverse complement strand
GCGTTCGCCAGTGTGCCTTTGCCCACGGGGGGATCGGGGACTCGGGCTCCCTGCTCCGAAACAAGTGTATATTACGCTCATGAGTGGACCCTGGACCCCCATTCAATGCAGGAGGTGTTGTGTCTGGATTCCGCCTCATTGCCTTCGTGATCCTGGGTGTCTTCGCCTTTCCCGAGGATCGCACCCAGGCCCAGTCCATCCTGGTTGAAGTCGTCGAAGCTGAAACAACTCGACCGATTTCAGGCGCTTTCGTGACGGTTTTGAATGAGGATGGCGTGGGATTGCGGAGCGGACTCACCAACGAGGATGGCCTCCTCAGACTCGGGGTCCAGCAACCCGGCGTATTCTCCGTGCGGGCCGAGATGATTGGACGAGAGACTGGATTGAGGCAGGGGTTGGAGATCCGAGAAGCGGAATCCCGGGCAATCAGGCTATCCCTCCCTGTTTCGGCTATCCCCCTCCGAGGAATCAGGGTTGAGGCAGACCAACGTTGTATTCTTCGCCCCGGAGAGGGATTGGCGCTGGCGCGAGTGTGGGGGGAGGCGAGGAAGGCGCTGAGAATCCAGGAGTGGGCCGAGAGCGAGGGCCTTTACAGGTTTCGAGTCGAGGCCTACGAACGGGACCTGGACCCGGACGAACTGGTTGTGGCCGGAGAAAGACGTCGGGTAACGGGGGGAATAACGGTGAACCCCATCGTCAGTCTCCCCTGGGAAGACCTTGAGACCGACGGATTCATGAGGCCGGCCCCCGATGGGGGCTACGATTACTATGCCCCGGATGCGAGCGTGCTTCTTTCGGACGGTTTCCTGGACTCACACTGCTTTCGGCTGACAAGTCATAGGTCCGACCCCGAGCTCCTCGGTTTGGCCTTCGAGCCGGTCTCCGCCGGACGTCGCCCCGATATTGCAGGGACCTTCTGGATTCGCCGGGCATCCGCCGCACTGGAATCGATCGATTTCACATACACCCATCTCCCGTGGGAAGAAGCGGCAGGCCTCGCAAGCGGGCATCTTGAGCTGGAAGCTCTGCCGACCGGAGCCTGGATCGTCCGGGAGTGGTGGATTCGCATGCCCGAAATGGTTCAGGACCTGAGCCTCGCGCGAGGCCGAGATTCCGGGATTCGCCTGAAGTCTCTGAAGGAGGCAGGGGGCGGAGTGACCGAAATCCTGGAGGCCGGGGGGAGGGTCGTCTCCCGGGCCGAGCCAGGGATCCTGTCTGGCTTGGTTTGGGATAGCACGAATTCAGAGGGCCTTGTCGGCGCTCTGGTGTATCTGTCGGGTACGTCATATTCAACCCACTCGGACTCTGCGGGCCGGTTCGAACTCGGAGGGCTCCCCGAAGGGGTATTTCGCGCCACCTTCTCCCACCCGAGGCTTGATTCCCTGGGCACCTTCGCTCGGAGTGTTGAGGTGGATGTCAGATCGGGCCGAACCTCCGAGATCCAACTCAACGCACCTTCCCTTGGCCATGTCCTGGCGTCTCGATGTCCCGGGAGGAGAACTGACGATCGAGAGCTGCCAGCAGCCATCTTGACCGGGCGGGTGCAGGCTGATGGGGCCCGTCCACTTCCCTCCGATGCTCGGGTGACGGTGGAATGGCATCGGTATGGGCTCTCCAGCACCGGCTGGCACCGCGCTCCAAGGGCGAGACCCGGCAATTTGACGAGGGAACGGCTCCATATTCAGGACGATCGAATGTGGATGGAAACCGCTCCGGACTCATCCGGGCACTTCCTCTTCTGTGAAGTGCCGGCAGACTGGCTGCTCATCGTGCAGGCCCATACCGGCAGTCGCCGAAGCGACACCGTTCATGTGCGAACTCACCGGAACGAGCCCGCATTCGTTGAGCTCAGCGTGGGGACACGGACGGTGGGTGGGGAGGAATCTCGGGGAAGTCCGGGTGAGGCGGGTGCGGGGCTGGAGTTTCCGGGCGTCGGATCGCCTTGACGGGGTAGGCAGGCACCCCTCAAGCAGAGAGGTCGGACAGGGAGGCCGACACCGCCTCAAAGCGTTTCTCCCTCGCGGTCCTCAGGCGCTGTCCCAGGGGTTTTCCCGTGCACTCCTCGTAGAGGCGTGAGAGGGTGCGGGGATCGCTGTACCCGAGAAGGACCGCGAGGTGGCGAGGGGATCGGAAGCCGAAGCTGCACAGGCCCTCAACCTCCACCGCCGCAGCCTTGCGGATCAGCTCACCGGGAGGGCAAAGATAGGGGATCACGCCGCCGAAAGGGGCAACCGTTGTGAGGATCTCCAGGGACCGGAGGCACGGACATCGAGCCGCATCGTCCGGGGGGAAGTCGACCTGGACGATGGCCACGTCCGCCGCACCATCCTTCAGCCGTTGCGTGACGGTTTCCCAGTAAGAGAGGTGCTCGACCTCCACGGCCAGACGAGAGCCGCCCGGTGACCGCAATGCCCGGGAAAGGGCAACGACGGCCTCCTGACCGGCGAGATGATATGAGCTTGCAGGCAAAATGGCATCGCTAATGCCATTTTGAGTTCAACGTGACAACCCACCACCTCTGGTGGTGGTAATGTGCCTTCGGCTTTGCCGTTTCGGTGCTCTGGAAATCGCGTTGGCGAAGCCATGAATCGGGCGTAAAGCCTCGGCCTTTGGCCGTGGATCGTCCGATTCAAGCGATTTCTTTACTCCCAATATGGAATTGTTGCCGGGATTCCTTCCGATCCTGTCATCCAGTGTCTTCCCCTTTGCTCCCAGGGGAACCGGGAAGACCACATGGCTGCCTGGCTACCGTCGTTCGACCCGTATCGGGCCCTCCGGGGGATGGAGGCAGATTTCCTGGAACCCGCCCTACCCCTCCCCCCTCGTCTCCTTGATGGCCTCCTGAAGGGCATCGAAGGCCAGCAGCGCGCACTTGATGCGCACGGGGAACTTGGCCACGCCCTGGAGGGCCCGGAGGTCGCCCATGGACCGGTCCTTGGCGGCTTCCTCGTCGCCGTGCATCATCTCGGTGAAGCGCTCGGCCAGCCCTTCGGCCTCGGAGAGCTCCCTGTCCTTGATGAGGTTGGTCATCATGCTTACGGCGGCCTGGGAGATGGAGCATCCCTGCCCCACGTGCTTGGCCTCCACGATGCGGTCGTCCTCGATCCTGAGCTGGAGCTTGATCTCGTCGCCGCAGACCGGGTTGGCCATGTGGATCTCCACCGTGCTGTCTTCCATCTCCCCCTTGTTCCGGGGCTTGCGGTAGTGATCCAGGATGAGCTGCTGGTACAGGGAGTTCAGGTTCAGGTCCGACATGGTTCGATCCGTGCCTTGGGGGGGCGAGTCTGGATGCTGGCCGGTACGCTGGCGCTCATGGGTTCGGAGTCCTGATTCTTTCTACGGCGCGGCTCCGAAGATTCTCTCCACCACCTGAAGGCCTTCGGCCAGACGGTCCACGTCGTCGGTGGTGTTGTAGAGGCCGAAGGAGGCCCGGGTGGTGGCCGCCACGCCGAAGTGCTTCATGACGAGCTGGGCGCAGTGGTGGCCGGCCCGGATGGCGACGCCCTCGGAGTCCAGGATGGTGGCGATGTCGTGAGGGTGGGCGTCGCCCAGGGCGAAGGAAATGGCGCCGGAGCGTTCCGCCAGCTCCTCGGGCCCGAACACCGTGAGCTCCGGGATCTCCCCCATACGTTCCAGGGCGTAGGCCAAAATCCCGGCCTCGTGCTCCCGAATGGGGTCGTAGCCCACCTCTTCCATGAAGTCCACGGCGGCGGCGGCCCCCACGGCCCCGGCGATGTTGGGGGTTCCGGCCTCGAACTTGTGGGGAACGGCGGCCCAGGTGCTGTGGTCCCGTTCCACGACGCTGATCATCTCCCCACCGCCCTGGTATGGGCTCATCTTCTCCAGGAGCTCCCGCCGGGCCCAGAGGACCCCGATTCCCGTGGGGCCGCACATCTTGTGGCTGCTGAAGGCGTAGAAATCCACCCCCAGCTCCCCCACGTCCACCTTCCGGTGGGGGACGGCCTGGGCCCCGTCCACCAGAACCAGGGCGCCCCGGGCCTTGGCCCGGGCGGCGATCTCCCGGACGGGGTTGATGGTGCCCAGGGCGTTGGAGACGTGGGTCAGCGCCACCAGGCGGGTCCGGTCCGTGAG
>CAYXGM010000134.1:0-4201 GCA_964464555.1 uncultured Gemmatimonadaceae bacterium | reverse complement strand
CTCCAGCGCCAGCGAGGAGCTCACCAGCCAGGCCGATGAGATGCGGGCCCTGGTGGCACGGTACAAGCTGACCCGGAGCGGTGGTGGTGGGCGGGGGACATCCTCCCTGTCACCATCGACGGGCGTAGCCCGATCTCTGGCCATGGGACCACCGACCGTCGAAGCCGCCGAGAAGGGTAATGGGCATACGCCGGCCCATGAGCTGATTCCCTTCGAGGAGGACGCGGATCCGGAGGACGTCCTGCAAGAGTTCTGAGCTTCCGTCCCGCGGCCGCGTCCCTCTTGCAGCACCCCTGCAGGGGCCGGAGCCGGTGGAGATTCGCCGGGCGAGTGCGCTTCGCCCGGCGGATCTTATCATTTATGCGTATAGTGAAGAAAGCGAGCCGGGGAGTGCCTCATGGACTGTCCGGCACTCTACCGCATCCGGACTACCGCAGAGTTCCCTGGGGCAATCATGATCAAGAGACTTTCCATCCTGGCCCTGGTCGCCTTGGCGGCCTGTTCCCGAACCCCGCCGCCGCCGGCGCCCTCCCCCATCGACATGGAGAGGACGGCCACACGTCCCATCACCGAGGTTCATCGCAGGTCCATCGGATTCCTGGATGCAGGGGTCTGGATCAGCAATGAGCTGGAGGGTGGGCGGGCCAGTGACGTCTGGCGGGAGGGAGACTCCCTCTTCGTAGTCCATCTCCGTCCCGAGAACGCTCCGGTGAACAACAGCGCCTGGTACGCCTTCAAGATCTGGTCCCGGCAGCCCAGGACGGTGAGGGTCCGGTTGAGCTATGGGGATGGGGATCATCGGTATTGGCCGGAAACCCGCCGGCTCGGTGAACCATGGATGCCGCTGGACTCGGCCTCGGTCCGTACCGACACCCTGATGGGCGGGGCGACCCTTCGCCTGGAGATCGGTCCCGATACGCTTTGGGTGGCGGGCCAGGAGATGATGACGTCTGCCTTCTTCCATGCATGGGCGCACGAGCTGGCCCGGGAGCTTCACGTTACCACCCGGATCATCGGCCACTCTGCCAGGGGGCGACCCATGCCCATACTGGAGTTCGGCGACGGCGAGGGGGGGCGTCATGTCATGATCATCGGCCGGCAGCACCCCCCGGAGGTGACGGGGAGCATGGCGCTGGTCCGCTTCGTGGAAGAGCTGGCCGGGGATTTTCCGCTGGCCCGGGAGTTCCGCGAGCATTTCAGGGTCCACGTGATCCCCGTGGTGAACCCCGACGGAGTGGACCTGGGCCACTGGCGGCACAACACGGGTGGAGTGGACCTGAATCGGGACTGGCGGGCCTTCAACCAGCCCGAGACCCGTGTGGTTCGGGACACGTTCCGGGAGATCCTGGCCGATCCGGGCGAAGAGATCTGGTTCGGCCTGGATTTCCACTCCACGCGCTACGACGTGTTCTACACCCTGGACCGGACCCTGGAGACCGAGCCGCCGGGGATCGTCGACCCCTGGCTGCATTACCTGCGCAGTCACCTCCCGGAGTACGAGGTGAACGATTCTCCCTCGGGTCTTCAGACTCCCATGTCCCGGAACTGGTTCTACGAGGAGTTCGGGGCGCCGGCGCTCATCTATGAGGTGGGGGACCAGACCGACAGGGAGCTCATCCGTGAGGTGGCGGCTACAGCGGCGCGGGGGACCATGGAGGTGCTGCTGGAGGCGGCGGGAGTGAGGTAGAAGGAGGAGGCGACGGAGGGCTTGGATGCCGCCGGCCCGGCCGGTCTCAGCTTAGAGAGGAAGCTGCTGAACGCCGGCCTCCAGATCCAGGAGCCACCTCTTTTTGTGGAGGCCGGCACCGTACCCTCGGAGGCCCCCGTCGGCCTGGACGACCCGGTGGCACGGCACGACGATAGCCACGGAGTTGTCCCCGTTGGCTTGCCCCACGGCCTGGCTGCTCCCGGGCTTGCCCAGTAGGGAAGCGATCTCGCCGTAGCTCGTGGTCGTGCCATAGGGGATTTCCCGGAGGGCAGACCAGACCGTTTTCTGCCAGGGCGTCCCCTTCAGCTCCAGTGCCAGCTCAAATACACGCCGGTCTCTTCTGAAGTACTCCTGAAGTTGCCTGACGAGGTCGTCGAGATGGGCGTTCCGGAGTGAGGCACCCTCCGGATCCGAAGCTCTTCCAGGTCCGGCCGATCTCGGGAAGATCACCTCCCGGCCGTGGCGCTTCTTCATCCGGGCGATGATCTCCTCTTTCCCTCTTCGGTCAGCGAATTCGCAGAGACAGACGCCGGCCTCCGTGGCGCCGCCTACCATGGGTCCCAGAGGGGTCTCGAAGGCCCGAACGGCTATGGGTGGAGGGGTGGAGGATGGCATGACGATAAGCTCAGGGGTGCGGGTGCGGGGTGCAAGGCGTACCCGGGATTGGAATCGTCGAAGTAGGGGGTTCGCGGGCCGTCTTGTCCCCCCCATGGCAGGGGCGTACTCTCAAAGGTGTGGGTTTCGAACGATGCCGGAAGTGGCATGAGGTGGGCCGGACCGCATACCTCGGGAGGATTCCCGGGCGGCCCGGCCGGAAACCCTGGACGAGGAGACCATCTATGGCTGAAGCAGGATGTGCCCGACCTACCGGAGGCCCCGTGGGGGAACCGGAAGACGGTAGCGAAACCAAGCAGGTTGATGCACCTGCAGAAGGAGAGAAGACCATGATCAGGGTAGGCAAGAAAGCGCCGGATTTCACGTCTCCGGCCTATCACGAAGGGGAGTTTGCCTCCGTCAAGCTGTCGGACTTCCTCGGACGGTGGATCCTCCTCTGCTTCTATCCAGGCGACTTCACCTTCGTCTGAGCAACGGAAGTGTCGGCGGTCGCCGACAAGTATGCCGAGCTCCAGGAGCTCGGCGTTGAAGTGCTTTCCATGAGCGTGGACAGCGTCTTCGTTCACAAGATGTGGAACGATCACGAGCTGTCGAAGATGGTGGAGGGCGGCGTGCCTTTCCCCATGCTCTCGGACGGGGGCGGAAAGGTCGGAGAGATCTACGGGGTGTATGATCCGGATGCCGGTGTGGAGACCCGGGGCCGGTTCATCATCGATCCCGACGGCGTGGTCCAGGGGTATGAGGTCCTCACTCCCCCGGTGGGCCGCAACGTCTCCGAGACGATTCGCCAGATCCAGGCCTTCCAGTTGGTCCGGGAGACCGAAGGTGGCGAGGCTACGCCCTCGGGCTGGCGCCCGGGCAAGCTGACGCTGAAGCCCGGCCCGGACCTGGTGGGCAAGGTGTGGGAGGTCTGGAAGCCGAGTATGGAGGATTGAGGGAAAGGGGCCGCCTCGGCTCGAACCGGCGGGGGCGCTCGCGTTGCTCACGCCCTCGCCGCTTCTCCCCGGAACACCTGAAACGACCGAGGCCCCACACTGGCAAGCCAGCGTGAGGCCTCGATCTATCGGGACGGCCGGATGTACCTGCGGGCGCAGGTACGCCCGAACTCGAAAATGACCTGGCACCCCTCAAGGATCGCCGTTTCCCAGGGGCCGTCCCCGGCGTCCTCGGCGATCCGGCCGTACAAACACGAAGCCCCGGACCGGCAGATGCCGATCCGGGACTTCCTATCGGGACGGCCGGATTACCGACATGTCGCTTTGCTCCATGTCGTTGTCTCGGCGGAGGTTCTTGACGGGCGCATCGCGCCCCAGCGACCGGGCCGCCTCGGCTCGAACCGGCGGGGGCGCTCGCGTTGCTCACGCCCTCGCCGCTTCTCCCCGGAACACCTGAAACGACCGAGGCCCCACACTGGCAAGCCAGCGTGAGGCCTCGATCTATCGGGACGGCCGGATGTACCTGCGGGCGCAGGTACGCCCGAACTCGAAAATGACCTGGCACCCCTCAAGGATCGCCGTTTCCCAGGGGCCGTCCCCGGCGTCCTCGGCGATCCGGCCGTACAAACACGAAGCCCCGGACCGGCAGATGCCGATCCGGGACTTCCTATCGGGACGGCCGGATTCGAACCGGCGACCCCCGCAACCCCATTGCGGTGCGCTACCGGACTGCGCCACGTCCCGCCCCATCTCCCGTTTGCTGAGGGACCGCTAAGTTCGCCACGCGCGATGCGCTCCGTCAAGGTCCTGAACGGAATTGGGGCCCCGAAAAAGGGCCTGGTGAGGGTTGACCCTCTCGTAAAGCCGGGGTAACTTTCCTTCCCTGTTGCGGGGTGGAGCAGTCAGGTAGCTCGTCGGGCTCATAACCCGAAGGTCGCAGGTT
>CAYXGM010000133.1:0-4813 GCA_964464555.1 uncultured Gemmatimonadaceae bacterium | reverse complement strand
ATGTTCTCCATCACCACGATGGAGTTGTCCAGGATCACCCCCAGGGCCACCACCAGCCCCCCGAGAGAGAAGATGTTCAGGGAGAACCCTGCGGTCTTCATGAGGAAGAAGTTGGCCAGCACCGTCACCGGGAGGGCGGCGATCATGACCAGGACCTGGCGCCAGCGCCCCAGGAAGAGGTAGACCACCAGGACCACCAGGACGGCGGCCAGGAGGGCGGAGCTCTCCACACTGCGGACAGCGCCCAGGACCCAATCGCCCTGGTTCTCCACCACCCCGAATTGGATGTCCTCGGGGATATCGCGACGAAGCTCCTCCAACCGGGCCCAGGTCCCTTCCGCCACGGCCACGGTATTGGCGCTGGCCTGCTTGAGGACGTTCAGCTTGACGCACGGCTCCCCGTTGAACCGCGTGTTCACGCGCATCTCCCGGTGGGAGTCCTCCACCGACGCCAGGTCCTTCACGTAGACCATGCGGCCTTCGGGAGCCCGGGCCACCACAACGTTCTCGATCTCCTCCAGGCTCTCGAACTCCCCCATGGTCCGGGCGATGATCTCCCGGCTCTCCACCGTGACCCGCCCGGCGAACATCTCCCGGTTGTTCTCGAAGATGGCCCGGGACACGTCGGCGGGGGCCAGCCCGTAGGCCAACAGGCGCTGGGGGTCCAGATGAATGCGGATCTCCCTCTCCAGCCCTCCCACCACCTCCACCCCCGCCGACCCATCCACCGTGACCAGCCGCTCCGAGAGCCAGTTGTCGGCCCACTCCCGGAGCCACACGAGGTCCCGGCTGTCGGAGGCGATGGTGAGCTCCATCACCGGAAGCTGGGAGGGATCCGCCTTGAAGATCACGGGGGGATCAATGTCCGGCGGGAGGTTGCGGGCCACCCGCCCCATGGCCGCCATGACGTCCTGGTAGGCCACGTCCACGTCCACCCCGTAGGAGAAGTTCACCAGGAGGGTGTACATCCCCTCGATGATGGACGATTCCAGGTAGTCCAGGTCGTCCACGGTGGCCAGGACCCGCTCCACCGGCTCGGCGATGTTGGTCTCGATCTCATCCGGCGTCGCCCCCCGCCACCAGATGTGGATCTTGATCATGGGGTAGGTGATTTCCGGGAGGTAGTCCACAGGGAGGCGGCTCAGGCTGAAGAGGCCCGTGAGGAAGACCGCCAACGTCAGGACGGTGACGGCTACGGGTCGGTTCAGTGCGGATGCCGTGATCTTCATGGCCCGCCCCCCTGTCCAGTCTGCCGCCGGGGACTGACTGCCATCCCCTCCCTCAGGTTCCGCTGTCCGGACACCACCACCAGCTCACCGGCTTCGATGCCGGAGAGGACCTGGAGCCTTCGCTCCGCCTCCATCCCCACCGTCACGTCCCTCCGGGTCACGGTGCTGTCCTGGACCACGAAGGCCACCAGGCCTCCCTCGGCCGTCGCCACCACCGCCGCGTCGGAGACCACCACGGCCTCCGGCGCGTGCTCCAGCTCGAAGGACACCCGGGCAAACATTCCCGGGGCCAGCTCTGCCCCTGAGACCTCCACCTCCACCGTGCGGGTTCGGGTCTGGCGATCCAGCTCCGGATACACCCGGGAGATACGCCCCTCCAACTCCTGACCCGGGTATGCATCAAGAACGACCCGGGCCTTCGTGCCCTCCCGCACGACGGCCGCCCCGGCTTCCGGCACCGCCACCCGAACCACCAGAGAGCCGGGATCGAAGATCTGCACCAGGGGGGCCCGGGGGGCCACGTAGTTGCCGTCGTGCACGTGCACCTTTGACACCACCCCGCTCCAGGGCGCAAGCACCTGATAATCCCCCGAAAGCTGCTCCGCCTGCTGCAGCTGGGCCCGTGCCTGTTCGTAGTTCACCCGGGCCTGGTCAAGCTCCTCCGAGGGAAGGGCCCCCATCCCCACCAGCTCCTCCACCCTCCTCAGCTCTTCCGCCTCCCTCCGCTCCGCCTCCCGGGCGTAGGCCAGGGAGGCGTCCGCGGCACCCCGCCGCCCGATGGTCAGGAGAAGGGCGCCGGGGCGCACCGTGTCCCCCTCCAGCACCCCCAGGTCCTGCACGGGACCTTCCGCCGGGGAGGCCAGGAGGGCGAAGCGCACAGCCTCCACCGAGCCGGTGAGCTCCAGGGTCCGGCTGATGGGCGCACGGGCCGCCTTCTCCACGATCACGACGGGGCCCCGGGCTCCCCCGGCCCGGGCGCCGCCGGTGGCGCCCGCCGGCTCCTGGCCCCAGCGGGAGAACCCCCACACGGCGACAGCGATGACAACCAGAGCTGCCAGGAATAGAATGGCCCGCTGGCCGGGCCGTTTCACGGTTGAGGTTTCCATGACGCTCTCTCCCCCGTCACCAGCCGGTAACGGGCGATGGCGGTGTTGTATTCGGCAAGAGCGCCGTAATAGGCGGTCTCGGCCGCGAGAAGCTCGGACTGGGCGTCCAGCACATCGGTAATGGAGCCCTTTCCGAGGCGGTATTTTTCCTGCTCGATACGCAGTGTCTCCTGGGCCTGCTGGATGGAGGTCTCCGTGGCCTCCACCCGCCCCCGCTCCGACCGCACTTCCAGCACGGCCTCCTCTACTTGCAGGCGGACCAGGGCTTCGGTGTCACGGACCCTCTCCTCCGCGGCAGCCAGGAGGGCCCGCTCCTCGGCCACCTGAGCGGAGATCCGCCCGCCGTCGAAGAGGGGGAGGGAGAGGACCAGTCCGATGGAGCCCAGGCTGGGGGAGGCGTCGGCCCCCTCGGGCCGACTCAGGGGATCGATGGCCCACCGTTCCGCGAACGATCCCCGCAGGTGGAGGGCCGGCCACCGGGCCGCCCGGGCGGCCCCCACCCGGTGCTCCTGAGCCGAACGAACGGCCCGGACCGCCTCCAGATCGGGTCGACCCGACAGGGCCCGGGCCAACCCCGCCTCCGTGTCCTCCTGGAAGGGGGCCAGCTCCAACGTTCCCTCCAGGGGCGGGAGCGCCTCCGGGCCGTCCTCTCCCATCAGGTAGGCCAGCACCTTGCGCTGCACCTGAAGGGCGCTCTCCTCCACCAGGAGGCGTTGCCGGAGGTCCGCCAGACGCACCTGGGTCCGGAGCACGTCCACCCGGGCTGCCTTCCCCGCCGCCATCATTTCCGTGACGATCCGCTCGTGGGCTTCCAGGGCCCCCACGGAGAACCGGACCGATTCCACGACCCGGTCCTGCCGGAGGATGGCGAAGAAGGTGGAGGCCACCTGGTACTCCAGCTCCCCTCCGGCTCGTTCCAGACGCTGGGCATAGACGGTCTCCCCCATCTCTGCCGCCCGAAGCTGCTCGGTAAGGCGGCCACCCAGGAAGACCGGCACGTCCAGGGCCAGATCGATTCCCCCGGCTTGCTCCGTGAAGACCAGGGACTGCCCGGGAGCGGTAGGAGGGAGAAGCCTCTGCCCGGTAGTGTAGCGGGAGACGGAGCCGGAGAGGCCCAGGACCGGGTACCGGTTCGCGGCAGCCGCACGTGTCCTTCCCTTGGCCGCGTCCAGCTCCCGGTGGGAGGCAGCCACCCGGGCGTTGTGCTCCAGAGCGGTCTCGATGGCCACCTCCAGGGAGAGGGAGTCGGGAGCCTGGAGGAGGGCGGAAGCCGGTGCCGGACAGCCGGCCAGGGCCATGAACACCGGAATCAGTTGGAACACCGTCAAACTCGCCTCCTCACTCTTCCTTCACACCGCGTACCCTGAGCATTCCCGGCAGCGAGGCTCACCCTGCACCACCCTGAGATAGGGCTCGGCCACCAGCCCGCCGCAGCCTTCACAGACGGCGAACCGCACAACCTCCGCCGGCTCGCTCCAATCGGTTTCCTCCACCGGCCCCAGGGTCATGACGTCGTCCTGGGGGGCATCCCAAACCAGATTCACCAGCTCCCACTGCTCCTCGTCGGGGATTTCCGTGGGGGGAACGTCTGCAGCCCGCTTCTGCATGAAAGGGACTTGGCACCGCTGCGCTCCACCCCCAGGGCCCGCATGGCCGCCAGTCCCATACGCACCCCCATGGTGCTGGCCCAGCACCGGTGTCCGTGGAAATGGAGGGCTTGGAGAAGAATCTCCTTGTCGTTCATGGTACCATCCTCCTAGCCCGACGGGCCCCGTTCGCTCGAGATTGATGCCCGCCGGATCGTATTGATGCTTTCCGCGCTGCTCGGCTTTCCTACCGATGTTTCGACTCTCTTCGGGCCCGGATGTCGAACTGCTCCCGATCGGCTTGCAGCCGATCCTTGGATTTCCTTGCGATCTTCTGCTCCCGAATCATCATCCTGACATAGCCCCGGGACGGGAACTCGATGGCGTCCCGAGGGATCCCCTGCCACTGTTCGAAATCGGGCTTCCCCATGATCAGGACTCCTTGTTAAGGTTCTCCGTTAAGGTTCTCCTCCAGGATCTTCTTCACCTGGAGGGGACTCAGCAGACGTCCCGTGGATACCGTCTCCCCGTCCACGGCCAGTCCCGGCGTCATCATGATCTTTCGTGCGGCAAGATCCTTGATGGCTTCCACCTTGAGGATCTCCGCCTCCACCCCCATCTCCTCCACCGCTTCCCTGACGTTCTTCTCCAGGGTCTTGCACTTGGGGCATCCGGGCCCCAGGACCTCGATCTTCAGCATGATTGGTTCCTTTCTTTCCTGGCTTGCTGTTTTTTCCTGTCTCGGCGGTCGGTCTGATCTCGCCTACCGTTCCCGACTCGGGCGCCTATCCGGCCAACCCCCCGTAGATGAGCCCGGTGATGGTGGACATCACCATTACCAGCCCGATGAAGACGGCGGTCTTCTTGGTGCCGATGACCATCCGGATCACCA
>CAYXGM010000132.1:0-4816 GCA_964464555.1 uncultured Gemmatimonadaceae bacterium | reverse complement strand
CACCTGGAGCATGACTTCGAAGACCTGCCGGATGAACGCCTCCTCCACGGACCTGTGGAAAAGATCGCTCATGGAGTTGACGAATACGCACCGGGGTTCATGCCAGACCGACGGCTCACGGAGGCGCTCCGGCCAGATGCGAACGGCAAAGGGATCGAGCCGGTTCTCCTCCGTGTCCACCACAGGAAGCCGACGCCGGTACACTTCCTTCAGCAGTCGATTCGCCAGGTTCTCGGCATAGCAAAAGTCACAACCACGGCTGACCTTCGTGCAGCCCGTGACCGGATTCCATGTGGCGTCCGTCCACTGAATCCCCGTCTTGATGCCCACAATCACTCCTACCGAATAGAAACCGAAATCAATGATCCGAACGTACGCAGCGGATTGGGGGTTCTGCAAGCGTGGTTCGTCGGTCAGGCCTTGAGGTCACCTGGACCGCCATGCCCGAAACCACCAAGCCCCGTCCCAAGCACCCCTTCCCACTCCCTCCCCATCGTGAACCAAACCGGCTTCATCAAAGAGTCGATGCAGCTCATAGAGCCCACTCCTGTTTCGCTCATGCCATCACCGCTGGTGCGGGACCGCAGCCAGCATGTCCCTCTTGTTGCTGTTACAGCGGCTGTGGGCCAGGACGAAGTTGTGGGCCAGGTCCAGGGGATACCGTCGCCAGGGGATAAAGTGACCAGATCCCCCTCCAGGAAGACCCGCTCCGGATCCGGAGCGCAAAAGGGACAAGGCCGGGGCGTCATCTCCCGGCGCCCGCGTCCGGAGTCGTCATCTCCCGGCGCCCTCGTCCGGCGGCGGCAGCTTCGTGATGACCAGCTTTCCCGAGAGGCCCGCCTTCACCAGTAGGCTCTTCCACTCCGGGCCGTGGGGCTTGGCCCGCGGGCCGTACAGCCGATGCACGGCCACGTGGGCCAGCTCGTGACAGAGCACCTCTTCCAGGAGACTGGACCGGACGTCGGAAGCTGGAAGGCCCCCGGTGCCGGGGTCAGCGCCCCCGTTCAGCAGGCTAACCGCCAGCCGAATCCGCCCCTGGGCCGGCCGGCAGAGCCCCAGGGACACCCGCATCCGGGTGCTGAACTCCACCGTGACCGAGTCCAGGAGGCCCGGCAGGCCCCACACCTCTTCCCAGCGCCGGGCCTTCTCCCGAAGGAGCTCGGGGATGCCGTTGCTTTCAGGCATGGGCCGGGTCGATGACGGATGCGAGGACGGGGATGGTCATATTGCTCCCAACCTACGGGCGCGCTGCGGCGCGGGGAAAGTGGAGATTCCAGAGATTTGTTCAAGATAGAGGTGGGGGGTGACAGGAGGGGTCTCGAGTTGGCGCAAAGGGACATGGAGGTGCCCAGGAGCCTGCGCCAGGATTCCAGGTGACGGATGAACCCTGAACCCTATCGCCGGAGGCCTGCCATGCCCAACGATTCGATTGACCCTGTCCGGCTCTGGGGGATGTCCTTTCGTGAACGGAAACTCTCCAGCAGGTCCGCCCCGTGAAGCTCCGGTTCGAATGGGATCCGAGAAAGGCATCCTCCAATAAGGGAAAACACGGAGTCACCTTCTCTGAGGCTGTTACAGCGTTCGGGGATCCTCTTTCCATCACGATTCCGGATCCGGAGCACTCGTTCGGAGAGGCACGTTTCATCCTGATGGGGTTATCTTACCGGGGGCGCCTCGTTGTCGTCGCTCACACAGATGCCGACGACTCGATTCGGATTATCAATGCCCGTATAGCGACCCGAGCCGAGCAGAAGTTCTATGAGCAATGAAGACGACCAAGTCCGAGAACCCGAAATGAAGCCGGAATACGACTTCAGCCAGGGTGTTCGTGGGAAGTATGCTGCCCGCTTCGCCGAGGGCAGCAACGTGATCGTTCTGGACCCCGATGTTGCCGAAGTCTTTTCAGACGCCAGAGCGGTAAACGAAGCGCTAAGGCTCCTTGCCCGTTCTGCCCGGGAATCCCAGAAGTCTCCCTGAAGAACCCAGCCGCACTTCCACGTACCGCCGAGCCACCTCCAGATCGCTCACCCCATCCTTATCCTTCCCCCCAACCGTGGGCCCACCCACGGTCCGAGCGCCCCCTCTCTGGACTTCCGCCAGGGCAAGCAGGAGAAGAAGCGGCTTGTGGGGAGCCCGCCGCGATCCCCGTTTCCAGACCGAGATCTTTCTCAGCGGATCCAGCAATCCTCGGGACAAGGTCAGCTCCAAGGGTGCGCAGTCAGGAGAGCCCCTCTTCCTTCGCTCATGTCGAAAGCCCCGTCCGGCGGCGGCAGCTTCGTGATGACCAGCTTTCCCGAGAGGCCCGCCTTCAGACACTCCACGCACCGCCACTGCCGCACCGGCCGGCCCGCCACCCGACGGACATGACACACAGGGCAGCGGTGCTCCCATCGGGGCCGGGGCTTGTTGAACGCAGCGGGAAGCCTGGGATCGTTCTCCACCACCCGGACCCGCCCCTGAACGGGGCGGCAGAGCCCCAGGGACACCCGCATCCGGGTGCTGAACTCCACCGTGACGGGCAAACAGCTTGTCATCTGCTACAGTGCCACACAATCTTGAGGGGATGAGAAAGCCCATCATGGATTTCACCCACTTGACGGTAGCAGAGCGTATCCAGCTCGCTGAGGATCTCTGGGATAGCCTCTCGGAAGCCCCCGAGATCTTGGCGCTGACCGATGCTCAACGGGCAGAGCTACATCGTCGAATCGAGGCCCACCAGGCCGATCCGGAATCTGTTGTTTCCTGGGACACTCTTCGCCAAGAACTCCTGAACGGCTGAACCCGCGCGCCTCGTCTTCCGCCCCGAGGCTCGGCTGGACATCTTCGAGGCTCGCTCCTGGTACGAGGATAATGCCATGGGCCTGGGGCTTGAGTTCGTCCGGGCCATCGATGCAGCCGCAGCCGGCATCCTGCGTTTCCCCTCCGGCTTCCCAAAGGTGCATGGTGAGGTGCGGAAGGCTCTCCTCCGCCGTTTCCCCTACTCCCTCCTCTACATTCTTGAAGGGGAGGACATCGTGGTCCTGGGATGCTTCCATCACCGACAGGATCCTCGCGATTGGGCCGATCGCACCTGACACCGAGGGCTCCATACTTGGTGGTTATACCCCACGATAATGAGATTTGGGCATCTTCTGCCGTATTTACCCATCATAATCCCCTTGCGCCCCGGGGATCCGCCCGTTATGTTGGATTTACCCATCAAAAGAGCCATAAATGGACAAAACGATGGATAAAAGCATCACAGCACGCACCGATCCCGAGATCCTGGAGGAGCTGGGCCAGCGGCTGGCCGGACTCCGAAAGGCCACGGGTCTCAATCAGGCCCAGGCGGCCGAGCGCGCCGGGCTGGATCGGTCCACGGTCTCCCGGGCCGAAGGGGGAGACAACCCCACGCTCCTCACCGTGGTGCGGCTCCTTCGGGTGTACCGGCGCCTCTCGGCTTTGGATGCCTTCATTCCCGAGCCCGAGATCAGCCCCATGGCCCTGATCCGCTCCCGGAAGAGGAAGGGGAAGGGACAGGGGAAGCCCCGTGGCTGAGGTGGTGGCCTTCGCCGAGATCCGCCTCTGGGACCGAACCGTTGGGGGCGTGGCGGAGCTGGAGGACGGACAGATCGTCTTCGAGTACGCGCCCGGGTTCCGGACCTCCGGGCTTGAGATCTCCCCCATCCACCTCCCCCTCTCCACCCGGGGTCCCGTCCGCTTCGACGAGCTCCTCCGCAAGGAGGCCTTCCGGGGGCTTCCCGGGGTGGTGGCGGATGCTCTTCCCGATGCCTTCGGGACGTCCGTCATCCGGGCCTACTTCACCGCCCGGGGGGAGGTCACCAAGGCCTTCTCACCGGTGCAGCGCCTCCTCTATGTGGGAGCCCGGGCCATCGGCGCCCTGGAGTTTCAGCCCGCCGAGCGCATCCCGGGCCGGGCTGCCGAGGCCGAGGCCCTGGAAATCGCGGCGCTGGTAGCCGACGCCCGGCGCATCATCGCCGGAGATCCGGACGTGACCATCCCCGAGATCTACCGCATCGGCTCCTCCGCCGGGGGCATGCGTCCCAAGGCCGTGGTCCTCTACAACCCCGGCCAGGGCACCATCCGGTCTGCCTTCGCGGATTCCACACCCGGAGACATCCCTTCCATCCTGAAGTTCGACGGGGTGGAAGACGAAGAGGGCGCAGCCCCGCTGGGCGAACCCCAACCCTTCAACCGGGTGGAGGCCGCCTACGCCCGCATGGCTCGGGCCGCCGGCCTCGACGTGGTGGACGTGATCCTCCTGGAGAGCCAGGACGGCCACGCCCACCTGGTCATCCCCCGCTTCGACGCGCCGGGGACCGCGCCCCTCCACCAGCACACCCTGGGAGGGCTGCTTCACCTGGACTACAACGAGCCGGGAGCCAGCAGCTACGAGGAATATCTCCGCACCATGCTCAAGCTGGGTCTCCCCCCGGCCAGCCTGGTCGAGGGCTACCGCCGCATGGTCTTCAACGTCCTGGCCATCAACCAGGACGACCATGTGAAGAACCTCTCCTTCCATATGGACCCGTCCGGGACCTGGTCCCTCACCCCTGCCTACGACCTCACCTTCGCCAAGGGAAGAGGGTGGACGGCCACCCATCAGATGCGTGTGGCCGACAAGCGCAGCGGCATCACCTGGGACGATCTGGAGGGGGTGGGCCGGGCCTTCGGCATCCGGGCGCCCTCCCGGATCATGGAGGAGGTCAGGGAAGCCGTGGCCCGCTGGCCCGAGTTCGCCCGGGAACAGGACGTGCCAGCGGACGTGATTCGAGGGATTCAGAAGGAGCTGGAAGCGCGCAAAGCATTCACCAGG
>CAYXGM010000131.1:0-5080 GCA_964464555.1 uncultured Gemmatimonadaceae bacterium | reverse complement strand
CGAGCCCATCTCGCCGGGCGACCTGCGAACCCTGACGGAACGGTTCTTCGTCGACATGGTGAAGTATGTGGCGGACATCGAAAGGGGCGTTATCGCGGTGGGCGGAGAGCTCCACTCCGACGCTGAAGCGTTGTTGCTGGAGGGCGGAAGCCGACAGCCCGACCTGTGGGGAGCGAACTACTACCCGGGACTGGGTCCCGAGGACTGCATCGAGTACACTGCGCTGATCAACATCCGGCCTTCGCAGGGCAACCGAAGCATGGTCATCGAGGACGGCCGGATCCGGGCACGGATCGAGGCTCTCACCTTCCGGCTGATCGGGAAGGGGGAGCCGTTGTCATGACCCAGCACGCTCGCCTGAACGAAGCCCGGTGGTCCCGGTTCGAACTGGACCAGCAGATTCTCATGATCGGAAACGAGATGAACCGTGGGTTGCGGCTGGCTCGGTCAGGTGGGTCCGGGTCGCTCCGGCATTCATACGAACGCGTCCTGCGCCTGGCGGATCTTACAGCCGGACTCGACCTACGCTCCTCCCTCCGCAGGGAACTTCTGCGATGGAGAGGCCTCGTAGCGGAGCTCTTTCTGTCCGAAGACGTGGATCCGGGGCATCACGAAGGGGTCTTTCGCCTCCTCCTTCAACTCCGTCCCATGCCGTCCCGTCAAATTCCCCTGTTACTTGGACCACCCGGGCACCGGAGTCAGCGGCCGACGCCGTCCCCCGAAGGCCTCTGACGCCGGTGATGAAGGGGTTCATGAGCCTGTCATCCCTAAAGAACCCACCACCAGGGTGCCGCCAGGACATCGGGGGCCATCCATTCCCCTCTCTCCCCCCCGTGAAGGAGCAGCCCCGGCCTGGAGAGTTCCCCATACTCCGCCCTGAATGACCTCAGGTGACGGGCATCGGCAATGCGGGGCCTCCGGGTTGCTTTCACCTCCACGGGAAGGAGGGATCCACGGTCCTCGATGACAAAGTCCACCTCTTCGCCGGCGGCCGTGCGCCAGTAGGACAATTCCACCGGCTCGAGCCTCCCGTCCCGCCAGGACAGGAGGTCGCTGAGCACCAGGTTTTCCAGGTGCTCGCCGCCGGGTTCCGTGGTGTTGCCCAGGTACATGGCCACGCCCGTGTCCCCCCAGTAGAGCTTGGGGGTCTTGATGAGCCGTTTGGTACGATTCACCGCGTAGGCCGGAAGCCGAACCAACAGATGGGACGTCTCCAGCAGGTTGAGGTACCGGTGGACCGTCGGCTGGGGGAGGGCCACATCCCGGCCCAGTTCGGTCTGGTTCACCAGGCGGCCCAGTCGAAGGCAGCTCGCCCTCATGAGGCGCCGAAAATCCGGAAGGGCGGAGATGGCCGAGAGATCCTGAAGGTCCCGCTCCAGGTAGGTTCGAACGTAGCCATCGAACCAGATCCTCCGCTCCTCTTCCGCCTTCAGGTGGAGGGAGGGGGTGGGGAAACCACCCCGGGCTGCAAGAGCCCGCCAGTCCTCCGGGTCGCCGGCACCCTCCGACAGGAGGTCCAGCCAATCCTCATCCCGAGCCTGGAGGAGCTCATCCCAGAGGCCGCATCGCCCCTGGCCCAACTGCTCCCGGCGGGTCATGGGCCAGAGAGTCAGATAGCTCGCGCGCCCTGCCAGCGATTCACTCACCCTCCGCATCAGGAGGAGATTGGCGGAGCCGGTGAGGAGGAAACGGCCCGGAGCCCGGTCCCGGTCGATGGCCAGTTTGACAGACCGAAGCAGCTCGGGCTCCCGCTGCACCTCATCCAGCGTCACAGGACCGGGCCCTCCGACGAGGGCTTCCGGGTCCCTCCTGGCCGCATCCGTGACGTCGAGGTCGTCCAGGGAGAGGTATCGCCGTTCTCCCGGCACCAGCTTCTGGACGAGGGTGCTCTTTCCGGTTTGCCTCGCACCCGTAAGCACCACCGCAGGCATCACCCGGAGCCGCTTCGACAACCCGGCAACGACGCGCCTTGGAAGATCAGATCCATTCATGGCGTGAATGATAATCATTCACGCTTTGAATAGAAAGGCAAAAAGGGATCCTGATCCACCTTCAGCACACCCTCCCTGACCTGATCCACGATCTCCCTCGCGGTCCGTCCCTCCACCCCGCAGGACGCCCCGACCTCCAGGATCTCCTCGACGCCGGGGTTCAAGGCCTCCCCGGCCACCGCCATGGTATGCCAACCGGAGATGCCATGAGAGAACACCAGGTCGTAGGCCGGGGCGAGGGTCCACTGGCCTTTCCGGTCCATGAGGAAGGAGAAGTTCTTCGTGTGATCGTCCCGGACATGGGCCAGGACGTTGAAGGCCATTCTGCGAAAAGCCTCCAGAAGCTGGCGGTGATCTTTCGTCAGCTCCAGCGTCACCCTCAGAAAGGCATCGTACTCCACCGACGGAATCCGGTGGCTCGCGTGGAGGAGCCCCACCAGGACCTTGGGCCTGGCTCCCCCGGGAGAGCCGCCGGCCAGAAACAACGCCGGGAGGACTTCTTCCTGACTCCCCCGAACGATGCGCTCGGCCTGCTCCGCAACCTCCCCCAACTCCAGCGGCACCACCCCCTCCCCCTCGTCGGAGGGCGGGTGATAAGCCAGCGCCCCGACGGCCCTGGATCCCACGTAAGCCAGACGATCCAGCGGGGTGAGTCGAAGGGGATCGTCCATGGACTGGAGCTCCGGTCCGGAGAATAGCCCATGGAACCCCCTCCGGGCGTCGAGAACCACAGCCAGTTTCAGGAGGCGCTCAAGAGAGATCCGCCCGGTTCGCTCGAAGCGCTGGTAGGTCGCCAGGGCGATGCCGGCCCGGCCCGCCAGCTCTTCCTGTGTCCATTCTCGATCCAGCCGCAGCGCCTTCACCCGCTGGGCGAGTTCCAGGGCGATTTCCTTGGGGGGTCTGGAGCGTAAGTGGTAACATGATACCGAATATAGCTCAAACCGGACACGGTCATTCTCCATCCATGGAAGCCCCGATATACCCCTCCTTCTCCAGGAAGAGGTAGACCTGCTGGGCCCCCTCCTCGGGGGTGATGTCGGTGGTGTCGATGACCACGTCGGCCTCCCCGGGCGCCTCGTACGGATCACTGATCCCCGTGAACTCCTTGATGATCCCGGCCCGGGCCTTGGCGTACATCCCCTTCCGGTCCCTTGTCTCACAGACCTCCAGGGGTGTGCTGACGTGGACGAGAACGTAGCCGCCGTACCGGGTGATGATCTCCCGGTTGTACTTGCGGATGTGGGCGTAGGGGGCGATGGGGGCGCAGATGGCGATACCGCCACCTTTGGTGATCTCCGACGCCACGAACCCGATGCGCTGGACGTTCAGGTCCCGGTGCTCCCGGCTGAAGCCCAGCTCGCTGGAAAGGTTCTTCCTGACGATGTCCCCGTCCAGGAGGGTCACCGAGCGGCCCCCGGCCTGGAGGAGCTTGGTCCGGAGCACGTTGGCCAGGGTGGATTTCCCCGACCCCGAGAGCCCCGTGAAGAAGACGGTGAAGCCCTTCTTCGAGCGGGGAGGGTAGCGGCGCCTGAGCTCCGTGGCCACCTCCGGGTAGGTGAACCAGTCCGGAATCTCCCGCCCGTCGTCCAGCCGGGCGTTCAGCTCCCCGTTGCTCATGGAGAAGGTCGTGACGCCCTCGGGAACCTCGTCCACCGGCAGGTGCTGGTCCTTCTCCTTCACGTAGACGAGCATCTTGAAGGGAAGCACGGTCATCCCCAGCTCCTCCTCGTGCTCTTTGAGGAGCTCCTGGGCCTCGTAGAGTCCGTAAAAGGGCTCGCCGGTCCCGTCGCACCCCGGGCTGGCGTGATCCTGCCCCACGATGAAGTGGGTGCATCCGTGGTTCTTGCGGATGATGGCATGCCAGAGGGCCTCCCGGGGGCCGGCCAGGCGCTGGGCCATGTCAAGGAGGGAGAGCTTGGCCGTGAACTCCGGGTACCGGGAGAGGACGGCCTCGTAGCAGCGGACCCGGGTGTAGTGGTCCAGGTCCCCGGACTGGGTCATGCGGACCACGGGGTGGATGAGGAGGTTGGCCTGGGCCGAGCGGGCCGCCCTCATGGTGAGCTCCACCTGGGCCCGGTGCATGGGGCTCCGGGTGTGGTATCCCACGACCTTTCGCCAGCCCAGCCGGGCGAACTCCTCCCTCAGCTCCCGGGGGGTGTGCCGGTCCCGCTTGAAGTCGTAGTGGACCGGGAGCTGGACGCCCTCCAGGCTTCCGCCCACGTACACAGGATGCGCACGCCGGAGGAGGTACTCCACGCCGGGGTGGTCCGCGGAGGTGGTCCCGCAGACCTTCTCCGCCTCCTCCTCCCGGTCCGGCTCCCAGACGTCGGTGACGGTCATGACGGCCAGGAGGACGCCTTCCGGGTCCCGGAGGGCGACGTGGGCCCCACTCTTCAGCCCGTCCGCGAACGCCATCGTGACGTCCAGACACACCGGAATCGGCCAGAGGGTGCCCTCGGCCAGGCGCATCCCGTCCCGCACCGACTCGTAGTCGGCCCGGCCCATGAAGCCGGTCAGGGGGCTGAACCCCCCGTTGAGGAGGAGTTCCAGGTCCCGCATCTGCCGGTCCGTCAGATCCCAGCTCGGCAGGTCCCTGGACTCTTCCTTCAACTCAGCGGCTCGAGCTTCATCGACCAGAAGCTCTTTCAGCTCTCCCCCGTGGGGGCGGATCAGACGGTTTGGCATGGCGGGAAATCTACGGCCCTTCCTCTGGAGGGTGCAGATATGATCGGCTCGATTTCTTGGGGAGGGTACCGTAAGCTCATTCCGGCTTCAAGGTGTCTTGGCGCTCATGCCGAATCTCCTCCTGGAAATGGTCGTCCTCGGCCGATTCCTCAACGACAATAGAGAACTTCACCGCTCGACTTCACCGACGTTGAGCTTGTCTCGAAGCGAATCGAAAGCCTCATCCAGCGGCTTGCCTCGTCCAGCACGCATAGACTCGAGCCCACGCTGTACCCCCACGATCGCCTCTGCCCGGTCCAGGACATCCAGAAGCCGTTGGTACGCCTCAGCATCCTGGATGATGATTTCGGGCTTCCCGTGTACGGTCAGCAATTCGGGTCTGCGGGTCTTCTTGAGACGGTCGA
>CAYXGM010000130.1:0-5217 GCA_964464555.1 uncultured Gemmatimonadaceae bacterium | reverse complement strand
TCTCGGTGGGACTCACCATGCTCCCGGTCCTCCTGGCGGTCTTCGACTGGGTGATTCGCATCGTGGTGGGCATCTTCTGACCCGAGGGCTTACCAGCCGGCCCCCTGGAGGCTTTCGGCACCGATCGGCGGAAGGTGGAAGGGGCCCTGGCCCGGGTCTGGGAGGAGGCCCGGAAGGCCCTGGCGAACCAGGACTGGACCTCCCGGGAGCGGGTCTACCCCTTCCGCATCGAGCGATACCGGCGGCGCCTGGACCGGTCCGGCCGGCGGATCACCTCGGGGCGGAGGGAGGTGCGGACCGTCGTCGGGACCACGGCCATTCGGAGTCGCTCGGCGGCGGAGCTCATGAGCGTGGGGTTCGTGCAACCGGCCACGGATGGCGGCCACGACTTCGAGTACTTCGGCCCCGACGCCACCGTCTACCCCTCAGGTACTTCCTACTCCGCAGTCACCGACCGGTCAGGCCGGTTCGCCCTCCAGGGGGACCCCTCGCGGCCCTTCCCGGTTATTACCAGAAACGCCGTTCGTGGGGCCCCACGGCGGCGTCCGGTTCACTCCTTCCAAGGCAGGACCATGGGTCGATTTCGCAGCGGGCTTCTCGTTCTTCTTCCCCTGCTGGCGCTGGGGCTCCCCGCCTCCGCCGCCGGCCAGGGTCTCCGAAGCGTAGGGATCACCCCTACCTACCAGGGGAGCATTCAGCTCAACGAGAGGTTCCTCCCCGGCTCCGAGTACCGGGCCTACGGGATCATGGTGGGGTGGAAGCGATCCGGTGCCTGGTGGAACCCCCACGTCTGGTTCCAGCGCTACCACATGGACAGCTACCTGCGCGGCGATTCACCCGAAGACGGAAGCTCCACCATGGACGGCTGGTTCGTCTCGGTGGGCCCGGCCATCCAGTTTCTCAGGAGCGACACCTGGACCGGGGAGTTCCTCCCCCAGGTGGGTCTGACCTCCCGGGGGGCCGGTGAGCTGGAGGGGGGCGCCGGCCTTCACCTGGGCCTCGACGCCGGCTTCTTCCAGCCCCAGGTCTTCGGTCGCTGGGAGACCCGTGGGCCCCGGAGCTACTGGACGCTGGGGCTGGGTGTGACGGTGGAGGTGGTATGGGCGGAGGACGAGGGCTCGATCGGATTCTGGAGGTAATCCCTTCCCCATCGAAGGAGGAAAGCCGTGTCCTTTGCATTCCTGGTTCACCGTCGGTTCCTTTTTCCAGTCCTCCTTGCGGCCCTCCTGCTCCCCTCTCTTACCGCCTGCGGGTACCGGCCCACCCTGGGAGCCGATCCGTCGGCGGCCTCTCCTCCCAGCGATCTCTCGTCACGGAACATCCGCCTGGAAGTCTTCTGTCGGGCCTGCACGGTGGCCTACTCCGTGGGCGGTAGGACGGGAGAGGACGAGGGAGAGGGAAGCTGGAGCCGAAGCTTCAACGTGGTGCCGGAGAGGGGGCAGGGCGTGTCCCTTTCCGTGAATCCTCACTCAGCCCAGGACTGGATCCGGCGAGTCCGGATCCTGGTGGACGGCCGGATCGTGGCCGAAGCCGACGGAATGGCCGACGGGCGCAACCCGAGGGAACCCGTGCACCTCAGCGCCAGCCTGTTCTGAACTGCGCACGACCCAGGATTCTGAGCCCCGTGTCCCAGAAAGACTTCCTCCTTCGCCAGATCGAGATGATGGGCCAGCTCCTCATCGCCATCCGGACTTGAGCGCAGGAATGGCCCTCCCCGAGATGGCCGGGCTGTTCGTGGAGCTGGAGGTCGTGGAGGCCTACAACCTGGACGGGGGTGGATCCGGCATCTTGGTGGTAGAGGGGAGGTCGTGAGCTCTCCGTCGGACGGTCCGGAGAGGAGGCGGAGCGACGGGATCGTGTTCCTGGCCCGGGGCTTGCGCTAGAGCTACACTGATCGGCATCCCTGGGCGCCCCGCAGCGTCCGTCTCCCACGCGACCGGGGAAGGAGAACCCCATGAAACACGGCCCGTTCAGCCGGACGGCGCTGATTGCCGGTGTAGCCCTCCTGGGACCAATTGTCACACCTGCCTTTGCTCAGGATGTGGAGGCCTGGCCGAACGGCCGGGAGCTCTACCTGAACTCCTGCGCCAATTGCCATGGTCCCGACGGGACCGGAGCCCGGGCGCAGATGGTCGGGCTTCCCATCCAGCCTCCGGACTTCACCGAGAGCGCCTTCGCCTCCCGGGAGCCGGCGGCGGACTGGGCCGGGGTGGTGACCCACGGCGGACCCATCCGGGCCTTCGACCGGCTCATGCCCGCCTTCGGGGATGCCCTGACCCGGGACGAGATCGATCGGATCCTGGCCTACATCCAGACCCTCTACGAGGACAAGAGCTGGCCGCGGGGAGAGTTCAACCTTCCCCTGGCCCTGGGCACCGAGAAGGCCTACCCCGAGGACGAGTACTACGTGGAGTCCACCATCGGCACCGATGATGCCGGTTCGGTGATGAACAAGCTCGTGTACGAGAAGCGTTTCGGATCCCGGAACCAGATCGAGGTCGTCTTTCCCTTCGGGTGGCACGAGCTCAGCGACGATGCCGGGCCCACGGGGGAGTGGGCCGGGGGATTCGGTGACATGGCCCTGGGGCTCAAGCGGGTCCTCTTCCACGATCTGGACAGGGGGACCATCACTTCCTTCACCTTCGAGACCATCCTCCCCACGGGCGACGAGAGCGAGGACTTCGGGAAGGGGCACACCGTGTTGGAGCCCTTCGTCACCTGGGGGCAGTTCCTTCCCCTGGAGACCTTCCTTCAGGCCCAGGTAGGGGTCGAGCTCCCCTTGGGCGCCGACGAGGCCGAGGACGAGGGGCTCTTCCGCTTCGCCTTCGGCCGCACTTTCACCGCCGGGGGCGAGTGGGGGCGGGCCTACAGCCCCATGGTGGAGTTCCTGGGCAAGAGGGAGCTGGAGGGAGGCCCCACCGTCTGGGACATCATGCCCGAGGTGCACTTCACCCTGAACCAGCGGCAGCACGTCATGGCCAACGTGGGGGTCCGGTTTCCCCTCACCGAAACGGCGGGGAGGGAGCCCCAGATCATGTTCCTTGTGCTCTGGGACTGGTTCGACGGCGGCCTCTTCGAGGGGTGGTAGGCCATGACGACGACGAGCATGCGCATCTTGAAGCGGCATTGGACGACATCGGAGCCGACCATGACGAACCCCCTCACCCGGACCCCGATCCTTCGCTTCGGGACCATCACCCTGGCCCTCTCTGCGGCGAGCCTTCTGACGCCGGTTTCGACCCCGGCCCAGGAAGGAGACGGACCCCAGCTCTTTCACACGGCGGACCAGTGCATCGCCTGTCATAATCAACTCACCGCCTCCAGCGGCGAGGATGTGTCCATCGGGTTCGACTGGCGCTCCTCCATGATGGGGAACTCGGGACGGGATCCTTACTGGATGGCCGCGGTCCGAAGGGAGAGCCTGGATCATCCGGCGGCGGTGGATGCCATCGAGGACAAGTGCACCATCTGCCACCTGGCCATGGCACGCACTACGGCGGTGGCCATGGGCGGGCAGGGCCGGGCGTTCAGGAACTTCCCCACCACCGGGGAGGGAGGGGCCCATACGGCCCTGGCCCGGGACGGTGTTTCCTGCTCCGCCTGCCACCAGATCCAGGACGAGGGGCTGGGGGAGCAGGAGAGCTTCACCGGCGGATACGTCATCGACCTGACCACGCCCATGGGCCGGCGGTCGATCCTGGGGCCCTTCGAAGTGGATGAGGGGAGGACCCGTCTCATGAGCTCCGCGTCGGAGTTCACCCCCGAGGAGGCGCCCCACATCCAGAGCGCCGAATTCTGCGCCAGTTGCCATACCCTCTTCACCCACGCCCTGGACCCCCAGGGCAACGAGGTGGGTGAGCTGGCGGAACAGGCCCCCTACCTGGAGTGGAAGCACAGCGACTACCCGGGCGAGAAGAGTTGCCAGGACTGCCACATGCCCCCCATCGAGGGCGAGACCAGCGTCACCGGCGTCCTTCCCAATCTGCGGGAAGACGTGAACCGCCACACCTTCCGGGGCGGCAACTTCCTCATGCCCCGGATCCTGAACAAGTACAGGGCCGAGTTGGACGTGGCCGCGATGCCCCAGGAGCTGGAGGCTACGGCGGGCCAGGCCCTGGACAACCTGGGCACGAAGAGCGCCGTTCTCTCCGTCAACGCCCTGGAGGTGGACGGCGGGCAGGTCGCCGTTGAGGTGAACGTGGAGAACCTGGTGGGCCACAAGCTCCCCTCGGCGTATCCGTCCCGCAGGGCCTGGCTCCACACCACGGTGCGGGATGCCGACGGTACGGTGGTCTTCGAATCCGGCGCCCTGCGCCCCGACGGCTCCATCGTGGGGAACGACAACGACACGGACGGCAGCCGGTACGAGCCCCACTACGCCGAGATCAACTCCGCCGATGAGGTCCAGATCTACGAGGACATCATGGTGGACCATGCCGGGGAGGTGACAACCGGCCTCCTCTGGGGGGTGCGCTACATCAAGGACAATCGTCTCCTGCCCCGGGGCTTCGAGAAGGCCACGGCGGACTGGACGGTGGCCGTGGAAGGGGCCGCTGCGGAGGACGAGGACTTCACCGGTGGAGGAGACCGGGTCCGCTATTCCGTCAGCGCTCGGGACGCCCGGCCTCCCTTTACCGTGGAGGTGGAGCTCTGGTATCAGCCCATCGGGTTCCGCTGGGCCCGGAACCTGGCCGAGTACGAGACCGCCGAATCGGCCCGGTTCGACCGCATGTTCCGGTCCGTGGCGCCGGCTTCGGCGGCCCTCCTGGCCCGGACGGAGGGGGTGGCCCGATAAACCGGCGGCCCGAGAGCGACGGGACCGATCACCCGGCCCCGATCAGGGAGGAGCGGGCCAACGCCCTCACTCACGGGGTGGGGGCGGTGGCGGCCCTGGCTGGGGGGTCGGTTCTCATCACCCTGGCCGCCCTACGGGGCGATCCGTGGAAGATCGTGGGCGCGGCCGTCTTCACGGCGACGCTGGTCCTCCTCTATACGGCCTCCACCCTCTACCACGCCGTCCCCTCCCCGGTGGCCAAGGCCCGCCTGAAGATCCTGGATCACGCCGCCATCTATCTGCTCATTGCCGGGACCTACACGCCTTTCACGTTGGTAGGGCTGCGGGGCGGGTGGGGTTGGAGTCTCTTCGGGGTCATCTGGGGGCTGGCGGTGGTGGGGGTCGTCTTCAAGCTCTTAGCCACCGGGCGCTTTCCCCTGGTG
>CAYXGM010000129.1:0-5644 GCA_964464555.1 uncultured Gemmatimonadaceae bacterium | reverse complement strand
AGCCTCCAGCCCTTCGCAGTGCGGCGCGGACCCTGGTCATGAAACGCCTGGGATCGAAGGGCTTTCGGATGTAGTCGTCGGCGCCCCCCTCCATGACCTCGAACTCCGTCTCCGCGTCCGTGGTCCCGGTGAGGACGATGACGGGGAGGCCCACCGTGGCCATGTGGCCCCTGACCTTCTTGAGGACGTCCCGCCCGCCCATCCTCGGCATGTCCAGATCCAGGACCATGAGATTGAATCCCGGTCCGCCTCGAAGCGCCTCGATGGCCTCCACCCCGTCCCTGGCCTCCGTGACCCGGTACCCCTCCGATTCGAGGATGGCCCGTGCGATGGTCCGATTGGCTCCGTCATCATCCACCAGGAGGACCCGTGGATGCCCGTTGGCCTCGCCGTCGGATCCCTCCACCAGGGCCGCAGCTCCCACGACAGGCGTGGTCTTCCGGAGAGCTGAGTCTCCGGCCCCGACCACGAGTTCGGCCCGCCCACCTACGTCCCCCAGGACCCGCTCCAACTCGTCGAGCGTGGTCTCCCCTTTCCGAACCCTCTCCTTTCCGACCTCCCGCAGGAAGCGCTCCCCCTGGGCCCGCACCTGGTCCTGGATCTCGCCGCTGCTTCCCCCTTCAGCGATGAGATCCTTGATGCTGGACGTCACGGTCATGACCTCCACCAGGGGAATCCGCCCCTGATAGCCGGTGTGTCCGCAGGCATCGCACCCGACGGCCCGATACTTCGGGCGGACCCCGAACTCGGCCGCCAGGGCCGATTCCTCTTCGGTGAGCTTTCCCTCCACCGGGCGGGCACACTCTCCGCAGAGCCTCCGAACCAGGCGCTGGGCCAGGGCACCCCTGAGCGTCTCGGCCAGGGTCGGACGGTCCAGGCCGATATCGACGAAGCGACCGACGGTGGCCACGGCATCGTTGGTGTGCAGGGTGGAGAGGACCAGGTGTCCCGTCAGGGAAGCCTGGGCAGCCATCTCCGCCGTCTCCGCATCGCGGATCTCACCCACGAAGACCACGTCGGGATCCTGCCGGAGGATGGCCCTGAGGGCCGAGGCGAAGGTCACGCCCTGCTTGGGCTCCACCTGGATCTGAGTCACGTCGGGGATGTCATACTCGACAGGATCCTCCACCGTCATGATGTTGATGCCCTCGCTGTAGATGTGCTGGAGGGCGGCGTAGAGAGAAGTGGTCTTCCCCGATCCGGTGGGCCCGGTGACCACGACGATCCCTTCCCGGTGGCTCAGGAGATGCCTGAACCTGGAGAGCTCCGGCTCCAGGATCCCCACCTCCTCCAGGCCGGGACTCTCGGTGGCATCCAGGATGCGGATGACGATCTTCTCGGCATTCCGGGTGGGGACGGTGGAGACCCTCAGGTCCACCTTACGGTCGCCGAAGGCCACCTTGGCCCGCCCGTCCTGAGGCCTGAGCCGATCCGCGATGTCCAGCTTGGCCATGATCTTGATGCGGGACACCACCCTGGCCAGAACCGGGAGGGGCATGTTTCCGGAGTTCCTCAAGACACCATCCACCCGGTACCGGATCACGCCCCCGTGGGCGGTGGGCTGGAGGTGGATGTCGCTGGCCCTGGCCTCCACCGCTTCCCTGAGGATGACATTTGTGAGGTTCACCACCGGGCCGGAGGCAGCGGCCTCCAGAGAGGGCGCCTCCTCCGCCTCCTCCTCCACCAGGCGGACCTGGTCCAGGCTCTCATCCAACCCGGGCTGGACCCGATCCAGGATCTTCTCCACCGCCGTATCGGTGGAGTAGTTGGAGATGAGGGCATGCTCCAGCTCCGCCGGGGAGGCGATCTCGAAGGATACGGCCCGGCCCGAAGCGAAGCCGATGGCCTGCTCCGCTTCGTGGTCCGTGGGGTCCGCCGTGGCGACGGCGATGTGCTTATAGTTCTCCCGGATCGGGAAAACGAAGAACTTCTGCGCGATGCTTTCCGGCACCAGCTTGAGGGCCTTCTCCTCGGGACTCTCCATTTCGGCCCTGGGGAGATGGAAGTGCTTCGCCACCAGGGAAGCGAGATCACCCGGCTCCATGCCCGTCACGGCCAGGGCCTCCCGCCAGGCGTCCTGCACCGATGCGGAGCTGGAGATGGAGAAGTCTTCGTCGTCGAGTTTCCCCGACCTCACCAGTACACCCTGGAGCCAGTGGACCGAGCCACTCATTCCGTCGGCGTTCCCTTCTCCTCGAGGAAGTCCATCACTCGATGAAACTCTTCCCTCACCTTCGGCAGCGCCAGCCGGATCTCCTCTTCCCTCCCGTCCTTCGCTGCGTGCTCCACCCTCTCGAGGAGGTTTCCGAGAAGCTCCGCTCGGAGGTTCCGGGAGCCCGACTTCATCCCGTGGGCTTCGCTTTCGACCTGTTTCAGATCACCGGACTCCACTGCCTCCTCGAGAGCCTCCATCCTCTTGGGCGTTTCGTCAAGGTAGATCTGGATGGCGGACTCCACTACGGCCTCGATTCCGGCTTCTCTCATGCTGGCCCGGAACTCCTCGATGAGGACCGGGGGCTCCCCGGGCTCCGAAGCGGTACCGTCCTCCCCGGCCTCCGGAGATGAATCGGCGGGAGCCTCCACGCCGGCGGCAGGATCCTCCCGGGTCCGCTGCCTGGCCCAGTGCTCGACCCGCTCCTGGAGATCCTCGGGCTTGTAGGGCTTGGAGAGGTAATCGTCCATGCCGGCGTCACGGCACCGGGCCCGCTCTTCCGACAGGGCATGGGCCGTGAGGGCGAGTATGGGAATCCCGCCGAACCGGGGGTCCTGCCGGATCTTGCGGGTGGCTGCCAGGCCGTCCATCTCCGGCATCTGCACGTCCATCAGGATCAGCTCCGGAACCCACTCCTCCAGCGTCTCCAGAACCTCCGTGCCGGTCATCACCGGCCTCACCTCGCAGCCCCATCGCTCCAGGAGGGCCAGCGCCACCTGCTGATTCACCGGATTGTCCTCGGCAAGGAGGACTCTCATCCCCTGAACCGGACCGGCGGCCGGCTCCCGGCTCGGCGTGGCCTCTTCCCTGCCCTCCCGGGCCCCGGCGGGGAGCTCTTCAGCCTCTTCGGGCCGGAGGGCGGACGTCTCCCCCGGCGATTCGCCCCCGGGTCCTTTGCCGGCTCCAACCCCCTCGCCCACCTCCGCCGCCCGGAGCATGGAGCCCACGCCACGGAGGAGCATCGGCCGGGACACGGGCTTGTGAAGGAAGGATTCCACCCTGAGCCGTTCGGCCAGCTTCCGGTCCCCGGGTCGATTCGAGGAGGTGAGGATCATGAGGGGAAGGTCCCGGAGCTGGGGATCCAGCCTGATGTCCTCGGCGAGCTGGAACCCGTCCCGCTGGGGCATCAAGACATCCAGAAGGGCGAAATCGAAAGCCTCGGCACCCCGAGCCTCCCTGAGGAGGGTCAGCGCCTCCTCCGCGCCGTCGGCAACCCGCACCGCCGCACCGGCGCTCTCCAGGAATTCCCGGATGATCCGCCGGTTGGTGTCCAGATCGTCCACCACCAAAGCCCTCATCTCCCGGAGGTCCACGGGCGCCGAATCCTCGCCCTCGGGGGTGAACGTCTGATCCTCGGGCAGGGTGGCCGTGAAGAAGAAGTCGCTCCCCTCCCCCTCCTCGCTCTCCAGGCCCAGCTCCCCTCCCATGAGGGACACCAGGTGCTTGGAGATGGTCAGTCCCAGCCCCGTGCCTCCGTACTGGCGGGTGGTGGAGGAATCCACCTGGGTGAATTCCTGGAAAATGGACTCCTGTTTCTCCTCCGCGATCCCCACCCCCGTGTCCCGAACCGAGAAGCGGATCCGGGAGGGATTGCCTTTGTCGGGAAGCGACAGGGACACCAGGATTTCCCCGTCCTGGGTGAACTTCACCGCATTGCCCACCAGGTTGGAGAGGATCTGGCGAAGGCGGGTGGGGTCTCCCCTGACCCCCCGTGGCACATCGGGTCGGATGTCGATGACCAGCTCGTTCCCCCTCTTCGAGGCCGGATGCGTGAAAAGCTGGGCCGCCCCCACGACCGTCTCGTGGAGATCGAAGGAAACGTCTTCCAGCTCCAGATGGCCGGCCTCGATCTTGGAGATGTCCAGGATGTCGTTCAGCACCGCCAGAAGGGCCTCACCCGAGTCCCGGATGATCTCCAGGGATTGCCGTTGGTCCTCCCGCAGGTCGGTCTCGAGGAGAATCTCCGTCATCCCGAGGACGCCGTTCATGGGGGTCCGTATCTCATGACTCATGTTGGCGAGGAATGCGCTCTTCATGCGGGTGGCATGGGCGGCCCGTTCGGCCAGCTCCCGCATCCGCTCCTCGGCCTCCTTCCGCTCCGTCACGTCCCGGACCACGCCAAGGAGGCCCAGAATCTTGCCCTCGGGATCGCGGTAGACCGTCTTCAGGGTCTCCATGAGACGCCGGTTGCCGTCCGGATCCTCGATCCACTCCTCGAAGCGAAGAGGCTCGGAACTCGTCATGGCCTCCCGGTCGCTGGCCCGGTATACCCGGGCTCTCTCGGCGTCGATGAGCTCGTCGTCGGTCTTCCCGACGATCTCCTCCTCCGTCTTACCGTAGAAATCGGCGAAGGCGAAGTTGCACCCCTGGTAGACCCCCTCGGCGTTCTTGTAGAAGATGAGGTCCGGGGTGGCGTTGATGAGAGAGCGCACCAGCGAGTTCTTCTCGGCCACCTCCTCCAGCGCCTTCCTCACCCGCACCCGATCCGACACGTCTCTGGCGGTTCCCTGGGCGCCCCGGACCTCCCCGGACGAAGCCCTCAGGGGCCGGGCAGAGAAGCTCAGATACCGGTCGTCCCCGTTCACGGTCTGATGCACCGTCTCGTGGTCCACCAGCTCGCCCCCCATGAGGACCCGCGCGAAGGCGGCGTAATCCACCTCCCTGTGTTCGCCGTCGGCCCGGTCCAGGGCCACGGTCCCCAGGAGCTCACCCGGCGATGCCCCGTAGATATCCCGGGCCGCCGAGTTGAGGAAGATCCAACGTCCCTGCCCATCCACCCTCCACACCAGGTCGTGGGCGGACTCCACCAGATCCTCGTAATCGGCCTGGGTCTCACGGAGCTCTCTCCGGATCTCCAGCGACTCCACGAGCTGTTGGTGGGAGCGGCCATGGATGAAGGCCATGACGGCCCAGAACGCCACGACCAGGAGAAGGAGGAGGAGATTCGGGTGCGACAGGGGACGAAGGGCCACGCCGACGAAGACGGAACCGAGAAGGAGAGTGGAGAAGGCGTGAAACGCCAGCTTCTCGGCCTCCAGGGTAGCGGAGGCCGCAGCCACGAGGCCGGCCATGATGACCAGGAGGATGCCCAGCTCCTCCGCTGGAATCCGGGAACCGAAAAGAAGTCCTCCCGCGCCCCAGGCCCCGGCCACCAGAACCACACCGCCCAGAACCAGCATCCGCCGCCGGACCGGATCGTCCGGAAGACGGCGAGCCCGGGAGGTCAGATACATCCGCACCCCCGTGCTCAACAGGAGAAAGACGAACCAGGCTACGGCGGCGGTACCGTCCACCGCTCCCCAGAAGAGGAGGAGGGTCACGGCGGCGACGATGGGGTGTCCCCACACCCCGCTGGAGGCATCCTCCAGGAACCGAAGCGTCAGCTCCCCTTCCAGGATGCCGCCGTTTCGCCTCCGACCGGCCCGGGGTCCG
>CAYXGM010000128.1:0-5646 GCA_964464555.1 uncultured Gemmatimonadaceae bacterium | reverse complement strand
ATTTTTCCTATCCGTGCCCGGTGGAGCGAGAAGTCAGCCGAGGCCATAGTAGTCGGCCTAACCGCCCGACGAAGGGCTGAACCTGTTGTGAGAGCGAGGTAAACCGTCCGACACGCTGAGCAGATGCCTCGAAAGAGGGCCTTGAAGCCGGAGGAACGGCAGGCAGAACCTGTCAGGTACGGCTGGGTGCTCCCAAAGGCGTGAGGGGGAGAGACCGAGATCGCCGACCACAACGGGAACCGCCGTGTACGGGACCGTACGCACGGTGGTGTGGGAGGGTGGCGGCCGAAACACCTCTGTTCCGGCCGCGCCCTACCCGATTCCTTCCCCGTCGTCTCGCGCATCCGGTGGATGCATGGAAGCCCCCGGAACTTCGTGGAGGCTGATTGTACAACAGTGTTGTAGATAAGACGTCGGTGGCCTGGAATTGGTTGCAGCTACTTCGTTTCAGGCGACTTCAGAGAGGAACTGTCCGGGAAAGGGCGCTGATGTCTGGACACTGCGCCGTCCTACCGCGTTCAGGCGAAGGGGCCTCTGGGTGTGGGTCCTCAGCCCCCTGGGGGGGTAAGGGCGATCCATCCGAGCCATCCATCCAGGGGGATGCCGGCCAGGAAAGTGTTGGAGGTCACGTCCAGGACCGAGACGCCGCCCTCGTACCAATTGGCTACATAGGCTCGGGTACCTTCCTGGTTGATGGCGATGTAGCCGGGCTCGGTGCCCACCGGAATGGAGGTGACGAGCGTGTTGGTGGCCACGTCGATGACGAACACCCGGTTGCCGAGCAGGTCGCTCACATACGCGGTGGATCCATCAGGCGTGAGAGCTACGCTCCAGGGCCTTTCCCCGGCCTGGAGGGTGTCCGACATGGTGTTCGTCACCAGATCCACCACGAAGAGCTTTTCATCGATGTGGTCGGTGACGTAGGCCCGGGCCCCGTCGGGGGTGATGGCGATGCCCTGGTGCCAGGAGCCAAACTCGATTGTGGTGAGTACGGTGTTGGTGGCCAGGTCCAGGACGGCCATCATACCTGGGTCCCTCATCCCGACATAGGCTCGGGCTCCCTCCGGTGAGAGGGTGATGGCGGACGGCAGCCCCGGCACCGAAATCGTCGCCACCACCGTTTCGGAGGCCAGGTCGATTACCGAGACGCTACGGGAATAGAGGTTCGCAACGTAGGCCCGGCTTCCGTCCATGGAGACGACCACGCCCCAGGGCATTTCTCCCACGGGGATGCTCCCCGTCATTTCGCCGGCCTCCAGATCCACCACCGAGACGGCTTCATCTCCCCGGGCGGTCACGTAGAGCTTCCGTTCGTCCGGGCTCACAGCGATTCCCCATGGAGCGTCTCCCACCGGGATGCTGTCTGTGACCTCGTTTCTGTAGAGGTCCACCACGGCGACTTGGGATCTCGACAGATTCACCACGTAGGCCATGGGGATCTCCTTCACGGTTATCTCCACGACCCCGAACTGGCCCTCGGCGCTGGCGGTGAGGGCAGCCTCCCCCGGCTCCACCGCGGTGACGAGGCCACTGCCGTCCGCAATGGCCACCCCTTCGTTGGAGCTGGACCACCCGATCGGCCGGTTGCCCAGGACGATCCCGTTGGAGGCTCTGGCTCGTGCATTCAGGGACACGGATTCCCCCGGATAGAGACTGGCGGATTGGGGTGAGACCTCCACGGAGCTCACCGAGAGGCCCCGGGCACTGAAGAGGCCCAGGCTCGAGACGCTTCCTGATACGGTATGGGTAACGAGGTTCACGCCGTGGTGGGCGGTCTCGCCCCAGCCTTCTCCTTCGGACCGGTGCAGGGCCAACTCCACCTCCTTCAAGCCCGACGGCAAGAAGTGCGGGTCGTACGTGAGCTGCAGAAGGGCCGGTTCGGCAAATGTGGTGCCGGCGGGGCCGATCTCGTAGACGCTGCCCTCCACCACGAGGGAGGCGAGGGGAGCCCCGTCCACCGGGACGGCGCTGAAGGTAACGGGGGTCGAGAGGGCGCCCGAGGGAACCGTGAGGGTCACGGCTCCGTCCAGCAGGGAAATCGTTCCCCCTGCGGAGTCCAGGGCTCCTGGCCCGGAGTGGTCGTCGTCACAGGCGGCCAGGAGAATGGACGAGGTGATCAGGAGGGGGAGGATGAGGGAGGGCCGAGCCTTGCCGAGGCGAGAACGATCCGGTGCCATGAGGATCTCCCTGGAGGAATTGAGACCTGAACCTTTCCCATTCTTTCACCCCTTGGAAGCCGCGTCAATTCCCCCCTTTCATACCGGAATCCAACCTCAGGAACAGCCATCCGAACCTTTTCATGCCCAGGAGTATCCAATGGAGAGAAAGGGGGAACGTCCCCCGCTTTTTTCTGGCCCCGACTATGGACCGCTGATCTATAGATGGTAGGTCCAATCGGAAGTCGAGGAACGATGCATCCCGAGAACATGCCAACCGATCCCAGAGCTCATCTGCCGTTGAAGCCGGACCTCTTCCACATCCTTCTGGCCCTGAGCGAGGAAGCTCTGCACGGGTACGGGATCATGAAGGCGGTGGAGGAGAACACCGGGGGGCGGATCCAACTGGAGCCGAGCCCCCTGTACCGGCGACTCAAGAGACTCCTGGAATCGGGCATCGTGACCGAGGGGGGAGGGAGCCCCATCGAGGATACGGGAGGTCCCCGTCGAAAATACTACCGCCTCACGCCTTTCGGCCGGGATGTCCTGGCCGCCGAGGCGGCCCGTGTCGTGAAGCTGGCCGACACCAGCCGGGTCCGGGACCTGGCTGCAGCCGCCGGGAGGGCCTCCTGATCATGGACAAGCGCGAACGGTGGCTTCGTCGTGCCACGCGGGCACTCCTCCTCCTCTATCCCAGGCCCTTCAGGGAGACGTGGGGAAGGGAGCTGGAGGACACGTACGTGGATCGCTGGGCCGGGCTCAGGGAGCAAGGAATTCGGGCCGCCCTGGTGCGGACCCTGGCGCTGATGACGTGGCACTCCATCCGGGACGGTGCCCTGGAGCGGATGGAAGGACGACGGAGCGCAGGCGGGAGCAGCGGGAGCAGAGGGAAGGGAGTTCAGATGGGGAGTGTGGCACAGGACGTTCGACGCGCCCTTCGGGGCATCAGGAAGAAGCCGGGCCTCTACGCCGCCGTCCTCACGGTATTCGCCCTGGGCATCGGGGCGAACACGGTCATCTTCAGCGTGGTGAACGGGGTGCTTCTGCGCCCCCTGCCCTATCCGGAGCCGGACCGGTTGGTGGTGCCCTGGCAGACCCATCCTCAGTGGTTGGAGAGTGACAACCCGAACCTGAGGGCCCAGTGGGACCGCCTTTCCATGGCCTACCCGGTCTACGAAGACTGGCGGGAGATGAGCCCCGTCTTCGAAGAGCTGGGGCTCTACCGGAACCTCACCCTCATCCTCACCGGCGGTGACAGGCCCGAGCGCGTTCAGGGCGTCGGGGCGACGGCGGGCGTGTTCAGGGCCCTGGGGGTGGATCCCCTCCTGGGCCGGACCTTCCTCCCCTCGGAGGACCGGGTGGGAGGTCCCCTCCTGGCGGTCCTGAGCCACGGTCTCTGGCTCCAGCGCTTCGGCGGTCAGAGGGACGTCATCGGCCAGACGGTGGTGTTGAATGACGCCTCCTTCACCATCGTCGGCGTCATGCCCCCGGGGTTCGCCTTTCCCGGAGAGGCCCGCATCTGGATCACCCTCCCCCACACGGACCGGCAGCGGGGCCGGAACAATCAGTTCGCCAGGACCGTCGCCCGGCTGAAACCCGGCGTCTCCCTGGAGACGGCTCAGCGGGAGATGGAGATCCTCCAGGCCCGCCTGAACGAGGTTCATCCCATCCCCGGGCGGAACTACGGGGTGAACGTGGTGAGCCTCCACGAGGAGACGGTGGGAGACGCCCGGTCGGCCCTGACCCTCCTCCTGGGGGCCGTGTCCATCTTCCTCCTCATCGCCTGCGCCAACATCGCCAGCCTCCTCCTCCTGCGGGCGACGGAGCGGCGGAAGGAGTTGGCGGTGAAGCTCTCCCTGGGGGCCGGAAAGGGGAGGCTCCTGGGAGAGCTTCTCACCGAGGGTGTCGTTCTCGCCGTCCTGGGGGGAGCCCTCGGGCTTATCCTGGCGGTGACGGCCCTGAAGCCGTTCCTGGGCCTCCTTCCGGAGGGAACGCCCCGTCTGGGGACGGTGACCGTGGACCTGAGCGTGCTGGCCTTCTCCCTGGCCCTTTCCGCCGTCACCGGCATTCTCGTGAGCCTGATCCCGGGGCTCCTGGCCTCCAACACCGAGCTCACGGCGGTGCTGAAGGATTTCGGCCGGGGAACCACCGGGGGCCGGAGGCGGACCCGGACCCAATTCACCCTCCTGGTCTCCGAGATCGCCCTCACCTTCGTCCTCCTGGTGGGTGCCGGCCTCCTGACCCGCAGTTTCGGCCGGCTGACCTCGGTGGACCCCGGGTTCACCGCCGACGGCGTCGTGGCCATGAGGGTGGACATGCGGGGAGACCGCTACGGTACCCCGGGGTCCGTCCGCCGGGCCTTCGACGAGCTCACCATGAAGCTGGAGGCCATTCCCGGTGTCGGTGGGGTGGCCCTGGCCAGCCCCGGCCCCTTCCGCAACTGGTGGTCCAGCGGA
Organism: uncultured Gemmatimonadaceae bacterium; assembly: GCA_964464555.1. GTDB lineage: Bacteria > Gemmatimonadota > Gemmatimonadetes > Longimicrobiales > Gaopeijiaceae > CAYXGM01. The sequence continues at coordinate 1,034 of CAYXGM010000128.1, read as the reverse complement.
TCCACCGTGGACACGGGGGAGGGTTTCGTGGAGACGAACCTCCAGGGAGAGCAGGTCTCGCCCAACTACTTCGAAATGCTGGGAATCCCCCTCCTGTCCGGTCGAACCTTCTCCCCGGAGGAGGTCCGGGACCAGTCCCCCGTGGTCGTGGTGAATGAGCGGATGGAGAAGACCTTGTGGCCCGAGACGGGGGCCCTGGGCCAGCGTGTGAAGCTGGGGCGGGCCGACAACGACAACCCCTGGCTTACCGTGGTGGGGGTGGTGGGGGACGTTCGCCGCAGCCTGGACGGCGAGCCCTACACCACCCTCTTCCACCCCCTGGCGTACCGTAGCCCCGCCGTCTTCATCAAGACCGCCGGGGACCCCACCCTCATCTTCCCCGCAGCCCGGGACGCCGTGAGGACGGTGGATTCCCAGCTCCCCATCAGCTCCCTGGAGCTCCTGGAGACGGAGATCAACCGGACGGTGGCCGGGCCCCGGGTCCGGGCCATGCTCCTGGGAGCCTTTGCCCTCTTCGCGGCCTTCCTCGCCGCCCTGGGGATCTTCGGCCTCCTGGCCCACGCCGTCACCCAGCGGACCAACGAGATCGGGATTCGCATGGCCCTGGGAGCCGAAAAGGGAGCCGTCATGCGGGACGTGGTGAAGCGGGGGCTGGTCATCCTGGCCCTGGGCCTCACGTTGGGCCTGGGGATCGTCCTGGTGACCGTCCGGTCGCTGGAACCTTTCCTCTTCCAGGTGGGAACCAGCGATCCCGGGACCATGACCGGCGTGGCCCTCCTCCTCTCGGCCTGCACGCTGGCGGCCAGCATCGTTCCGGCCCGCAACGCCATGCGGGTGGACCCCGTGGAGGCTCTGCGGCGGGAGTGAGGCGGGGGATCAGAATAGCTCCAAACGATACCGTCGAACGATGGGGTGGCCGAACGCGTCCTCGGTCAGGCAGATGAAGATCTCTCCGTCGATGACCGGTTCAGGCTCGATCCCTCCGGCTTGCAAAGCCGGCAGTAGGGTAGCTGTTGTCGTTATGGCAGAGGAGC
>CAYXGM010000127.1:0-5943 GCA_964464555.1 uncultured Gemmatimonadaceae bacterium | reverse complement strand
CGCCGCCCGAGTACCAGGCGCCCCCGGCCATGGCTACCTCCCAGTCGAAGTCGGGGGGCAGGGTCTCCAGGAGGACGGCCACGTCACAGAGCCAGAGGGGCCGGGCCAGCCCGTGCCGCAGGGCGTGGAGGGCCACCAGACGCAGGTGGTGCTCGGGCCCGAAGGTGCGGATCTCCGCGCCGTCCAGCTCTTCCACCCGGGCATGCCTCCAGAGGGCGTCCGGGTCCTGGTCGGCGAGCTGCTTGAAGCTCCGGTGCAGCTCCACCGGGGCGTCGGGCCGCCCGGGTGTTCTCAGGGCTTCCCGGGCCGCATGGTGGTCGGAGGGACGCACCCAGAGATCCAGGTCGCCGTAGGGGCGGTGTCCCCGCCCGGGGTAGAGCCGCCCCACCGCCCATCCCTTGCCCAGGACCGGCTCGGCGCCGTGCTCCCTCAGGTAGGCCACCACCTCCGGGAGCCGGGTTTCCAGCACCTTCACCCTGAGGCCGTAGTAGCGGTAGGCTTCGCGGAGGGGCGCGAGGGCCGGTTCGGCGGCCAGGGGCGTGGTCCGGATCCTGGCCCAGGCCAGTCCCGACGAACCCTGGCGCCCGAGGAGGGGCAGGAGGGGAAGGAGATCCGCTGCCTGGAGCTCGAGGGGGGGCGGGGAAGGGCGCCAGCTACCCCTGAGGAGCCCGGCCACGAGGCGCCCCCCATGCCTCGACACCGGACGCGGCCGCCTCAGCAGCGGGCGCCCAGGCAGCGGATCCTCACGCTCTTTCCCTGCTGCACCCGAATGCATCGCTTCTGGTTCACGCAGCAGTTGCCGATGTCCTGATTGGTCTTGCATTCCTGGGGCGTGATTCCCGTGCCCTGGGCGTAGAGGGGCGAGACCACCGTCATGACCGCCGGGATGGCCAGCCCCACCGTGGCCAGGCGCCGGATGGCCTCCCTCCGGGAAGGCCCGGAGGGGGCGGGAGAGCTTCCCTCCCACTCCACCAGCCGGGCCCTCTCCAGGCGCTCCAGCCCCAGCCGGATGACGTCCTCGCCGCCGTCCTCCTCGAAGGCGGCTTCGGCCATACGGGTGAGCTCCGCCACGTCCCGGGTCCCGTCGGCCTCGCGCAGGAGGAAGGCCGCCGTGGGGTTCAGGCAGTGGGCCCTGTGTCGGTCCAGGTCGTAGACCAGCGTCTCGTCGGGGTAGTCCTCGAAAAGGAGATTGGTCTTGGCCTTGGGGTTCATGGCGGTGTTCTCCTTCCTGCGGCTCGCCCGGGGCCGGCGGCTTCGGCCGCGGTCCGACCGGGCCGGATCCCTTGGTCCTCTATCCCTACCCCGGAGGCGGCCCTTCTTTCCCTGCGGGAACACGATCCCGTTCCGGGGCCGGTTCCTTCCCCTGCAGTCTCGGTTTGCCCCCTGTCCAACGTTACCAGAGCCCGAGAATCCTGTCCACCAATTCCTCGGCCTCGCCCCGGGGGCCCCGGAGGCAGACGGCGTCACGGGCGGCGGCCCCCACCGTCTCCATGACCCGGTCCGGGCGGGTCCGGGCCTGATTGGCGTGGGCCAGGAGGGTGAGGGCCGCCCGACCCGACGAGATCCGCTGGAGCCCGCCCGGGGCGTCGGGATCGAAACGGGTGGCCAGGACCAGCCCCACGGGAAGGGGCCTGGTTCCCGCCTCTCCCCCCAGCTCGGCCAGGGACACGGGCCGGGTCCGGATTCCGTCGTCCTCGGCCAGGCGCAGGTCCAGGGGATAGGGATGGACCCTGCCCTTTCGGTCGAGGACGGCAAACTCGTCGGAGTAGAGGCTGGCTCCGGCCCGGACCAGAGCCGCCGTCAGCGTGCTCTTCCCGGCCTCGGAGCTCCCGGGCAGGAGAATGGCCCTGCCCTTCCACCCCACGGCCCCGGCATGGACGAAGACCCGCCAGGCCGACATGAGGGCCAGGGCGGCCCTGAGCTCGTGGCCGAAGGCGTTCAGAACCCGCTGCAGATCCGAGCCCCGGGTCACCAGCGTGCCTCCGGTGTAGAGCTGGTGGATGAGTTTCCCGGGCTTACGCCGGGAGGGGAAGGAGGAGAGGGAGAAGAGCCACCGGACCTTGCGCCTCCGGGCCGGCTTCCACCCCGGTGGCAGCAGCTCCATGAGCCGGGGGAGGAGCCCGGGGATGGTGACCCGAATGCCCATCTGGACCCCGAAAGCCACGAAACAAAGGCCGTCCGCCCACTCCTGGGCGTTGAGCTTCTTCATTCAGCGGCCGCCCACCTTGTACTCCGGCAGGCCAGGCCCCGGGGAAGTCATGGTCGTTTGTGCCATCAGGTTAAAGAACTCCACTGAAGAGCACGGGTTCCGCGGGCCCTTGCCGGGGCCCGGTTCCCTCCTTCGCAATCCGCCGTTCGGCCCCGTCACCCGGTCATTGTAGGGGGCCCGGGTGGCCGTTGACACCCCCGTTACCCGCCTATACCTTTATCAGTCTCTACCGCGGCATCTTCGACACGAGGTCGAAACCGCCGCAAACCCTACGCCCCACAGGGCGTTTTTTTGACGTAGAAGGCCCGGACCGTATGCCGACCATCAACCAGCTTGTTCGGAAGGGCCGCAAGGCCGTCCAGAAGAAGAACAAGGCCCCGGCTCTGCAGAAGAACCCGCAGCGGCGGGGGGTCTGCACCCGGGTCTACACCACGACGCCCAAGAAGCCCAACTCGGCCCTGCGGAAGGTGGCCCGTGTGCGGCTGACCAACGGCTTCGAGGTGACCTCGTACATCGGCGGGGAGGGCCACAACCTCCAGGAGCACTCCATCGTGCTCATTCGGGGGGGACGTGTGAAGGACCTTCCCGGCGTGCGGTATCACATCGTCCGGGGCACGCTGGACACGTCCGGCGTGACCGAACGGAGACAGGGACGTTCCAAGTACGGAGCAAAGCGGCCCAGGTAGGGCTGTCAACGAGGCTAGCGAGAGGCAATGAGTCGTCGTTCCAGGGCAGAGAAGAGAGAGACGGTGGCGGACCCGAGGTTCGAGTCCACCACGGCTACCAAGTTCGTCAACGCTCTCATGATGGACGGGAAGAAGTCCACGGCTGAGAATATCTTCTACACAGCGTTGGACATCGTGGAGGAGCAGTCGGGCCAGCCGGGGATGAATGTCTTCCGCACGGCCCTGACCAACGCGAAGCCGGCCCTGGAGGTGAAGAGCCGCCGGGTCGGGGGTGCCACCTACCAGGTGCCCATCGAGGTGAGGCCCGAGCGGCGCACGGCCCTGGCCATTCGTTGGCTCATCAGCTTTGCCCGTGCCCGGAGCGAGAAGACCATGGCCGACCGCCTGGCGAGCGAGCTGATGGCTGCGAGCCGGGGGGAGGGAGCCACCGTGAAGAAGAAGGACGACACACACAGGATGGCGGAGGCAAACAAGGCGTTCGCGCACTATCGCTGGTAGGCGAGACCGTATCGGGTCTTTGACCACATAGGTCAGAGGCGGGCGTCCCGAGGCTGGACCCGGGAGCGCCGAAGCAGGAGGGGCCAGGAGGACCCCGGGGACGAAGCTCCCCCGCGTCCCCCGCGGCTGCCGAATCCCGCGGTCCGATGCAAACGCCAGACGAAAAGACCGCGGCGGGAGGAGCCTGCCCACCCTGTTTCGACGCTCCTTTTTCGTTGCAGGGGAAGGACACGATGACGAGGCCGGGAACGGCGGTAAGGAACGCCGGACCCGGCAGCCCGAAAGGGAACCAGGGAAACCAGAGGGCCGAACGCGGCCCCGAACATGAAGGCGAAAGAGAACCGAGAGAAGCGTTTCGATCGATGCCCAGGATCACCCCACTCCCGCACCTTCGTAATATCGGCATCATGGCCCACATCGATGCCGGTAAGACGACGACCACCGAGCGGATCCTCTTCTACACCGGACGGGTCCATCGCATGGGCGAGGTGCATGATGGCGCAGCCACCATGGACTGGATGGAGCAGGAGCAGGAGCGGGGCATCACCATCACTTCGGCCGCCACCACCTGCCACTGGCTCCGCAACGACACCGACTACCGCATCAACATCATTGACACTCCCGGACACGTGGACTTCACCGCAGAGGTGGAGCGCTCCCTTCGTGTTTTGGACGGTGCGGTGGCGGTGTTCTGCGCCGTGGGCGGGGTGGAGCCCCAGTCCGAGACGGTCTGGCGTCAGGCCGACCGGTACGGAGTGCCGCGCATCGCCTTCGTCAACAAGATGGACCGGACCGGGGCCGACTTCGAGAACGTGGTCCAGATGATGCGGGAGAGGCTGGGCGCCAACGCCCACCCGGTCCAGTATCCTCTTGGCGCCGGCGACATCTACACGGGCTACGTGGATATGGTCACCATGAAAGCCTTCATCCCCGAGGACGAGCTGGGATCGAAGTTTCATGAGACCGACATCCCCGAAACCCTCACCGAGAAGGTCGCCGATCTCCGCCATCACCTGGTGGAAGCGGCCGTGGAGCACGACGACGAGCTCCTGGAGAAGTACCTGGGCGGCGAGGAGCCCACCGAGGCGGAGCTGAGGCAGGCCATTCGGGAGGCCACGATTTCCGGGGAGATGTTCCCCGTCTTCTGTGGCTCGGCCTTCAAGAACAAGGGCGTACAGGCCCTCCTCGACGGCGTCATCGACTACCTGCCCTCTCCCGTTGACATCCCTCCCATCCAGGGCCACATCCCCCATCACGACGAGACCCGGGAAGACCGGCCGGCTGATGACGAAGCGCCCTTCAGCGCCCTGGCCTTCAAGATCGCCACGGACTCCTTCGTCGGTAAGCTCACCTTCTTCCGGGTCTACTCGGGCTCCATTCCCGCCGGGACGCGGGTCTTCAACGCCAGCAAGGAGCGCAAGGAGCGCATCGGCCGCATCCTCCAGATGCACGCCAACAAGCGTGAGGAGCGGGAGGAGGTCTACGCCGGGGACATCGCCGCGGCCATCGGCCTCAAGGACGTGAAGACGGGGGACACCCTCTGCGATCAGGATCACCCCATCATCCTGGAGGCCATGAAGTTCCCGGAGCCCGTCATCTCCGTGGCCATCGAGCCCAGGACCAAGGCCGATCAGGACAAGCTCTCCAACGGAATGGGCAAGCTGGCCGACGAGGATCCCACCTTCCGGGTCCACACCGACGAGGAGACCGGCCAGACCATCATCAGCGGGATGGGCGAGCTCCACCTGGAGATCATCGTGGACCGCCTGCGCAGGGAGTTCGGCGTCGATGCCAACATCGGCCGGCCCCAGGTTTCCTACCGGGAGACCATCCGCAAGCCTGCCGAAAAGGTGGAGGGACGTTTCGTCCGGCAGACCGGGGGACGGGGTCAGTACGGGCACGTGGTCATCAACATCCAGCCCACCGGGTCCGGGGCGGGCCTCCTCTTCGAGGACAAGATCGTCGGTGGGGCCATCCCCAGGGAGTACATCAGCTCGGTGGAGCAGGGCGTCAAGGATGCCCTCACCTCCGGTGTCCTGGCGGGCTTTCCCGTCATCGACGTCAAGGTCGAGCTGGTGGACGGGAGCTACCACGATGTGGACTCCAGCGAGATGGCCTTCAAGATCGCGGGCTCCATGGCGGTGAAGGAGGGCGTGAAGCGCTCCAAGCCGGTGCTGCTGGAGCCCGTCATGGATGTGGAGGTGGTGACCCCCGCCGACTACATGGGGGACATTCTCGGAGACCTCTCGTCCCGGCGGGGCCGTGTGGGGGGCATGACGGACCGGGGCGATGCCCAGGTCATCGGGGCCTCGGTGCCCCTGGGGGAGATGTTCGGATATTCGACGACCCTCCGCTCCCTGAGCCAGGGGCGGGCCGTCTACACCATGCAGTTCTCCCATTACGAAGAAGTGCCCCCGACGAAGGCCGAGGAGATTGCGGCCTCCGGGGGGCGATAGGATACCGGAGTCCCGAGGGACGAGCCAGGCGAACGCCAAACCGTACGAGGACAAGCGATGGGCAAGGAGAAATTTGAGCGGACGAAGCCGCACG
>CAYXGM010000126.1:0-6032 GCA_964464555.1 uncultured Gemmatimonadaceae bacterium | reverse complement strand
CAACTCACATCACTTCAATAACTTAGGCAAATCCAACCGCAGATTGACGCTGTGGGTGGGTTCTGTGCCAACCTTCATCGGAAACTGGTCGAGTTGAGGAGTCGTTATCCGCAACACGTTGCGGTGGTCTACAGACATTTTGTAGAGCCGGCTCGGTTGGAGAGCCTTCCAATCCCCCTGGCTGTGGAGTGTGCCGCAAGCCAGGGGCGGTTCGAAGCATACCATGAGGCCGCGTTCTCTTATGGCCGGCTGCGAGTTTTTTCAGACGGCTGGAGGGCTTTGGCGGACTCTGCCGGGGTGCCCAACCCAACGGATTTCGAGCTCTGTGTTCGGGGAAGGCGACACGCCGACAATGTGATACACAACGTTGAGGCTGGGATTGCCATGGGCGTCGAAGGCACGCCCACCTTCTTCATAAACGGCTCCGGTCCATTCGTCGGGGACGCATCCGTCGAGCGGTTGGATTCGCTGGTAGTGGGAAGCATGCCAAGTCGCAGTGGTGGCTAATCCGGCTATCCCTTTTCGGGCGGAGTAGGTCCGGGATCCATCGCGCTACAGTCGTTCGACCCTTCCAAGGGGTCCCGCCGATCCGCCTTGTCCGGATTCGGCGGGACCCTCAAAATGGTGTCCCGCACCCATCGTCTCGTTCCACAGGGAGTCGGCCCCCGAATGCCCCCACCAGATGGGCCAGTCGACGAGCCTGGACGCTCGCCGGGCTCCGGAATCATCCGGGCCAAGCTGGGCGTGCCCCGTGCCCGCCTGGATATCGTTTCCAGGCCCAGGCTCCTGGCCAGCCTCGACAGCAACCCGGCCCGTGTGGTCCTCATCTCGGCCCCGGCCGGCTCCGGAAAGACCGTCCTGATCCAGGACTGGCTCCGGACGGTGGAGGCGCCGGCGGCCTGGCTCTCCCTGGATGCTCTGGACAATGAACCGGCCCGCTTCCTGGCCCACTTCGGCGCGGCCCTCTGGATGGTGGATATGCCGGGGATCCAGGAGGCTGCCGGGGCGGCCGAGTCCCTGGCCGGTACGGGAGGCGACCCGGTCCGGTCTCTCCTCCCGGCCCTATCCCGGGCCGAGGAGGAGGCCGTGGTGGTTCTGGACGATTGTCATCTTCTGGAGACCCGACCCCTCCTGGACATCCTCGAAGGGTTGGTTACAGGCCTTCGAACCGGTCCCCGCCTGGTTCTGCTGAGCCGGATGGATCCGCCCCTTTCCCTGGCCCGCATGCGGCTCTCCGGCGATCTCCTGGAGATTCGCCAGCGGGACCTCCGGTTCAGCGGGGAGGAGGCTGTAGAGCTCTTTCGCCGCGCCCTCCCGGTGCCCCTCTCCCCCGAGCTGGTGGCTCGCCTGGAAGAGCGTACCGAGGGATGGGCCGCCGGCCTCCGCATGGCTGCCCTGGCGCTGCAGCAGGCCGAGGATCCCGAGGCGGCGGCGGAAGCCTTCGCCGGAAGCCACGAGCTCCTGGTGGACTATCTCCTGGAGGAGGCGGTGAGGGGGCAGCCCCGTGCCATCCAGGATTTCCTCCTGCAGACCTCCATCCTTCCCCGGTTCAACGAGGAAGGGTGTGTGGCCGTCACCGAGAATCCCCGTGCCCGGGATCACCTCCGGGCCGCGGACGAGGCCAACCTCTTCCTGGTATCTCTGGACCCGGGGCACCGACCGGACCCGGATGAACGCTGGTATCGCTACCATCATCTCTTCGCCGAGCTCCTCCGGTTCCGGCTTCAGGAGAGCCTTCCGGAGCGGGTGGAGGGACTCCACGAGCGGGCCAGTCGCTGGTTCGAAGCCCGGGGTGACGTTTCGGAAGCCCTGGCCCAGGCCGCGGAGATGGAGGATTCCCGGCGCCTCCTGGATCTTCTGGACACCCACGGCTATCCCATCCTGGCCCGGAGCGAATTCGCGTCGTTTGCCCGGTGGCTGGAGGCCGTTCCCGACCCCCTCTCCCAGCCCTACCCCATGTTCCTGGCGGCGGTGGCCTGGTTCCGGGCCCAGACCGAGCGATCTCCGGAGCTGAACGACCTCCTGGGGGCCCTGGAGGCCAGGGTCCAGGATCCGCCTCCCGACTATCCCCCGGATCGCCTTCGAGAGGCCCGGCTCCACCTGACGGTTCTCCGGGCCTTTGCCTACCGGGTCACGGATCGGTTCTGGCGAGCCCTGGAAGCCGGCGATGCGGCCCTGGCGGAGCTTCCCTCGGAGGCCACCACCATGCGGGGGATCCTGGAGTTCAACATGGGGGCCGTCCACCTTCGGTTGGCCAACATGGACGAGGCCCGGAGCTGTCTGGAGAAGAGCCACGAGAGCTGTGTGAAGGGCTGGATCCCCTACCTGGTCCTGGCGGGATTGGGGCACATGGGAAATGTCTCGGCCAACACCCAGGGCCTGACGGCTGCCCGGCGGCGTCTGGAGAGCGCCATGGCCTTTGCCTGGGAGCGGGGACTGGCCGGGGTCCCGGCCTTCGCCATCATCCTCTACCAGCTGGCCCAGGTTCACATCCTGGCCCAGGAGCTGGACGAGGCCCGGAAGCTTCTGGAGCAGGCCCTGGAGCTTACCCGGGGAGAACGGGATACGGACATCCACGCCAATGTCCTCATCCACCTGGCCCGGGTAGCGAGGGGGAAGGGGGCCTTCGATGAGGCCGATTCCCACCTCACGACGGCGTCGGCCCTGGCCTACAGCAGCAACGTGAAACCCTACGCCACCACCCTGGACGTGGAGTGGGCCCGGTTGAACGAAGCCCGGCACGGCCGGCTTCAACCGCCGGAAGAGGCGCCGCCCAGCGCCGAGACCTCGGGCCTCTGGACCACCTGGGTGGAGGCCGAGACCGTCCTCCAACTCCAGCACTGCCTACAGCTGGGACGCCGCGACCATGCCCGGGAGCTGGCTGCCCGCCTCCGAGAGGAATCGGAGCCCCGGAAACGGGGTCTGGCCCTCGTCGTTGCCGGGGTGGCCCAGGCGGCTCTGGCCCAGGACGCAGGGAGGCGGAAGGCGCTCCTGGCGGAAGCCGTATCCCTGGCAGCGGCCCGGGGGTACGTCCTGCCCCTGCTTCAGGGCGGCCCTCCGGTCCGGGCCCTCCTGGAGGCGGGGCTGAAGCATCCTCTGCCCCCGGAAGCCCAGGCCTTCGTCCGGGACCGGGTGCTTCCCCTCATGCCCGAAGACACCACCGAGACGGTTGCTCATTCGGCAGAGGCCGAGGATTGGGAGCTGACGGAGAAGGAAGTGGAGGTTCTGGTGCACCTGGCCCGGGGCCTCACCAACGCCGCCATGGCCAAAGAGCTCTTCGTATCGGTGAACACCGTGAAGACCCACCTGAAGAACATCTTCGCCAAGCTGGACGTGGAGACCCGCACGGAGGCGGTGCAGGTGGCTCGCCGCGCCGGGGTTCTTCCGGCGGATCCGGCCTGAGCCTCTCCGCGCCCCACCCACCCGTTTTCCCCGTTCACCCACCGAATCACCCGATCGGGTGACGCGACCCCGGTACCCCTGCCCTTATCGTCTTTGTGCAGGACGAAGAAAGGCTGTCCCCCACACCGGGAGAACGACGGTGGACACGAGATCAACAGCTCAGCACAGGGACGGGGGACTCCTCTACCGCCTGGAGGTCCAGGGGACCATCCGTCAGGCCCGGAGCCGCTGGCTCGGGGCCGAACGGGTGACCCCTCGGGGAACCAACACGGTCATCCTCATCCGGGTGGTGGACCAGTCGGATCTCTTCGGACGGCTTCGGAGAATCCACGATCTGAATCTCCAACTGATCTCCGTGGAACGGCTGGATGGAACGTCTCCAACAACTGACAACGACAAGCACTCGTCATCGAGAGAGAGGACATCGAAATGAGCACCGCAACGACGATTCGGTCCGCGACGCCACGGACCATGACCGCCATCCTGGGCGGCAGCATCCTCGGCCTCCTTCTGGCTGCCGCGCCCCTCCAGGCCCAGAGCCGCTGGTCCCTGGAATTCCGGGGCAACGCCGCCGTCCCCACCACCGAGGTGGCCGGTGAGGATCTGGGTACCGGGGTGGGGTTCGAGGGGAATGTGGGCTATCACCTCTACGAGCACATGGGCCTCTATGCCGGGTGGGACTGGACCCATTTCGGCACCGATCAGTCCTTCGCCGGGCCGGACATGGACTTCGAGGAAACGGGCTATGTCTTCGGCCTCCGCTGGGAGCATCCCTTCCAGGGTGAGGTGGGCAATGGCCTGGCCGGCTGGCTCCGAGCCGGCGCCACCATGAAGCACATCGAGGTGGAGGACGATGAGGGCGAGATCGTCGCCGACACGGGCCACGGCCTGGGCTGGGAAGTGGGGGCCGGGCTGAGCATCCCCCTGGGATCCAGCTGGCGGCTGACCCCTGGGCTTCGCTACAAGGCCCTTTCCCGGGAGCTGGAGGTGGGGTCCGCCACCGCCGACTGGGACGTCAGCGACGTGACCTTCGAGCTGGGAGCCCGGTGGCACTTCTGAGGGTCGAGGGAAGATCGGGGGCCGGGCCTTCCGGGCTCGGCCCCGTTCCTTTGTGCGCCAGGCATGGCGCGTGGTGCGAGAGCACCGTCTAGCCGAGTGTGATGCTCGGCGGATGACTTGGGGGTGGAAGTCCCCCACGGACCCTGATGGCGGGAACCGTTACCTGAACTATTGTGCGAGACCACCCTTCGCTCTCGACCGACTCCACCTGGTCGGCAACCGCTCCGACCAGATCCTCTACATCCTGCCGAGGCCCGACCTGGCCGGCCGCACCGCGCTCCGTCTCTCGGCCCTGGAGTTCCTGGACCGGCTGGCCACGATTCTCCCTTCACCCCGCATCCACCGCCACAGCTACCACGGGGTCTTTGCTCCCAATGCGCCCTTGAGGCCCCTCGTCACCGAGCGGGCCCGGAAGGACAATGCCCTCGCCGCTGAGGTTCCCGGTCCCTCCCTTCCCCTCCCGACACCCCCCACGACCCCAGCTCCCCAGACCGAGCTCGCCATGAGGCCCGGCGGTGGGCAAGCAGACGAGGTCGCCCAGGAATCCTTCCCCGACGACCTCGATCAATCCCCCAAGTTCGATCCCGCCGAGCCCGAACCCATTCCAGAAGACGTCTTCGATCAGGGCTGGGAGGCCTGACCTCTCGGGCCCCGGTCCCTCCGGCTCCACCGCAGGTGCGCCCGGAATTCCCCAACCGCCTCTGCCCCACCCAGAACCCCGGCCCACCAGGCGTTCTTGACCCGTACCGCCCTCCTCACCTACCGTTCCCCACTAGCCTCAGCAGCCCGTAGGGTCCTTGAAATGCCTATCCCTTGATCAGAGAGGGCAAGCTGCCCAACTCGGGGCGGGTGAACGCACCCAGGCTCCGCATTGGAGACCTTCCCCGGAAACCCGAAGAAAACCACTCCGATGCCGTGGTCCAGCACACGCGGCAGGCGAAGGAGTTCATCGCCCGAGCGCTTCTGAATGCGGGACGGGTGGTGTGAGATGGCTGCCCGGCGCAGGAAGAAGTTCTGGAGCTACGTCACCGGAGAGCGCGGGCGAAACTGGGTTCGGGCTTTCGAGAAGAAGAAGGGCGGAATCCTCTTCATCGAGTGGTACGAGGAAGTGCCGGGGCAGACCCAGCCCGTTCGGAAGAGGGCCTCCCTGGGTCACAGGAGCCGGGAGGAGGCGAAGGAGACCGCCGATGAGCTGGCAGCGGCCTTCGCAAAAGGACAGGAGGAGCGGGAGCCGGGTCGGTCCCCAGGAGACCCCACGATCCACGAACTCATCGACCTCTACCTGGCGAAGGAGACTCCGTACAAGAGCCCCAGCAAACAAGGTCACGACCGCCGTACCGGGGCCATGTTCAAAGGGTACTTCGCGAAAGGCCGGAAGGCCTCCACCCTGAATCTGGGGGACTGGAACGGTTTCATCCGGGCCCGGAGGGAGCGCCATGTCGGACCCCCGAGTACCGTCCGGAAGGCGAAGAAGGCTCGGGAGGACGGTGAACCAGTCCAACCCCTCGGGGACCGCCAGATCGAGTATGACCTGAGGTTTCTCTGGGCCGTCCTGAACTGGGCCACGAAGA
>CAYXGM010000125.1:1658-6047 GCA_964464555.1 uncultured Gemmatimonadaceae bacterium | reverse complement strand
GGGAGGGCTCGATGGCGTCCATGGTGAGGATGGGGGTCATGCGTTTCATGGTGGGTCTCCTGGGGGGGGTCACCCCCAACTCCTGGTTCCCGGCGAGTTCTGGCGCAGTGCGGTAAGGTAGTAGAAGGGGCTCTTCCGGGCCTCCTCGGGCTTGCCCCACCACTCCCGGACTTCGGGGAGCTTGGGGGCGGAGTCCCGTGAGTGCCCGTCGTCGCGACTCTCTTCGGGTTCGCTGGCTGGCTTGCCCGGCGCGTTTCCGCTGAAACGCCCCCCCAGCCGCTCCCGCCTGGCGTCCTCCTGGGCTTCCTGCCGGCGGCGGTGGCGGCGTTCCTCGTCGGCTTGCCGTGGATGCTTGAGATCGGGAACCGCTCCTCCCTCCGTCCGCTTCTCCAGCTTCCTCCGGTCCGGCCACCACTCCTGGGTTCCGGGAAGGGAGGGGGAGAGGTCGGTTCGGCCTCCACCTCCCAGCCTCAGCCCCTCCACCTCGTGGGCGATGACGTTGACGGTTTCCCCGTCCTTCTGGAGCCGTCCCCGCACGGCCACGAAGGGCTCCATGCGGATGGTGGAGCGATCCCGTTGGTAGATTTTCGGCTTCACAATCACGTTGATAGGACCGTCCTCATCTTCAAACAGAACAAAGACATAGCCCTTCGCAGTCTGAGGTCTTTGTCGGGCCACCACGATGCCGGCCAACTGGACGGTGGAGCCGTTGGGAAGCTCCTTGAGCTCGCCCGAGGGTATGGTTCCCCGGGGTAGCCGGTCCCGGATGAGGGCCAGGGGATGGAGGGACGCCGAGAAGCGGAGCATGCGGTACTCCGATACCATGCGCTCCTCGGCGCTCATGTCGGCGAAGGGAAGATCTGCGTGGGGGTCCGCGAGCTCCATCTCGATCTGGGCATGGTCCTCCCGGCCCCCGGTGCGCTCCGGGTCCGTCTCGGGGCCCAGCCAGAGCCCGGCCTGCCAGAGGAGCTCCCGGCGGGTGAGGCCGAAGTCGTCCATCCCACCCACCCAGATGAGGTTCTCGATGGCCGGGCGCTTCAGCGCCGCCGGGGTCCGGCGGAGGAAGTCGGGCAGCGAGCGGAAGGGGCCGTTGGCGTCCCGCTCGGCCACGACGCGCTCGGCGATCTCCTCCCCCCACCCCCGCACGAACCCCAGCCCGATGCGGAGGTCCTTCCCCTCGGCGGCGGCCCGGACGGCGCTCCTGTTGATGTGGGGCAGGAGGGTCTCGATGCCGTGGCGCCGGGCGTCCCGCCCCAGGGCGTCCAGGGAGTAGAACCCCATGGGCTGGTTGTTGAAGAGTCCCACGTAGTACTCGGTGGGGTAGTAGTGCCTCAGCCAGGCCGACTGGTAGGCCAGGAGGCCGAAGGCGGCGGCGTGGGACTTGGGAAAGCCGAACTCGCTGAAGCCCACCACCTGGTGAAAGACCCTTTCGGCCACCTCGTCGGGGACGCTCCGGGCCGCCGCCCCCGTCATGAAGGCCTCCTTGTAGGTGTTCATGGCCTCCTTGGAGCGTTTCCGGCTCATGGCCCGCCTCAGCCCCTCGGCCTGGCCGTCGCTGAAGCCTGCCAGGGCCTTGCACACCTTCAGGACCTGGTCCTGGTAGATGATGACCCCCAGCGTCTCCCCCAGGGCATCCTCCAGGAGGGGATGCTCGTAGGGGATCCGGTAGTCGGGGTCGGCCCGCTGGGCCTCACGGCGGGTGACGTAGGGGTTCACGGCACCCCCCACGATGGGGCCGGGGCGGACCAGGGCCACCTCCACGGCCAGGTCCGCCAGGTTCCGGGGCCGCACCCGGCGGATCATCTGCATCTGGGCCCGGCTCTCGATCTGGAAGATCCCCACCGTGTCCCCGGAGCAGATGCGGTCGTAGAGCTCCTCGTCGTGATAGTCGATGCGGGAGAGGTCCGGGGCGCCATGGATGATGGGCTCCCCCCCGGCCCCCGCCGTGCCCCGCTCGGCGATGAGATCCACCGCATCCTCCACCAGGGAGAGCATCCCCAGGGCCAGGAAGTCGATCTTGATGAAGCCGGCGTCGTCGCAGGAGTCCTTGTCCCACTGACAGAGCACCCGACCCTCCCAGGCCGCCGGCTCCAGGGGCACGATCTCCACCAGAGGCCGGGAGGAGATGATCATTCCCCCCACGTGCTGGGAGACGTGCCGGGGGAGCCCGGCGATCTCTTCGGCCAGCTCTCCGAGCATCTCCCAGAGGGGAGCCTTTGCTTTGTCCCTGAACTCCTCCAGCGTCTCCAGCTCTTCCTTGAGGCCCCCGGCGGAGCGGTGCTCCGCCAGCTTGGTGAGCTTCTCCAGCTCGCCCAGGGGGAGCTCCAGCGCCTTCCCGATCTCCCGCACCGCCGAGCGAAGGCGGTAGGTGGGGAAGGTGCAGACCAGCCCGGCGTGCTCGCTCCCATACTTCTCGTAGACCGCCAGAATGAGCTCCTCCCGGATGTCCCGGGGGAAGTCCAGGTCGATGTCCGGGACCGTATTCAGCGCCTCGTTGAGAAATCGTCCCAGGAAGAGGTTGGTCTCCACCGGGTCGATGTGGCTGAGTCCGATGAGGTAGCAGATGATGGAGGAGACCGAGGAGCCCCGGCCCCGTCCCGGAGGAAGCCCCGAATGGGCCCGGGGAGCGTCTCCCCGGACCCTGCAGGCCACGTCCCGGGCCAGGTTCATGATGTCCCGGTAGACCAGGAAGAAGCCGGCGAGGCCGTGGTGCTCCACCAGGCGCAACTCTTCCTCGAGCCGTCTCTCCGCTTCTCGTCGTTTCTCAGCCAACCTCCGGCGATCTGAAGGAATTTCATCCAGAGGATACCGCTCCTCCAGGAGCGCCCAACAGGTCTCCGCCAGGATGCGGATGGCCGTCTTCCCGTTTCCCGATCCCTCGAAGTCGGGAAACTCGTAGCCCAGATCCCGGGTGAGATCGAAGGAGGCCGAGCGCCGGGCGATGCGGAGGGTGTTGGCGATGGCGTCGGGGCGGCTCCGGAAGCGATGAGCCATCTCCTCGGCGCCGGCCAGATGAAAGAGGGTGTTGGGGCGCCGCACCGGGTGGGCGTTGTCCAGGGTGCTCCGGTTGCGGATGGAGGCCAGGACGTCCTGGAGGCGGTGCCGCTCGGGGCGGTGGTAGTGGACGTTCCCCGTGGCCACCACCGGAACGGCGAAGCCGTCGGCCAGGCGGGCCAGGCGCCGGTTCCGCTCCCGGTCCCCCTTCACGCTGTTGTTCTGGAGCTCCACGAAGACGCTCCATGGGCCGAAGGCGTCCAGGAGGCGGCGGAGGAGGGCCTCGCCGGTAGCCGTGCTGTCCCTGAGAGCTGCCCACACGGGGCTCCGTCGGCATCCGGTGAGGAGGATGAGCCCCCGGGTCCGCTCCGGATCCAGGAGGGCGGGGAAGGGGAGGAGGGGGCTCTTCCGGTCCTCGGCCTCCATGCGGGCCCGGGTCAGGAGGCGGCAGAGGTTGGCGTAGCCCTGAGGCGTCTCGGCCAGGAGCGTCATGTGGAAGCCGATGTCCGGGGACACGGGCTCGAGGTCGGGGGGGGCGTCCGTCATGACGCCGGCACCCGCCGGAGGAACCGCGCCGGTGGCTGTCGCAAACCCTTCCAACCCCGGCACCGTTCCCGGATCGATGCTCACCTCGGCCCCGGTGATGGGCTGGACCCCCTCCTCCCTGGCGGCCCGGGCGAACTCCATGGAGCCGTACAGCCCGTTGTGATCCGTCAGGGCCAGCGCCGGGTAGCCCAGCTCCACGGCCCTCAGGACCAGCTCCTCCGGGTGGGAGGCGCCGTCCAGGAAGGAGTAGCCCGAGTGGGCGTGGAGCTCGACGTAGGGTGAGGGCATGGGTCTCGAGTGGCGCAAAGCGACGGTGTTCGTCGCACAACCGAACAAAAACCGAACATAAGATGGGCAATGGTCTGGGGGTGCGCAAGGCAGAGTGGGAGGCCTTGCGCGCGTTGGCGAAATGGGAGCGTATGTCTTGGCGAATCGGTAGGTTTCCTTGCCCTTCGCTCCAGAGGCCCCCCAGATTCCTTGCGGGTAGCCGAAAGGGCTGGACCGGGCCGTCTTCCCAGGCATTCCTGCCTGACCACCGGCGAAATCCGTGGAATCCGACGAGCGCCTCACTGCCGACCGCTCTCCGGCCTCGGTGGCGGCTCAAGGGCCGGCCACCCCGATGACGGCTCAGCCCCCCGACTCCCCGATAGCTTCGATGGCCGGAAGGAACACCTCCCTCGGGATGTCTGCCTCCCGCTTCCATCGTGCGCTTCCCGTCCAGGCGTCGGGGTGCACGCCCCGGCGATGGGTTTCGTCCAGGAGGGCCTGGAGGGGCGCCTGGCCCCGGGGTGACCCGGCCCTCGCCCGCGGCCCGGGTCCGCCGTTTCCGTCTCCCCCGCCCTTGCCCCC
>CAYXGM010000125.1:0-1648 GCA_964464555.1 uncultured Gemmatimonadaceae bacterium | reverse complement strand
ATTCGCCGCCTTCCCCGGAAACGTTTCAGCTGAAACGTGGGCGGCCCCCCGCGCCTCCGCTGAACCCCCTGTGCCGTGCAGGGCCCCTTCATCTTCTTCTGCCTCCGAACGCTTTTCGCGCCCCGTCCGGGGCCGCCCATCCCCCTTCCCATTTCCGGGCCTGATCCTCCCGTCCCATCGCCCCTCGAAGTGAAACCCTCCCCGGGGATCGATGAACGCCGGGTGCCCATTGTCCTGCCACATGACCTGCCATCCGCCCTCGTGCACCAGCACGTGGTGGTGCTTGCACAAAAGGAGGGTATTGGACAGGCTCGTCTCCCCTCCGTCGGCCCAATGCTTCACGTGATGGGCGTCGGTGAAGCGGAGGCCGCAGCCGGGAAAGCGACAGCCCGCGTCGCGGGCCTCCAGCGCCCGGCGCAGGGCAGGGGAGATGGTCCGGGTGCGGCGTCCCACGGCCAGAATGGAGCCGTCCGAGCCTGGAAGATGGCCCGGACCCGGAAGATCGCCCGGGCTATGCTTGATCGTCACCACTCCGGTGTCGCAGCACATCCTCCGGGACGTTTCCGCTGAAATGCGTGTGCCGTCTTCCAGCACCCCTCCCTCCTCCTCCACATGCAGCACCACCTGGTACCGCTCGGCCCGGGTGCCGGAGATGGGAGCCTCTTCCTCGCCGAACCCCGCCGCCATGGCCCGCTCGGCCAGCAGCCCCACGGCGTCGGCCCGGAGCCGGGCCGCCTTCCCGGAGCGCTCGGCCTCCGGTTCCCAGGGTCCCGAGCTCTCCCGGAACAGGGCGTCCGACGACGCCTCCACCGCCCGCATGAGGAGAGCGCCCACCTCCGGGTCCAGGCGACCCCGCACCACGTACATCCCGTCGCCCCCGGGAAAGACCGAGAAACGGCGGCTTTCGTGCCGCCTCTGCTCCAGCTCCTTCTCCGTGGCCCGGCTCCCGATGCGGTAGGCCCGGATCAACCTCTCCAGCTCGGAGGTGGTGCATCCCCGGGCCGCGCCCAGGTCGATCCCCGTGCGGTAGTGGAGCCGGTGGGTGGCCGCGTGGATCCGGGCCGCCAGGACGACGATCTCCTCTTCCAGATTTTCCAGGGCGTCCACGTCCTCGAAGGGGTCCCGGGGGGCGGGATCGGCGCCGGCAGGAGGATCGGGGACCGAGGAATCAACGACGGACTCTCCATAGGCCGGAGTCCGCTCCCGGACCATGAAAGGGCGATTGGAGCGAAGGGGAGAGGTGCGAAGAACCGGGGGATGAGCGGCGAAGCAGACCATGGGGCAGACCTCCTGTTTCATTCCGGTACCGAACATACACCGAAAGATCACAGGGGGTTTTTCGGGGCTCTGAGGGGGCTGGAGACGGCCGAAGCGGCGCTCCCAGGCCGCGAAAGGGTCGGCTGAAGGAGAACGTGGCGCAGGCGGAGGGGCAGGGGGACTGACGGGGATGAGAAGGTCAGTGCCCGGAGTTCAGCGGAAGGCCACCCGAAAATCCGTCAAGGGGTAAAGGGGACGAATTTGAGGGCGTCGGCGGGTTCACGATCGGCGAGGGACAATAATAGTTTCGCCAGGTTACGCGCATCGACACGAAACACGCCCCCCCCGGCCAGCAACACGAAGCACATCCTCCGGCCAGCAACACGAAGCA
>CAYXGM010000124.1:0-6786 GCA_964464555.1 uncultured Gemmatimonadaceae bacterium | reverse complement strand
GGGGGGAGTGCCAGGCGGCCATGGACGCCTTCCGGGAAGTGCCCTTCGTGGACCCCCCGCCCCCGCCCCCCCTCATCTCCCGTGCCGAGGAGCGCATCGACCAGATCCGGTTCGGCACGGGCCTCCAGCGGGCGTTTCCGGGTTTCGGGTCCCCTGATACGACCCGTTCCTGCTTTCCCACGGATCCTGGGCGCCCGGAGGGAGGCCGCGAACCATGAAAATCGACATGCACGGTTTCGATTTTCGTGGTAGGAGCGCCCCCGGGGAGCTGCTGCGGCAGAGCTCCGGGAGCCTCGCCGGCCGGGTGGAGCGGGTCGCGGTGGTCTACCCCGGTTCCAAGCGGTATCCCCTCTCCGTTAACGTGGAGGTGGTGCCGCTGGCGCATCTGGCCGAGCCCGACTCCCTCTTCCCGGATGCGTGATCCAACCCTGACCCCCCGGAAACGAAGTACGCCATGTCCGTCCCCTTTCTCGACCTGAAGCTCCAGTACCGGACCATCAAGACCGAGGTGAACGAGGCTGTCCAGCGGGTGGTGGCCTCCCAGCGCTTCGTCCTGGGCCCCGGGGTGGAGGCGCTGGAGGAGGAGATTGCCGCCTACGTCGGCGTCTCGCACGCCGTGGGGGTGGCCAGCGGGACCGACGCGCTCCTGCTGACGTTGCGTGCCCTGGATCCCGAGCCGGGCGAGGAGGTCATCGTCCCCGGCTTTACGTTTTTCGCCACCGCCGGTGCCGTCTGGAACGCCGGGCTCAGGCCCGTCTTCTGCGACGTGGACCCGGACACCTTCAACGTTTCAGCTAAAACGCTGGAGGCGGTGTGGACGGAACGGACCCGGGCGGTGATCCCCGTGCAGCTTTACGGCCAGATGGCGCCCATGGAGGAGATCATGGAGCTGGCCCGGAGCCGAGGCGGGTTCGTCCTGGAAGACGCGGCTCAGGCCATCGGGGCCAGACAGGAGATTTCGGGGAAATCGGCTGAGATTGACGGAGATTCAGCGAGGCTGACTGAGAATGGAGGAGGTACGCTTAGCTTCGGGCAGGCTTCCGCCGGCGCCGCCGGCGACGCCGGGGCCTTCTCCTTCTTCCCCACCAAGAACCTGGGCGGCTTCGGGGACGGGGGGATGGTGACGACCCGGGATCCGGACCTGGCGGAGAAAGTGGCCAAGCTCCGGGTCCACGGCGGCCGGCAGATGTACCACCACGAGATGGTGGGCACCAACTCCCGCCTGGACGCCCTCCAGGCCGCTGTCCTCCGCGTGAAGCTGAAGCACCTGGACGCGTGGGCCGAAGGCCGGCGGCGCAACGCCGCCCTCTACGACGAGATACTGGCCGATGTCGAGGGCGTACAGACGCCGGTGGTGGCCGCCGGAAACACCCACGTCTACAACCAGTACACCCTCCGGGTCCAGCGCCGGGACGAGCTACGGGAACACCTGAACGGCCTGGGGATCGGGAACGGGCTGTACTACCCCAAGGGGCTCCACCTGCAGGCGTGCTTCGCCGAGCTCGGCGGCAGGGAAGGGGATCTGCCGGTGACGGAGCAGCTCACGGGTGAGGTCGTGAGTCTTCCCATCTTTCCGGAGCTGACGGAAGCGCAGGTTACGGAGGTGGGGGAGGCGGTGCGGGGGTTCTACTCCTGACCCACTCCCTCCCACCCGCCTTGATGGGAATCCGGCTGCTCCTTACCTTCAAGTAAGGAATCAAGAAAAGGTAAGGCCCCATGACCAGCTCGAGCCTCACGTCCAAGGGACAGACCACGATCCCGAAGAAGATTCGAGAACGATTGAACCTTCGGCCGGGGGACCGGCTGGAGTACGTAGTGGAAGCGGACGGGAGGGTTTTGATGAGGCCGGCGAACCGCGACATCCGGGAGCTGGAGGGGCTCCTTTGCCGGGAGGGCCAGGCGGCCCTTTCCGTCGAGGACATGAATCGCATCATCAGGGAAAAGCACGAGGGCTCCCGTTGATCGGCTTCGACACGAATGTCCTGGTACGGTATCTGGTCCGGGACGATCCGGGGCAGAGCGAGACGGTGAGGCGGGTCGTTGAGGACCTGGTCCAGGGGGGCGAGACGGCCTACCTGAACACCATCGTCCTCTGTGAGACGGTGTGGGTCCTCGAGAGCGGGTACGGGTACTCCAGGCCGGTCATCGCCGCTACCCTGGAAAAGATCCTCCTTACGCAGCAGATCGAGGTGGAGGATCCGGATCAGGTCTGGCGGGCCCTGGCCCGATTCAGGGAGGGAAGGGGGGACTACGCCGACTACCTCATCGGAGCGAGGAACCTGGCCGAAGGGTGCCGGCGTACGGTGACCTTCGACCGGGCATTGGGGAAGGAGGAGGGATTCGATCTGCTCTGACCCCCCCACCCTTCCACCCCACCCCCTCTCCCCCCATCTTACCAGGCTGACGAAGCTCTGTGGGAAGGTGGCCTCTCCCGGCCGCCTTCCCGCGAACCCTGAGGCCCCAGACGGGTACTCGTTAAGGATGTACACCAAACCATCTTCCGCCGTCGTGGCTCTTGCTCTGGCCGCCCTCCTGGGAGGGGCGCTGGCCGGGTGCCGTGCCACGTCTCCGTACCAGGGCATGACCGCCGACGACCTCTTCGCCCTCGGGGCCTCCAAATTCGCCGAGGAGGACTGGGACGACGCCGTGGAGGTCTTCGAGCGGCTCGTCTTCGCCGAGCCCACCTACGACCGGCTGGTGGAGGCCCGGATGTACCTGGCCCGGGCCTACTTCAACAAGGGCGACTACATCACCGCCGTGGCGGAGTTCAGCCGCATCCTGGACCGGCATCCGGGCCACGAGTTGGCCGCCGAGGCTTCCCTCGGGGCGTGCAAGGCCTACGTGGAGCAGTCCCCTCACGTGCAGCGGGACCAGAGGTATACCGTCCAGGCCTGGAGCGCCTGCCAGCACACGGCCAACGACTTCGCGGGAACGGCGGTGGCCGCCGAGGCGGCGGAGCTCCGGGACCGGATGGAAGACAAGATGGCCCACAAGATCTACATCGCCGGGGACTTCTACTACCGGAGGAGCCTCTACAACTCGGGGATCATCTACTTCAACGAGCTCCTCCAGCAGTACCCCCGAAACAAGTGGGCCGCCGGAGCCCTCCTCCGCCTCTACCAGTCCTACGCCGAGCTGGGATGGGACCGGGAGGCCGAGGAGACCAAGGAACGCCTTCTCAGGAACTTCCCCGACTCCGACGCCGCCGCCGAGGCCCGGGCCGAGGCCGAGCCGGAGGGCACCGACGGCACGCCGCCGGACACGGGGTCCGTGGCGCTGCCGCCGCCCGGGCCCGGCCGTTCGGGCGCGCTCCTCGCCGGCCCTTCCGGGGCCCCGTAGGACGTGCCTCCCCACCGACTGGGCCTCTTCGGGGGCACCTTCGATCCACCCCATATCGGACACCTCCTCGTGGCCCAGGACGTGGCCGAGGCGTTGGCCCTGGACCGGCTCATCTTCATTCCCGCCGGGAGTCCGCCCCACAAGTCCCCGGCGGACGTCACCCCGGCTTCCGTGCGCCTGGAGATGGTCCGGGAGGCCGCGGCCGGCAACGACACCATGGAGGTGAGCGAGGTGGAGCTGGGCCGGGAGGGGCCTTCCTACACGGTGGACACCCTCCGCCATTTCCGGGAGATGCGCCCCGGCGCCGAGCTCTTTTTCATCATGGGCACGGACCAGGTGGCGGAGTTCCATACCTGGCGCGACCCTGAAATCGTGGCGGAACTCGCTACATTGGTAGCCATGACCCGGGCGGGATGGGACCCGGAGCAGGAGCCGTCCGGGGTCCTGGCTTCGGGCGCCGAGGTTTCGTTTCGCCGGGTCCCGGTCACCCGCATCGACCTCTCATCCACGGACATCCGGGAGCGGGCCGCAGCGGGCCGCTCCATTCGATACCTGGTTCCCGACGGCGTGCGCAGCGTCATCGAGAGCCGACAGCTTTACCCATCGACATGATTAAGAGTTTTCTGAAAAAGGTCCTGGGCTCCCAGCACGAACGGGAGGTCAAGAAGCTCCAGCCCATGGTGGACGAGATCAACGCCGCCTGCGAGGGGCTGGCCTCTCTCACCGACGAGGAGCTCCGTGCCAAGACCGAGGAGTTCCGGGGACGCATCCAGGAGCGCACGCAGGCCCTGGAAGAGAAGATCGAGGGGCTGAAGGAGGAGAAGCGCCACTCCCAGGACGCCGCCCACCGGGAGAGCCTGACGCAACAGATCGGGGAGCTGGAGTCGGAGCTCCTGGAGACCATGGAGGCCACGCTGACCGACCTTCTGCCCGAGGCCTTCGCCGTGGTGAAGGACGCTTGCCGCCGGAACATGGGGCGGGAGATCGTGGTGACGGGGCAGAAGATGACCTGGGACATGATCCCCTACGACGTGCAGCTCGTGGGGGGAATCGCCCTGCACCAGGGCAAGGCCGCCGAGATGGCCACGGGGGAAGGGAAGACCCTGGTGGCCACCATGCCGCTGTACCTGAACGCCCTGGCCGGACGGGGGGCCCACCTGGTGACGGTGAACTCCTACCTGGCCCAGCGTGACGCCCAGTGGATGGGCGTGATCTACGAGTTCCTGGGGCTGGAGGTGGACATCATCGATCTCCACGACCCGGGCACACCCGAGCGCCGGGCCGCCTACAACGCCGACATCACCTACGGCACCAACAACGAGTTCGGCTTCGACTACCTGCGGGACAACATGGTCCACACCCTGGACCAGCGGGTGCAGCGGGGCCATCACTACGTCATCATCGACGAGGTGGACTCCATCCTCATCGACGAGGCCCGCACCCCTCTCATCATCTCCGGGCCCGTGGGCAAGGACACCTCCACCCCCTTCAAGCAGTACTCGGCCCTGGTGGGCGGCCTCTACAAAAAGCAGACCCGTCTGGCCAACAAGCTGGTGAGCGAGGCCTCGGAGCTCCTGGAGAGCGGGGACGAGGCCGGTGAGTATGCCGCCGGCGAGAAGCTATTGGCGGTGAAGCGGGGCACGCCGAAGCACCGGAAGCTCATGAAGATGTTCGCCGACGAGCCCCGGCTGCAGAAGCTGGTGCAGCGGGTGGAGGCGGACTACATGCGGGAGAAGATCCTCTACCAGATCGACGAGCAGCTCTACTTCGCCATGGACGAGAAGGGCCACAACGTGCACCTCTCGGACCAGGGCATCGAGGAGCTGAGCCCCGGCGATCCCGAGGCCTTCGTCATCCCGGACCTCAGCGAGGCCATCGGCGCCATCGAGGACGACGAGACGAAGTCCATGGAGGAGAAGCGCAAGGCCATCCAGGATCTGGAGGCGGCCTACGCCGAGAAGAGCCAGAAGATGCACGTCATCCACCAGCTCCTGAAGGCGTACACCCTCTTTCACAAGGACGAGCAGTACATCATCGGCGAGGACGGGTCGGTGGTCATCGTGGACGAGTTCACCGGACGCCAGATGGCCGGCCGGCGCTGGAGCGACGGGCTGCACCAGGCCGTGGAGGCCAAGGAAGGGGTGGAGATCCGGGGCGAGACCCAGACCCTGGCCACCGTCACCATCCAGAACTACTTCCGCATGTACGACAAGCTGGCGGGGATGACGGGGACGGCAGAAACCGAAGAAAACGAGTTCCACCAGATCTACGGCCTGGAGGTCCTGGTCATCCCCACCAACCGTCCGGTGATCCGGGACGACCGGGACGACCTCATCTTCCGCACCAAGCGGGAGAAGTACGTGGCCCTCATGGACGAGATCGAGCGGTTCACGAAGATGGAGCTTCCGGTCCTGGTGGGGACCACCAACGTGGAGGTCAGTGAGACCCTCTCCCGCATGCTGAAGCGCCGGGGCATGAAGCACAACGTCCTGAACGCCAAGCACCACAAGAGCGAGTCGGAGATCGTGGCCGAGGCCGGCGTGCCCGGGGCCGTGACCATCGCCACGAACATGGCCGGCCGGGGCACCGACATCAAGCTGGGCCAGGGCGTCACCGACACCCGGACCGTGGCCTGGGCCCGGGAGCGGGGGCTGGACGTGGAAGAGCTCCTGCCCGTGGATCCGGCCCGCTACGTGGAGCCCGACGAGCTCACCGACGACCACGTCCTGGAGGTGGGGGGACTCCACATCCTGGGCTCGGAGCGCCACGAGAGCCGGCGCATCGACCGCCAGCTCCGGGGCCGGTCGGGACGGCAGGGAGACCCCGGGGCCACCCAGTTCTTCCTCTCCCTGGAAGACGACCTCATGCGCCTCTTCATGACGGACCGGGTGGCCGGCGCCATGGAGAAGTGGGGGGTGCAGGAAGGGGAGGTCATCACCCACGGGCTGGTGACCAAGTCCATCGGCCAGGCCCAGAAGCGGGTGGAGGGGAACAACTTTGAGGCCAGGAAGAAGCTCCTGGACTACGACGACGTCATGAACCAGCAGCGGGAGGTCATCTACGACCTCCGCCTCTTCGCCCTGGAGGGGGGAGAAGACCTCAAGGGCGAGATCTGGGAGATGATCGAGCACTCGGTGCGGAACCTCGTGGACGAGTACTGCGACCCGGAATTTCCCGCCGACACCTGGGACCTGACGGGGCTGAAGCGGCGGCTGCTCCTGGACACCTTCATCATGGCTTCGGAGCTGCCCGAGGAGAACCCGGAGGACGAGCCGGCCTTCGTGGATCCGGACGACGTGGCGGAGGTGGTGCTGGAGTCGGCCCGGGACCACTTCCAGCGCAAGACCGAGGACTTCGGGGAGCACGGGGAACGGGTCATGAGCTTCGTCATGCTCCAGACCCTGGACGACAAGTGGAAGGACCATCTCTACGACCTGGACCACCTGA
>CAYXGM010000123.1:0-6811 GCA_964464555.1 uncultured Gemmatimonadaceae bacterium | reverse complement strand
TTCTAGCCCGCCTCCATCCGCACCGCCGCGTCCCGGGTCTCGGCCCCCACCCGCTCCAGCATCTCCCGGTACCACTCCAGGGCCCGGTCCCTGCGGTCTTCATGGCCCTTCACCCCCCACATGACCGTGAGGGTCTCGGTGGTGCCCTCACGGGTCTTCACCCGCTGAGCGTCCTTCACCGGGTTCCCGCAGGGCCCCTGTGCGTCGTAGAGGCAGATGAGCCCCTCGAGGGACATCTCCTGGCCGGCGGGATTGAAGACGTAGCTCCCGTCCTCGGGTCCCTGGTCCACCCGGAAGGGGGGGCGGGCCCGCCCCAGGTCCACCAGGGCGATGGAGAACTGGGAGTGAAGGGAGACCACGTTGCAGATGTCCACGGCCACGTTGATGGATCCCAGCTTTCCCCGGTCCACGGCCCGCACCAGGTATTCGGCGGCGGGCTTTCCCCGCCCCGCCGGCTTGTGTCCCCAGTGCCGAAGGGTGTCCCTCATGGCCAATCGCACATCCTCGGATGGCTGGAAGGGGACCTGGGCCCCGGTCGGCGACGGTTCCAGGGACAGAAGCCCCATGACCCAATCGGGGGTGGTGATGTCTCCAAGGGGCTCCGGGAACCGGGTCACGAAGGCACCGGGGCGGAGGAGGGGATGGGGGGCGACGTCGATGCTGATTTCGGAAGAAGACATGGAGAGAAGATGAGGGTTCGAAGACGGGATGTGAATGGACCGTGAACTAGCCCCGCACCTCCGTCGATCGCAGCGTCACCAGCGCCATCTCTGCCGTGGTCCCCAGTCTCATGGGCGGTCCCCAGAACCCTGTTCCCGAGCTCAGGTAGAGCTGAGTCCCGTCCAAACGCTTCAGCCCCTTCACGTAGGGCTGCTGGAGGTAGACCAGGTAGCTGAAGGGCCAGATCTGTCCCCCGTGGGTATGGCCGCTCAGGACCAGGTCCACGTTCAGCCCGGCGGCCTCCCGGATGATCCGGGGCTGGTGGGCCAAAAGGACGACGGCCCGGTCCGGGTCCCGGCCGGCCAGGGCCGCCTCCAGGTCCGGCCCGTGCCCCGAAGCCAGCCGGCTTCCGTCGTGGTCGTCCACGCCGGCCAGGTCGAAGGCGGCGCCATTCCTCTCCACGGGCACCCGCTCGTTCCGGAGGACGCGGATCCCGAAGTCGGCCAGGAGGTCCAGCCACCGGTCCAGGTCGTGGAAGTACTCGTGGTTGCCGGTGACGAAGTAGACGCCGTGGGGCGCCGTGAGCTCCCTCAGCGGCTGCACGTCGTCGGCGAACTGGTCCACGGAGCCTTCGGCCAGGTCCCCGGTGATGGCAATGAGATCGGGCTCCAGGGCCCGGGCTCTCTCCACGACCTGCTCCATCCACGGGCGTCCGTGGACCAGGTCCAGGTGCAGGTCCGAGAGCTGCAGGATGGTGAAGCGGTCCAGCTCCGCCGGGAGGCGCGGAAGGGAGATCTCGATGCGTTTCACCACGAGGCGGCTCAGGGCCCACCACACGCCTCCCAGGGAGGAGAGGAGGATGAAGCCGGTGGCCGTGCCGGCCGCCAGGCGCCAGGCTTGCAGGGCCCGAGCCGGGTCGCCGAAGAGGGGACCGACGCCGACCAGGCGAAGGACCGCCCCTCCCACCCCCCTCACCACGTCCATCCCCAGGACCAGCGCGAAGAGCTGGAAGACGAATCCCATCCAGACGTAGACGGGCACGACGAACCACCGAGCCAGGTTCTTGTCCAGGGTCCGGCTGACGAGGAAGGAGAGGGGGATGCTGAAGACGGCCAGAGCGAGGAGCCATGCCAGGGCCGCGGCCCAGGGATCGGGCACGGCCGTCTCCGCCACCAACCGGGTGAAGAGGTAAAAATGCACCCCCCCCATGATGAGGAGGGTCAGGGTGAGGAAGACGAGGAAGAACCGCCAGTTGGGCATGGGGCCGAGATACCCCCTTCTTCAGCCGGCGGATCCCTTTCCTCCGTGCCCCCCGCCATCGGCTGTGAACCCGGCGATCAGCCTACCTTCGCCTCGGCCCCGTCCTTCCGGGCTGAGGCGTAGAGGGCGTCGATGACCTTCATGTTCAGGGCCGCTTCCCCGGCGGGGTAGCGGAGGGGCCGGTCGTTCAGGACGGCGTCGGCGAAGTGCTCCACCATGAGCCGGTACTGGTCGGCTCCGGCCACGCTCTCCTTGGTGAGATTGTTGTCCAGGTCGAAGAGCTCGATGGCCACGTCGTCGGTTCCGGGCCGGAAGGCATTCAGCGCCCGGAGGTGCCCTTCCGATCCCATGAGGTGGTAGACCTCCGTCCTCTCCATGGTGAGGGCGCAGTCGAAGTGGGCCAGGAGCCCGTCGGCGAAGAGGAGGGATCCGGCCATCTGCTGGTCCACGCCTCCCTCGTGCCAGTTGGCCATGGCCCTGACCTCCACGGGTTCGCTTTCGGTCATGGTCCGGCTCACGTT
This sequence comes from uncultured Gemmatimonadaceae bacterium, assembly GCA_964464555.1. Classification (GTDB taxonomy): domain Bacteria; phylum Gemmatimonadota; class Gemmatimonadetes; order Longimicrobiales; family Gaopeijiaceae; genus CAYXGM01. The sequence goes on along the minus strand of CAYXGM010000123.1, from coordinate 4,370 downwards.
TACGCAGTAGCACCCCACGTCCATGAGGGACCCGCCCCCGAGCTCCGGGTCCCAACGGATGTCGTCGGCCCGGTCCAGGGGAAAGGTGAAGGAGCTTCGGATCTGCCTGAGCTCGCCGATGGCGCCTTCCCGGACCATCTCCAGGATCTTCTCGGTGCGGGGGTGAAACCGGTACATGAAGGCTTCCATGAGCTTCACGCCGTTGGCCTTCGCCGCCGCTTCCATCTCCTGACATTGGGCTGCGTCCAGGGCCAGGGGCTTTTCGCACAGCACGTGCTTCCCCCGCTCGGCGGCCTTGATGCTCCACTCCCGGTGGAGGCTGTTGGGGAGGGGGTTGTAGACGGCGTCGATGGACTCGTCGTTCAGGAGAGCCTCGTAGCTCCCGTAGGCGGTGGGAATCCCCCCTTCCTCGGCGAACTCCCGGGCCGCGGTCTCGCTTCGGCTGGCCACGGCCACGAGCTCACCGTTTTCGGACGTCCGGATGGCGGGGATCACCTCCGCCTTGCCGATCCTCGAGGTGCTCAGAACGCCCCAGCGTACCTTCTTCTCCGTCATGTTTTCCCTTTCTCTTCTAGCGCACCACGATCCCTACCAGGCCGAGTCGTGTCACTTCTTCATTGAATGCCTGGACCTCCGCCTCCAGAGCACGCTCCATGCGGCTCCGGAGATCGGACCAGCTCCGCTCCAGGTCCCTCTTTTTTTCCATGGCGCCCGCCGTGGGGCGACCCTCGGCACCTCCGGCTCCGTACCCACCCCCACTGTTCAGGTGGTAGAGGAGGGCGCTGAGCTCCCGGTTCAGCCCGCCGCCTTCCGGTCGTTTCTCGCCGGTGGGAACCGTGGGATCGTCCACGCTGGTGAGCTCGGCCTCGAACACCCGGAGCCGGGCGTCCAGGGAGTCTGCCATGGCCGGGAGATCACCCGGGTCGGCCTCGGCCTCCCGGGCCTTGGCGATGACCTCCCGGGCCTGCTCCTTCACGCTCCGGATGCGGCGGATGGCCTCCCGCACTTCCTGGTTCATCTCCTGGACCTCCATGGTCACCCGGAACTGCTCCTCGTAGTCCGCCTGGGTGATGGAGGGGTCCAGGGGGTTGGGGAGGACCCGGAAGCTCCGCTCCGTGGATCGGCCCTCCCAGGTCATCCTCACCCGGTACTCCCCGGGAGGCGCCTTCACCCCGCCGTCTTCCATGTATCGGACAGGCCAGGCGATGCGATGGAACCCCGGGCCGGACGAGAAGTTGCCCCCCGAGGCGCCGTCTCCCGGCCCGCCTCCTGCCCCCCCGGCCTCCCCGGCGCCCCCTTCCGCCGCCTCCCAGCGTCCCGCCACCCGGTCCTCGTCGTCCAGGACCTCCATGGTGAGGCCGTCCAACTCTCCGGTCACCGTATAACTGAGGAGGGCCCCATGGGGCAGGGGGTCGGGAAGGTTCAGATCCATCTCGGACATGGGGGGATAGGCCCGGCCCCGGGCCACGTCCCGGGGGGTGTAGAGGAGGACCGGGGCGTCCATCACCCCCGCCGCCAACTCCCTGAGGGGCGTCAGGTCGTCCAGGACCCAGAACGATCGGCCCTGGGTGGCTACGGCCAGGTCTCCCCGGTGCACCTTCAGGTCCGTGACGGGGGAGGCCGGGAGGTTCATCTGCAGGGGCTGCCAGTGGGCTCCATCGTCGAAGGAGACGAAGATGCCGAACTCGGTGCCGGCATACAGGAGCCCGGGACGGACGTCATCCTCCCGTACCACCCTCACCCAATGGTCCGCCGGGATCCCGTTGGTCCCGTCGGTGAGGAGCTCCCAGCTTTCTCCGTAGTCGTCGGTCCTGAACACGTATGGATGCCAGTCGTCCATGCGGTAGCGGTTCACCGCCAGGAAGGCCCGACCCGGACGGTGGGGCGAGATCTCGATGCGATTCACCGTGCCGTAGCGGGGCATGTGCGGCGGCGTGATCTCGGTCCAGCTTTCCCCGTCGTCCCGGGTGATGTGGACCCGGCCGTCGTCGGTGCCCACCCAGATCGTTCCCGCCTCATGGGGCGAGGGCTCCACGCTGAAGACGGTGTTGAAGACCTCCACCCCCGTGTGGTCCGAGTGAATGGGGCCGCCCGGAAATTCCTGGTGCTCCGGCGTGTCGGTGGTCAGGTCCGGAGAGATGGTCTCCCACGTCATCCCCCCGTCCGTGGTCCGATGCACGTACTGGGAGGCATGGTAGATGGTGTTGGAGTCCAGGGGATCCATGACGATGGGGGCGATCCACTGGAAGCGGTACCGGAGCTCTTTGGGCGCCAGGTTCTGATTCGACGGGTAGAGGTTCACGTTTCGCCGCACGTCGGTGGTCCGGTCCCAGATGTTGATGATCCCACCGTAGCATCCGCTCCAGATGACGCTCGTGTCGTCGGGATCGAAGGCGATGGGGCCCACCTCGCATCCCCCGGCGTACTCCCAGGCCTCCTGGGGCCTGAGGTTGTTGTTGGAGCGGTGGACGGGAACGCTGACGGTGGTGTTGTCCTGCTGGGAGCCGTAGAGACGGTAGGGGCGTCCGTTGTCCACCATGACGTCGTAGAACTCGGCGGTGGGCTGGTTGTAGACCCCCGACAGGGTCTCGCCCCCGTTCAGCGACACCTCGGCGCCTCCGTCGTCCCCCACCACGAAATAGTCCGAGTTGGAGGGGTTGATCCAGAGGTCGTGGACGTCCCCGTGGTGCACCGGAACCAGCTCGAAGCTCTCTCCCCCGTCCACGGATCTGTACATGCGGGTGTTCAGGACCCAGACCGTGTTCTCGTCCCCGGGGTCGGCGACGACGTGGTGGTAGTAAAAGGGCCGGCCGGTGAGGCGGCTCTCCCCGTTCATGAAGCGCCAGCTTTTCCCGGCGTCGTCGGATCGCCAGAGGCCGTTGCCCGGCTCGGCCTCCACCATGGCCCAGACGCGGTCCGGACGGGTGCGGCTCACGCTCACCGTCACCTTCCCCACGATCCCCTCGGGGAGGCCTCCGCCCAGCTTCGTCCAGGTGTCTCCCCCGTCGGTGGTCTTGTATAGCCCCCCCTCCGGACCCCCGGAGATCAGCTTCCAGGGCTTACGCTCGGCCCGCCACATGCCGGCGTAGATGATCCTGGGGTTGGTGGGATCCATGGCCAGGGAGACGGCTCCCGTGGAATCGTTCAGAGAGAGCACGTGCTCCCAGGTGTCACCGCCGTCGGAGGACCGGTAGATGCCCCGCTCGGGGTTCTTTCCGAAGGGATGGCCCAGGGCGGCCACGTAGACCCGGTCGGGATCGCGAGGGTGCACGACCAGCGAGCCGATGGCCCCGGATTCGGGGAGGCCGATGAACGCCCAGGTGCCCCCGCCGTTCGTGGTCTTCCACACGCCCCGGCCCACGGAGATGTTGCCCCGGATGCAGGCCGACCCCGTCCCTACGTAGATGACGTTGGGGTCCGAGTCGGCCACGTCGATGGCGCCCACGTTTCCGGAGGTGAGGTATTCGTCGGCGATGGGCGTCCAGTGATGCCCGGCGTCCGTGGTCTTCCAGACACCGCCTCCGGTCCCGCCGTGGAAGTAGGTGTGGGGCTCCTCGGCAATCCCGGTGACCGCCGTAACCCTGCCGCCCCGGAAGGGGCCCACCATGCGGTACTCCATCCCGGCGTAGAGAGAGGGATCAACGACGGGTTGGGCGGCGGCTCCTGATTGGCCCGGGTTCGCCTGGGCCTGGAGGAAGGGGGTCGGGACCAGGGTGAGAAGGGAAAGGAGGAGGACTGCGGATGCCGAGGCGGAGCGGGCGGTCTTCATGGTCTGGATTCTCCGGATGCGGCTCCCGACCCGGGAGCCCGCAAAGGGGGACGAGACGGTCGGGGGGAAGACTGGCCGGAGGGGAGGCAGGGGCGCAAGGTGGGTCTGAGATGCATTGGAATCCGCCGTCTCACCGCGGGGCCTCGAACTCGTGGGCATCCGGCGCCACAAGAGGGGTTCGCGATCCGGCCACGTCCGCCGTCAGAAATCGTATTTCCGATTGGTCCCGATCCGACATGCATTCGCCCCCAAAAAGGCTTGACAGAAATTTTTTGGCGCAGTGGGGGTCGTCTCGGACACCCATCAGATTCGCTTCCTGGACTCGCTCCTTGCCCCTGGGGCTGCAACGAGACGAATCGAGACCATGTGGATCCTTTTTCTCCTGCTTTGCGCCTCCTGGCGCCTCTTAGAGACCCGAACAAACCCCGTATATATTAAAGGTGCGCGGCAGACACGGACTTCCCGTAACAACGCGGGGCAAACGCCGGTTCCTGAAGTGTCGCTGGAGGCCGGCGGCACCACAGCAACGACCCCCCGGACCGAGTGCCGCCCGAGGAGAACGCATCCCATGATCGCCTTTCCCGACGCCATCCCCGACCCA
>CAYXGM010000122.1:5097-6868 GCA_964464555.1 uncultured Gemmatimonadaceae bacterium | reverse complement strand
TGACCACCAGACCCCCAACTCCCACAATGGCGTTTGACCTGGGAGGTGCCTTATTCTTCCTATCCGTCCGCTCATCCCTCCCCTGGTTCCGGACCTTGCCTTGTAGTGTTTAGATGACATATCTTGCTATCTGTCACCCTTACACTACTCCAGGGACCATAGAATGAGCGATACGGAACGCTTGCGGAAGTTCATCCAGCAGCAGGGCCAGGTGCGCTGGAAGGATGTTTTGGATTCAGGCCTGAACCCCAATCTGCTCTATCGCCTGCTCAAGCGCGGCGAGGTGAAGCGGATAGCCCACGGTCTGTATCGGGTCCCCGGGAACTTCCCTAGCCAGCAGGAAGACCTGGTGGAGGCGGCCCATCTCGTTCCACAAGGCGTGGTCTCTCTGCTGTCGGCTCTGACCCTCCATGGAATCGGCACCCAGATGCCCCGGTCGGTGTGGATCGCCTTGGACCGTTCGAAGACCCGAAAGCCACCCCGCGTCCAGGGCATGCCGGTTGAGTTCGTCTGGTTCAGTGGAGCGGCCTTCACCGATGGCCAGGAGGAGCTCTATATCGATGGCGCCAAGATCCGAGTGTACTCCCCGGCCAAGACCGTCGCGGACCTCTTCAAATACAGGGGAAAGATTGGCATCGACGTGGCAGTTGAGGCTTTACGGGAGGGCCTTCGAGAACGGCGGTTCACGCCGGCCGAGGTGGAGCGCTTTGCCCAGGTGTGCAGGGTTTCGGCAGTGATGAAGCCCTACCTCCAGGCGATGACCGTTTGATGGCGCGCTCGAGAGAGGGCCTCACCAACATACCCGATTCAGTCCGTCAGCGGCTCCGGAACGTGGCCCGAGAGGCGAATGAGAACATGCAGGTGATTCTGATCCGGTATGCCACGGAGAGGCTTATGTACCGGTTGAGCCTTTCGGAGTACGACGGCCGATTCGTCCTCAAGGGTGCATGGTTGTTCTACGTTTGGGGCATCCAGAGGAGGGCAACCCGGGACGTGGATTTCCTGGCCACGACTGACAAAAAAGCGGAGGGGGTGAGGAGGCTCTTCACCGAGGTGATAGGGACGGTCGTACCTGTGGATGACGGTCTGGTCTTCGACACCGAGTCCTTGCAGGTGGAAGAGATTCAGCTGGACGCCGACCATACCGGCCTTCGCCTCCGCCTCCGCGCCCTCCTCGGCGACACCGAGATCCCCACGCAGGTTGACCTGGGCTTCAGCGAGGCCGTCGTTGAGGATCCGGTGCCGGTTGCCCTCCCTGTGCTCCTCGACTTCGGGGCCCCCGAGCTCAAGGCGTACAGTCCGGAGGTCGTGGTAGCTGAAAAGCTCGAAGCCATCGTGAAGCTGGGGACCGCCACGACGCGGTTCAAGGACTTCTTCGACCTCTTCCTTCTCAGCAACGAGAAGACCTTCGACTGGCGGAGGCTGGCCCGGCAGGTCACCGCCACCTTCACCCATCGCGGGACGCCTATCCCCGGGGAGATTCCGGCCGCGCTTGGAGATGTCTTCGCGAGTGACCCCGAGAGTCAGAGGCAGTGGAGGGCCTTCCTCCGCCGAAACGAGGTCACTGAAGCGCCGGAGCAGTTCACCGATGCCGTCGCTCGTGTGCGGGAGTTCGTCACCCCAGTCCTCCGGGCTGCCTCCCAGGGGAAGGAGATCCCGGAAACGTGGACGCCAGGCGGAGCCTGGGGGTAGCTCGGGCCCGGCCGCCACGAGGCTCCTCCTCTTCCTCATGCATGCCACCATGAACGTGAACATCTGGGCTAGGACCGGG
>CAYXGM010000122.1:0-5087 GCA_964464555.1 uncultured Gemmatimonadaceae bacterium | reverse complement strand
GGGAGGAGGAGGAGGAGGGCGTTGGGGGGGAGGGGGGGGTCCTCCTACCTTTCCCCGAACGGGTTATCACTCACTCCCCCGGATCGCATTCCACCCGAGAACAGCTCGCCTGAATCTCCGATCGGTGTCTCATCGCTTCAGCGACTCGGAAAGGCTGGCCCCATTTCGGATCCGGTGTTGCGCCCTGGAGGAGGTGATGGCTGAGAAGGTCCGGGCAGTCTTGGGCCAGAGGATCTTCGCGGTGTCCAGGGATCTCTACGACATCTACTCTCTCCTTGACATGGTCGACGAGGAGAGAGTACTGGAAGGCCTGCCGAAGAAGATCGATGTGAGGGGGTTGGACCTGGTCGTCGAGAGACATCTGGAGCGACGTGTGGAACGCCAGCGAGGACGAGACCGGCGCCTCTTTCACGATCCCGTCCGCCTTCCCGAAGGGTTTCAGGGCCATCTACGCCATGAGGTACGAGTTGACCCAGCAGCAGTACGCGGATTTCCTCAACACCCTGGCCCCTTTCCGGCCAGGGCGAAGCGTCCACGATGATCGGATACGGCCCCGGTGAAGGCTCCCCGGACGTGGCCGAACAGCTCGGATTCCAGCAGGGTGGGCGCAAAGGCGGTGCAGTTGACGGGGATGAAGGGTTCGGAGGCATCAGGCGAGTTGACGTGGATGGCCCGGGCGATGACCTCCTTGCCGGTCCCCGTCTCCCCCCGAATCAGGACGTTCGCCCGGTTGGCGGCCAGCTGTCCCACCAGCTTGTAGATCTCGATCATGCGGGGGGCGTGGCCCACCAGTTCGTTCAAGTGGTAGCCGCTGGCTTCGTCTTCTGCGGCCCGCCGGACTCGCTCCCGGGTGCGCCGGTCCTGGAACACTTCGGTCACCACCCGGCGGAGGTCGTGGAGGCCCAGGGGCTTGACCAGAAAGTCCCGGGCCCCCTCCCGCATTCCGGCCACCACCGTGGCATGTCGTCGTAGGCGGTCATGAGGATGACATCTACCGTCGGAGCCCGCTCCCGGAGCAGTCGAAGGAGCTCCACCCCGTCCAGGCCGGGCATACGCACGTCGGTGAGGACGATGTCCGGGGGCTCCAAAGCCACTCTGGCCAGCGCCTCCTCCCCGTCCTTGGCGGTAGCGATCTCGGCACCGGTGGCCGAGAGCCCGCCGGGCAGCGATTCCCCGATATCCGGGTCGTCATCGACGATGAGGATGCGTTTCATAGGCTTCTCATTGGACTGAGCAAGTTCGGTGCGCGGCTCCGCAGGACATCAGCGGGAGCCGCCGTCTCCTCCATCCGGCAGGAAGTTCTCCATGATCCAGATTTCGGACTGGCTCTCCCCCGAGGAAAAGGCGACGCGGTGGCCGTCGGGGTGCATGCTGAAGCCGCGGACCCTCATGGGACGCCTCCCGTCAATCAGGAGGTCAATCGGTTGCGGCGCTCCTCCGGCCACTGGGATCCGCCAGAACCCAGTCGAGGTACTCCATCCGCTGGCGTAGATGAGCGTGCCTCCATCCCGGGACCACGCAATCTCGCGGATCCCTGCCCCCTGCGCCGAGTCCGCCCCCTCGAAGCGGTGCAGGACGCGGAGTGCTCCGCCCGCGCTCGACATCACCACTAACGCTGGGACCCCTCCATCCTTATAGAAGAGAAGACGGTGAGTCCCCAGGCTCCGTATTCGTTGTGGCCGATGGAGATCCCCGGAAGGGAGGGCTCACCCCCGCCGATGACATCCCACCCCGGCCCTACCAGATGAACCCAGTAGCGCAGCGAGGGAGCCGCCTGGGAACGGTGAGGGTCGTTGGCCATGATGGGGAAACCGCTAGCGGAGAGATTCCCGGCCACGAGCCAGTTGTTGCTCCCCAGATCCGATTCCGGATCCCAGTTGAGGGAGGGCGGAAAGGCCGCCTCGTCCCACCCCGCGAGCCCCGACTCACCCGGATCGGCCGGCTCAGGAGAACCCCAGTCCGCCGCCTCCCTCCGGTACTCCACCCCCACATCCTCCGGCTGAAAACGCACAGAACCCCGGAAGGCGTTGTAGAGGTGAAGGATGTCGTGTTCCTGGAGGTGGCGGCCATCGATGGCCGGATCCAGCGACAGGTCGGGATTGGAGGGCCGGAAGGTGGCCACGGATTTCACGGCTTCGGGCCCCAATGCCGCCACGGCCCTCCCATACCGGAGCTCGGACCCGATGTTGGCCAGCAGCCCCGGATGCCGGGAGATCACCACCTCCGGTGTCCAGAATCCAGGTTCGATCCCCAGCATGCCGAACTCCACCGAGAGGAGCTCCGGATTGGCCAGCGCCTGGGCCACGTAGGCGTTGATCCCCTCCACAAAAGCCCCCACGATCTCCACGCCCCTGGGGTGATAGTGCCGGAGTTCTTCCTCCATGTCCCCCCGGAAACGGAAGAGGCGGGCTCCCCGGTCCCGGTCCAACTCCCTCTCTCCCAGGATCTCGGCCACCGTCCCCGTGGCCTGCCTGCGCCAAAGCTCCAACTGGAAGAGACGGTCCCGGGCCGCGCTCCACCCCTGGGCGAAGAAGAGGTCGTGCTCCGTCTCGGCGTAGATATGGGCGATCCCCAGCGGTCCTTGAGGATCTCCACGGGTCCATCAAGCCCCGGGAGGGTGAGGGCCTCGGTAAAGGAGGCCTCCTGCCCCTCCACCGAAAAGGGCAGGAGGAGCAGAACCAGGAGTATCCAGCCTTTCATGACGCTCCCTTCACAAGAGATTGGCCGAGCCGGGAACCTTCTACCACACCACGTGGAAATGGGTCTGCCGCCGGAAGACCCAGTCCGACTTACCGGATTCGCTCACAAAAGCCTCTTCCTCCTGGCGGCAGGAAGCTTCCTTCCCGCCCCACTCCGGGATGGCGTACCGGGCCTGGAGCTCGATGGAGTGCCAGGTGTTTGCCCTCAGGGGGATCTCACCCCGGACAGGCACGCCCTCCTGGGCATCCCACCGACCGATGAGCGGCCCCGAGCCGTGACCATTGTCGCCGATGGGGTGGGTGTAAATCGTCCCGATGACCCCTTCCCGGTCCATCTGGGCCAGGGCCCCGGCCAGGATATCAGTCCTGCTTCGAGACATAGGCTCTGGCTATGTCAGGTGGCTCGGAAGACACCGCGACCACTCGGTAGCCCTGGCCGGATTCCCTGATCCAGTCTCCCCTACGGCCAAGCTTCCTGCGGCCCACGACGTGGGTGGCTAACTCTCCCAGGCGATGCCAGGGAGGAAGCCCTGGTCCTCTCGGACGACCCGCTCGCTGTCGGGCCCCTCTGCCCATTCCTCCGCCCCGACTATCTGCCGTCCTTGACGTCGAGACGCTCTACCTCGCTCCTCTCGACTCCCGGGGCTGCTCGTGGCCACCGAGGCCCACCCCACTCGCCGGAAGGCACGGTGGTCCAAACCTCCTCCCAGGCCATCGGCCAGCACCCATGCCCAGCCCTATCGCCGCCGCCGGCCCGAGACCACTTCCCTGCGCCGGATCGTCCGGGAACACTTGGAGACCTACATCGCCCTGGCCAATGAGGCGGACCCCCTCGCCGACGGCGTGCCGGCCTACGTAGAGGCCGAGTTTCGGAGCCACCTGAAGTGCGGGATCTTGGCCCACGGCTTCGCCAGGGCTCGGTGCTCTGGCTGTGGCTATGAGTTCCTGGTGGCGTTTTCTTGCAAGGCCCGAGGCGCCTGTCCCTCGTGCGGGGCCAAGCGCATGGTCCAGACCGCCGCCCACCTGGTGGAACACGTCATCCCCCACGTGCCGGTGCGCCAGTGGGTCCTCTCCGTGCCCAAACGCCTCCGGCCCTACCTTCATCATCGACCCCGGACGGCCAGCGCCGTCCTCCACATTCTCCTCCGGGCTTTGAGAGCGACCCTCAGGGAGGCATGTCCCACGGCCCCGAAAACCGCCGCCATGGGCGCCGTGAGCTTTCTCCATCGTTTCGGCTCATCTTTGAACCCGCACTTCCACTATCATCTCTGTGTCGTGGACGGCCTCTTCGAGCGAGTCGAGGGGAAAGAGAACCAAGATTGATATTGGGATTCCGGCACGGGTTGGTTCGATGACGGCAATTGGGTGTCCGTCTATGACGCCCGGAATGGAAACAAGGTGAAGCAGATTTCCACCATCACAGGGGATACCTGGACCTTTGAATGGTATCGGTCTGTCCGAGGCTCCCCCTGGGAAAGTACCTCAGGCGGCTCGGCGACAAAGGTGCGGTAGTCCCAGTGCCCAGATTTCTTCCTTGTTTCAAACCCAGGAATGGAGGGGCTCTCTCAAGGGGGGCCCCTTTTCATCGTCCCTGCCGCTTGCCATGTGAAATGCCGTTCATACCCCCGTGCCAGGAGGACCTATGAAGGCGCTGACCGTTCTTTCCGCTCTGTTGCTCTTTGCCGCTTGCCAGGCTCCGCCACCACCAGAGTCAGAGTTCACCGACGCCCACCGCCAGGCCGTTGCAGAAGAGATTCGACAAGCTTCGCAAGCCTGGATTTCAGCCTGGGCTGAAAACAACATCGATGGAGCGATGGCGGTCCTTTCAGACGACTCCGGAATCTTCTTCTTGGGCGGCCCGGCGGTGTGGGTGAACAACGTGGACCTGGTTCCCACAACCGACAGGGTCAGAGCCTCATGGGGTTCGGCCCAAGAAACCCGCGCAGCCACGGGCATCTTTCCCCTGGAAGAGTCCATTGCTGTCCTCTCTCCCAACCACGCCGTCCAGGTCTGGGTGGCGGAATGGAACGTCACGGATACCGAGGGGGTGAGGACTCCGAATTACCCCCTGACCGTTACGCTGGTTTGGGTGCGGGACGACGGGACGTGGAGAATCCTCCACTGGCACCAGTCCTGGAACGAAGATGCCTTGGAGGGATAGGCCGTAGCTCCCGGGCCCTCGGCAGGCTTCGGCGTGCCGGGGGCTTAGGCTGTTCTGCCCGGCAGGCTTCAGCTACGCTGATGATGCTGTTGAACGACCTCACGTCTCCGTACCAGCCAGGAGCTTTTCAGCGTGGTTCCTCCAGTGGAGCCAGCCGGGCTCGAACCGGCGACCTCCGGCTTGCAAAGCCGGCAGTAGGGTAGCTGTTGTCGTTATGGCAGAGGAGC
>CAYXGM010000121.1:0-7392 GCA_964464555.1 uncultured Gemmatimonadaceae bacterium | reverse complement strand
GTGGGGAGGGGGGTGGCGGGTTCCTCGGCGGGGGCTTCGGCGGGTTCCTCGGCGGGGGCTTCGGCGGGTTCCTCGGCGAGGGGCTCGCCCACGACGGGCTCGGCCTTCTCCGCTTCTCCCTCGGCCGGCATGGTGACCTCACCCTCCACGAAGGCTCCCGTGTCCTCGGGGGGTTCCGTGGGCTCCGCGGGTTCCTGGACCTCCTGAACCTCCTCGGCCAGATCCGGGGCCGGGGTGTCGAATGTGGGGGCCTCGGCCGCCAGGTCCGGGGCATCCATGTCGAAGGTGGGTTCCGGCTCTCCGAAGGTGGGCTCTTCGGTTTCGGCCTCCTCGAGAGTCTCCGTGTCACCCAGGGCCGGCTCGGCCTCGAAGGTGGCTTCGGCCTCCCCGAAGGTGGGTTCCTCGCCGAAGGATGCCTCCGCCTCTCCCAGAGAGGGTTCTTCGGCCTCCGCGGCGGCGGCGGGACCGGGCTCCTCCCCGGGGAACTCCTCAATGGCGGCCGTCCCGAAGCTGGGGCCTTCATCGCCTTCCATGGCCGGGAGATCCGGTTCCTCTGCCGGTTCCTCCACTCCGGTCTCCGGAGCAGAAAGATCCCCGGCTTCTTCCCCGAAGGAAGGCTCTTCAGCCTCCTGAGAGGGTTCTTCCGGCTCCAGGGGGGGGAGATCGGCCGGGAGAGTCTCCGGCTCTGCAGTCTCCGGCGGCGGCTCGAAGGTTTCCGGGGCCGCCTCGGTATCGACGACCGTGGGGATGGGCTCGAGTTCGGCGATCCCGGAGGTGGCTTCCGGAGCGGCCTCGGGCACCTCCACCAGGAAGACCTCCTCGCACACGCTGCATCGAGCGTGGACTCCCCCATGAGGAACCTTCTTGGGGTCCACGGGAAAGCTCGTGTTGCACCCTGGGCACTCAACAGTCATGGCACCGCTCACTATGGCTGAGTTCGAAGTTCGCCTCTGGGGTTCAGGCGTTTTCCGGGGCGTCCGCTGCCCGGGTCACGAGTCTGACCGGGTGTTCGCCGGGATCTGCAGACAGTCCTCGCCGATCCACCACGTAGACCGATCCAGGAAGGGTCTTGGCGTAGCTCTTCATCTCGGCTGCCAGCTCGCTCACCTGAGCCGTATGCGTGAACTCCTGCTTGTGGTTTGTCACGACGCCGATGGAAAGGGTCATGAGGGGAATCCGGTGAATCGTCCCCCTCCGGTCCTTTCCCAGGAAGTACCCGGCCTTCCTGTCCTCCGGTGTATACTGATAAGGGGCAAGCTCGTCGAAGAGCTGGATGATCTCGTCGCAGCAGAGCTCCAGATCCTCGAGGGCAACGTTGAAGATGAAATCGTCCCCCCCGATGTGTCCCACGAACCCGCCGGGCGCCAGCGCCCGCACCACATCTCTGAGTATCCGGGAACAGAGGTAGATGACCGAGTCCCCGCAGTTGTAGCCGTACCGGTCATTGAACTCCTTGAAGTGATCCAGGTCGGCGTAGCACACGGCAAAGGACCCACCTGCAGCCAGGCGCTCGGCCAGGTCCCTCTCGATCTGGGCCGTTCCGGGGAGGCGGGTGGTCGGGTGAACGTTTACGTCCCGGACCGCCCGTCGCAGAACCAGCTCCAGACGAAGGGATTTCTCCTTGTCGGAAACCAGATCGCTGACTACTTCGTCGGCTCCGGCCTGCAGACCCATAGCCGGGAGCTCCCCGATCCCGCGGCCCCGGTCCGAGACCATGACCACGGTGGGTATGATGGCCGTGAAGGCATCGCTCTTCAAAGCCGCACAGAGCTCCAGGACCTCGCCGGTATCGTCCGATGCGTCCAGGACCAGGCAGGCGGGGTGGGAGCGATTCAGGAGGGCGTGAACCTCCTCCTCGTCCTTCACCACCAGCAAATCAAGGTCATGAGCCTCTCCGAACCGGCGGATGAGGCCTGGCGGGGTCGACTTCCCCGGCCCGTAATACAGGAAAACGTTGTTCGAAGCCATGCGACTCCGACGTTCAGGGGGGATGGAAACGAATCACGTTACACCCGTCTGATGCCGGGTGTCAAACCTCTTCCTCACGCTTTTCCCTCTAGGCTCTCTACCAGGACGAAGTCGATCTTCCGCTCCAGCCGGTTTACCCTGGCCACCTGGACCCTCAGAGGGTCGCCGAGTCGAAAGCGACGCCCCGTGCGTTCTCCCACGAGGGCGTACTCCTCGTCTCGAAGGCTGTAGTAGTCGTCGTCGAGGGAGTTGACATGCACCAGGCCCTCCACGAAGAACTCGTCCAGGAGCACGAAGAAGCCGAAGGCGGTGACCCCGCTCACCGTGCCGTGGAATTCGTCCCCCAGGTGCCGTTCCATGAACTCGGCTTTTTTCAACGCGACGCTGTCCCGCTCGGCCTCCGTGGCCAGTTGTTCTCGGAGGGTGGAACGCTCCGCGGCCCGAACCAGGGCGTCCCCCCCCCACTCTTCGGGAACGGGCTCTCCTTCGATGAGTGCTCGGATGACGACCCGGTGGACCATCAGGTCCGGATACCGGCGGATGGGAGAGGTGAAATGGGCATAGGTCTGCGCGGCCAGGCCGAAATGCCCCAGGTTCTCGGGCCCATAGCGGGCCCGGGCCATGGAACGGAGAATGACCGTGGACACGAGGTTGGCCTCGGGCCTGCCCTCCACCTGGTCCAGGACCTTCTGGAGGTCCCTCCCGTGTAGCTCCCGGTTGGGTAAGCTGTAGCCCAGCGTCCCGAGAAAGCGTCTCAGCCCCTTCAGGCGGTCCGGGGAAGGCGATTCGTGAATCCGATAGGGTATGGGGAGTTTCCGACGCTCGGCTTCCCGTGCCACCGTTTCGTTGGCCAGGAGCATGAAGTCCTCGATGAGCCGGTGGCTTTCCAGTTGAACGACTCTCTGGATGTCTACCGGCGCGCCCTCCTTCTCCAGGATGACTCTGGCCTCCGGGAGGTCGAAATCCAGGGACCCCCTCCGGACCCGCTTCTTTCGGTAGGCTCGGGCCAGCTCGGCAAGGGTCTTGAGGTCCTCGTCGGTCCTCGCGTCGATGCTGCCCTGCCCCGCCAGCACGTCCTGCACCTGCTCGTAGTCCAGTCGGTGGCGGCTTCGGATCCGGGTCCGCTCGAAGCGATGCTTCCGGACCCGGGCCTGGTGATCCAGGGTTACGAAGAGGGAGACCGCGGCCCGATCCACATCTTCCCTGAGGGAACAGAGGTCCGAGGAGAGGATGTGGGGAAGCATGGGAACGACCCGGTCCACGAGATACACCGACGTGCCCCGCCCCAGGGCCTCGACATCGATGGGCCCGTCTCTTTCCACGAAGTGCGATACGTCGGCGATGTGGATCCCCACCTCCCAGAGGCCGTCCTCCAGGCTCTCCAGGGAAAGGGCATCGTCATGATCACGGGCGTCGGCAGGATCGATGGTGAAGACGTGAAGGGCCGTCCGGTCGGTGCGTCCCTTCCATCCTTCCCGTTCCCTGCGTGCGACCACCTCCTGGGCGGCCTCCTCGACGTCGGAAGGAAACTCCAGGTCCAGGCCGTAGCCGAAGAGAATGGAGAGGACATCGACTCCGGGCTTTTCGATGGGGCCCAGAACCCGCTCGATTTCCCCCATGGGGTTCCGCTTTCGGTCCCCGTAGGCCGTGATCCGAACCACCACGATGTCTCCGGTTCCGGCCTCCCCTTCCTCCCCGGCCGGGACGAGGACATCCCGTGAAAGGCGGGTGTCGAGGGGGACGACGTACCCGAATCGCTTCGCTTTCTGAAAAGTTCCTACCACCGTGGCGTGGGCCCGCTTCAGGACCTTGATGACCCGGCCCTCGGGATTTCTTCCCCGGGGGCGGGCTTCGATTCGAACCACGACCTGGTCCCCGTCCATGGCGGAGTCCATCCGTGAAGACGGGACGAACACATCCTGGCCCCCTTCGTCCAGAAGAACGAACCCGTCCTCACTACGGGTCACCGAGAGAATTCCCACGCTGAGGTTGATCTTCTCGGGCAGGGCGTAGCGCTGCTTCTTGACCCGGTAGACTCGTCCGTCCTGCCCCATGGCCTTCAGGACGGCCTTGAAGTCCCTGTAGTCCTCCGTAGGCACATCCAGGGCCTTGGCCAGCTCCTTGGCCTTCAGGGGGCCTTTTCGGGAGTCACGGAGGGCTTGGCGGATCTTTGATTCGATTTCGTTGGAGAGCATGGCGTCACCGGAGTGGGAGACGGACGTGAAGGGCGAGTCGGTCGGAGGCGAAAGGGGCGGGCAGGAGCTGAAGCTGGGCCCGAGGTTCCGAGTCCTCCGTCATTCCCAGACGTCCCGAGACCAGTGCATCGATGCTGCTGAGAAGGTGGTTCGCGAGGATGACCCCGATCATGGCGGTGGATCGCCGAAGCTTCTCATCGCTGGAGCGGATCAGGTTGATGAATTCGGCCTGATGCAGAGGGGTCCCACCCCAGTCCCACGCCAGGCTCGCGGGATACGCCCGGGAGGCATAGTACTCCAGGGCTCGCCGATACTGTTCGGAGTCGGGATCTAACGGGGTGTCCGAGTCTTCTGGAAGGAAGATGTCGTTGGCCAGGGCCCAGATGGAGCCGTTGAAGGTTCCCTCTTCCTCTTCGGGCTGGATCCCCGGGGTCAACGGGTCGGAGTCGAAGGCACCCGAGGACCGGTACTTGGTCAGAGCTTCGTAGTACTCCCAGGGTCCGTCCTGCCTGGGTCCGCTGCTCACCCGCCGGGCCACCATCCACGCCAGGTCCCTGTATTCCCTCTGCAGATCCTCACCTTCTCTCCGCCTGGAAGAATACTGGAGCCAGGCCCAGACCTCGGCCGCCATATAGGCCGTCCATCGCCCCTGCCCCAGGAGTCGCTGTCCCAGCCCGGGCAGGCCCAGGGAGAGGAGGAAGGCGGTTCCGGGACGTGACGGCCGTTCTCCCACGCTCTGCCGCCGGGGGAGAGGCGCCTTGCGGCCGAAGCTGTTTCCGTCTCTGGTGAGAGCGAGGCTTCCGAGACTGGATTCGGAAACGGACCGGGGTGGCGGCAGCTCGCGACAGAGGTTTCCCGAAGGATCCACGAAGAGGGAACCACGATCCCCGGGAAGGGGGTGTAGACACCGCTTCTCCGTCTGGCCGCAGAGATGGCCGAAAAAGCCGGACGCTCCGAATCCGAGGCTGAGGATCAGGAGGGTTGCCGGGAGTCGGGTCATTCAGAACACAACCCCGAAGGAGACGTGGACAGGCTCCGATGCTTCGGAGATGGTACCCGCCAGGGACTTGGCCATGGCAACCTCGAAGCGATCGTATTGAAGGCCCAGACCCACGGAAGCGCCCCAGGTTCCCCCGGTATGTTCCTGGCCGTACCCCATTCTGAGAAAGAACAGGTCCTCTTCGCCGACCAGGAACTCGCTGCCCAGGTACCATACCCGGGATGCCAGATTTCGCCAGCGATCTTCCACTTCCGCAACCATCCAGAGCTCCAGGCCCGCTTCTTCGATGAACCGCTGGAGCACCTCGTAAGCTACTGCGGCTCGGATGCGGGTGGGGAGGGGATCGGCCTGCTCCACATTGATGATTTGCAGGTCGGGTCCGGCGTGGGCCACCATCAGGCCGATGCGGAGTGGAAGGGTGGGGATGGGCATGGCCTGAATACCCGCATCGACAGCGTAGGACGTGCCGGTGACCTCGGCATCGGTGCATTGCCCCCGGCAGGTGATTCTCTCCTGGAAGACCTTGAAGTTGACCCCGGTGTCGAGGCCGGGAAGGACCCTGGTCCCGAAGGAGATCACGGCCAGGTGATCCCGGAAGCTAATGCTGCCGATGGTATTGTTCTCCGCATCCTTCAAGACCGAGTTCCCCAGGTCCAGCAGGTGATAGGAGACGGCCAGAACGCCCAGGGGCTGTCGGGCAAAGATCAGCGAAAGCCCCGTGGCTTCTCCGGCCAGATGCTCTCCCCGGAAGACACTGAACCTTCCCTCCTGGAGCTGGGCCAGGCCGGCGGGATTCCAGAAGACCGCTTCAGGGCCCGATATGGCGGTCATGGCCCTTCCCATACCCACCCCCTGGGCGCCGATGGGAAGGAGGAGGGTTAAGGCTCCCTCGGTGGTGCTGGGGGCGTTGGTGAGGGCTGCGGCCGCGAATGTCAGCGGGCTCCACGGCGGAGGACCGGGAACTCCTTCCTGAGCCGAGAGGTCTCCGCTTCCCCCCGGAAACGGGGAGAGCTGAAAGACCAGTGCGAGGACCGTTAGCCTCCGCAGCATCTGACGGTTAATGGGTCCCACCAGTCGCTTCAGGATCGGGTACGGGAAAGCCCAGCCTTTTCAAATGACCTCTCTTTCGCCTCCAGTCAGGGAGCACCTTGATCCAGAGGTCCAGGTAGACCTTCCGCTGAAGGAAATCTTCGATCTTCTTCCGGGATGCAGTCCCCAAACGTCTGATGGAAGACCCCCCTTTTCCCAGCAGGATCCCCTTCTGGGACTTCCTCTCCACGAAAAGATGAGCCTGAATGTAGATGGGGTCCTGGCTCTCGCGGTACTCCTCGATGGCACAGAATACGGAATAGGGGACCTCCTGCCGGAACATCTCGAAGACGCTTTCCCTGATCATCTCGGCCACGAAAAAGCGAACGGGATCTCGGGCGATGTCTTCGGACGGGTAAAGGAAGGGACCGGGGGGCAGGACCTCCCCGATCCGGGTTTTCAAGCCGTCGATTCCCTGCCCCTCGAGGGCCGATACTTGATGAGGCTCTGCCCCCAGGGCCTCCCCGGCCCAGGTACAGAGATCCGCAACCCGCCCCGTGGGCGCCGCATCGCACTTGTTCACCGCCGCCAGTAGGGGAACGTTTGAGGCGCCTTCAAGCACGCCCTCGAGTGAACCCAGGCTCCGGGGATCGGCAGGGGCGGCGGCGTCGAGGACCAGCAGAATCACGTCGGCCTCCTCCATGGCTTCCTTTGCCGCCGCTAGCATGGCTTGCTGCAGGAGGTCGGTGGGAGCCAGGAGTCCCGGGGTGTCCAGGAAGATCATCTGGATCCCGGCCGCTTCGTCGGACAGGATTCCCGTGACGCGCCGCCAGGTCGTCTGGGCCTTGGGGGTCACGATACTCAGGTGCTCCCCCAGGAAGGCGTTCATGAGGGTGGATTTCCCGGCATTGGGGCGTCCCACCAGGGCGACGTAGCCCGTGCGGGACTCAATCCCGCTGTGGTGCCGAGGTAGGTTGGTGGACGAAGACATGCCGGCAAAGATGAATGGGCGGGGAGGAACCGCGCAACGGTGCTCGGGGAACGGCGGAGGTGGAGGATTGAGCCCCCCCCTCAACAGGGCGTTGCGAAAGAGCCTGTTTCCCGGGTCCGGGGCGGGTGCACCAACGAAAGCGCCCCTCGGGCCCGGGGGGGCTCGAGGGGCGACAGGGGAGGTTGGCAGCGACGTACTCTCCCACCGGA
>CAYXGM010000120.1:0-7464 GCA_964464555.1 uncultured Gemmatimonadaceae bacterium | reverse complement strand
GACTCCACCTGGGTGTGCGGTCTGGACGACTACGCGTGCGAGAACACCGGCCCGGTTCAAAGAAGGGGCCGGGGCGGGGGTGGGGGGAGCGGCGCTCCCTGGCAGGCGGGCCCGGGACAGCTCTGGCGGAACCTGAGCACCGATCCCGTCCCCTCCCCGGACGAACGGCTGGAGGCGGCCATCCGCAACCACAACGTGGCCATCCGGCGCACCGGTGACGACGAGTGGACCATGCTGAGCCACGACGGGACGGAAGGAAACAGCTACACCGACCGTTCTCTGTCCTGGTCCCCCGATTCCCGCTACCTGGCCGTCTACAAGGTCATCCCCGGGGAGCCCCGGGAGGTGCACTACGTCCGCTCCTCTCCGGAGGACCAGCTCCAGCCCGAGCACTCCACCCTCCTCTACGCCAAGCCCGGAGACCGGCTGGACAAGGAGCAGCCGGTCATCGAGTACATCTACGCCGGGCCCCACTCCTCCCACGTCCCCAAGTCCTTCAGCACCCAGCGGCGGATGCAGGCCATGGCCGAGCTGGGGTTCATCGTGGCCCAGATGGACGGGATGGGGACGTCCAACCGCTCCAAGGCCTTCCACGACGTGGCGTGGCGGAACCTGGGGGACGCCGGATTTCCGGACCGGATCCTCTGGCACCGGGCCGCGGCTGCGGCCCACCCCGAGTACGACATCGGAAAGGTGGGGATCTTCGGGAACTCGGCGGGAGGGCAGAACGCCATGGGAGCCCTCCTCTTCCACCCCGAGTTCTACAAGGTGGCCGTCTCCACGTCGGGGTGTCACGACAACCGCATGGACAAGATCTGGTGGAACGAGCAGTGGATGGGGTGGCCCCTGGGGCCCCACTACGAGGCCTCCTCCAACGTGGTGAACGCCCACAAGCTGGAGGGGAGGCTCTTTCTCCTGGTCCCGGAGATGGACACCAACGTGGACCCGTCCTCGACGATGCAGGTGGTGAACGCCCTCATCGAGGCAGGAAAGGATTTCGACTTCATGGTGGTTCCGGGAGCCAACCACGGCTCCGGGGGGGACTTCGGCGTCAGGAAGCGCTACGACTTCTTCGTGCGGCACATCCTGGGGGTGGAGCCGCCGGCGTGGAACGGGCTGGGGGGGTGAGGCCCGCTACCCTCCCGCCGGAGCCCACACCCCCCTGGGCCCCGTCCACCCCAGGATCTGCCCGCTGCTCCCGAGCTGACCGTAGTGGTTCGAGCCCCAGCAATAGGCTTCGCCCCGGGTGTCGAGGACGCACACGTGGGTCTGCCCCGGCGCCACCGAGGCCACCTCCACCTCCGTGGTCAGGGGGATGGGGCTCTCGGTGTGGGGCAGGATCCCGTCGGTGGGGTCGCCGAGACAGGTGAGCTCGCCCGAGGCCGTGAACCCGCAGACCATGGCCGGACCCACCACCACCTCCACCCAGCCCGGGTCGCCCTGAATGGGGGTGGGCTCCACCCAGGAAATGTCCGAGATGGGACCGCTTTGCCGCTGGTAGTTCTTGCCCCAGCAGAGCACCTGGCCGTCGGTGGTGACGCCGCAGGTCTCCCCGTGGCAGGTTCCGCCACCGGCCACCAGGTCCGTGAAGGTGTGGTTCCCGACCACCGGAGCGGGCGCCGGCCATTCACCCCCGCGAACCCCCACGCCGTTGGCTCCGTAGACGTTCGGCCCCCAGCAGTAGGCCTTCCCCGCCGTGGTGAGGCCGCAGCTCTGGAGGTACCCCGTTTCGATCTTGGCCCAGTCGTGGCTCCCGATCACCAGGACCGGAGAAAGATGGCTCCCGCCCTCCACCCCGATCCCCAGGGCGCCCCCGAAGTTGTACCCCCAACAGTAGGCCAGACCGTTCATGAGGAGGGCGCAGGTGTGAAAGTACCCGGTATCTATGGACGCGGCGGGCCCCGGGAGCGGCACCAGCCTTGGATGCGCGGCGTCTGTGGTGCTTCCGTCGCCGATCTGTCCCCACCGGTTACCTCCCCAGCAGTAGACGGTGTTTTCCGTCGAAAGACCGCAGGTGTGGGTTCCATAGGCCGTGAGCGTTGCAAAGCGGACATCACTGTTCACGGGGGTGGGGATGGTCCGGTCGTTGGTGTCCCCGTTTCCGAGCTGGCCCTCGAGCCCTCGACCCCAGCACCAGGCCCAGCCCTCCTCGTCCAGGGCACAGGTGTGGCCGTCGCCAGCGGTCAGAGTGGCGGGATGGTAGATGCCGTGGGCAGTGAAGCTCTCGCTCGTTGCTGCTTCCAACTCCCCCGAGGATGCGACGAGAGCATAGGCGGAACCTGCGCCCTGGATCCTCAGGTCGTCGAAGACGGCGATTCCGGCCAGCGGAGTCTGCGTGGAGGTCCCCGAGAGCTGCCCGCCGGTGCCCCCGGCCAGGGAGATGGAGACGGGCTCGGACCAATCGAGGACCGTGTTGCCCCGATCGTCCCTCACGGCCACCGCCACCGGTGGGCTGAAGACGCCCCCGTCCGACACGGAGGCGGGCTCCACGGCAAACGCCAGCTCCGAGGGGGCTCCCGGCCCCGATCCCCCGTTGTCGGAGCATCCGACGAGAAGGGGGAGGAGAAGGAGGAGAGAAAGGGCGGATCGCCACGTGGTCCCGGGCAGCATGCTCATCACCACCTCCACACGGCTGCGGGGACCGTGAATCCCTGGGTGAGGCCGCCGTCCCCCAGTTGGCCGTCGTCGTTTCTTCCCCAGCAGAAGAGAGCGCCTCCCGGGGTGACCCCGCAGGTATGGGCCCCACCTGCGGCCAGGCTCGCGAAGCGCTCCGACGTGGCCAGGGTAGTGGGCTCGGTCGCGGTGGCCCGATGGCCGATCCCCAACTGTCCGTAGTCGTTCGATCCCCAGCAGTACGCGTTTCCCTCCTCGGTCACCCCGCAGACATGACCGGAGACGGAAAGAGCCCTGAAGGACACCGACCCGGACACCGGCCCCGGCATGCTTCTGTCCTCCCCGGAGCCGTCTCCCAGGGATCCCATGGAGTTACTGCCCCAACAATACGCCGCCCCTTCACCGGTAAGGGCACAGGTGACGAATGTGCCGGCGTAGACGACGGCGAACTCGGTGTTCCCGGCCACCTCCGTGGGCTGAGTGCGATATTCGTCCTCTCCGGCCGTGCCGTCCCCGATCTGCCCCTTGGAGTTGTATCCCCAGCAGAGGGTTTCCCCGTCCCGGGTCACTCCGCAGGTGTGGGCGGCGGGACCCGCGGAAAGCTGCTTGAACCGCTTGGAGGTGAGAACGGGGGTCGGCGCCGTCCGGTGGTCGGTGGTCCCGTCGCCCAACTGGCCCTGCCGGTTGTCCCCCCAACAATAGGCGGTACCGTCCGCGGTAAGGGCGCAGGTGTGCGTTCCGCCGGCGAAGAGGGAGGTGAAGGTCACGTCGGACTCGACCTGGACGGGCACGGACGAGTTGTCGCTGGATCCGTCTCCCAGAGCTCCGCCCCCTGACTGACCCCAGCACCAGGCTTCACCCGACTCGGCCAGGGCGCAGGTGTGGCCCCCGCCGGCGCTCACGGCCGCGAAGGTGACGTCGGTCTGGACCTTCACCGGCTCACGCCGGGTCCCCGACTCGCCATTGCCCAACCGACCCCACCCCCCGTCCCCCCAGCACCACAGCTCACCGTCGCCGGTGATGGCGCACGTGTGTTCGTATCCGGCGCTGACCGAACGCACCAGACGGGGATCGGTGACCTCCGGCCCCGTGGTGCTGTCGTCGCAGGCGGCGAGGAAGGACCCGAGGGTCGCGATCAACAAAAGGGAGATGTAAGGGGTCGACTGTAACGTACGGACCATGGCCCCCTCGGTTTTTGGGTGTGCCGGAAAGATAACCGGGTCAACCCCGCAGTGCCACCAGATTCTCGGGACGCGGGTCGTGTCGCAGGTCGGACCTTGGCATTCCGTCTTCCTGTGCCGAGACTACCAGGTTGGCCGGGAGCTCATCGGCCGGTGGGGCAAGGGAACGAGTGGTGCCGGGGCAAAGGTGGCTTCGGCCTCCACCGATCCACGGAGGGGCGAATGAGAGCAGGGAGAGGACATAGAGAAGATCCCGGCTGGCGGGGCGGCGGATCGGGCTTGGTGGTTCCCGCGTCGGTGATGGCGTTTATGCTATTCCTGTCGCCGGCACCGGGGCTCCACGCGCAGGAAGGGGCCGCTCAGGCCGGCGAGGGTGAGGAGCGGGCCCCCCTGGTCCGGCCCAGCTTCAGGGTGGGCGAGCTGTCCGGCGAGATGACCATCGACGGCCGCCTGGACGAGGACGTCTGGGCCGGGGCCCCCGTGGCCACCGGATTCATCCAGGGGTCGCCGGTGGAGGGCATCCCCGCCGAGGAGGAGACGGAGGTCCGGGTGCTGGTGGGCGACGGGGCCCTCTGGGTGGGGGCTCGCATGTTCGAGTCCGACACGGCCAACGTGGTCAAGCGGCTGGTGCGGCGGGACGAAGAAGGCACCTACGACTACGTCTCGGTGTCCATCGACCCCAACCTGGACCGGCGCACCGGCTACTACTTCCGGGTCACGGCCTCCAACGTGCAGGTGGACCGGTACTACTACGGGGATCAGCGTCTGGACCGGGCCTGGGATGCGGTGTGGGAGTCACAGGTTCACCACGACGGTGAGGGATGGACCGCCGAGATGCGCATCCCCCTCTCCCAGATCCGCTACGAGTCTTCGGCGGCCCCCCAGACCTGGGGCATCAACTTCGGGCGCAAGCGCATGGTCTCCAACGAGACCAGCTACTTCTCCCTCCGCTCCCGGACCCGGGAGGGGTTCGTAAGCCAGTTCGGGACTCTGAAGGGCGTGCAGATCACTCGGGACCCGAGGCGCATCGAGGCCCGGCCCTACGTGGTGACGGGACTGCACACCGGCCCCTCCGAGCCCGGTGACCCCTTCTTCGACGGTTCGGACACCAGCCTGCGGTACGGCACCGACCTCCGCTTCGGCCTCGGCCCGGCCTTCACCCTGGACGCTACAATCAACCCCGATTTCGGCCAGGTAGAGGCCGACCCGGCGGTCATCAACCTCTCGGACTTCGAGACCCGTTTCGACGAGCGGAGGCCCTTCTTCGTGGAAGACGCCCAGATCTTCGACTTTTCCCTGGGCCTGGGGGGGCATAGCGACGAGCTCTTCTACTCCCGGCGTATCGGCCGCTCGCCCCAGGGCCGCGCCCCGTGGGATGCGGATCACTCGGATGTGCCCGCGGACGCCACCATCCTGGGTGCGGCCAAGGTGACGGGGCGAACCTCGTCGGGCCTCTCCATGGGGGTCCTGGCGGCCGTCACCGACGCAGAGCAGGGGAGGGCTTTCTACAAGGACGAGGGGGAGTTCGAGAGCTTTCTTGTCGAGCCCCGTTCCCACTTCGGGGTGGTGAAGCTCCAGCAGGACTTCAACGGAGGCGCGTCCCAGGTGGGCGGGATCGTGACGGCCATGAGCCGGGACCTCCCCGGGGACGGCGGCTTCGACTTCCTTCCCCGGCAGGCCTACACCACCGGGGTACGCTTCGAGCACCAGTGGAACGACCGGGACTGGTCCCTGTCGGGGCATTTTGCCGGGAGCCACGTCCGCGGCGACTCCCTCGCCCTCATCCGCGTCCAGCGTTCCAGCAACCACTACTTCCAGCGTCCCGACGCCACCCGCCACAGCGTTGACTCCACGGCGACCTCGTTGACCGGTGCCACGTGGCGCCTGCAGCTCAGCCGGCAGAACGGGCTCCACTGGACCGGAGGGGGTTGGGTGGCTCAGACCACCGACGGCCTGGAGGTGAACGACCTGGGGTACAGCCGGTCGTCGGAGGAGATGGAGGCTGGGGCCAGCCTGGCCTATCGGGAGATCCGTCCCAGGGGCTGGTACAAGAGCTACAACATCCGGGGCTGGATCTTGGCGAGCTGGAGCCACGAAGCCCTGGACGATCCCGGATCCTGGCAATCCTGGGAGGACGCGCGGATCAAGGGGACCACGAACGTGAATGCCCGCACGACCTTCATGAACGAGTGGAGCGGGAACATCACGTTGACGTATTCCCCCGACCACTTCAACTACGGTCTCACCCGGGGCGGACCGGTAATGCTGGACCCGGGAAGCTTCATCCTCAGGGGGAGCCTGAACACGGACCGGCGGAAGCGGGTCAGTCTGAAGGGTGGCTTCAGCACCCGGACAGGATTCAAGGATTCAGGCGACGAGCTGAGCTTCGACGCCAGCGTGACGGTCAAGCCGTCGCCCCAGTTGGATCTTTCCGTGTCGCCCCGCTTCAGCATCCAGACGGTGATGGACCAGTATGTGCTCTCTACGGGCACCGTCCCCTTCGAGCCCACCTACGGGCGGCGGTACCTCTTCGGGGAGCTGGAGCGGCACACGCTTTCCATGGTGACGCGCGTGGACTGGACCTTCTCCCCGAACCTCTCCTTCCAGCTCTATGCCCAGCCCCTCATCTCTTCCGGTGACTACGCCACCTACAAGCAGCTTGCAGAGCCCCGGACGTACAACTTCCACTCCTTCGAAGAGGGCTACTGGGACGACTCGGCTGAGGAGCCCACCTGCGTGGGAGGTCAGCTCTGCACGGTGAATGACGAAGGGAACCGGGTGAACTACGTGGACTTCGACGAGGATGGGACCACGGACTACGCCTTCACCGACCGGGACTTCAACGTGCGGTCCCTGGTGGGGAATGCCGTCCTGCGCTGGGAGTACCACCCGGGTTCGACCATCTTCCTGGTGTGGCAGCGCCGACAAGCGGACCGGGTGAGGACGGGAGACTTCGACCTGGACCGGGACCTGGACGCTCTCCGGGATGCCCCGTCCGACGACCGCTTCATGATCAAGGTGAACTACTGGCTGGGTCTATAGACCTCTTCGCCAACAGCCGTTCCACCTCTTTTCTTCCCTCCAGGAGCTGCTGGATGTCGGCTCTGACCTCCTCCAGCCGTCTCTCCACGTCCTCCTTCAGGGCGAGCCTCGCGTCCTCCACACCGTATCCGGCCTTTCGGAGCCGACGGGCGTAAAGCCAGGGGGCCGTGAGGGGGACCAGGGCGTAGATGATCAGGGCTGCCGGGAGGAGGAGAAGAAGTTCGGCCATGGGCCATGGCTCACCCAGAAGCACAGCGACGAACGGGAGAACGGCCACGAGGATCCAGAGAAGAACGAGCATGGGAAAGGACGCCCCGAATCCCCGGATCTTGCTCACGAAGACCCGGAGGGGAACGGGCATATCGGGGGCGGCACCCACGCCCTCCCCGATGGCCTCGGCCAACTCCCGGCCGTCGCAGAAACGCTCCCCCGGTTCCTTGACCAGGCACCGGTCCACAACCGAGCCCAGGCGGGAGGGGACCCCCGGGGCCACGCTGGCCATGGCGGGAGCCGGCTGGATGAGGTGCGGGCGAGCGTCCGCATGCTCGAAGCCGATCCCTCCTGAGGGGTGGGTGTGGGGACGGAAAAGTCTTTGAATGCAAAAGGAAAAGAGGCGGAACGGGAAAGT
>CAYXGM010000119.1:2367-7483 GCA_964464555.1 uncultured Gemmatimonadaceae bacterium | reverse complement strand
GTGTTGAAGTCCACGGGATCGGTCCGGGAGACGGTGGTCATCCACGCCGCCATGACCGCCACCACATGCACGGCCACGGAGAGGGCCAGCGACTTTTTCCCCGGGCGTTCCTGGTACCTCATGTGCGACTCAGCGCTTCTCGATCTTCGGGTCCGCCACCAGCCCGTACTTGATCCCCTCCACCTGGGCCACGCTGGCGATGACCTGCAGGACCCACCCGTAGTTGGCCGTGGAGTCGCCCCGGATGTAGACCATCTCGGCGTCCGACGCCCTCAGGAGCTGGGGAAAGGAGGACTCGAACTCCTCCCGGGTCACCGCCGTCTCACCGATGAAGACCTGTCCGTTCCGGTCGATGGTGACGTAGAAGGGCTCGTCCTGGTGCGTGAGGGGAGAGACGTCGGCCTCGGGGACCTGGACCTCCACCCCACCCTGGAGCATGGGCGCGGTGATGATGAAAATCACCAGAAGGGTGAAGGCCACGTCCACCAGGGACGTGACGTTGATCTCGGCCTTGATGGGGAGATCCTGCCTGCCGTTCCTGCGGCCACCGCGGTTCATACCCCTTTATACCTTCCCTTCCCGGGCCAGCGTTCCGATGAACTCGCTGCTGAACCCCTCCATCTCGCCGCTCACCAGGTTCAGGCGCCCCACGTAGTGGTTGTACCCGATGACGGCGGGGATGGCCACGGCCAATCCCATCACCGTGGTCACCAGGGCCTCGGCCACACCCGGGGCCACGGCGCCGATGTTGGTGGAGCCGGTGGCGGTGATCCCCAGGAAGGCGTTCATGATCCCGATGACCGTACCCATGAGCCCCAGGAGGGGGGAGATGGAGCCGATGATGGCCAGCCAGTTCAGCCCCACGGCCAGCTCGTCCCGCTCCTCGGCCTCCTCCTTCTCCAGGACCAGGCGCAGGGCCTCGAGCTGGGTGAGGCTGAGTCCCTCCCGGCGGGGAGAGTCCTCCCGCAAAGCCCCCGGCGCCAGCTCGCTGAAGAAGTTCACGCCCTGGCGAAAGACCCGTCGGTAGGGCGACTCGGGCAGCCCGAGGATGGCCTTGTAGGCGTCCTCCAGCGTCTGGGACTGCTCCATGGTATCCAGGAAGCGCTCACCCTGGCGGTGGACCTCCCGGAACTGCTTCCACTTCCAGAAGATGAGCCACCAGCTCACCAGGGAGAACGCCACGAGAACGGCCAGCACCACCTTGGTGGGCAGGGTGCCGCCCACGACCATCTCCCAGGCGGTGGTGGGGGTCCGGATCTGCAGAAGGGCCAGGAGGTTCCACATCAGGCGGTCTCTCTCTCTTGGTTCGTTTCGTTCGGGCTTGCGATGTGCCGGAAGGTCTCCCGGAGGCCCTCTTCCAGCGTCCATCCCGGAGCCCATCCCAGGGCCCGGAGTCGGGCCGTGGAGAGTGTGCTGTGGCGGAGCTCCCCGGGTCGGGCGGCCTGGAAATCCCGTCCGGGATCGGTGCCGGCGGCGGCGGCCAGGATCCGGGCCAGCCGGTTCACGCTGGTACCCTCCTCCGTACCCACGTTGAAGGCCGCGGCGTCCAGCCCCGGGGCCGTCGCCGCGGCCCCCGGCCCCGGAAGGGCCATCTCCGAGGCCAGCATGTTGGCCGACACCACGTCCTTCACGAAGACGTAGTCCCGGGTCTGCTCCCCGTCGCCGAACACGGTGAGGGGCGTTCCGGCCAGGAGGCGATCGGAAAAGATGGCCACCACCCCCGCCTCCCCGTGGGGATCCTGCCGGGGCCCGTAGACGTTGGCGTAACGCAGGGCCACGTACTCCAGCCCGTGCACCTGCCGGTAGTAGTTCAGGTAGAGCTCCCCGGTGAGCTTGGTGACCCCGTAGGGGGAGAGGGGAAGCTTGGGAGCCGTCTCCGGGGTGGGACGCACCTCCGGCTCCCCGTAGACCACGCCTCCGCTGGACACGAAGATGAAGCGCCCGGTCCCCACCTCCCGGGCCCCCTCGGCGAGGTTGAGGAGTCCCATGAGGTTCACCTCGGCGTCGTAGCGGGGGTCGGCCACCGAGATCCGGACGTCGATCTGGGCCGCATGGTGGTTCACCAGGTCGAACCGCACCTCCCGGAAGAGATCCCGGACGGCTTCGTCCCGGATGTCCATTTCCACGAAGGTGGCCCCGGAGGGAACGTTCTCCCGCCTTCCGCTGGAGAGGTTGTCCACCACCCACACCCGGTGGCCCCGGGCCAGGTAGGCGTCGGCCACGTGGCTCCCGATGAACCCTGCCCCGCCGGTGACCAGGACGTTCAGCGGCGGGGCGGCCTCATCCGGCCGGCCTGGTTTCAGGCTGCCCGTCTGTGGATCGGCCTTCGGTGCGTCGTCCATGAGCCCTCCGGGAGGGTGAGAGGTGCAGGGTCCGGGCCATAGAAACGCGCCTCGGAGGTGGATTGCCGGCCCGGGCCCGGCGCCCCCCGAAACGCGGCCGAAAGATAAGACAAAGGCTCCGGCCCTTGAAGAGACCGGAGCCCGTGACTCCTGCACCGAAACGAGTCAATCGGTGCGAACCGGAGCGGCTCGGGAGGAGCGTTGCAGAGGGCGGGGGCGCCTCACTGCATCTTGCCCACCAGCCGCACCCGGTCTCCCGACCCCACCGTGGGCTCCCGGATCCCCACGATCATGGCGGTGGACACGTTCCCGTTGACCAGGACCACCCGCAGGCGGGCGGCTTCGGAGCCGCCCCACCCCTCACCCACGTCCACGTAGGCGGCGAACTCGTCGCCCATGACGATCCCCTGATCCTCGCCCACGTCCAGGAGAGCCGCGGAGCCCAACGGGTAGATGACCCGGTCGTCGGCGAAGGAGAGGATCGTGGCCTCGACGTCCGAGTCCACCTCCTGGGCGTGGACGCCCGGCTCCATCTCGTACGCCGGCACCGGCCTGACCCAGTTGCCCAGACGTACCCGGGTGAACTCCTTGATGACCTCGGCGACGAGACCCGCCTCCTGGACCTCCGTCACCTCCAGGACGCCGGTGGGACGGAGGATCCGGCCCACACCTTCCACGTCCCGGACCAGGGTGAAGGTCTGGAGGAGGTCCCCGGGGCTCAGCCGGGCCGCTGCGTTCAGCTCGACCTGAAGGAGCTCGTGGGTCACGGCCTGTCTGCGGTGGCTCCGGTCCAGCTCGGCGCGGGCGAAGCCCCGCGCCACGCCCAGGGCCTCGGGCTCGGCCCCGGCATCGATGAGCCACTCGGCGGAGAAGACCGCGTCCCGGGCCACGGCTACCGTCTTCGCCCGGGCATCGGTGAAGACGCCGCCCCCCGAATCCTCCTCGGGATCGAAGTAGAAGGCGGTGCGGGAGGCCGGAGGCTCGAGCTCGCAACCCCGCTCATCCTCACCGCCCTCGAAGAAGATGGTCCGGTCGCCGGGACCCGGGCACGGATCGAAGCTCCGGGTCGGAGCCACCTCCACCTCCTGCTCGGCCGGCACGTCCCGGGCGGGCTCCTCCACCACCGGCTCGCCGGGGGTGACCACCGTGACCTCCTGAACCTCCGCCGGAGGAGGCTCCACCCCGGGAATGACCAGGACCATCCCCACCTCGATGCGGTCGGGATCCTGGATGGTGGTCCGGTTCGCTTCGAGGATGAGGGTCCACTGGTTCCCGTCCCCCAGGTAGGTCTGGGCGATGGTCCAGAGGGTCTCTCCCTCCTCCACCTCGTGGGTCACCTGCTGTTCCTGGGCCGCCGCCGGCAGAGCGACGAAGCTCAGAAAGATCAGAAGGGCCGAAAAGGCCGTGGCCGACCGGCGCATGATGGGTTCCTTTTCCAGATGGGACAGGCTTTCGGCGGGACGTACCGAGGTGCCGCGGCACCCTCCCGGCTCCCTGCCTCAGCCACGCTCGTCGGTCCTTCGAAGATATCCGGCGCCGGTGGGACGGTCAACGAATTTTTCCGAATTGACTACAAGTGTTTCTGGAGGGATGCCGCAAGGGTCGGTGGATCTTTCCCTGTGTTCCGGAGGAAAAGCCGGAAAATCGGGATGTGCCGGCAAGTCCCTTCACGTCCCGGGCCCCGTCAGGAACCGGAGGGCGAAGGAGGCGCCGTACTCCCGCTCTCCGTCCAGGAGGGCGGTGTGCAGGGCCCCCGAGAATCCCCATCCCCGGGGCAGCAGCCCCTCGGCGCCCAGGCTCCAGGCCCGGACCCGCTCCGCCACCGTCCCGGGCCTCACGTCCTCCCGGAGCAGGATGTTGCCGTCGTAGCGGGACAGGTGCCGGAACTCCAGCCACCCCCGAAGGGGCAGCTCCGCCGGCCAGAGCTCCACCCGCCCCAGGTGCCCGGCGCCGTTCCCCCCCAGGAGGGAGCCCATGGGCTCGCCCTCGAGGAAGTAGGGTCCGTAGGCCAGGTTGTCGTACCACGGCTCCCGGTCCCACCCGGCGCACCCCGAACACCAGCGGGCCCGCCTCCCCAGGGCCCTGAACTCGTAGCGGAAGGTGTAGAGCCCCTCGGACCGGAGGCGGGGCACGAGGATCCCCGCCAGGAGACCCGGGTCCCGCCAGAGGGTGGTCTTGTCCTCGAAGGCCAGGGAGAGGTAGGTGGCCACGGGCTGGCCCAGGAGCCTCCACCGGACCCGGGCCGCCAGCTCCCCCTGGCTGTCGTCGAAGGCGTCCTCCTTGCCCTGCCCCACCAGCATCCTGAAGAAGTCCTGGAGACGGAAGGGCTCGATGCCCCGGCCGGCGAAGCGGGTGGTCCGCAGGGCCCCCAGCAGAAGGCGGGGGTGGGGGGACCAGGAGAGGGCGTAGGAGCCGAGCCAGGCCGACGGGGTCCCTGGGGCCCGGATGAAGGGGGAGAGCCCCACGTGCAGACGGAAGGTCCCCAGGGACTCCAGCGCCCCGGGCGGACGGAAGGGCTCCCGGGAGGTGAGGAAGGCCCCTCCCGAGGGCTTCCGTCCGTTGAGGATGAAGGGGTCCAGGCCCTGCCCCAGGGCCACCGGCACCCGCCCGAAGGCCAGGTCGAAGCTCCCGGCCTGGACGGCCACCCCCGCGGAATGGAGGGCCTTGCCGCCCCGGCCCGAGGCCGGGCGGGCATCCCCCCAGAAGGAGACTCCCGGCCCCAGCTCCCCGGCCACCAGGAGGCGGCCGAAAGCCTCCGGCGCCTGTACCGGAAG
>CAYXGM010000119.1:0-2357 GCA_964464555.1 uncultured Gemmatimonadaceae bacterium | reverse complement strand
AGCCGGCCTCGCCGAAGAGGAGGAGGCCCGTGCCCGACGCTGCTACCCCGTCCCGGCGAAGGCCCGCCTCCGGATCCCAGGGGCCCACCTCGGCCTCCAGGCGGGCGAGCCAGGTGCGGACCAGGGCCGTCGCCCCGTTCTCGCCGCCGTCCGCTTCAATCCCCCTCAGCAGCCTCAGGTGCGCCGCGCCGGACCCTCCCCGGACCAGGAGCACTTCGGCGTCCCGGAGCCCCAGGGCATGAAGGGCCTCCTGCAGCTCGTGGGCCCAGTGCCCCGGATCCAGGGAGCGGCGGGCCTGGGCACGGAGAGCACTCCCCGGCCCCGGGCTCAGCGGCCCGCCCCCGGCCAGGAGGAGGACCACCGCCAGGACCCGGAGCCGCCGGACCATCCCTCAGCCACCGGCCAGGACCCGGATGGCCACCGATCCGCCCATCGTCTCCTCTCCATCCAGCGTCGCCCGTTGCAGGCTTCCCGAGAGGCTCCAGCGGCCGCCCAGGAGGGCCCCGGCGCCCACGGTCCAGCTCGTCACGTCCTTCGCCGCCGGCTCCTCCACCAGGGAGGGGTCCAGGAGGACGTTGCCGGGGTTCCGCACGGCCCGGAGGTGCTCCACCCAGGCCCGCACCGGGGACCGGCTCAGCCAGAGCTCCAGGCGCCCCCGGTGGCTGGCGCCGTACCCTCCCAGGAGGGCGCCCAGGGGCTCGCCGTCCAGGAAGTAGGCGCCGAACTTGGGACTCAGGTACCAGGCATGGTGGGACTTCTCGCAGGACCCGCACCAGTAGGCCCGCCGCCCGAAGGCCAGGAACTCGTACCGAAGGGCGTACAGGGCCTCAGGCCGAAGGAGGGGCAGAAAGCCGCCCAGGAGGAGGCCCGGGTCCTCGTAGGTGGATTGCCGGTCCTCGAACCCCAGGGAGACGTAGGTGGTGAGGTGCTGTCCCCCGAGTCCCCAGCGGACCTGCGCGGCCACCTCTCCCTGGTTGTCGTCGAAGGCATCGTTCTGCCCCTGCCAGGCCAGCATCCGAAGGAACTTGTCCCAGTTGAAAGGCTCGATGTCCTCCCCGGCGAAGCGGGTGGTCCGGAGGATGCCCAGGTCCACCCGGGAGTGGGGCGACCAGGAAAGGCCGAAGGACCCGAGCCAGGCCCGGGAGGTGAGGGGGGAGGAGATGAAGGGGGAAAACCCCACATGGAAGCGAAAGGCACCCAGACCCTCCAGGGCGCCGGGGAGGCGGAAGGGGGTCCGGGAGGTCAGGGTGGCTCCATCCACGGGCGTCCGGCCATTCAGGAGGAAGGGATCCCGTCCTTCCCCCATGCGCAGGGGCATCCTCCCCACGAAGAGGTCGAAGCTCCCCACGGGAATTCCCACCCCGAGGGAGCGAAGGGCCTCCCCTCCCCCCCGGTCCCGAAGGACGCCCTCTCCCCAGAGGGTCACCCCGCCGAAGAGATCGCCGGCCAGGAGGGCACGGCCGTACCCCCGGGGGCTCTCCACCGGGAGGGCCGGCCGGTCCGCCCACCCCCCCTCCACCTGGGCCACCGGGCCGCCTCCGGTCCCCACCTCCGCCCCCAGCCCCCGGGTCCAGGTGAGGAGGAAGGGCTCCAGCCTCCGGAACCTTGAGGGCCCGGCGGCCGGCGATCCCCCCACCCCCCGCACCCGCTCCAGCGCCCCGGTCAGGGCCTCCAGGTGGCCGGTCCCCGACACCCCCCGGACCAGGTGGAGTTCCGCTTCGGGGACCCCCAGCCCGTGCAGGAGCTCCAGGAGGTCGTAGCTCCAGTGGTCCGGGGCCATGGGCCGCCGGGACTGGGCGTCCAGGGGTGCGGCGGACGCCAGAAGGAGGACCGCGGCCAGGACGGCGGCCGCCCTCACGATTCCTCCCCCAGCGCCTTCACGAGGATGAGGGCGTCCTCCCTGGGCTTCCGGTAGTAGTCCCTCCGTACCGCCACCTCCCGGAACCCGCGATTCGAGTACAGGTGCCTGGCCGCCTGGTTGGAGATCCGGACCTCCAGGAAGAGGCTCTCCACCCCCACGCTGCGGGCGTGGTCCTGGACCCGGGTCAGGAGGGCCGAGCCGATCCCCCGCCCCCGGTGCTCCTCTCTCACTGCCAGGTTGGCCAGCTCCCCCTGGACGGCGGCCCACCAGAAGACGGCGTAGCCCAGGATGCCCTCCTCCTCCGACTCGGCCACCGGAATGAAGGTGTTGCTCCGGCCCAGAAGGGCCCGGAAGGAACGTACGCTCCAGGGGTTGGAGAAGGAGGCCGCCTCGATGGCCACCACCGCCTCCAGGTCCCCGGGGACGGCGTCCCGCACGGCGAACGCGCCCCCGGAGGCCTCCCC
Source organism: uncultured Gemmatimonadaceae bacterium (assembly GCA_964464555.1). Taxonomy (GTDB): domain Bacteria; phylum Gemmatimonadota; class Gemmatimonadetes; order Longimicrobiales; family Gaopeijiaceae; genus CAYXGM01. The sequence goes on along the minus strand of CAYXGM010000119.1, from coordinate 32 downwards.
TCCGGTGGCCCGACGGACCGTCCGCTCCCCCG
>CAYXGM010000118.1:0-7727 GCA_964464555.1 uncultured Gemmatimonadaceae bacterium | reverse complement strand
TCCGGTGGGAGAGTACGTCGCTGCCAACCTCCCCTGTCGCCCCTCGAGCCCCCCCCGGGCCCGAGGGGCGTTTTCGTTGGTGCACCCGCCCCGGACCCGGGAAACAGGCTCTTTCGCAACGCCCCTCCGCAACACCTCTCCTGTCCGAAGTCTGAAGTCCGGCTCAGGCGGGGTCACCGAAAGGAGCCATCAGGGCCCGGACGGCTTCCCGCACATCGTCCGCCCCCATGACGGCTCCGATGACGGCCACGCCGTTGGCCACGCTCCCCGCGGCGATGGCCGCCGCGCCCTCCGGGGTCACCCCGCCGATCCCCACCACGGGGATCTCCACGGCTTCGGCCACCCTGGCCAGACCCTCCACCCCGATGACCTCCCCGGCGTCCTTCTTGGTGGTGGTGCCGAATACGGTTCCGCATCCGATGTAATCCGCACCCTCCTTTTCGGCACGATGGGCCACCTCCGGCACGTCCGTGGAGTGGCCGATGAGGAACCCCTCCGGGGCGGCTTTCCTCACCTCGGCCACCGGGAGATCGTCCGGGCCCAGGTGAACCCCGTCGGCCCCCACGGCCAGGGCCACGTCGAAGCGGTCATTGAGAAAGAAGAGGGCGTGGTGAGCCCGGGTGAGCTCCCTGAGCTCCACGGCCTGCCGGAACAGCTCCCCGGCGCCGGCTTCCTTGTCCCGGAGCTGAACGGCCCGGGCGCCGGCTTCGAGGGCTTCCCCGACGACCTCCAACACCGACCGGGGAGCTGCCAGATGCCGGTGGGTGATGACGATGAGGCGCAGGGCCCGGGAGAGAGCTTGGCTGTCGTCGAATGGGCTCATGGGTTTCGTGGGGAAGGAGGGAAGTCCGGGGGGAAGGAGGGAAGTCCGGAAGGTCAGGGTGCTCCGGAGCCCTCTCCGGTGGCCTGGCTCCGTTCCCGTTCCCGCTCCCGGCGGTAACGGGTCCATTCCGGCCGAAGGCGGGCCACGGCCCGATTATGCTCGGCCAGGGTCCCGGAGAACACGTGATGCCCGTCGGGATGGGCGACGAAGTAGAAGAAGTCGGTGTCGGCAGGGTTCAGAGTGGCTTCCAGGGCCTCCACGCCCGGAGCGCCGATGGGGCCGGGGGGGAGACCGGGATGGGTGTAGGTGTTGTAGGGATGCTCGGCTACCGAGTCCATGGCGGCGTAGAGGAGCCGATCCCGGTGGCCTCCCAGGGCGTAGAGGACCGTGGGATCGGCCTGGAGGAGCTGTCCCCTCTCCAGCCGGTTGTGGTAGACGGAGGCGATGAGGGGCATCTCCTCCTCCACCCGGGCCTCGGCCTGGACGATGGAGGCCAGGGTCACCAGCTCCCGTTCCGACAGGCCCAGAGATTCCAGACGGGCCACCCTCTCCGGGGTCCAGAACCCGCGATACCGTTGGATCATGGCCTCCAGCACGGCGGAGAGCGGGGCTCCCCGGGCCAGGCGGTAGGTGTCGGGAAAGAGGTACCCCTCCAGCCCGGGACCCGGCACGTCCCATCGAACGTGAGCGGAATCGGCCGTGAGCGTGGCCAGGATCGTGTCGGGATCCAGCTCCGTGATCCCGGCCAGGCGACCGGCAATCTGGGCGAGGCGGAAGCCCTCGGGGATGGTCAGCGTCTCGGTGAGGACCCGCCCCTCCGTCAGATGGGTGAGGATGTCGGACCAGGACAGACCCGGACGGAGGGCATAGGGCCCGGCCCGGACCTCCGTGTCCGATCCGGTGAGACGAGCGTAGAGCGTGAAGAGGGAGGCACTGGGCACGAGTTCCCTCTTCTGAAGAGTGTCGGCCACCTCCCGAAAGGTGGATCCGGGCGGAACGACGAACGCAACCGGTTCGGCTTCATCCGGTCCGCCGCCCGAGCCGAACACTCCGAGGGAGGCCACGGTGAGGAGGAGAGCAGCACCCAGGATTCCGGCGAGAGCCAGGACCCGGAGTGCCCATCTGGGCGACGACCCAGCCTCGGATCCGAACCCGAATCCGAACCTGAATCTGAACCTGTGCCCGGATCCGAATCCGGACCCGGGACGGGGTCTCCGGCCTCCCCCGGTCATGCGTGGCTCTCCCCTCCGGCCTGCCGGTCCAGCCAGGCCTGGAGGATGAGCACGGCAGCCGCGGCATCCACCCGCTCCTTCTCCTCCCTCTTCTTCTTTGGGAGCCCGATGCTCCGCACCGCCCGCTCCGCCCTGGCGGAGGTGAAGCGCTCGTCGGCGAGGTGGACCTCGAGCCCCGTCCGCCTGGAAAGGGCTTCGGCCACGTCCCTCACCTCCCGGGTCCACTCCGAGTCGTCCCCCTCCGGCGTCAGGGGGAGGCCCATGACGATCTCCCCTACCTCCCATTCCTCTGCCAGTTCCGAGAGGACCTTCAGGGGCGGACGTTTTCCGGCCCTCCGCTTCAGGGTCGGGAGGGGCGAGGCCAGCGTCCCCGTGGGGTCGCTCAGGGCGAGACCGACGCGCTTCTGACCGTAGTCGATTCCAAGAACTCTCATAAGACCGATTCGCGGCCGCACCTCCCTTTCGCAACACCCTTTAACAATATAGACGGCTTGTGGGACAGCACCACGGCTCGGACCGCCTCCTGTCGGATCGCCTCCTGTAAAGGCAGGGAGCCTTCCCATCGGGCTTCCGGGGCGTGCGAGAGATGAAAAGAAAACCCGCCAGGGGTGTAGACGATTATAGGCAGATGGTAAACGTTGTAGATTGAGATCTTCGACAATTGGAAAGGAAAAGACCATGGCCAACGACAATCAGGAACAGTTGCTGGGGTTTGCCGCCGGGTTGATTCTCGGGGTCGCCATCGGAGCTACGGCAGCCTACCTCACCGCGCCCCAGAGTGGGCGAAAGACGCGGAAGAAGCTGGGTAAGGCGGCCCACGGCGCCAGAAAGAAGACGGAGGATCGCTGGGATGACCTGGCCGACGAGGTAAAGGACAAGGTGGACGATGCCATCTCGGGAGCCCGAAAGCGAATCGGCTCCGGGTGACCCCCGCCATTCCATCCCGGCTCATCGAAAAAAAGCGCCGGGGTGAGGAGCTGGAGGGAGCTGAGATCCGGGGATTTTTTCAGGACTACCTGGAGGGCCGGGTCCCGGATTACCAGATGGCCGCCTTCCTCATGGCCGTGCACTTCCGGGGGATGGGGGAGGCCGAGCTGGACGTGCTCCTGGACGAGATGATCCACTCCGGGGCCGTCCTGGATCTCTCCCACCTCCCCGGTCCCGTGGTGGACAAGCACTCCACGGGAGGAGTCGGGGACAAGACCTCCCTGGTCCTCGCCCCCCTGGCAGCGGAGTTCGGGCTCTTCGTCCCCATGATGTCGGGGCGGGGCCTGGGCCACACGGCCGGCACCCTGGACAAGCTCGATGCCATTCCGGGGTTCAGGACCGATCTGCCCCTGAATGAGTTTCTCGCCACCCTCGAGGAGGTGGGGGTGGCCATGATGGGGCAGAGCGAATCCATCGCCCCCCTGGATCGGCGTCTCTACGCCCTCCGGGACGCCACGGCCACCGTCCCCTCCATCCCACTCATTTCCGCGAGCATCCTCAGCAAGAAGGTGGCCGAGGGCCTCGACGGTCTCGTCCTGGACGTGAAGACGGGCTCCGGCTCCTTCCTTTCCGAGGAGGAGGACAGCCTGGCGTTGGCCGAGACCATGGTCCATCTGGGGGAGCGCCGGGGCATCCGCACCGCGGCCCTCCTCACGGGAATGGATGCTCCCCTGGGCAGGGCGGTGGGCAACGGCATGGAGACCCGTGAGGCCCTCCTCTGCCTTCAGGGCGCAGGCCCCCCGGACCTGGTGGACCTCACCACCGCCCTGGTGGGCGAGATGCTCCTGGCCGGTGGGCTGGCCCCGTCCGCCGCCGAGGGCGCCCGCCGGGCCATGGAGGCGCTGAAGGAGGGAAGGGCTGCGGAGCGGATGGCCAGGATGGTGGAGCGCCAGGGAGGCGACCCCGGGGTGGTGGACGAGCCCGACGGCCTGGAGAGGGCTCCGGAGGTAGGGGAGGTCGGGGCTCCCGTCGCAGGCCACATTCACCGGATCGCCCCCGTTCCCCTGGGCTACGGGGTGGTGGAGCTGGGGGGCGGGCGCCGTACCATGGACGATGATGTGGACCTGAGGGTGGGCTTTCTGCTCGAGGTTCGGGTGGGAGACAGGGTGGAGGTCGGGGAGCCCATCGGTGAGGTGCACGCCGCCGATGCCGGGGGGCTGGCACGGGGGAAGGAAATCCTCGAGGGAGCCGTGGAGATCCGGGAGGACGCTCCGCCCCCCTCGCCCCCCCTCGTCAGGCAGCGGATCCCGATGTCAGCCTGACGGGTTCGGCGGAGCCTCCACCGGCGCCCTTCCATCCTCCTGCGGTCAGTCAGGGTGCTGCCGGTGGGGGATTCCCTCTGCCTCGAGTGCTGCGGCGAGCTCCTTCGCCCGCCGGGCAAGAGGAAGATGGCCGGACGGTCCTCCTGGTCTTGGCTCATGAGGGCTCGGCTCAGGGGGCGCGCCTGAAGATCCGTGGACCGCTCCGGTCGCAGTAGTCCGTGGGCTCGGTTCCGGGAAGGAAGAGCTCCAGGTAGGCCTCGTCCTCGGGACACCAGTGGGAGGCCAGGAGCCCGGTCTTGGAATCCACCTCCCGGGTAATGATGCCGGGGAGGATGGGCCAGGGGTCGGGGATGGGGAGGAGGTAGCCCCGGATGGGCTCATCCCTGGACTCCTGCGCGACGAGGCTGTCCCCGGGAGCACCCCGGGAGGCCCCTTCCACGTCCATGGGCGGCTCCGGTCTCGCCGCCTGGATGCCCAGGCCCCGGGCCGCCCGGACCGAGTCGGGGTTGGTCTGGGTGCTGTCGCTGTAGTACACCCTCTTCATGAACCGCCCCCACACGGGCGCGGCGTCGCCGCCCCCAGTGGCTCCTTCCCGGATGGTGATGGGCCGGTCCATCCCGAACCAGACCGCCGCCGTCAGGCTCGGCGTGAAGCCCATGAACCAGACATTGGTGCCGTCGTTGGTGGTACCGGTCTTTCCGGCGGCCGGAATCTCGTAGGGGAGGCCGGCCCGGAGCCGAATGGCGTTGTAGCCCGTGCCCTGGCCCACCACGTCCTCGAGCATGGAGACCATGATTCGAGTTGCCAGTGAGTCCAGGACCTGCGTGCGCTCGGGCCGGGGCTCCCAGAGCACTTCCCCCGCCGGGTTCAAGACCCGGACAATGGGATTGGGTCGGACCCGGGCGCCCAGGGTCGCGAAGGTGGAGTAGGCTTCGGCCATCTGAATGGGGATGACCTCCGCGGCGCCGATGGCCGTGGAAGGGTACCGTTCGATCTCGGTCCGGATCCCCATGCGCTGGGCCGTCTGGGCCACGGTCTCCATTCCTACCTCGATGCCCAGCTTGATGGCGATCATGTTGATGGAGCGGCGGAGGCCCTCCCGGATGGTGATGGGTCCCTGGAAGTCCTCGGTGAAGTTGCGGGGCTTCCACTCCTCGCCGCTCACCTGGGGGAGGACCACGGGGGCATCCACGATGATGTGGGAGGCCGGGATGCCGCTGGCCAGGGCCGAGGCATAGACGAAGGGCTTGAAGGATGATCCTGCCTGCCGCCGGGCCTGGGTGGCCCGGTTGAACTTGGAATGCCGGAAGTCCCGGCCCCCGATCATGGCCCTGACGGAGCCGGTGTGGGGATCCAGGGCGATGAACATCCCCTGCACGTAGGGGGTTTCGGCGGTTTCGAAGGGCTCGCTGCGGTCGGCGAATTCCTCGTAAAGAGGGTGTTCGTAGCCCGGCCGGGCCTCGATCTCCGCCCACCCCTCCTCCATGGAAATCTCGGCAGCGTGCTGCATGTCCAGGTCCAGCGTGGTGTAGACCCGGAGCCCCCCGGAGTAGAGTTGCTCCCCGAACCGGTCATCGAGCATCTGCCGGACCCATTCCTGGAAATATGGAGCTTCTCCCTCCCGGGCTTCCACCTGGCCCTCGGGAAGGGGCCAGGCCTTCCACTCCTCCACTTCCTCCTCGGAGAGGAATCCTTCCCGGCTCATGAGCTCCAGGACCAGGTTCCTTCGTCTGCGGCCGTTGTCCGGGTTCCGGATGGGATTGTAGTAGGCCGGCCGGTTGGGAATGGCGGCCAGCATGGCCGCTTCGGCAGGATTGAGCCGGGTGGCGTTCTTCCCGAAGTAGTTCCTCGAGGCGGTCTGGATCCCGTACCATCCCCGGTCGTAGTTGATCTGGTTGATGTAGGCTTCCAGGATCTGGTCCTTCGAGTACGTCCGTTCCAGGGCCAGGGCCACCTGCAACTCTTTGAGCTTCCGTGTGATCCGCTTCTCCCGGCCGATCCGGTCCTCGAACATGTTTCGGGCGAGCTGCTGGGTGATGGTGCTGCCTCCGCCCCCGGCGAAGGAGCGGTTCATGGCCGCCCGAAAGGCGCTACGAAGGATGCCCCGGAAGTCGTATCCGCTGTGGGAGTAGAAGCGCCTGTCCTCGATGGCGATGAAGGCCTGAATGACGTGGGGCGGGAGGGCCTCGATGGACACCGGCGTCCTGCGCTCCAGGCCGATCTCCGCGATGAGGCGCCCGTCGTGGCTCAGGAGCTTGCTGGTCTGCTCCGGTTCCCAGGTGGAGATCTGAGCGATGGAGGGGCAGTCCACACAGAGGTTCTGCCACGCCCCCCATCCGGCGCCCACGCCCCCGAAAAGGAAGAAGGCCGCCAGGAGGAGGAAGAAGGTCGTGAGTCTGTTCGGCCCGGCCCCGCCTTTTCCGGTAGCGGCCTTGCCGCCCTTTTGCTTCCTTTTCCTGGCCATGGCTCTCGTCCTCGTTACCCCGGCTCTTCCGCAAGGCTGGAGATGCTGGTTCGGACTTTCACCCCCTGTGTCCGACGGTGCCACCGAGCTCGGCTGGTGCTTCCGGCTCCACCCGGCTCCACCCGGCTCCAAAGGTCCGTCGCGGGCTCGGAATCGCAAGCGTCGTGCCGTCGCTCTGCTACACCGGCCTCGAGGAACCGGATCCGTCATGGTCCCTCTCGGACACGGATGGAGAGATGCCACCCCATCTCCGGCGTCGTCGGGTCCGGGACCGTCATCCGCCCCATTCCGTTTCACCCACCGAGGGAATCGGCGCGGATTGATGCAGTCCGGAAGGAGAGCCGTCCGGCAAGGTGGGATGGCTACCTGGCCGGGTTGGGACCGACCCTCGTCCCTCCTTTCGCCGGAATAGGTTTTTTCGAGCCCCAACGCCGCAAGACCCGATTTCCAGCTCCCCGCGTCCACGGGAGCTTCCCGAAACCCCTTACCATCCGGGGGGTTTTCCGGGATCTACCGGTTCATTGAGTGCCGGGAGGGACAAATGGTCTCGAATCACCGTTCGATAACCAGGGTGAAACTTCTTGACAAAACTGGGCGTGACCCGTATTTGAAAAGCCAGGCACCATTACAGCCTCAAGCATGAAACGGGTCCCGGAACGGGCCTTTGTCTTCTGCTGAGGCGTGAGGGAAAGGGGCGGAAGCTCCCCCCCCCGAGACAACTCGAAACGAGAGATCGGCAATTTGAGCCCATACCTGGTCCGAACCCCTGAAACTCATTATCGGAAATGGTCCTGGCGCTGGAGTGGGCCCGGATAGTTGTCGAGGTGCGGGTGCGGCCGAGGCCCCCTGCACCTCTTTTTGTCGCGTGGATCTGACCACTTCCGCGCGTGTTTTGTCCCCAATAGGAGGCACCCTATGAGAGTCTGGAGTAGGTTTTTTCCAACTCTTGCCTTGCTGGC
>CAYXGM010000117.1:0-8095 GCA_964464555.1 uncultured Gemmatimonadaceae bacterium | reverse complement strand
CCTCCTAAGCAGCAGGCCACAGGTTCGAGTCCTGTCGGGGACGCTGGGAAGACCGCGGCAACAGATTGGATTTGCGGCAGCAGAGTCGTGTCGAGGGGTGGCTCCGAACCGGGGTCACCCCTTTTTCGCTCCGGTGGCACACAATGGCGCTCCGCACTCCGTTGCCCTCTCTCTTCCACGGAAGCCTCAGGGCGTTGAGTTGAGGGGTCCCTGGCGCTAAGCTCCTCGGGCTCAGCGTGGCACCATGGCTGGCAGGGAGGTCTCTTGACCAAGGATCGCTCACAGAAGGCCATCATCCTCTTCTGGCTCCCTCTGGCAGCCACCTGGCTCATGATGGCCGCGGAGGGCCCCTTTCTGGCGGCGGTCATCGCTCGGCTGGCCGATCCCCGCTTCAACCTGGCCGCACACGGGGTGGCCTTCGCCTTCGCCCTCCTGGTGGAAGCTCCCGTCATCATGATGCTGAGCGCCTCCACGGCGCTGGCGGAGGATCGCCTCACCTTCCGTCGCCTGAGGAACTTCGCCTACACCCTCAACGGCCTCATCACGGGCATCCAGCTCCTCATTCTGATCCCCCCGGTCTACCGGGTCCTCATGGTGGACCTCATCGCACTCCCGCCCGAGGTGGCGGACCTCACCTACTGGGCCCTCTGGATTCTCCTTCCATGGCCGGGAGCCATCGGTTTCCGGCGGTTCTACCAGGGTCTCCTCATTCGGGACGGAAAGACCCGCCTGGTGGCGGTGGGTACGGTGATTCGCCTGGTAGCCATGGCCTCCACGGGGCTGGGCCTCTTCTTCTTCATCCGGCCCCCCGGGGCATGGGTGGGGGCCGCCGCCCTTTCGGCCGGGGTGGTGGCGGAGGCTCTGGCCAGCCGTGTCATGGCCGCAGCATCCATCCGCAAGCTCCTCTCCACACCGGGAGAAACGGAGGGCACCGCGGAGGAGCTCACGTATCTGGACATCAGCCGCTTCTACTATCCCCTGGCCCTCACCTCCATGATCGGGCTGGCGGCCCAACCCATGCTTACCTTTTTCATGGGCCGTGCCCCGGCGCCGGTGGAGTCCCTGGCGGTGTTTCCGGTGGTGGTGTCCCTGAACTTCCTCTTCCGATCCATGGGGCTCTCTTTCCAGGAGGTGGGCATTGCCCTCATGGGGAAGCGACACGAACACTTCAAGCCCCTGGCCCGCTTCGCCGGGACCCTGGCCCTGGGCACCGTTAGCGTTCTGGCCCTGGTGGCCTTCACGCCCCTGGTGGACGTCTGGTTCGTGACCGTGTCGGGCTTGAGCCGGGAATTGGCGGACTTTGCCATCCTCCCCACGGCCATCCTGGTCCCCATCCCGTTCCTTTCCGTCATCCTCTCCTTTCAGCGGGGCATCCTGGTGGTGGCCCGCCGGACCCGCCCCATCACCATTGCCACGGCCCTGGAAGTGGGTACCGTTGCCCTCCTCTTCCCCCTCTTCGGGTGGCGGTTGGGTTGGGTCGGGGTGACGGCGGCGGCCACGGCGCTCCTGGTGGGTCGGCTCGTAGCCAATTCCTTTCTTTTGATCTCCTGCAGGGAGGTTCTTCAGGAATCCCGATGGAAGGAGGGTCCCGAACCGTCCTGAGGTCCTGGATGAGGAACGAAGAATGGCTGAGAGGGTCCCGTACCCGGACGCCGGGAGCCCGCCACTCCCGGCGGTGTAGGAAAGGGATGATGGGAAGGACAGCTACCGATGGAGGAAAGCATGACACGAATGCGAGGACCCGCACCCGCCTGGGCCGTCACGATGCTGGGCCTTCTTGCCCTGGTTCTCCCGGCGTCTCAGGCCAGGGCCCAGTTCGCCCTGGGAGGCCAGGTAGCGGTAACGGAGCTGGACCTGACCGAAGCGAACTGGGGACTCGGGGGCAGGGCGGTCCTGGGAGTGCCACTCACCGGGCTCGGAGCTCAGGCAACCCTGGACGTGTTCGACCTGGATTGCGGCTCCGGAAGCTGCCGCAGCCAAAGCCTGGGCGTGCACCTCCTCTATAGCTTTCCCGTGCCCCTCTTGATGAACCCCTACGTCGGCGCCGGGGTAAGTCTGGATGCCTCGGAAAGCCTGACCTTGGACTGGGGCGACGGAGAGCTGGACTGGAACCTCCTCGCGGGGGTCATTCTCAGTGGGCCGGCCTTTCCCACGGTGAGGCCCTTTGCCGAGGCAAGGTACGAGCTGGAGGACGGAGGCACCGTGTTCTCCGGAGGCGTGTTAGTTTATCTGTTCTGACCGAGCCTTCGGGGGTCGAGTCTGCCAGGGGTTCATGGAACAGGTTTCGCAGTCCGGAATGAAGTCGAGCCTCGAAACCCAGGTCGCAGGGGCACCGTAGGGCTGGTCAGCGAAGGACCAAGAGCAATCCGTCGGGCCTCCGGGTCCGATGTCATCGTCAGGGTCAGGGTCAGGACATGCTTGAACTTCTCGGGATGGGTATTGCCGGAGTCGCCGCCATCTACGGCCACTCCAGGTCCAGGCGCTTCACCCGGCGCAGACTCCGCTACACGACCTGGGTGCAGAAGCCGGCTCTGGGCCTCGCCGCCGGAGTGGCTGCCGCTCTGGTGGCGGCGCCGGTAGTGGCCGTCGCGCCCCTGGTGGGCACCGGCACCGCACTCCTCTTCGGTGCCGGTGTGGGGACAGGCGTGTCCATGGGCGCACGGGACGCCAAGGAGGGGAGCATCTTCGACGACGATTGATGCTCCTGCACCGCGGCGCCCCCGGTCCGGGCAGCCGGATCCGCCGGTGCTCCGCCCCCCTGGAGCCCTCCACCTCTACGGTGCGGGGGCTCCTTTTCAGTTGAACCGCGCCCGCCTATCCCGTAGGATTCCCTCTGTGTCTCCTGTACGTTTCTTTCCTGGAGGTCCATTCCATGCGAACCCTTGCAGGTGTCCTGGTTCTCGGGCTCCTCGTGGCCGGATGCGGTGACATGGCCACCCGAAGCCCCGGGAGTTCCGATGAAGGCATCTTCCCCTTCGAAACCCGACACGTGACCCTGGAGAACGGCTTCAACGCCTACCTCATCCGGGCCGGTGCCCCGGGGGTCATCGCCTACACCTCCATGGTCCGGACGGGAGCCCGGGACGAGGTGGAGGAGGGCCGGACGGGCTATGCCCACTTCTTCGAGCACATGATGTTCCGCGGCACGGAGAAGTACCCCGACTACGATGAGGTCACCAGCGGGATCGGCGCCGCCCGGAACGCCTTCACCTCCCTGGACATGACCGTGTACTACCTGGTGGCGGCCAGCGAGTATCTGGAGCAGATCATGGACCTGGAATCGGACCGGTTCCAGAACCTGGCCTACTCCGAAGCGGACTTCCGCACCGAGGCCGGCGCCATCCTGGGCGAGTACCAGCAGGGAGCCATGACCCCCGGAGCGGTTCTGGACCGGAATCTCCGCCTCACGGCTTACGACACGCACACCTATCGACACTCGACCATCGGGTTCGAGGAGGACGTTCGGAACATGCCCGAGGGGTATGAATACAGCCTCTCCTTCTTCGACCGCTTCTACCGTCCCGAGAACGTCGTCCTGGTCATCGCCGGGGACTTCGAATTCGACGAGGCCGAGAGCCTCATCCAGGAGTACTACGGGGATTGGGAGGCGGGCTACGTTCCCCCGGAGATCCGGTACGACGAGGAGCAGACGGAGCCCAGGGAGGTCCACATCGACTACCCCGGGCGCACTCTCCCCGTCATCAGCGTGAACTACAAGGGCCCGGCCTGGAGCCCCACGGACCGGATGGCCGTGGCCACCGAAGTCCTCGGCGCCGTGGCCTTCGGCTCCAACTCGGACATCTACCGGGAGCTGGTGATCCAGGAGGGCCGGGTCCAGTACCTGGGGGCCGGCTTCGGGCTTCAGCGCGATCCCGCGCTCCTCACCATTCAAACCATGGCCAACAGCGAGGGGGACATCGAACCCCTCCAGGAGAGGATCCAGGCCACCGTGGACCGGTTCCAGACGGAGCTCGTGGACGCCGAGACGCTGGCCAACACCAAGTCGAACATGAAGTATGGCTTTCTCATGGGTCTCGAAACGGCTCAGAACGTGGCCTTCTCCCTCGTGCCCTTCATCATCAACACGGGGGGGATCGAGGCCGTGGATCAGTACTATGAGACGCTGGACGCCGTCACGGCCGAGGACGTGCGGGAAGCAGCACGGACGTACCTCACCGAAGCGAGACGGGTCACGGCCGTCATGACGCAGGAGGCGAACTGACCATGAAACACACATCCATCGGACTCGGCATCCTCCTGGTGGCCCTCATGACCGGATTCACCCTGGCTCCCCCCTCGGAGTACGACGAGGCGAGGGGAATCATCACCCTTCCCGAGACCGAATCCCCCTTCATCGCCTTCAACATCTGGGTGAAGGTGGGTTCCCAGAACGATCCCGCGGGCAAAGAGGGGCTCGCCTCCGTCACCGCGGCCATGATCTCCGACGGGTCCACCACCGAGGACAGCTACGAGGCCATCCTGGAAAAGCTCTATCCCATGGCCGCCGGCTACGGGTACAAGGTGGACAAGGAGATGACCACCTTCACCGGCCGCATCCACCGGGACAACCTGGAGGACTACTACACCCTCTTCTCCCACGCTCTTCTCCGGCCCGCCTTCACCCAGGAAGACTTCGATCGCATCAAGAGCCAGAGGATGAACTATCTGGAGCGGGGCCGGCGCTACGGGAGGGATGAGGAGCTCACCAAGGAGCTCCTCTACTCCATGGCCTACGCAGGGACCCCGTACGAGCACCCCGAGGAGGGATACGTGGAATCGGTGGCGTCCATCACCCTGGACGACGTGAAGGCCTTCTACCGGAACACCTACCTGAGGAACAACGTGGTGGTGGGTGTCGGGGGCGGCTATCCCGGAGGGTTCCCGGACCGGGTCCGGGAGGACTTCGACGCCCTCCCCGAAGGTGAAGTCCCCATGGTGGCGGCCCCCCGGCCCCCCATGCCCCAGGGGGTCAAGGTCCTCCTCGTAGAAAAGGCCATCGACGCCACCCCCATCAGCATGGGCTTCCCGACGGACCTCCTCCGCAGCGACGATGACTACTGGGCCATGCTCACCTTCAATTCCTGGATGGGAGAGCACCGGAATTCCTTCAGCAACCTCTACCAGGTCATCCGGGAAACCCGGGGCATGAACTACGGGGACTACTCCTACATCGAGGCGTTCCCCCTGGGCTACACCACCCAGCAACCACCGGTGAATGTGGCCCGCAGAAGCCACCTCTTCGAGATGTGGATCCGTCCCATCTCCAACACCACGCCCACCAATCTCCACGAGCGGGTCCTCTTCGCCACCCGTGCGGCGTTCAGGGAACTCCATCAGGTCGTGGAGAACGGGCTTTCCGCCGACGAGGTGGAGAGGACGAAGAACTTCCTGGACAACTACACGGTGAACTGGGGGAACACCATCGGCCGGCGACTGGCCTACGCAGTGGACGACGCCTTCTACGGCATGTCCGATCCGGGATACCTGGCCGAGATACGGCCGGGCATCCGGGCCGTGACCCCGGGAGACGTCAACGAGGCCATCGATGAACATCTCCAGGACGATCAACTCTACATCGTCATGATCACCCGGGATGCCGACGGCATGAAATCGCTCCTCCTGAGCGATGCGCCCACGAACATCAGCTACGCCGGGCCCCAGCCCGACGAGGTCCTGGCCGAAGACCGGGAGATCGCGTCGTTCCCCATTCCGGTGAACGCTGCGGACATCACCATCATCGATATCAGCGAGGTGTATCAAGGCGGGTAGTCGCGCCTTTTGCCGGAAAATCCTGTGAACCGGGGGCCGGTGTCACACCGGTCCCCGGCCCTCGTTGGAAGATCAGGGAGACGAGAGATGGCCGAAAGCAACGAGTTGAAACGGACCTCAGGACGGAGACGTGATCTCGAACTGCGACGCCTCCATGGCCGCAGGCTCCGGTGGGCGGCAGGGGTCGTGGGCTTCGGTACCCTCCTGGCATGCGGAGGAGAAAGTGGGGAAGAGGGGGCCCGGAAGGAGGAGGTCTCCGCCCGGACGCCGGCCCCCCCGCCCAGGGTGAACCCCATGGACCTTCCCGACGCCGCCCAGACCGTCTCGTTTCTCGGCGACACCCTCTACACTCCGGAGCGTCCCCCCGAAGTGCTGGCGGCACAGGAGGAACAGCTTCGGGATGCCTTGGAGGATCTGGAGGCCCATCCCCGGGACGCCGACGCCCTCATCTGGGTGGGCCGGCGCTACGCGTATCTTGGAGAGTATCGCCACGCCATCGACGCCTTCACCCGGGGGCTCCAGCTCCATCCCGACGACCCCCGCTTTCTCCGCCACAGGGGCCACCGCTTCATTACGGTACGGGAGCCCGACCTGGCCATCGCCGATTTCCGGACGGCCGCTGAGATCATCGAGGGAACGGCCGATCAGGTGGAGCCCGACGGCCAGCCCAACGCCCTGGGAATCCCCACCAGCACCCTTCACTTCAACATCTGGTACCACTACGGGCTGGCCCACTATATCAAGGGAGAGTTCGCCGAGGCCGCGGAGATCTACCGGCGTTGCATGGGGGTGAGCGAGCACGCCGACAGCCGGGTGGCCACGGCCCACTGGTGGTATATGACCCTCCGGCGCCTGGGCCGGGACGAGGAGGCCCGGGAGCTCATCCAGGGGCTCGACCTGGAGACCCTGGCCGAAGAGATCATCGAGAGCGGCGGCTACCTGGAGCTCCTTCGTCTCTACGCCGGAGAGGTGGAGGAAGCCGAGATGGCCGGGACGGGCCGAAGATCCCTGGAGGGGGCCACCACCGGCTACGGATACGGGAACTGGCTCCTCTACAACGGTGACACGGAAGGGGCCCGGGAGGTCTTCCAGGCCATCGTGGACGCCCGGGACCAGTGGGCAGCCTTCGGCTACATCGCCGCCGAGGCGGAGCTGGCCAGAATGGAACGGGACCGATGAGGGTTGGGGGCGAGAGGGCGGAGCCCCGTGAGCTCCGCCCTGTTCCCGTGCTTGAAAGGCACCCCCTCAACCACCCAGGGTGACCGTCTCCTCCAGGACGCCTCCCCGGGTGGAGAGGATCCTCAGCGTCCCTTCAACGGGCTGGTCTCCCCGGACCCGGACCCTGAAGGTGGCCTCCGCCGACTCGCCGGGATCCAGCCAGCCCACCTCCACGCCCCCACGCCCCCGGGGCTCCACCATTTCTACCGTGGCGTCCTCCCCTTCCACCAGGGCGGAGCCGAAGTCCAGGACGGCCCGATCCTCCCTGACGATCTTAACCAGGCGGGCCTGCCGTAGAGCCGTGGGGAGGCCACCGGCGTTCCGCCAGCGTGCCGTCACCTCGTAGACGGTGCCCTCTCCCTCGTCCTCCACGGGCTCCACCTCCAACGCCTCCATCCGGAGGAGGGGAAGGTGCTTGGCCATATAGAGGTTGAACAGCGCCTGGTTCCTGGCCCACCGCTCCAGTACCGACGGCGGGGCGTTCTGGCTGAAGAACTTCGGGTGCCAGCCGCCGATTTCCACCGGTCCGTACTCGGGATGATCGAAGGCCGTCCACTCCTTGAAGGCCATCCCTCCGTTCTCCTCGTCGTCCCAGAGGAGGGCATCCAGGTCGTCTTCTTCCCCGTCTCCGTTCAGGTCCCCGAACTCACCCCCGTCCCAGAGCTCGTCCCCATACCAGATGGAGCCGTAGTACCAGTAGCCGAAGTCCGGGCTGTGCCCGAAGAGGGGGCTCCCGGCCATGGGATCGGCCTCCCGGCTCCTGTACCGGTAATCGTGGTAG
Organism: uncultured Gemmatimonadaceae bacterium; assembly: GCA_964464555.1. Lineage (GTDB taxonomy): Bacteria > Gemmatimonadota > Gemmatimonadetes > Longimicrobiales > Gaopeijiaceae > CAYXGM01. Next base: position 327 of record CAYXGM010000117.1, on the reverse strand, counting down.
ACGTCTCCGGCCCAGGGATACCCGGTGATGGTCATGCCCACCGAGTCGAAGTACTCGTAGTAGGCCAGGTCCTCCGGGTACATGCGCTCCGGGCCCGGAGAGGTGGAGGGGGGCCGGAGGTGCATGGGAACCCGGGTGTCCATGGTGTTGACCACCGAGACATTGGGGTTCTCCAGGAGGAAGACCACCACCGACCGCGTCTCGATCTCGCTCAGGGGGTGGGATCCCGCCCCCCGCTGGGTCCATCCCCGGCCTGTCCGGTCCCGGCCCGGGGCCGGCCGCCAGTTCTCCGGGTAGTTCCGGTGCAGGTCCAGCCCACCGATCCCG
>CAYXGM010000116.1:0-8188 GCA_964464555.1 uncultured Gemmatimonadaceae bacterium | reverse complement strand
GGGGTGGCTACATCCTGAAGCGGTAGCTCAGCTTGAGGAAGAGGCCGTCGGCCCGGGTGGTGACGTCGCGGAAACCGAAGGCCTCGGCGTCCCGCATCTGCCGGGTGTAGCCCAGGAAGACCACGGTGCCCGGGGAAGGCTCGTAGCCAGCCAGACCCTCCATGCGGAAATCGTGGGCATCGGATCCCGTCCGAGGGACGCAGGTTGCCCCGCAGGAGAAAACGGGAGCCCCGGTGACGGGGTCGAGGACGTCGCCACGCTCCTGGCTCGAATACTCCCCCACCACCCGCAGAAAGAGGGCGCGGCTGAACTGGTAGCGGGCCGAAAGCCGGGGGATGGTGGCGCTGGAGTAGCGGGAGCCGTCCCGCTTGCGGGTGAGGGTTACGTGACGGAGCCCCAGCTCCAGGGACAGGGACCCGGTTGGATAGAGGGTGAGGTTCAGGTCGCCGCTCCGGCTCTCTCCCACGTCGGCGGGAACGCCGGCGACAAAGATGGGGGTCTCACTCCAGGAGCCGCCCAGGGAGATCCGGGCCCGCTCCCAGCGACTGATCCAGGTCCGGGCGCTGAAGGCGTCCAGGCCGCCGAAGAGGGAGGCGGAGGGGGCGAAGGAGACGAACCCGTCGGAGTCTTCGGAGGGGAGGAAGAGTCCCTCGTACTCGTCCCGGTGGAAGGTGTAGAAATCCCGGGAGTAGCTCAGGTAGCCACCCACGTTTCCCCGCAGACCGACGAAGAAGCTCAGCTCCACTTCGGACTCCTCCGGCGACCCGCCGGCCCAGAAGTCCTGGCGATCCCAGTAGCCCTGAAGCTCCACCGAAGGCCCCCATCGCTCCAGGAGGGCCCCGGGCTCACCCCGCCAGGTGTAGCCGGTCCGGGCCTGGAGCCGGGTGGTCCCCACCCGGCGGATGAACCCGCTCCGGGCATGGAAGTCGTCGGTGACGTCCTCGAAGGTGGCGTTCAGGGAGAGGCTCCGGCTGGAGCGGTCGAATCGGGCGTACACCAGGGAGCCCCACTCGGTGGAAGCCCCTTCCCTCCTGTCGGCGCTGGTGGAAGCCAGGACATCCAGGGTGTAGCGGCCGGCCAGGACGAAGCGGCCGTCGGCGCCCAGCACACGGTTGAACCGGTCTCCCGAGAGGGTCCGGTCGGTGTAGACGGCTCCGATGCTGGAGCTGCTCCCCAGGTCCCTCTTGACCCTCAGGAGGTTCACCACGGGATTCCCGCTCACCGAGCTCCTGTCGTCCACGGCCCCGATGTAGGCCACGTTGAAGCTACCCACCTTCCCCGAGAGCTTGGTCGCCCCCACCGGGTTGGCGATGGAGCGGGTGTAGACCAGCCGGCGAGGCATGTTGAAGACGTCGGTCCCCTCCAGGAAGAAGGGGCGCTTCTCGGGAAGGTAGAGGGCAAAGCGCTCGTTGACGGTGATCTGGCCGGCGTCGGCCTCCACCTGACTGAAGTCGGGGTTGAAGGTGGCATCCAGGGTGAGGTTGGAGGTGAGCCCGTAGACCACGTTGAAGCCGAAGGCGCCGGTGGGACCGGCGTGGGAGAAGGAACCCTGCTCGGCGTTCCAGCTCCCCTGGCGGGTGGCGGTGACCACCGGATTGAGCTCCAGCATCCGGCCCGGCTCCAGCCCCGCCAGCCCCGCCAGCGTTCCCGACTGGGCCAGCTTGTTGGCCTTCTCGTCGGTCATGGGCGCCCAGGATGCCTCGAAACCGTTTCGCTGGATGCGCCGGACCACCTGGAGCCCCCAGTCCTGGGTGGCTGCTTCGGGAAAGCGGAGGCTCTTGAGGGGAATCTTCAGCTCCACGGTGTACCCCCCCGCATCCACCCTTCCCGAAGACTCCCAGAGGAAGTCCGGATTCCAGTCGATGGGATCACCCCGGCCCTCGGAACCCTCGACCCAGAGGCCGTCTCCCTGCACGCCCAGGGGATTCACCTGAAAGACGTAGGCCCTGCGGTTGTCGTTGAAGGTGTCCAGGACGATGCGAACGTAGTCGTCGGATCGCCCGAAGCCGTCCCGCCTGGCCAGCGTCGCCCGGACGGCGTCCCCGTCCTCTTCGTGGGCCCGGATACCGAAGAGGACGGCCTCGTCCGTCACCAGGACCCGGACGTCGGTCTCCTGGCTGGCGGGGATCCCCTCCACCGGATCGTACTGGGTGAAGCCGCTGAGGAGAGCAGCCTCCTGCCAGATCCCCTCATCCAGGCGGCCGTCGACCTTCATCTCCGCCTCGGGCCGGAAGGGGGCAGGTATGTCCAGGGCCCCGTCGGCGCCCACGTAGGTCCGGATCGTTCCGTCGGCAGCGACAGAGCGGAAGACAGCGTCGGACGCCGGGGTGGACCGAGTTCCCAGGGCAGTCTTTGCCCCGAATCCCCGGACGCCGTTGGCATGCACCGGCACACGCTCCCCGGTCCGTACGGTATCCGGTACTGCGGGCCCGGTCCCGGCCTGGGGCAGGGTCGCCAGCGCAATGAGCGACGCTTTGATGAGCATCCGACGCCTCGTTGTCTAGGCTATCGATTCAAGAACTTAGACAAGGGTAATACAACAACCTCGAGTCACAAGCTTTAAATTTAAACAATTTTGGCGCGAAGTAAACCGGAGGGACGAAAAGAGGGGATGGGGACCCGGGAAGCCCCGGAGCAGGGTTCGTGGATCGTGCGGGGACCGCCGGAGGAGGACGAGAAGGACCCTCCGGGACATCTGGGGTCGCCCCGGAGGGTCCTGCTGGGGTGCCGGACAGGCGATCAGGAGGTGAGATCCCCCTGAAAGCCCGCTACCAGCCCCGGGCGAAGTACGCCCAGAAGAAGTCCCCGAGCTCCCACCATTTCTGCATGGTGGCGCCGGCCCAGTTGTTGGTGTAGCGGGTGAGGAAGGTTCGGAACTCCATGGGATCCTCTCCTCCCTCGGCCTCATACAGCTCCACGGCCTTCTGTTCGATGAGGGGCTGCTCCATGAACATCTGCTCCTCGAAGGCCATGACTGCGGGTTCCAGGTGCTCCCTCGCCCACCCCCACTTGATCTGGGAGAGGCGGTTGGCCCGCCTGAAGGCCCAGCACGCCGAATCCTCCCTGTACTTCTTCTGACAGTCGATCTTGAAGCTCTCGGGGAGGTGAAGGGTGCCGGCGTAGACGGGAATCCTGGGGCTCTGCCCCGGGTTGTCGAAGGAGAAGTAGGCCACGGTGCCGATCTCCGGGGGGAGCCAGTCCCGGGCCTGGATGATCTGGGAGTACGCGCAGCGGTCCACGGCGATGGTCCGCACCGGCTCCACGGACCCGGGCTGAAGGGCGTTGAAGAGTTGGCCCAGGTCCCGGCCCGTATTCCAACTGTTCACCATGGGGCTCTTCACCATCTCCGGATCGTCGGGATCCTGCCGGTACCGGTTGGGAACCAGGAGGTTCTTGGTGTTGTCCAGCTCGGTGTCCTCGTAGGTCTCCCGGTAGTAGGCCAGGACGTCCTGCGCCGACACTTCCTCGTCGGGAACGATGCTGAAGGGCAGTTCCTCCATGTCCATGGTGAGGTTCAGGGAGGGGGCCAAGGTGCTGAAGATGAAGAACTCCCGGGTGGAGAAGGGCTTGCGGCCGCTGTAGGCCTCCCACCACTTGAATTCTTCTCCGCTGTTCGGGTCCCACCACCCCATCTCCTCGGCCAGGGAGAAGACGTTGTCGCTGGCCATGTAGTGATCCGGATCGTCCAGGTCCAGGGTGCTGATGCGGGGGATGTTGGCGCTGACGCCCACGTGGCCGTCGGGGATCCGCACCGCCGCCCACACGGCACCCACCTGGAAGGGGCCGGCTCCCATGATCTCGAAGTGCCAGACCTCCTTGGAGTCGGCGAAGGTGAGGCACTCCCCGGCGTCGCCGTAGCCGTACTCCTTCACCAGCTCGCCGACGAGGCGGATGGCGTCCCGGGCCGTGGTGGTCCGCTCCAGGGCCAGGGCCTGGAGGTTCTCGATGAGGAAGAGCCCCTCGTCGTTCCTCAGCTCCCTCCGGCCCCCGATGGTGGTCTCACCGATGGCCAGCCCTTTTTCGTTCATGGCCGGGTAGGCCACGTTGAAGTACCGGTAGGTCTCGGGAACCTCCGGGATCTCCCCCTTGAGGCGCACCCGGCGCATGTCGTCGGGGGTCTCGGTGTGGAGCTTGCCCCAGTAGATGGGCCGCATGGTCCCCGGGGGGTTCTCCCGTGCCGGCTCGATCTGGAGCCAGGTCCGGTAGTTCCCGTCGCAGGAATGGGCCGTCATAACGGAGCCGTCGGTGGAGGCCCCCTTGCTCACCTGGATGCTCGTGCAGCCGCAGTCCTGGGTCAGGGGGTCGCAGCCGCAGGCCGGGTCCCCGGGCTCGCCGGTGCAGACGGGACCCGGCAGGAGTCCCTGGGGAGATTCGGCCGTCCGGGTCACCATCTCGTCCCACTGGGCCGAAGCCTGGACGGGGGTGGCAGCCCAGACGAGGGCCAGGGCCATGAGGCCCCCGAACAGGGGGACGATGCGAAGTTTGCCTTTCACGGGATTGCTCCTTCCTTCTGTGGTCAGCCAAAACATCATTCGATCACGACCCTTTCCGGCGGCGCCGCCGACGGGTCCTTCAGCCATTGTCCCACCCCATGGTCGATGACATCCTGGTAGCTCGGGATGCCCCGGGCCCGGAGGGGCCGGTCGGGGTTCAACTCCGTCCAGAGCTCCATGGTCATGGCCAGGGTGGAGGTATGCCGTCCCACCCGCTTCTCCATGGGCCAGCCGGTCTCGTCGATCTCCTCGTAGAGGAGTCCCGCCTCCCCGGCCTTCACTACGAAGGGGTCGATCCCGGTGAGAAGCTGCTCCCGGGTGGTTCTCCCCCGGGTGGCGTCCAGGAAGGGCTCGGGAGCCTCGAAGAGGAGGCTCACGGCGTCGGAGTGGTCCCCCACCTCCCGGTGGGAGAGCCCGTGGAGGCTCGGGGGGGAGTACTCCATCCCGATGTTGAACTCCGTGTCGCTGAGCATCATGGACACGAAGGCCGCCAGATCCTCACCCGTCTCGTGGGCCACGATGGTGCTGATGACGGGGTACTGGAGCTCCGCCTCGTGGAGGTCGATGAAGAGGTCCACGTCTTCGCTGCGAATGAGCTCCATGAAGGCGTGGGTGGTGCGCTCGGTGAGGGTCCCGTCGGGGCGGCCGGGCCAGGCCCGGTTCAGGTTTCGGATGTCCACATAGGCCAGGTACTGGCCGCTGGGATGATGGATGTAGACCTCCGGGTCCGGCCACTGGTCCAGGGGATTGGCCCACCGGTCCCCCATGCGGAAGGTCTGGCCTCCCCAGTCCGTATCGATGGTGTAATCCGGGGGATAGGCGCCGCTCACGCGAGTCACGGTGGTGGCGCTTCGGTTGGCGCTCAGGACCACGATGAGGCGCCCGGCCTCCATGACGGCGTTCTCGGCGAGAATCCAGGCGGCGAGGCGGGACGCCGGCTCCTCGGGGTGGGTTCCTCCCATGACGAAGACCGTCGCCCCCGGTTCCTCCCCTTCAAAAATGTAGACGTTGCAGTCGTTGACGGTCCCCCTCACGCCCTCGAAGTAGTCTCCCAGCGTCTTCACCTCGGTGACGCCGGGGCTCAGGACCACGGACTCCTCCCGGGTCCGGTGCTCGAGGAAGCTGAGGCCGGAGGTGACGAGGAGGACCAGGCCCAGGGCCGCGAAAACCAGCTTGCGCACCATCATCTCACTTCAACCGGAAGAGACGGAGGAGGAAGGGCACCAGGACGATGACGTAGAGGATCTCCTCCTCCCACGTCTCGCTCCTGACCAGGTTCCAGATCATGAGGCCGGCAACGAAGGCCACCATGAGGTAGTAGAGGACGGTGACGACGGATTGGATCAGGACCATGAAACGCCTCCCGACTCGGTTGCCGCTGCTCCCCTTCCGTTCTTGAATCCTGTCATGGCGCGCACCTCTACAGTCCCGTGAGGAACGACAGCTCGGACGAATAGATCACCATGAGGGTCCCCACGACCATGATGATGACGGCCGGAAGGATACAGGCTTTGAGGAAGCCCACATAGGCATCCCGGTAGTCCACCACGTCCACGGTCAGGCGCCCGATGATGGCCGTGGGGGGAAGGGCGTCGCCCAGGGGCCAGATCACGCTCATCCCCGCCAGGGCCACGATGGGATCCAGCCCGATGTTGTTGAAGAGGAGAACCAGGGGCACGCCCAGGACCGGGGCCGCCCCCCACATGAGGACGGCCTCGGAGACGGGAAGCACCACGAAGAGGGTGGCGAAGACCACGGCCACCGGCAGCGTCACCGCCGTGACCGCCAGGAGCCCCCGGACGCCCGTCAGGGTCATGATCTGAACCAGGACCCCCACGCAGGTGAGGGTCCCCACCAGGGGGAGGAGCTGGCCCACCGTCTCCCGGCTGATCCTCAGAACATCCAACCTCACCGGAGAGAGGAGGAAGGAGGTTCCGGCTGCGGCGGCGAACATGAGGGGGAGACCGATGATCGGGGTGGAGTGGGGCCACTGACGCCCCAGGAAGATGAGCACGCCGAAGACGATGAAGGGAAGGAAGACCTTTCCCCACCCCATTCCCTCCGGCGGCTCGGGAAGCTCCCTCAGAGCCTTCTCCAGATCGACCTTCTCCCCCTTCCATCCCAGGAGGAAGATGGTGGCCAGGGAGAGGAGGATGCAGGGCAGCAGAAGGGGCCAGAAGAACCCCACGTACGGCATGTTCACCCCCGCGGCCGTCATCATGGCCCAGAGGCTCACCGGGGGCGCCGCCGCGCTGAGGCCCGCCAGGATGAAGACGATGGCGGTGGTCCGGACCCGGCTCACCCCCATGGTCTCCAGGACCACGGCCACCATTCCCCCGGTGATGAGCACGGTTACACTCCCGGCCCCGGTGAGGGCGCCGGGAAGGAGGAGGAGGACCGTGAGGAGGATGACCAGGAGGGTGCGGCTCCAGTGGAACCGCTCGAGGATGCCCCGGACGGTAAACGCCACCCCCCCCGACTCCTTGAGGATGTTCATGAAGAGGGTGGCGGTGATGAAGATGAGGTTGATGTCCAGGTAGGTCATGGCCCCCTCGGCAATGTGCCGGGGGGGGAGGCCGAAGCCTCCGGCCAGGGACCCGCCCAGGGCCGCCAGGAACATGGCCAGCTCCGTGGAGAGCTTGAAGGCCTTGGCGGCGATGTAGACCGCAACCATCACGCCGAGCACGATCTCGGCAAAGGTGAAGGCGCTCATGGGGCCCTTTCGCTAGAGGGGCCTGTCCGCCGACAGGCTCCTAACCGCCGAACACGCTCCCGAAGGCATCCCCCATCTCCATGTTCTTCTCGAAGAGGATGAGGGGGATGTCCTGGCTCTCGGAGATGATGCTGAAGCGGCGGTCCGCGTTCCCGTCGGCCCGGACCACCATGACGTCGGCGTTGGGCATGACGGCGTCGATGGACTGCTCGTCGGAGTTGTCCCCGGCGGAGGCACCCTGGGCCCGGCGATCCATCCCCTCCACGTGCGCCCCGATGACGGTGAGCCCCTGGTTCCTGGCCTCTTCCAGGAGGCCCTCGGTCCGGATGAGCTCCTCCCGCATGGAGGTCCCCGCGGCGCCCATCCCCTTGAGGCTGGCCCCGGTGAGGATGATGACGGACTGGAAGGGGGTCCCCGCCTCCCGGGCATCGATGAGGTCCTGGGCCGTGGCCCGGGGGTTCAGCGTATGGTCCAGCCCCAGCCGTCGCAGGAAGAGGCGCACCATGGTGGGGCCGGGGCTCTGGCCGCAGGAGGTAAGGAGCACGGGGGTCTCGGCAGTGACCGGTGAGTCCTGGGCCCCGGCCGGGGCCGCGCCGACGATGAGAAGCAATGAAAAAGCGAGCATCCCGGTGATCCAGCGGACACGTCGCGTCATGATCCATCCTCCCTGAAAGCGCTTCGTTTCGAACACCCGGGAAAGGTAGGCATTCAACCGGGTTGACGCAGGGGGGGACGGGACCAATAAACCACCAGACCCAGAGCCAGGAGGTAGCCCGCCGTGAGGACCCAGAAGCTCCACCCCTTCCCCCGGGTGGTGTCCCGTAGCTCCACGGTGCCGGGAGCCGGAGGAAGGGACGGATCCCAGGGAAGCCCGTAGCGGAGGGCCAGCCCCCTCAGATTCAGGAGATGGATGATCGGCACGCCCCGGGCCGCCATCTCGAAGAGGACCCCCCGGCGGTCCGGCGGCGGCGGCGCCATGGAG
>CAYXGM010000115.1:0-8309 GCA_964464555.1 uncultured Gemmatimonadaceae bacterium | reverse complement strand
TTCCGATCCCTGGTGGCCGGAGCTGGTCCCCGAGCTCCTGCGGTACCAGACGGTGGCCGGGGACCCGGAGGGAGTGGTGGAGCTCTCCGTGGGCATGACGCCGGATGCCGTCTACGTGGGCCAGCAACTCACCTACGTGGCCACGGCCTCCTTCGCCCCGGGGGCTCAACTCCGCCTGGGGGGCGATCCCCACTACGTCCCGCCCCATCCGGAGGGCTTCTGGGTGGTGGACCTTCCCCAGGCCGGGGAGGGCACGCCGGCGGCGTCCCGGGGCCAGGTGCGGCAGACCTACACCTTCAAGCGGGCCCTCTTCCCCCTGGAAGCTGGGAGCTTTCTCATTCCCCCGGCCCGGGTGGACTCGGTGGTGGCCACCGAGTCCCTCCCGGTGACGGTGCTCCCGATTCCCGCAGATCGGGCCCCAACGGGCTACAGCGGAGCCGTGGGCCGCTACCGCCTGGAGGCCTTCCTGACGCCGACCCGGGTGGCGGTGGGGGAGACGGCCATCCTGACGGTTCGCATCGTGGGGGCCGGCAACGTCCGGATGCTCCCCTCCCCGGAGCCGGCCCTCTTCGCCGACGTGGAGCTGGCTCCCTACAGCGACTGGGCCCTCCCGGAGGTGGTGGACGGGGTGGTGGGGGGGGTGAAGACCTTCAACTGGATGGTGGTGCCCCTGAGTCCCGGGACCATTCGAATGGGGCCCATCCTCTACCCCTATTTCGACCCCTACCTGGGGGCCTTCGGGATGGCCGAGAGCGGGGAGCTGGAGCTGGAGGTGACGGAGCTTCCCGGGGCAGGCCGGCGCCGGCCCTGAACGGTGCTCCCAGGCTTCTCGGGGTTCCCGGGCGCCCGGGTGCCGAGGCCGGCGCCGCCCGAAGAAGGATCGGGACCCCGAGGCCCGTCAGACCGCCTCGGTGACCACCCGGGTCTGGCTGAATTGGCGGTGGCCGTCCCGTCCCTTGTGGAAGCCGTATCCGCTCTGCCGGGCCCCGACCCAGGGGGTTCCCGGGGCACCGTGACACCCACGGTTGATCCCGATCATCCCGGCGTTCAGCCTCCGGGCCACGGTCCCTGCCCGCTCCGGGTCCCCCCCGAAGACCACGGCTCCCAGGCCGAAGGGGGTGGCGTTGGCCTTTTCCACCGCTTCCTCGTCTGAATGGACACGGTTCACGCAGACCACGGGCCCGAAGGTCTCCTCGGTGGCGATGGCCGCGGTGTCGGGGACGTCGGCCAGGATGGTGGGCACGATGAAGGGCGCCCCGTGGCAGACCCCTCCGGCCAGGACCTTCGCTCCTTCCCGGACCGCTTCCCGCATCTGGTCCAGGACCTTTTCCCGCTGCTCGTCGTTCACCATGGGCCCCAGCGTCGTCGTTCTCTCCAGCCCGTCCCCCATGACCAGCCTCTCGGCCTCGGCCGCCAGGAGCTCCAGGAAGGCCTCGGCGACGGTGTCCTGGACGTAGACCCTCTCCGTGCTCACGCACACCTGGCCGGCGTTGCGGAACCCGTTCCAGGCGGCGAAGCGGGCCGCCTTCTCCAGGTCGGCGTCGTCCAAAACGACGAGGGGGTCCTTCCCACCCAGCTCCAGGATGACCCGCTTCAGGTCGCCGGCGGAGGCGGCCAGAATCTCCCGGCCCACGTCCCGGGAGCCGGTGAAGGCGATGAGATCCACGTCGGCGGCCACCAGGGCCCTGCCCTGGTCGTCGGCCCCGTGGACCACCGTGAGGACCTCGTCGGGGAGGTGTTCCCCCAGGATGTCGGCGTAGGCTTGGCCCACCAGGGGGGTCTCCTCCGAGGGTTTGAACACGACGGTGTTTCCCGCGGCCAGAGCCGGGAGGACCATCCAGTTCGGCATGGCCATGGGGAAGTTCCAGGGAGTGATGGCGGCGGCCACGCCAAGGGGATCTCGGTGGATGACGGAGCGGACCCCGTTCCGCTCCAGCGTCTCGGGGGCCAGGGCCTCGGCCATCTCTTCCAGCTCCCTCGCCAGGCCGGCGCCGATGCTCCGGGCTTCCCCCTTTGACTCCGTGATGGGTTTGCCCATCTCGCGGGTCATGAGGCGGGCCAGCTCTTCGGCCTCCTCCTCGAGGCGAGGAGCGGCCTTCTTTAGGAGCTCGATCCTCCTCTGCACTCCCATGGCGCCCCACGCCGGTTGGGCGGCCCGGGCGCGGGCCACGATGTCGGAGATGGCTTCGGTGGGGGTGATCTCCACCGAGCCCACGACCTCTCCGTTCAGCGGATTGATGGATTCAAGAAGCGTCATGCCGGGGCCTCGTCGGTTCCTGCTGGTGACTCGTCGGTTCCTGCTGGTGAAAGGGGAGGGGAACGTGCATTTTCCTCATCCCTGAATGCAAGGCTACACGATATCACCCCCGTTGCACAGAACTCGTTGCGGAGGCTCCCATGCGTCACCCGATTCCTCTCATCCTCGCTCTCGTCCTCATCCTTCCTTCCCTCTCCGGCGCCCAGGAACGGCGGCCCATGACCACCGACGACGGTCTGGACATGGTCAGCGTGGGAAGCGCCCTCATCTCGCCGGATGGTGAGTGGGTCTTCTTCTCCAGGTCCGAGCTGGAGTGGGAGGAGAACGAGCGGGAATCCACCTACCACATGGTTCCCGCCCAGGGCGGTGAGTCCTTTCGGTTCATCGGGGAGGAGGGGGGGAGCGATTTCCAGTTCTCGCCCCGGGGCACCTACCTCTCCTTCAAGCGGGAGGTGAAGGACACGGCCCAGATCTTCCTCATGCGGACCGACGGGGGGGAGGGGGTTCAGCTCACGAAGCACGCCTCCTCCGTGGGGTCGTACCGATGGGTGGATGACGAGTCGGCCATCATCTTCGTGGCCGCCGAGCCCAGGACCAAAGAAGAGGCCAAGGCCCGAAAGCAGGGCGACGACGCCATCTTCGTGGACGAGGGTCCCAACGGACAGAGGGAGGGGCGGTGGAGCAACCTCTGGATCTTCGACGTGCAGGAGAAAGAGGAGAAGCGGCTCACGGAAGAGGACTTCCGGGTGAGCAGCTTCGACGTCTCTCCCGACGGGTCCCGGGTCGTGTTTACCGCCCGGTACGAGAATCGGCGAAATCAGGGCTACCTCTCCGAGATCCACCACCTGGACGTGGAATCCGGCGAGATCACGCGTCTTACCGAGAACCAGGCCCCGGAGGGGGGCGTGAAGTGGGCCCCCGACGGCGTGCGCTTCGCCTACACGGCCCCTGACGACGAGATCTGGGAGCTGAGGAACGAGAAGCTCTGGATCATGAATGCCGACACCCGGGATTACCGGATGGTTTCCGGGGCCTTCCAGGGGAATATGAGAGGCTTCGAGTGGACCCCCGACGGGGAGGCCGTCCTCTTCAGCGGGCTCCAGCGCACCGACACCAACCTCTACCGTCTGAAGGTGGCCACCGGGGAGGTGGAGCAGCTCACCGACGTGGAAGGAAGCCTGTCGGCGGGATCGTTCTCCCGGGACCGGAGCCGGTTCGTCTATTCCTTCCAGGACTTCGACACTCCCCCGGACCTCTGGGTGGCCGATGTGGGCGACGAGATCTCGGAGGACGGGATGGCGGGCGGAATCCGCCTCACCGAGGCCAACCCCATGATCACCGACTCCATCGCCCTGGCCCGGGGAGAGGTGGTACGGTGGAAGAGCCGGGACGGTACCGAGATCGAGGGTGTCATGGTTCTGCCCGCCGACTACGACCGCGCCGAGCCCCTCCCCCTCCTCCTCCACATCCACGGTGGCCCGGCGGGGGTCTTCACCAACTCCTTCCGCAGCAGCAACCACGTCTGGGCCGGCCTGGGCTACGCACAGCTCCAGCCCAATGTGCGGGGGAGCAGCGGGTACTCCGACGAGCTCCTGCGGGGGAACATGAACGACATCGGGGGCGGGGACTACGAGGACCTCATGACCGGAGTGGACTACCTCATCGAGGCGGGGATTGCCGACGAGGACCACCTGGCCCTGAGGGGATGGAGCTACGGGGGCATCCTGGGCGGGTGGACCATCACCCGGACCGACCGCTTCAAGGCCGCCAGCGTGGGGGCCATGGTCTCGGACTGGACCTCGGAATACGGCCCGGGCTTCAACTACGACGTCCGCCTCTGGTACATCGGGGGGACGCCGTGGGAGAACCCCGAGGGATACCGCTACCGCTCGGCCCTGACCCACACCACCGAGGTCACCACCCCCACCATCATCCTCCACGGGATGAGCGACCGCACCGACACCGAGCCCCAGAGCATGATGTTCTTCCAGTTCCTCAAGGACCAGGGCAAGACGGTGCGCTACATCCGCTTCCCCCGGGAGCCCCACGGTTTCCGGGAGCCCCACCACCAGCGCATCCGGGACATCGAGGAGATCAAGTGGATCCAGAAGTATGCCCTGGACATCGAGTGGGAGCCGTGGGAGAGGAAGACGAAGAAGGAGGACGAGGAGGAGAAGAAGGAGGAAGGGGAGGGGACCCGGTAGGAGCCCGGCAACCCTTCCGGCAGGTCGTGGAAGACGGATAGAGGGGCGGTCCGGGGCGGGGCCGCCCCTCTTTTCAGCGCCCGAAGAAGAACCAGATCAACAAGGTGAAGAGGGCCGCGAACAGGAGGCTCAGGAAAATGGCCAGAAGCCAGCGCTTCCAGCTCCAGGGTCCGGTTTTCCGCCACAGGAGCCAGGTGATCAATCCGGCAATCACCACCCCTGTCAGGGCGACGATCGCCCACATCCACCAGGCCCAGACACCGTAGCCCCGGATGGACAGGCTCGACGCGGTGCCCATGCCCTGGGCCGTGATCTCTCCCGGTCCCCTCCGTTCTCCCCTCACCTGAACCTCGATTCGCCCGTCGGAGTCGGTCCGGACCACGGGCGTGAGGACGGTGACCACGTCTCCGGCCGTGGGTCGTACATCGAGCCACTCCCCCGGAGCCGGAGCCCCGGCTTTGAAGACCCGTCCCCTGATGGTCACGGATCGCTCCTTCTTGACCCGAAAAGGCGGGAGAGGGTCGAACTCGATGCGTGTTTCGGGGCAGTCGTTGGTTTGCATGGCGCCGGCACGGACGGTGGCCGAGAAGATCTGGTGCCTTTCCCCTGGCAGACCTGCTCGGCCGTCGGTCCAGAGGGGGAGGGCCGTTCCGCCCATGGCGCTGAGGCCGGCGTAGTGCCCGTAGTGTCCTCCGTCGGGATCGTCGGTGTCGTCCGAGGGCACCGTGGCCACCTCCAGGTCTCCGGCCCAGGTCGTCCCTCCGTCGTCGGAGCGGACGTAGCGGAGCCGGACGGCCTCCCGGTCGTGGTCGGAGGAGGCGTACGGCTCGGTGTGGTAATACACGGCGTGGATTCTCCCAGAGGCGTCCGTGGGATCCACGGCCAACCACTGGTTGAACTCGTCGGAGAGGCTGGCCCCGTCATGGATCCGCTTCGGTGTGGACCAGGTGAGGCCCCTGTCGCCGGAGAGGGAGAAATAGATGTCGGTGTGGCCCGGACCGGGGAACCGACTCGTGGTAACACCCTTCTCGTGCAGGTCCATCCAGAGGAGGTAGGCCCGCCCTCGATAGGGGGATGTCGAGGCCCGGTCCACGGCCAGCACGGGGTAGCTGAGGATCTTCTCGTCGGGAGAGGCGGGAATGGTCATCCGGAAGTCATGGTGCTTCGGGGCTGCCACCTGGACCTCGGCCGCGAAAGTTCCGCCACCGTCCGTGGAGGTCCGGACCTTGAATCCTCCCGGACCCTCCCGCCAGGCGACGTAGACTTCCCCATCGGGCCCCACGGCGATGTGGGGGGACATTCCGCCGGCCGTGGAAAGGTCCGTGACGGGCGACCAGGTCTCTCCCCCGTCAGCCGAGTAACGGAAGCGGATTCCCGCAGGGGTTGCATGGGTCCATGCCACGTAGATGTGGCCCTCGTAGCAGGCCTGTCCCGGGATGCACGGCCCCGGATCCACCGCCATCATCTCCTTGTCGTTTCCCCCGCCCTGGGAGACGGTGGCCACGTATTCCCAGGAGGCGCCGCGGCTCGGGGATCGATAGAGCTGAACCTGGGAGGCAGGGAACCCGTCGGGCTGCTGGATTCGCACGATGGCGGCGGCCCAGGCCGTGCCGTCGGGGCCCCAGGCCACAGACGGATCGTAACTCAGGATGGCTTCCTCCCTTCCGGGGAGGGGAACCGACGTCCAGGAGCATCCCCCGTCCGAGGACCGAAACGTGGTCAGGGCCACGGGATTTCCGTCGATGTCGTTGACAGCCGCCACGACGAACCGGGGATCGCTCGGGTCGGCGGCGATGGCCGTTTCCCGCTGAAGGGAGGGCTGGTTGGTGAGGTTGACGTTCCACCCGCCGGGAGGGGGACCGTCGGAAGTGGGTTCCGACACGTGCAAGGAGATGGCGTAGCCGGGCTTCAGGTTCTGGTTCTTCAGGGACCACCGGAGCATCTCCCCCTCCTCGACGGGGTACTGCTGGGGTCCCCGGTCAGCGAGGCCGGGAAGATTGGACCGCACGTACCGCCTGTACCAGAGGGGGAGGAGGGAGGTGTCCTCGAAATCCGCGGGAGGGAGGGCCGTGAAGCCGGGAGCGGAGTGGAATTCCCGGATGGAGTCGAGGCGCGTGCCGGCCTGAACGGGGGGAAGGTCAGCCACCCAGGGCGGGGTCATCTCCACGTTCATCTCCGTGTAGACACCCGCCCGGACCATGAGGACGGAGTCCACCCTGACGTAGCCGTGACGGTCGGCGCTGAGGACCCACTCTCCCACCGGGACGTTGTCGAATCGGTAGCGCCCCTGGGCATCGGTCACGGCATCCCGAAGGAAGCCGGACGACGTGCCGGTCAGCGTCAGGGCCACGCCGCCGAAGCGCTCGTGGTTGTAGCTGCTCATCACGTGGCCGCGGACCACGCCGACCTGGGCGCCAGCGGGAGCAGCCGGCCACACGAGGAAGAAGGCCGGCAAAACGAAAAGGGGCAGGAGACGGGTACCGGACCGGGCGGGCTTCATGATGGCTTCTCCCTTCAACCCGGGGGCGGACCGGGGGCCCGGCCCGCCCCTACGGGTTCCTGTGTCAGGTGGTGCCCCCCGTGTCCGGCCACGGATCGGTGACCGGCGGTGGCGGATCGGCGGGATCCGGCCCCACCTCCGGGCAGGAGCCCACGTCGCTCAGAGGCGTGACGGAGTCGTGGAGAGCGGGCTCGTTGTCGTTGGGGTCGTCGGGGTCGTGCTCCAGCTCCATGAGAAGGGACATCTCGAGGTTGCAGATGCCGTTTCTGGCGTGGGTGGCCCACACTCCCACGCGCTGGCTGTAGGTGACGAGGGAATCGGCGACCTCCCTCGCCATGGCCCTTGCGGTTTTATCCTTACAGCCACTGAGGCCGACGGTGAGGAGGCCCAGGACGAGAACGCCCAGGGTCCTGACGGGTGTGTGCATGTCTTTTCTCCTTGGTTCTTGGGACACGGATGAGGGAACGGGGGGATGGAATCAGGGGGGCGGAGGTCCATTCACGGCACCGAGCTTCCCGAGCCGCTCTTCGAGACCGGGCACTCGGGTGGGATCCGCCTCCCGGGCGGCTTGAAGTCGGATCTCCAGGCTTCTCCTGAGAAACGGGAAGAAGACCACGGGCTCGGAGTGATCGAAGAGGGCCGCGACCCGGAGGGCGTCCTCCGGACGGCCGGTGGCCAGGAGGAGCTCGGCCAGGCGAAGGTGGCGGAGGGGGAGGGGAGCGGAGACGCTCCACCCCAACTCCACCTGGGTTGCCCTGGGCAGGGCCGTCCGGAGCTGCTCGATGGCCCCGAGGGTGTCTCCCTCCACCAGGAGCACATGGCCCTCCATGGCCCGGGCCAGAGGCTCGGCGGTCCCGTGGCCCCCGGCCACGGCCTCCCGGAGGGCGTCGCGAACGGCCCGGGTCCCCGCCGGATCCCCTTTCCAGGCCAGCCATACTCCCAAGACCCAGAGGCCCTGAGGGTTGAGACCGGTGAACCGATCCCCGAAGCGCCCGCGGACGTAGGCCTCGATGGCTTCGGCCTCTTTCCTCCACGGCGCCCCTGCCAGCGTGCCCAGGATCTGGTAGTACTGGGCTTCGCCGTTTCCTTCTTCCAGGGCCCGGTGGAGGATGGCCCGGGCCTCGTCGTAGCGGCCCTGGGCCACCAGGAGTCCCTGCAGGCCCCGTGAGGCGCCCCACCGGACCGCCCGGGTTGCCTCCGGGTTGTCCAGGATCTCTTGAAATGCGGCCTCCGCGCAGGCACTCCGGCGTCCCCCGGCGGCAAGGGTGCGGCCGACCAGGAGGGTGAGGGACGCGCCGTCCTCGTCGCGCCTGCTCAAGGGCAACGCGCATTGTGTTCGGATCGATGT
>CAYXGM010000114.1:0-8545 GCA_964464555.1 uncultured Gemmatimonadaceae bacterium | reverse complement strand
GCGGCGGGAAGGCCCCGGGGGTGGGGAGCGGGGTGGAGGTGGGGCCCGTGAGTGCGCTGTCCGAGGGGGGAGGGTACCAGTCGCCTCCCGGCGTGCTGGAGGAGCTCGACAACCCGTCCCGGGCCTTCAGCGGGGGTGGGGTGGAGTTCAACGAGAAGTCCCTCTCCATCCAGGTCCGGGAGTTGGGGCCGGGGGAGAGGGCCGAGGTCTATCATCGGTTTCCCCAGCGTCCCCGGAACTTCCTCACCTACCGGCAGGCCCGCATCTGGGTCGCCGCCAGGGAAGGGGACTGGGGGGAGGGGGGAGGAGAGTTCTTCCTGAAGGTGGGGAGCGATGAAGACAACTTCTACCTGATGCGGACCGGCCGTTCCCGGGCCGGAACGGACGGCCATGTGGCCACGGAGGACTGGCGGCCCGAGGTGGTGGTGGACTTCACGAGGTGGCTCGCCCTCCGGAGGGAGGCCGAGGAGGAGTTGGTCCGGAATCCTCCCACCCCGGGGGGGGAGCCGGTGGAGGTATGGAGCGCCGACTCAACCTACGCCGTCTTCCTCAAGGACCGGGCCAGGGCCCCCAACCTGGCGGCGGTCCGGGAGCTCTCCCTGGGAATCTGGAATCCCACCAACGTACCCATCCGGGGAACCGTCTGGGTGAACGAGCTGCGCCTCTCCCGGGCCGTCAAGAATGCGGGATATGCCGGGTACGTGGACGTGCGGCTGGAAGCCCCCGAGCTCCTCAGAACCTCGGTGAGCTACTCCGGCCAGGGCCCGTACTTCCGGGAGCTCACGGAGAACCCGAGCTACCAGGGGGACGGAACCCTGTCGGTGAGCTCCACCCTGGAGTTGGGCCGGGTGGTCCCGGCGGGGTGGGGGGTGTCCATGCCGGTGACCGTGTTCCACACCCGGCTCTCCCAGGATCCAACCTTCCTGGCCCAGACCGACGTCCGCGCCGGCGAGCTCGATGGGCTCCGGGAAACCGGGGTCCGGGAGACCCGCTTCGAGGTGGGCCTTCGCAAGACGACCCCGGTGGGGAATCCCATCCTGGATCCCCTCCTGGACGGCCTGGCCCTCCGGGCCGGCTACTCGAAGAACCGGTTCTCCACCACCACGCTGGAGGCCAGCGGCTCCGGCGTGGATGCCCGGGCCGAGTACCGGAAGCGCCTGGCGCCCCGCTCCGTTCCCTTCGTCCCGGGGTTCGCCCGGGGGATCGTTCGCGCTCTCCTGCCCCAGGGCATGGAGGAGTCGGTGCTGGAGGCTCGGCTTCGGTGGGCCCCCGAGCAGATCCAGGTTGGAACCCTCTACAGCCGCCGGGAGCAGGAATCCTACCGGTTCGAGCAGATCCTGGTCCTCCCGTCAGACAGCCTGGTGACGCCCACCCGCTCGCCCCGGGAGGCCCTGGAGACCACGGCCCGGGTCAGCTTCCGGCCCCTGGATCCCGTCACGGCGGAGATCAGCTTCTTCTCGGTGCGGGATATCCTCTCTCCTTCCGAAGCCGTCCGGGACTCCAGCGTCCAACCCCTTCTGGAGGGAGAGCGATGGGGTGTGGGGAGCCTGGACCTGGGATGGGAGACCCACCGGAGTCTGAGGACCCGCCTGGGACTCCGGCCCCGGCTGGGCTCGTGGCTCCGCACCGACTTCTCGGTGGCCACCGACTACTCCAGCGACCGGAACCCGGCCCTGGTGGAGCGGGTGCCTGCGGGTCCCGACACCCTCCTCTTCCTGCAGCGGAACGCAAAGGGAAATCGGAGCACCCGGGCCACGGCCTCCCTGGAGCCCGCCGCCCTGGCCGAGCGGTTCCTGGGTCCGCGGGACACGGCCCGGGGAGACGGACCCCTTCGCCGGGCGCTGGCTGCGGTGGAGCCCCTCTTCGTCTCCCGGCAGGCGGGCCTCTCCTCCCGCTTCTTCAGGGAGCCTGTGAGCCCGGGGGCCGGATTTCAGCTCGGGTGGGGAGACATGGGCGCCTTCCGGGCCCTGGAGGGCGATACGGCCTCCATCCTCACCGACCGCATCACGTGGAGCGCCGGAACCGGGGTCCGGCTGCCCATGGGACTGAGGGTCACCGGCTCCTTTTCCGACTCACGGACCCAGGTCCTTCGCCGGCGGAGCGACAGGGAGCTGAGGAGCCGATCCTGGCCGGACCTGCGGCTGAGCATGTCGGACGTCTCCATCCCGGACATCGCCCGGAGACTGGTGGAGGCTCTCTCCCTCTCCTCGGGCCTTCGGCTGAACTCGGTGGAGAGCACGTACGGTGGCAGGGGCCGGCAGCGCCGCTTCCTGGATGAGACCCAGGTCCCCGTGGAGGTGGGGATCACCTGGGTAGGGCAGGTCAGGACCCGCTACCGGGGGACCTTCACCGACGGGGACGGGGGCGATCCCACGGGAGACACCAAGAGCCGGAGGAGGAATCATGCCCTCCTCTTCTCCTCGGCCCTGGCGGAGCCACCCTTCTTCGCCGACCGGCTGGACGGCCCCCTCCGCCTGTCCATGACCTACCAGTATTCCTCGGAGCTGAACTGTCGGGTGCCGTCGGGCCAGGATGCTTGCGTGGCCTTCCAGGACTTCCTCAACCGGAGCTTCAATCTCACCCTGGACACCATCATCATGCCCATGGAGGTGGGCCTCCATCTCACCTACACCAACCGCCGATCCTTCGTGGGACGCCATGACGGCTACACCCAGTTCCAGCTCGGGCTCTTCGGGCAGTTCCTCTTCAACTCGGGGACCTTTCAACGACCCGGCACCGGGGGCGCGGCTGCCGGCTTCTGAGGGCCTGGCCCACGCCTCTCCCTCTCCGCCTTCCGGGCCCGTCCCGTCATGGCACCGCCCGTCTTCATATCCAGATTTCCGTCATGTCTCCCATGGAAGGGCGGAGCCTGGTGCGGGGGGGCGGCCTTCTCCTCCTCCTCTCCCTGATCCGGATGGGGATCGGTGCGGGCCCGGGCCATTCCCCGCTGATGCCGGACGCCGCGGACGAACGGGCCGCGCTTCAGGAGGAGAGCCGGGCCGACCGGGAGGAAAAGGCCCGGCGGAGCCGGCCCCTGGAAGCCGATGAGCGCCTGGACCCGAACCGGAGCCCGGAGGAGGAGCTGGATCGCCTCCCGGGGGTGGGCCCCTCGGTGGCGGAGGCCGTGGTGGCGCACCGGACGGCGGAGGGCGGGTACCGGCGGCCCGAGGACCTCCTGGACGTTCGGGGCATCGGGCCGGCGACCCTGGAGAAGATCCGGCCCCACCTGGACTTCTCCCGGGGCGTGCCCCTGGAGCTGGCCCGGCGGGGCCCCCGGCCGGGTGACGGGCACGGCGCCGACGGGGTTCGCCGCCTCACCGGGTCGCCGGGCGGGAAGGGAGCCACGGCGGCTCCGGGGCCGGAGAGGATCGATCTGAACCGGGCCGGATCCCGGGAGCTCCAGACCCTGCCGGGAATCGGTCCCGCCCTGGCGGAACGCATCCTCGCTTCCAGGGCTCGTGAGGGTCCCTTCCGGGAGCCGGACGATCTCCTCCGGGTCCCTGGCATCGGCCCTGTGACGCTGGCCCGCCTGCGGGGTCGGATCAGGGTGGGCCGATGACGGCGTGACCCGACGGGACACCGGGCTCGCAGGAGGGCCGGCCCCCGGCTTGACCCTCGCCTTCCCGGCTCTCTATGTTGCCCGGTAGGATCGAAAACGCATGTTCCTCCCGGCGATTCATCGAACTCCTTGAGTTTCCACCGTTTCCGCCGGTATTCTTAGGGTGCTGTGCCGGAGGTGTCCGGGAAAGGGGGAAGCCCCCGGTCCCGGGCCATGGACGGATCCCAGTGGTGGGCTCGGGGTCTAAGACGTCCGGCTTGTCCGATTCGAGGGCTTTTGAAAAGACGACCCACCAGGATCTCCCCCCACCGGAAGACGTGATACGATGGCAACCAACGTCGTCCAAGATCGCCTCGGCGACCTGTTCGTTCGGGAAGGCCTCATCACCGAAGAACAGCTCCAGGAAGCCTTGAAGGAGGCAAAGCAATCGGGGACCCGCATCGGGTTTGCGTTGGTGAAGCTCGGTTTCGTAGGCGAAGACGAGCTCACCAGGGCTCTGGCCAAGCAGTTTCGGGTCCCGGCCGTGGACCTGGAGAAGGTCAAGGTCGAGGACAAGATCCTCAAGTTGGTGCCCGAAGACGTTGCCATGAAGCATCGGGTCCTTCCCCTGAGGAAGGTGGGACGGACCCTCACCGTCGCCATGGCCAATCCCACGGACATGGGCGCGGTGGACAACCTGAAGTTCATCACCCGATACGAGATCGAGCCCGTCATCGTGGGTGAGTACACCCTCCAGAAGCACCTGGAGGAGTACTACGGCCTCGGCGAGACGAAGATGCAGGAGATGCTCGGTGACCTCCTGGAAGAGGAAGTGGAGGTCATCGAGGAGGAGGAGGAGGACGTCAACGTCGCCGCCCTGGAGGCCGAGGTCGACAAGGCTCCGGTGGTGAAGTTCATCAACGGCCTCCTCACCGACGCCGTGGTCAAGGGCGTTTCCGACATCCATATCGAGCCCTACGAGAAGGAGATGCGGGTGCGGTACCGCATCGACGGCACCCTCCAGGAGGTCATGAAGCCGCCCATGAAGATGAAGGCGGCCCTCACCTCCCGACTCAAGATCCTGGCCGACCTCAACATCGCCGAGAAGCGGGTTCCCCAGGACGGTCGAATCAAGCTGAAGATGAAGAACAAGGTGGTGGATTTCCGTGTCTCCACCCTGCCGGTGATCTTCGGCGAGAAGATCGTGCTCCGTATCCTGGACAAGGGGAACCTGACCTTCGATCTGGCCATGTTCGGCTTCGAGCCCAAGGCCGAGCGTGACTTCATGGACGCCATCGCCAACCCCTATGGGATGGTGCTCGTGACGGGGCCCACCGGCTCGGGAAAGACCACCACCCTCTACTCGGCCCTCTCCAAGGTCAACACCGAAGAGGTCAACATCATGACGGCGGAGGACCCGGTGGAGTACAACCTCCACGGGATCAACCAGGTGCTGGTGAGGAACGAGATCGGGATGACCTTCGCCGCGGCCCTCAAGGCCTTCCTCCGTCAGGATCCCGATACCATCATGGTCGGGGAGATCCGTGACCTCGAGACCGGCGGCATCGCCGTCAAGGCCGCCCTCACCGGACACCTCGTCCTCTCCACCCTCCATACCAACGACGCCCCCTCCACGGTCACCCGTATGATCGACATGGGACTGGAGCCCTTCAACCTGGCCGCGGCCCTGAACCTGGTCACGGCCCAGCGGCTCCTGAGGCGCATCTGCAAGAATTGCAAGGTGGAGGCGGAGTACACCGATGAGATACTCCGCATGGCCAAGCTCCCGGACGGGTGGCTCGACAACGTCACGCTCTACAAGGGTGAGGGGTGCGACGAGTGCGGGGGCACGGGCTACAAGGGCCGGCAGGGGCTCTACGAGGTCATGGCCATGAGCTCGGCCCTCCGGAAGGCCATCATGCGGGAGGCGGGGACCGACGAGCTCAGGGCTGTCGCCCTCGACGAGGGGATGCTCACCCTGAGGATGGACGGCTTGAAGAAGCTCGAGCGGGGCATCACCACGTTGGAAGAGGTCATGAAGGAGACCTCGGTGCAGACCTGAGGACCCTTTCGGCCCGAGAGGGTGAGCCGGAAGGATCGAAACGAGACGACGAAAGGGGCCCTCCGGGGCCGCTTCACACGCATCCAGGCGGCTCGGGACGGGCGGCCTTCAACAACGGGAAGCAGATCCTCACATGGAAGCACGTACTCCTCCCAAAGGCCCCCCGCAGCAGCAACAACAACAGGAAATCAGTCTTCGGGTCCTTCTTCAGGAGATGATCCAGAAGGGGGCTTCGGACCTTCACGTCACGGTGGGCGACCGCCCCAAGATCCGGGTGGACGGGGACCTGGCCAACTCCCAGATCAACCATGTCCTCACTCCCAAGGATACGCTGCAACTGGCGTATTCCATCCTCACCGAGAATCAGAAGAAACGCTTCGAGACCGAGGACGAGCTGGATTTTTCCTTCGGGGTCCAGAACCTCTCCCGGTTCAGGGGAAACGTCTACAAGCAGAGGGGATGCGTGGCCATGGCCATCCGGCAGATCCCCTACGAGATCGTTTCCATCGAAAAGCTGGGATTGCCTCCGGTCCTCAACAAGATGGCCGAGCGGCCCCGGGGCCTGGTTCTGGTGACGGGGCCCACAGGCTCCGGGAAGTCCACTACCCTGGCCGCCATGGTGGACAAGATCAACCAGGAACGTAAGGGCCACATCATCACCATCGAGGACCCCATCGAGTTCATCCACCGGCACAAGAACTGCATGGTGAACCAGCGGGAAGTGGGAGCCGACACCCAGGGGTTCAGCGCGGCCCTCAAGTACGCCCTTCGCCAGGACCCGGACGTCATCCTCATCGGCGAGATGCGGGACCTGGAAACCATCGGCGCGGCCCTGACCATCGCCGAGACGGGACACCTGGTCCTGGCCACCCTTCACACCAACTCGGCGGCCGAGTCCATCAACCGGATGATCGACGCGTTTCCCTCGCACCAGCAGGGGCAGATCCGGGCTCAGTTGGCCTTCGTCCTGGAAGGGGTCATCACGCAGACCCTCCTGCCCAAGGCCAAGGGAAAGGGACGGATCGCCGCGGCAGAGGTGATGATCTGCACGCCCGCCATCCGGTCCGTCATCCGGGATGACAAGATCCACCAGATCTATTCCCTCATGCAGGCCGGGAAGAAGCACGGGATGCAGACGCTGAACGACGCCCTGGCAAGCCTGTACATGCGGGGCGAAGTTACCCTGGAGGAGGCACTCAAGCGTTCCTCCGATTCAACCGAGCTCCTCCGAGCTGTGGGGGAGCCCGTACCGGGCGAATAACGGGAGGCCTGGATACCAATGGCAACGTTTACCTGGAGTGCCCGACCGGCGACCGGAGGAGAGATCCAGTCCGGCGAGCTGGAGGTGAAGACCAAGGACGAGGTCCTGGCGTACCTCCACAAGCAGAAGTTGATCCCGGTGTCGGTGCGGGAGAAGGAAAAGGGGATCCAGATCCAGTTCGGGACCGGGGTGACGATGCGGGACATCGTCATCTTCACCCGACAGTTCGCCACCATGATCAACTCGGGTCTCCCCCTGGTCCAGAGCCTGGACATCCTGGCGGAGCAGACCGAGAACGGAAACCTGCGGAAGATCATCCAGGACGTCCTCTACGACGTGGAGTCGGGTCACACGCTGGCCGACGCCATGGGGAAGCACCCGAAGGTCTTCACCGAGCTGTACGTGAACATGGTGGCCGCGGGTGAGGCCGGGGGTATCCTGGATACGATCCTCCTGCGCCTGGCCACCTTCCTGGAGAAGAACGACGCTCTGGTGCGGAAGATCAAAGGGGCCATGATCTACCCCGCCGTCATCTTCTCGGTGGCAGGCATGGCGGTGGTCATCCTCCTCATCTTCGTGATCCCCACCTTCCAGACGATGTTCGAGTCTGCGGGTGTGCCCTTGCCCTTCATGACCCAGCTCGTCATCGACATGTCGGCCTTCCTGCAGGGGTACTGGTGGGCCTGCATTCTGGGGATCGTCGGCGGGGCCTTCGCCATCCGGCAGATCTATGCCACCGACGGGGGGCAGCTTGCCATCGACAAGCTGATGCTCAACCTGCCCATCCTCGGGGACCTCCAGCGCAAAGCTGCGGTGGCCCGCTTCACGCGGACGCTGGGGACGCTGGTCTCTTCGGGCGTGTCCATCCTGGAGGGGCTGGAGATCACGGCGAAGACGGCGGGGAACCGGGTCATCCACGACGCGGTCATGGGATCCCGGTCCTCCATCGCCGGGGGTGAGACCATCGCGGGCCCTCTGAAGGAGTCGGGGGTGTTCCCGCCCATGGTGGTCCAGATGATCAACGTGGGGGAGCAGACGGGCGGCCTGGACGAGATGCTCACCAAGATTGCCGACTTCTACGACGAAGAGGTGGACGCGGCCGTGGAGGCGCTCCTGGCGGCCATGGAGCCCATCATGATCGTGGTGCTGGGTGTGGTGGTGGGTGGCATGATCGTGGCCATGTACCTGCCCATCTTCAACATGATTTCCATGGTGGAGTAGGGGGCCGGCGGCGGCCCGTGACCCGCGCGCCCCTGCGGGGGGCGCTCGCGCCCAGATTATCGGCCCGCTGGTCGTACACGACCCGTGGCCCGCGCGCCCCTGCGGGGGGCGCTCGCCTTTCTCGTTTGGTTTCCTTCGGGGCTCGCTATGCCAACGCGGTCCCGCCGGTTCTTCCCATCGTCAAACCTTCCGCTCCGGACCGCGTCGGAATCCCCCGCAGGGGCGCGCGGGCCCCGGGCCTTGTGGCGCGTGTCTGGTCAACCCAACCTTCGATTCCCGTGAGCCGTTCCACGTGCGATTGTCGGTGGGCCGGCATAGATTAACCTGACAGGATTAAACGATCCTCCCTGAATCTGGAACCGAAGAACCCAGCCCTCTCTCCCCCCAAGAGGGCTGTGTGGGCGCGAAGACGTGTCTGTCTCCCTGTTGAGCTTGGAACCGGACGGCTGGTGTCGAGAAGGAG
>CAYXGM010000113.1:0-8670 GCA_964464555.1 uncultured Gemmatimonadaceae bacterium | reverse complement strand
GGGGTCCCAGCCTCCCATCGCCGACCCGGACCTTTTCGTGGACAAGCCACTGTGGTTCACGCCCAAGGTGGAACTGAAGGTCAAGGCCCGGCCGGCGGGGGGGTGCGGATGAGGACAGAGGGCGAAGCCGGAGGCTGAAGGGAGCCAGGAGGATCATGATGGATGATCCCGTCAATGATCCCGTCAATCCGTTGCCTGTCGGACCTCGGCGACGCAGACTCCCGGGAGGCGGAGGCCGGGTTGGGAGCTCAAGTGGGAATCCCCGGTCAGAAGCGGAACGCTCTGCCGTCAGCAACGAAATCCGAAGCTGGAGACGATGATGCCCAGAGCCGTGAAGGTGATCCTGTTCCTGCTGGTCCTTCTCCTGGCCGCCGGATACTGGGGCGTGCGCACCATCAGCCGGGGGCCCGAGCTTCGCTCCGAGACCGTGGCGCTGAGGGGACTCGACGAGCCGGTGGAGATCCTCTACGACTCCCTGGGCGTGCCCCACATCTACGCCTCCAGCCTCGGGGACCTCTTCTTCGCCCAGGGCTGGGTCCACGCCCGGCACCGCCTCTGGCAGATGGAGATGTTCCGCAGGGTGCTCCAGGGGCGGCTGAGCGAGATCTTCGGAGAGCGGACCCTGGAGACGGACCGGTTCCTCCGCACCATCGGGATGGAAGAGGCGGCCAGGGCCGGCCTGCCCCACCGCAACACCCCCATCTACAAGAACATGGCTCTCTACGCCCTGGGGGTGAACGCGGCCCTGGAGGGCTGGGACGGGCCCCTCCCCCCCGAGTTCCTCCTCCTGCGCTTCGGGCCCGAGGAGTGGAGCCCCATGCTGGTGCAGGGCATCGAGAAGATCATGGCCTGGGACCTCTCGGACTATCAGACAGGTCTCAATCTCGCCGCCGCACGGGAGGAGCTGGGGGACTCGGCGCTGGCGCCCCTCATGCCGTCGTACCCCGACTGGGGCGTGACCATCGTGGACGGGTGGCCGGAGGAGGCCGGAGAGATCGACGCCGAGGAGACCGGAGGAGGCCGCGGTGACGCCCTGGAAACGGCAGTGGGCCCGGCCCGGGCGGCCACCACGGACCGGACAGCCTCACCCCTCCCCCCTCGCACCCCGGCGGCCCTCCTGGCCCAGGCCACCCTGGCCGAGGACGTGGCCCGGATCCTGGAGCTGGGAAGCACGGTGCGGGCCTCGAACTCGTGGGTGGTGGGAGGGGAGCGCTCCCGCTCCGGGAAGCCCCTCCTGGCCAACGACATGCACCTGGCCCTGGCCGCCCCCAACATCTGGTTCCTGGTGGGGCTCCACGCCCCGGGTTACGAGGTGGTGGGGATGAGCATCCCCGGAGCACCCGGGGTGGTGGCGGGCCACTCCAATGCCGTGGCCTGGGGCTACACCAACGCCATGGTGGACGACGTGGACTTCTACCTGGAGGAGGTGAACCCCGAGAACCCCGACGAGTACCTCACGCCCTTCGGATGGGAGAGCTTCGACACCCGGGAGGAGATCATCCAGGTGAGGGGTGGTGACCCGGTCATCATGAACGTCCGCAGCTCGCTCCATGGGCCCGTCATCACACCCGTGGAGAACCGGGTGGGCGACCGGGTGGTCTCCTTCCGCTGGGTGGCCCACGAGCTGGCCGGGACCTTTCAGGCCCTCATCGGCATGGGCCAGGCCGCCGACGCCGACGCATTCCTCCGGTCCATGCGCCTCTTCGACAATCCCCACCAGAACGTGGTCTTCGCCGACACCGCCGGGAGCTGGGGCTACTGGATGGGCGGGAGGGTGCCCGTCCGGGCCTCCGGCCCTCCACCCCACCTCCCCGTGCCGGGCTGGACCGGGGAGCACGAGTGGGTGGACTGGGTCCCCTTCGAGGAGAAGCCCCACGTCCTGGCCCCCGAGCGGGGCTACATCGCCACGGCCAACAACGCCCAGGGCAGGGACGAGCGGGCCGCCAGGGCCAACTCGGGGCACTGGGCCGGCCCCTACCGGGCCCAGCGGATCTCGGAGCTCCTGGAGGCCCGGCCCCTCCACGACGCCGGGAGCCTCCTGGCCATCCAGATGCATGCGGGAAGCGCCTTCACCACCCGGTACAAGGTTTACGCCGCCGACGCCTTCCGGGACGCCGGAATGGAAGAACTGGCCGCCGAGCTGGAGAGCTGGGACGGCGTCATGGGGCTGGAGAGCACCCGGGCCACCCTCTTCCATACCTGGTGGCGGGTTCTCAGGCGGAGCTTCATGGAGGACTACTACGCCGGCGGGTCCGGCTACTTTCCCTCGGCGGTCCTGGGGCAGGCCCTGGAGGGGACCGGCGCCATTCCCCTCCCCGACGGGCTGGCGGAGGAAGCCGCAAGGGAGGCCGCCGGGTACGCCGACCTTCCCTGGGGCGAGGCCCACCAGCTCTCCCTTCCTCACCCCATGGGCGATGTCCCCTTGGTGGGAAGCCTCCTCCGGTTCGGCCGCTCGGGCATACCCCGGGTGGGAGCGGGCAACTCGGTGAACGTGGCCCCCTTCAGCGGCACCCGCCCCCCCTTCACCACCTCCTACGGCCCCAGCCAGCGGCACGTGGTGGACATGGCCGACGTGGACGGCTCAGGCGGGTTCATCCTCCCCGGGGGCCAGTCCGGCTACCCGGCCAATCCCCACGCCTTCGACCAGCTCGAGCTTTGGCGGGAGGGCCGGCTCTGGCTCCTTCCCCTGGAGCGGGGGCTCGTGGAAGGGCGCACCGTGGCCACGGTGAGGTTGGAGCCGGCGGGGGGCTGAAGCGGCCCCGGGGATTTCTCTTTCCCCTCCAGCGCGAACCTTGCGGGCTCCGGGGGGTTCTGACCACCTTAGATAGTCATTTCTCTCAGTAACAATTTCTTAGGTCGCCCTAAGCAACTTCTCGCCGAAACCGCCGGGCCTTCCGCCCAGCTCCGGCCGGACGTCTCCCCGGGCGTCCGACAACCGCGCCCTGCGAGGAGGGCGCATCCGGAGAACGCCATTGACCTCCTCCATGCATCCCTATCCCGAAAGCCACCGGTCGGGCGACACCGCCCTGGCCCGTCGCCAATCGGCCCTGCTGAGGTTGAGCACCGGTATCGCCGCAGCCCATACGGAGGGGAAGGTATGCGAAAGCCTGGTCCAGGGTCTCCATGACCACGCCCTTGGCTACAACCTGGTGGGCGTCTTCCTCCTGGATCCCGAGACAGGAGAACGGGTGCTCCAGGCCAGTGTGGGGTGGGCCGGAGCCGACGAGGGCCTGCGCCTGGGCAAGGGGGAGGGACTGAGCGAGCGCCCCCTCCGGGACGCCCGTCTCCACTACTCTCCCCGGGTCAGCGACGAGGACCACTGGATCCGGGCCCGGAAGCCGGGCTGCGAGGTGGACATCCCCATCATGGTGGACGAGGAGGTCATCGGGGTCCTGGTGGTGGAGAGCGACCAGGAGGAGGCCTTCGGCCCGGCGGACTTCGAGATCCTCACCGCCGCGGCCCAGCAAGCCGGCATCGCCATCGGCCGCACCCAGCTTCTGCGCACCGAGCAGCAGCGGGCCAACGAGCAGCAAGCCCTCCTGGACACCATGAAGGACCTCTCCGGAGAGCTGGAGATCAACAAGCTTCTTCAGCGGGTGGTGGAGCGGGCCGTGGCCCTCCTGGGCGTCACCGGGGGAGAGCTGGCCATCGCCGAGGAGGAGACCGGAGAGCTGGTCATCGTCGCCAGCCACAACATCGGGAGCGACTCCACCGGAACCCGCATGGCCATCGGGGAAGGGGCCATGGGACGGGTGGCGGAGATCCAGGAACCCCTCATCATCCCCAACTACCAGGAATGGGAGGGCCGCTCCGACAAATACGAGGACACCACGGCCATGGGGGTCATGGTGGTCCCCCTCATGATCGGACAGCGGCTGGTGGGGACCCTGGCCAGCGTGCACACCGAAGCCGACCGGACCTTCGGACCCAACGACGTCCGCCTCCTGAACCTCTTCGCACCCCAGGCCGCCGTGGCCATCGAGAACGCCCGGCTCTACGCCGAGGCCCTGCGGCAGCACCAGTTCTTCGAGACGGTGGTCACCGAAAGCCCCGTGGCCATCGTCAACTTGGACCTGGAAGGGCGCATCCTCAGCTTCAACCCGTCCTTCCAGCGCCTCTTCGGGTACGACCCCGCCGACACGGTGGGTGAGGAGCTGGACCTCCTCCTCAACACCCCGGAGACCCGAAGGGAAGCCGAGCAGCACACAGCCGATGCGGCATCGGGGAGCGTGGCCAGGGGCATCGGGAAACGCAGGCGCAAGGACGGGACCTTCCTGGACGTGGAGTTCGCCGGGGTGGCCGTGGAGGTAGACGGGGAGCCCGTGGCCATCTTCGCCCTCTACCACGACGTCACTGAGCTCCTCCAGGCCCGGGAAGAGGCCGAGGAGGCGAACCAGGCCAAAAGCCAGTTTCTGGCCAATATGAGCCACGAGCTCCGGACCCCCCTGAATGCCATCATCGGCTACAGCGAGATGCTCCAGGAGGAGGCCGAAGAAGAAGGCGTGGATGCGTTCGTTCCCGACCTGGGTAAGATCCACTCGGCGGGTCGGCATCTGCTGGCCCTCATCAACGACATCCTGGACCTCTCCAAAATCGAGGCGGGCAAGACGGAGCTCTTCCTGGAGACCTTCGACCTGGAGGAGCTCGTCCGGAGGGTGGAGTCCACCGTGGCTCCCCTGGTGGCCCAGAACGGGAACACGCTGGAGGTGGTCATGGAGAGTCATATGGGGCCGGTGGTGGCCGACATCACCAAAGTGCAGCAGATCCTCCTCAACCTCCTGTCCAACGCCGCCAAGTTCACCGAAAACGGACAGATCGAGCTCCGCGTGAACCTGGACGGGGACGAGTTGGTCATGGGCATCTCCGACGAAGGTATCGGCATGACCCCGGACCAGCTTGCCCGCATTTTCGAGGCCTTCGGCCAGGCCGACGCCTCCACGCAAAAGCGCTACGGTGGGACGGGGCTGGGGCTCGTGATCAGCCGGGAATTCAGCCGGATGATGGGCGGCGACATCACCGTGGAGAGCACCCCCGGCCAGGGAACCACCTTCACCGTTCGCCTCCCCAGGGTGGTCCGGAATCCGGCCACCGAGCTCATGACGGCCAGGGAATCGACGCCGGGCACTCCGCCGGTGGTCCTCACCGCGAAAGAGCTGACCCGGGAGGATCGGGACTGACTGAAAGGCTCCGTCGCCCGGGTGTTCCAGAAAGCCGAGCTGGGCGCTCAGGCCCTGGTGAGAGAGTTGAAGGGAATCCTGGCAAACGATGGGACCGTCAGGAACGGGAATGGGTAACCTTCCTGGCCATCCCGCCGGGCCATCCCGCCGGGCTATCCCGGCCGGCGCCGGTCCCGACGTGGACACGGATGCGCTGCACACTTCAAACCATTTGAGATTCGAGAGAGGACCTCAACCGTGGCGAAGATCCTGTTGGTGGAAGACGATGAGATGAACCGGGACATGCTTTCCCGACGTCTGATCAAGCGGGGCTACGACGTGGTCATCGCCATGGACGGCCGGGAAGGCGTGGAGTTGGCCCGCTCCGAGGCTCCCGATCTCATCCTCATGGACATGAGCCTGCCGGTCATGGACGGCTGGACCGCGACCCGGACGCTGAAAGGGAATGAGGCCACGAGCCACCTTCCCGTCATCGCCCTCACGGCCCACGCCATGAGCGGGGACGAGACCAAGGCCCGGGAAGCCGGTGCCGACGAGTTCGACACCAAGCCCGTGGAGCTGAAGCGGCTGCTCAGCAAGATGGAGGGATTACTGAAGTAGGTACGTCCGCATCTGAATTCCCGCGATCTCCCTCACCTGCTGAGCCTCGAAGGTGAAGCTCTCCTTCAAGCGGGAGTAGGCCGGCGGCGAGGCCACCAGGCCCCCGTCGGGCGCCGACCTCGCCACGGCCTCCGCCGTCTTCACCCCCTCGCCCCACACCTCGTAGCGGAGCCGTTCCCCACCCAGAGCGCCGGCCGCCACCGGCCCGGTGTGCAGGCCCATTCCAAGACGCAAAGGCCGGTCCCCGTTGCCTCCCTGGAGTCGGCCCGCCTCCTGGAGGAGGGCCCGGGCCAGCGCCACCGCCCGGTTCACGTGGTTCTCCGCGGGAGTGGGCGCCCCGGCCACGGCCAGGAACCCATCGGCCCGCCAAATGCACGTTTCCACCCCGTGGGCCCGCGCCAGGGCCTCGATCCCCACGCACAGCTCCTGGAGCCCTTTGAGGCGTTCGCTGAAGTCTCCCGAGGAGGTGGGAGCGGTGAAGCCCCGGAGCTGGCAGCTCAGGACCGTGGCTTCGGGGACCACATCGGCAAGCTCCGGATCTCCGGACCGGTATCGTTCGGCCACGGCATCGGGAAAGGCGCTCTGGAGGAGCCTGTCGATGAACCCCTCGTCGGCGGCCACCCGGGCCTCGTAGGCTCGTTCCCGCTCCCGCATGCGGTGGAGCTCCAGATTGGCGGCAATGCGGGCCTGGAGGACGGCCGGCTTCACCGGCTTGGACAGATAGTCCTCCGCCCCCATCTCGATGCAGCGCAGAGCCCCATCCATCTCGTCCAGGGAGGAAAGCATGAGGACGGGAATCTCACCGAGCCTCTCGTCGGACTTGAGGCGGGTCAGCGTCTCTACTCCGTCCATGTTGGGCATGATCACGTCCAGGAGAATCAGGTCCACGCCCTGGTCAGGCAGCATCTCCAGCGCCTGGGCGCCGTCCTCGGCGGTAAGGACGATGTAGCCGTCCCGGGCCAACTGTCTGGAAAGGAGATCCCGATTCATGGCGTTGTCATCCACCACCAGGAGCCGACCCTCGGCCTCCCCGGCGGACTCACCACCGGCGGGGTGGATCTTGGAGAGGACGGAGCGCGTCAGGTTCGAGACCTCTGAGCCGTCTACGCCGGCCGCCTTCTCGCCCTCCGTGGCCAGGCTCACGATATCTCCGCTCAGTTCCAGGAGGCGCTCGGCCGAGCTACGGATCCGCTCCAGGTCCGGAGCCAGATTTTCCCTGCCCTCCTCCTCGGCGCTCTCCAGCAGGATCTCCGCGTAGCCGATGACCGACGTCACCGGCGTCCGGAGCTCCACCCGGATCTTCTGGGCGTAGCTCTCCAGCGCCCGGTCCGCATCGGCGGCCCCCTCCCCCAGCACGTCGTCGATGAGGCTGAGGAGCTTCCGCCCCCCCGCACGGATGCGCTCCAGGTCGCCGGTGTAGCCGTCCAGCTCCAGCTCCTCCACGTCCTCAAGGAGCATGTCGGCATAGCCGATGATCCCGTTGATGGGAGTCCTCAACTCGTGGCGCATGTGGGCCAGCGTGGCCCGGCGGACCCGGTCCGGGTGCACCTCGGTGGTCTCGCCGGCGATCTCGGTGAGCTCGGGACGGGAAGCATGGCGCCGGCGCCGGGGAGCCGGCATGGCGATGCGGGAGCCCGGGGCCCTGGGTTTGACGGGGACGGGGACAGCGGAGCCGGCGCCGGCTGATCGTGGCGACAACGCGGTGCCCGCCGAGGCCTCTCCGCTCCCCCCCGCTCCCGTCCGCACCACACCCTTCCCCGTGATGTCGAAGATCCACGAAAGGACCAGGACAAGGGGAAAGGCCAGGATCAGCAGGAAGGTGACGAGCCTGTAGGTCCAGTCGGGAAAGAGGAGGGCGTCGGAAACGGCCTCGGTGAGCTCGATGGTCACCACGGCCACACCGATATAGGCCACCGCGGAGACGTACACCTTTCGGCGCCTCGCCTCGCGCAAGAAGGCACCAAAACCCTGGGGGCGTGGGTTCGTCATGTGCTTCGTTTGTCGGGCACGGAGATGGACATCCGGATGACTCCCGGAGTCCCGGAGGATGAGCGGGACGTGAGTCCACACGACCCGCCAACCATTTTAAGGTAGAAAGGTTTCTCGGGCAGCGCTAGTGAGGAAAGCACAACCGGCCGCAGGATTGACGGGAGGATCCCATGATCCCGCTGTGACCATGGATGCCCTGCACTCTCCTGGAGGATGACATGATCAGGGATCCCCGGCGCGCCCGACCCGGGGCGGAGAGCGAGGGCAGCCTCCACCCCACCCCCACCATCCCCCAAATCCCTTTCAGTTTTCCCGTCCTTCCTCCTATCTTGGTCTCACTCCTTCCCTTCCGGGATGAAGGGGCATCCATCCGACAGCTCACTCGTGATCCATCATGAACGACCCCATCCGACCCCAGTTCTCCGACATCGATGCCTTCGGTCTCACGCACCCGGGCAAGGTCCGCTCCGAGAACCAGGACCACCTCTTCCTGGGCTCCCTCACCCGGGGAGTAGCCGTGGAGAACACCAGCCTGGATCAGGTCGAGGGCGATGTGGTCTGCCGGGATCGCCTGGCCGCCCTGGACGACGGGGGCACCGACAACATCACCATGATCGTGGGGCGGACGCTGCCGGAGGACTGACCCACCGGCGCCCTAACGGAGGAGCTGGAAGGCCCGGTCCCGGCGCGGGCCCCATCGATACGCCGCGAAGTCGGAATCGAAGGACGCCACCCGTTCCAGCCCCAGGCGCTCCATGACGGCGAAGCTGGTTCGGTCCACCAGGGAAAAGTGCTGGCCAGCGTAGTCCCGCCCCGTGGTCCACGCCGCCTGGAGATCGGCGGGGCCCACCGTCTCCACCGTTGCAACTGCACCGCGCAGCCGGGCGGGCCTCCTGGCCCTCCC
>CAYXGM010000112.1:0-8715 GCA_964464555.1 uncultured Gemmatimonadaceae bacterium | reverse complement strand
TCCACCTCACCGCGGGGGGAATCCGGCGGGGAGGGCTCACACCGGAGCCACGGACCGGTCAGGGCACCGAGACCCTGGTGGACAACTTCTCCTTCACCGGCGCCACCCTGGCCCGGGCCGAGTGGACGAACCACCGACTCCTGTACGTCACCCCTCCACTGGAGGCGGATCTCCACATCAGCGGCTACCCCGAGATCACCCTCCGGCTGGCCTCCAGCGCGCCGACGGCCAACCTCTCGGTCTGGCTCGTGGCCCTGCCCTGGACCGAGGGGCGCAGGGCCCGGGGCGGGATCATCACCCGGGGCTGGGCCGATCCCCGGAACCACGCCTCCCTCACCGAGAGCGAGCCCCTGGAGCCCGGCCGGTTCTACGAGGTGGGCTTCCAGCTCCAGCCCGACGACCAGATCGTCCCGGCGGGGGAGCGCATGGGACTCATGATCTTCTCCTCGGACCGGGAGTTCACCCTGCGTCCCGATCCCGGCACGGAGCTCACCGTGGACCTGGACGGCACCGTCCTGGAACTGCCCGTGGTTGGGGGACCGGAAGCTCTGAGCCGGGCCCTGGGGCGAAACTGAGGCGACCCTCGGAGCAGCGCCCCGGCCAGGGCCCCGGGGCGCGGCCGAAAGGCCCCTCGGACCGGAGCCGAGCCCCGGGCCGCAGACCACCTTGCATCCGACGGTTCCCCCCACCGATTTTCATGGGAGGACTGCGGAGCGCCGACTCCGAACACCCATCCCGCCCCGCTTTTCCGGCATGCCCGGAGGAAGAACCATGAGAAACCGACGGTCGTTCGTTTCGAGCCTGGGAGCCCTCTTCTTCGGGGCCGCCCTGATTCTCTCCCCTTCCCTTTCCGCACAGGTCACCACCCCGGAGGCGTACCTGGGCTTCCGCCCCGGCGCCGATTTCCACCTCATGACCTACGAGGAGGCCCTGGGCTACTTCGAGACCCTGGCCTCGGAGACGGACCGGATGGTGATCCTGGACATGGGGGAAACCACCGGCGGCCGGCGGATGAAGTACGGCGTCATCTCCGCCGCCGATAACCTCCAAGCCCTGGATCGCTACAAGGAGATCAACCGGCGCATCAGCCTTCCCTATGGCCTGCCCGAGGCGGAGGCCCGGGAGCTGGCGGCAGAGGGGAAGGCCGTCGTCTGGATCGACGGCGGGCTCCACGGGACGGAGGTGGCCCCGGCCCAGCTCCTGCCGAAGCTCGCTTACGACCTGGTCACCGGGACCGACAAGACCACCCGGGCCATCCGGGAAAACGTCATCACCCTCCTGGTCTTCGCCAATCCCGACGGGATGACCATCGTCTCGGACTGGTACATGGGAAACGTGGGGACCCCCTACGAGATCAGCCCCATCCCGTGGCTCTACCACGAGTACGTGGGCCACGACAACAACCGGGACTCCTTCATGGGGAACCTGGTGGAGACCCGGAACATGAATCGGGCCCACTCCACCGAGTGGTTCCCGGAGATCCTTTACAACCAGCACCAGACGGGGCCCTTCCCGGCCCGCATCTGGACGCCGCCCGACGCCGAGCCCACCAACCCCAACGTCCACCCCCTGGTGGTGCGCTGGAAGAGCCACATCGGGACGGCCATGGGGAAGGCCTTCGACGAGAACGACCAGCCGGGAGCCATCTCCAGGGTTCGCTACGACACCTGGTATCCGGGGTACGCCACCCAGGTGGTGGACGGCCACAACGTCATCTCCATCCTCACCGAGACCCAGCTCTACCGGTACGCCACGCCCCAGCACTTCACCGTGAACGACTTCCCCCCGGAGCACCGGGAGCTCACCAAGGGGGTCTTCTACCCGAACCCGTGGCTGGGCGGATGGTGGCGTCTGGGGGACGCCGTGGCCTACAACCACACGGCCTGCATGGCGGTGCTGGAGGTGGCGGCCCGGTACCGTGAAGAGCTCCTCCTGGACAAATACAAGGTCGGTACCGACGTCCTGGCCCGCTTCCGGAGCGAACCGCCCTACGGCTACATCGTCCCCCCGGAACAGGACGATCCGGCCAGCACGGCCCTCCTCCTGGAGCGGATGCTGGTGAACGGCATCGAGGTCCACACCGCCGACGAGGCCTTCGAGCACAACGGGATCTCCTATCCCGCCGGGACCTTCGTGCTCCCCACCAGCCAGCCCTTCGGGCTCTTTCTCAAGAACATCTTCGAGCGCCAGTCCTACCCCGACCTCAGGGACTATCCCCACCTGTGGCAGGGGCTGGTGAACCCGGAAGACCGGGAGGGGGGCCCTCTGAGGCCCTATGACGGCGTGGGCTGGACACTCCCCCTCCAGATGGGGGTGAAGACCCGTGAGATGACCGCTCCTCTCCAGGTGCCGACGACCCCCGTGGAGAGCATCGCGATGCCCGGAAGCGTCTCGGGAGGCGGTGGGACCTTCCTCTTCAGCCCCGGCAACAACCACAGCATCACGGCGGCCCTGGCCCTCATGGAGGGCGGGGGCCGGGTGAGCCGGGCGGGGGAGAGCTTCAGCTCCGGTGGCCGGAGCTGGCACGCCGGAACCTACGTCCTGGAGCGGGGGAGCGTCTCCATGGACGAGCTCCGGCAGCTCGCGCGGGAGACGGGGGTCAGCTTCGTCTCCGGGAGCCCCCGGGGCCCCACGACCCGCCTGGAGATGCCGAGAATCGGCCTTCACAAGGCATGGGTGGCCTCCATGGACGCAGGGTGGATCAACTACATCTTCGACACCTACGCCGTCCCCTTCGAGTCCCTCACCAACGCCGAGATCAGGGCGGGCAACCTCATCGACCGCTTCGATGTCCTGGTCTTCGCCGATCAGCGGCCCTCACAGATCCTGGAGGGGCACGCCGTGGGCACCGTCCCCCCGGACTACGTGGGAGGCATCGGCGACGAGGGCATGACGGCCCTCCGGGAGTTCGTGGAGGACGGGGGCAGGATCGTCTGCAACAACAGCTCCTGCGGCCTCTTCATCGAGGGCCTGGACCTTCCCCTGACGAATGCCCTCGACGGTGTGCCGGCCGACTCCTTCAACTGCCCCGGAGCCATCCTCAAGGCCGAGTACGACACGGCCCATCCCATGGCCGCGGGCATGCCCGAGCGGGACATGATCTTCTTCTCCCGGGGACGGGTGTTCGAAAGGGCTGAAGACGCCGGAGCGGGAGACGAAGGCCGGGCGGGCATGGACGGAAGTGGCCGGGAAGGATCCGGCGAAGCGGCTGCGGACGCCGCTCCAAGGGGAGAAGGAGAGAGCTTCGTGCCCGACACCGGACCCGAGGTCAGCGTGACCTCCTTCGCCTGGTACCCCACCGAGCCCCTCCTCCTGAGCGGTTGGATGATCGGCGACGAGTTGATCCGGGGGAAGGCGGCGGCCGTGGACGTGAGCTACGGGGAGGGAAGGATCCTCATGTTCGGGTTCAACGTCCACAACCGGGCCCAGGCACGGTCCACCATGCGGATGTTCTTCAACGGGCTACTCTACCGATAGGCACCGAAGCCAGGGTCATCCCTCCGGGGTAAGCCCCACCCGGCGGGACGCCCCCCCGGCCCGCTTGGCCGCCGGAGCTGGACCCGGGCCCGCCTGCCCACCCCAGCGGGACCCGGGTCTGCCTTTCCAACCGCCGCCCCCTTCCCCAATGTTGGACACCCCGATTCGGTCCTGCTTCCCGGAAAGGACGCCTCATGCTTCAGAGTTCTTCTCCCGATCCGCGCATGATCGCTCCCCTCCTCGGTCTCCTCTTCATCCTGGCCCTCGGCCCCACGGGCTGCGCCGAGCCGGCTCCCTCCTCCGCCGGGCCGGACCTGGCCGACGTCTTCGGCGGCACCGCCGGGAGCTGGGTGGACCTCACCTACGCCTACTCGGCCCTGCGGCGGTGGTGAGGGTATCGGACCGCGCCACGCCGGACTACCTGGTTTCCGTGGACGACATCCGGGACTGGGAGTCCCGGCACGGGCCCCTGCCCGACGGGGTGATCCTCCTCCTCGACACCGGATGGGGAGAGCGGTGGCCCGACCCGGTGCGATACCTGGGCACGGACCGGAAGGGCCCCGAGGCCGTAGCCGAGCTCCACTTTCCGGGGTTGGACCCCGAGGCGGCCCGGTGGCTGGTGGACAACCGGAACATCGCCTCCCTGGGCATCGACACGCCGAGCATCGACTACGGACAGTCCGACACCTTCCAGACTCATCGGGTTCTCTACGAGCAGAACATCGTCGGGTTCGAGAACGTGGCGAACCTGGAGGCCATGCCCGAGTGGGGAGCCTACGTGGTGGCCCTCCCCATGAAGATCCAGGGGGGAAGCGGAGGCCCCCTGAGGATCGTGGGGTTCATTCCGTCCGGCGCCGGACGTTGATCTCCGGACGAACGATGTCGACCTCCGGAGAAGTGATGAAGACGAGCTACCCCCTCCACGGCGAGAGCACATCATGATCCGCAAGAACGCCCTGCACCTGTTGTTGGTCCTCCTCCTTCTCTGCCCCTCTGAAGGCGTCTTCTCCCAGGAAGCCCCGGCGGAGGACTACTTCCGACACATGGAGTGGCGGGCCATCGGCCCGGCGGTGTTCGGCGGCCGGATGCCGGACCTGCTGGCGGTCCCCGACAACCCCGCCGTCATCTATGCGGCCGGCTCCACCGGTGGGGTCTTCAAGAGCACCAACGGGGGCGTGACCTGGGAGCCCATCTTCGACGGGGGGGGCCCGACCCTCTCCATCGGGGACATGGCCCTGGCCCCCTCGGACCCCCTGATCCTCTGGGTGGGAACGGGGGAGTCGAACGGGGAGCAGCAGGCCGCCGCCCTGGGCCACGGGGTCTACCGCTCGCTGGACGGGGGGGAGAGTTGGGAGCACATGGGCCTCTCCGACACCCGCTTCATCAACCGCGTCGTCGTCCATCCCACCGATCCCGACATCGTCTTCGTGGCCGCCACCGGTCACCGGTGGGGCCCCAACGAGGAGCGTGGCCTGTACCGGACCACGGACGGGGGGGAGAGCTGGGAGAAGGTTCTCTACATCAACGAGAACACGGGGGTGACGGAGGTAGCCATGGAGGCCAACGGCCGGGTCCTCTACGCCGCCGCCTGGCAGCGGAGGCGGCACGCCTGGGGGAACCTCACAGGGGGCCCCCACTCGGGGATCTATCGCTCCATGGACGAGGGGGACACCTGGGAGAAGCTCACCAACGGCCTCCCCGACGGCGTTCTGGGCAAGATCGCCATCGCCGTCGCCCCCAGCAGCCCGAACGTGGTGTACGCCGCCATCGGGGACGAGGACGGGGGCCTCTACCGCTCCGAGGACCGGGGCTCCACCTGGGAGCGGGTCAACGACATCCGCACCTCCTACTGGTACGGGAACATCTTCGTCGACCCGGTCAACGAGAACAAAGTCTGGATCATGGGGACGCGTCTCAACGTGTCCATCGACGGGGGAAAGACCTTCGAAAACGACTGGACGGCCCGGGACATCCACGTGGATCATCACGTCCTCTGGATCAATCCGAGGAACACCGACCACATGCTCCTGGGTAACGACGGCGGGTTCCACATCACCTGGGACGGCGCCCGCACGTGGGCCTTTTTCAACAACCTCCCCATCGCCCAGTTCTACACGGTGGAGGTGGATGACCGGGACCCCTACCACGTCTACGGAGGGCTTCAGGACAACGGCACGTGGGGGATCCCTTCCAGGACGTACTCCCGGCGCGGCATCCTGAATGAAGACGCCGTGAGGGTGGGCGGCGGCGACGGGTTCGTTCCCGCCATCGACCCCCGGGATCCCACGGTGGTGTACGCCGAATCCCAGTACGCCGGCCTGCGGAGAGTGGACCTGGTCACCGGAGAGTCCACCGGGATCAAGCCCACCCCGGAGGACACCACCGAGAGTTACCGCTTCAACTGGAACAGCCCCCTCCTCATCTCGCCCCACGACCCGGACATCATGTACCTGGGGGGCAACAAGCTCTTCCGGACCACGGACAGGGGAGAGAGTTGGGAGGATGTGAGCGGGGACCTGACCCGGAACGAGAACCCGTCGGAGTGGGAAATCATGGGACTGAAGCCGTCCCTGAGGCCCTATAACACCCTGACAGGCTTGGTCGAATCACCCCTCAGGGAAGGGCTCATCTATGTGGGAGCCGACGACGGGAGCGTGCACCGGACCACCGACGGGGGCGAGACCTGGGAATCCCTGGAAGGGAGGTTCGGGTTCGACAACGACGTCAAGTTCGTCACGAAGATCCACGCATCCTCCAGCGATCCCGACGTCGCCTACATCGCCTTCACAGACCACTACCACGACGACTTCAGGCCCTACCTCTTCAGGACGGAGAACGCCGGGGAGTCCTGGGAGAGCATCGCCGGGGACATGCCGTCGGAGGCGGTGGTGAATGCCGTGGCGGAGCACCCGGACAACCCGGAGCTCCTCTTTGCCGGAATCCACAACGGCCTCATGATCTCCACCGACGAAGGGGAGCACTGGATACGAGCCGGGGGCAACCTCCCTCCCGTGTCGGTGAACGGCATCAGGATCAAGGACGACGACCTGG
This sequence comes from uncultured Gemmatimonadaceae bacterium, assembly GCA_964464555.1. Taxonomy (GTDB): domain Bacteria; phylum Gemmatimonadota; class Gemmatimonadetes; order Longimicrobiales; family Gaopeijiaceae; genus CAYXGM01. The sequence goes on along the minus strand of CAYXGM010000112.1, from coordinate 2,187 downwards.
TTCTGGGAACCTACGGCCGGGGCTTCATGATCCTGGACGACGTCGGCTTCCTCGCCGGCCTCGGCGACGAGATCCTGGAGGCCGAAGCCCACCTCTTTCCCGTCCGGGACGCGGAGCAGTACTACCGGAACAACCGGACGCCCTCCAACCGGGCGGCCCGGTGGGCCGGCCCGAACCCGGACTACGGCGCCCTCATCACCTACTATCTGAAAAATGCCCCCCCTCCCACCGGTCTGCCGGCGGGAGCTTCCGGGCCGCAGGAGGAGCGGGCCGGTGAGGCGCGACCTGCCGAGGCACCCGGGATCACCATCCAGATCCTGGACGGTGAGGACGTGGTGATTCGGGAAATGGAAGGGCCGGACCGGGCGGGCTTCAACCGCATCGCCTGGGACCTGAGAAGGACCGTGGAGGAACCCGAGACGGCAGAGGAGGAGGAGCAGGAGAGGCGGCGCCCCGAGCTGGAAGACGTGGAGCCGGGGGTCTACACGGTGCGGCTGATGGCTCGAGGCATGGAGCTGAGCCGGGCGGTGAGGGTGTTTCCCGACAAGCGGCGTCGCTAACCCGGGGGGGCGACCGCAGTAACCACGGCGTCGATCGAAGAAACCACGGCGGCAACAGCAGAAACCACGGCGCCAACAGCAGTAACCACGGCGGCAACAGCCCGCCCCCCGACAGCAACGTGCCAAGCCGGAAACGACAGGCCAACGGAGAGCCGACGACATGAACAAGCCCACACGGATCACGACCCTGGCGACGATCCTCATCCTTTTCCTGAGCGCACCCTGGGCCCGGGCCGGCGCCCAGTCCGCCGACCACCCCGACGCCTGGCCCGGCTGGGAGATGTCGTCGGCGGGAGAGATCGACAACATCCTTCCCCTTCGGGAACGGGCCCGAGTCTACAACGAAGTCCTGGAGTGGCGCCTGGACCACATCCTCCCGGCCATCATGCGGGAGGAGGGCGTGGAGATGTGGGTGGTCATCAACTTCGAGTACGACGAGGACCCGGTCTACATGACGCTGGTACCGGAGCCGAACATGAGCGCCCGGCGCCTCTCCATCCTCATCTTCCACGACGGCGAGGACGGCTTCAGAAAGCTGACGGCCAACTGGCACGGGACGGGCTCGGCCGGCTCCATGTACGAGAGCATATTCACCGACCGCGCCCGGGGAGCGAACCACCAGTTCACCGTCCTGGCCGACTACATCCGGGAGCACGATCCCCGGAACATCGCCATCGACTACTCCCCGCACTACGACTACGTGGACGAGTTCAGCCACGCCAACGGGCTCTCGGCCTTCCACAAGGACATGCTGGAGCGGGCGCTGGACGAGGAGCACCGGGAGCGGCTCATCCCGGCCGACGAGGTCGTCCTACGCTGGTACGAGACCCGGAGCCCCCGGGAGTTGAGCCTGTACCGGTACCTGGCCGGCATCGCCCACGACCTCATCGGAGAGTTCTTCTCCAACGAGGTCATCGTTCCCGACGTCACCACCGCCGACGATGTACGGTGGTGGATCCGCCAGCGCATCGGCGATCTGGGGCTGGGCACCTGGTTCCAACCCTCCATCGACATCCACCGCTCCCCGGAGGACCAGGAGCGGTACGGGCCCGGCGACGACGTGATACGGCGGGGCGACCTCCTCCACTGCGACGTGGGGATCAGCTACCTGGGCCTGAACACCGACATGCAGCACAACGCCTACGTGCTCCGCTCCGGTGAGACGGAACCGCCCGAGGGCCTCCAGGAACTCCTCCGGAAGGGGAACCGGCTCCAGGAGATCCACCTGGAGGAGATGAAGATGGGGCGGACCGGAAACGAGATCCTGGCCGCCATCCTGGAGCGGGGCCGGGCCGAAGGACTCAGGCCCAGGGTGTACACCCATCCCGTGGGGCCGCACGGCCACGGCTCCGGCACCATGATCGGTATGTGGGAGAAGCAGGAGTTCGTTCCCGGCACCGGCGAGCATCCCCTCCACCCCAACACCGTCTACGCCATGGAGTTCTCGGTGGCTGCAGACATCCCCGAGTGGGGCGGTGTGGAGGTGTCCATGGGGCTGGAGGAGCAGGCGGTGGTCACGGAAGCGGGGGCCCGCTTCGTGGACGGTTATCCGAGGACGCTCTACCTGATCCGATGAACTACCCGCCGCCAAGCGGCCACGCCGCTCTGGCGGGGGTTTCGGCGGTTC
>CAYXGM010000111.1:0-9440 GCA_964464555.1 uncultured Gemmatimonadaceae bacterium | reverse complement strand
ATCCCATGAGCGAGAAGGAGAAGCGCCCCCTCACCCGACGTGACTTCGTCACCCACGCCGCCGCAGCCGGAGCCGGGGGCGTCCTGGCCAATGTGGCCGGCGGGAAGGCCCGGGAGCTCCGTGCCGAAACGACCGCCAGGGCCGATTCCGTGGCGGCATCTGCCGCCGAGGGCCCCGCCGCGACGTCCCCCATCCCCACCCGCCCCCTGGGCGATTCGGGCGTGGACGTACCCATGGTGGCCTTCGGCGCCGGGAGCCGCTTCTACGGCTCCACTCCCGACGACGAGACCGGCGCCCAGCTCATCCGGGACGCCATCGACGGGGGCATCACCCTGGTGGAGACCGGCGCCAATTACGGCGGCCGGGAGGGGATCAGCGAGCGCCGCATCGGGCTGGCCATGACCACGCACCGGCCCAGGGCCCTCATCGAGACCAAGGTGGACGAGCGGGACTACGACGGCGCCATGCGGGAGATGGAGCGGAGCATGGAGCGCATGAACACCGACACCCTGGACATCGTTCTTCACCACAACGTTCCCCGCATCTCCACGCTGGAAGAGATCGCCGCCCCCGACGGCGCCGAGAAGGCGCTGCGCACGATGATGGAGCAGGGGGTGGTGAGGGCCCGGGGCATCAGCACCCACACCCCCGAGATGGCCATGGCCGCCATGGAGATGATCGATCCCCAGGCCGTCCAGCTCCCCATCAACGCCGTCCGGGTCCCGGACTTCGAGGCCGAGGTCATCCCCGCCGCCGTGGAGCGTGGCATCGGCCTCATCGCCATGAAGACCTGCGGCAACGGCTACTTCTTCCCGGCCAACGCCACCACGCCCGACCGCATCGAGCGGTACGGCCCCCCCGAGGGTGCCTGGGACCGCTGGGACCTCCCCACCTGGACCGACTACATCCACTACGTCCTCACCCTGCCCATCAGCACCGCCACCATCGGCATCGACTCCTACTTCACCCTGGAGGGCATCCTGGCGGCGGCGAACACCTTCGAGCCCCTCCCCGACGAGCGGATGGCCTCCATCCACGGACGGGCCCACGAGGTCTTCAGCACCACCGGGTACTGGATACCCAGGGACCGGAGGGGGGAGGAGGAGTGATGAGAACGCCGCAACCAGCCCGGCCGACCATGCACGCTCCCTCCGTCGCCGCCCTTCTCGCCATGGTCCCTCTCGCCGCGGCCCTCCTCCTCACCGCCTGCAGCGGGCCGGGCGCGGACGGGGACGCCCCCGGAGCCGAAGGATCCGTTTCGCCGGCCGGCCCCGCCGCCTCAGCCCTCACCGCCGACGCCCAGGCCGAGATCACGGTCCCGTCCATGGACGAAGCCCTGGACTCCATCGTCCGGTACGACCGGCTCAGCGGAGGGCCCGGGGAGATCGCCTCCATGAACTACCTGGTCCGGACTCTCCGGGCCGAGGGGATCCAGGTGCAGGTGGACACCTTCCCGGCCTACATCAGCGACCCCGTCGCCGCCACGGTGGAGGTGGTGGGGACGGGCTTCGCCCCCGAGGCCATCACCATCTCGGGCTCCGGGACGGTCCGGAATCTACTGGGCCCGGTGGTGGACCTGGGGACCCTGTCCGACCTCCCCCCCTACCTCACCCAGACGGGGGAGCGGCTGGTCCTGGACGCCCACGGCCCCGCCGGCTCCCGGGCACCCGATCCCGTTCCCGACCTGACCGGGCGCATCGCCCTGGTCACGGGCCAGCCCCGGCCGGGTCCCGTCCTCCAGCTCACCGAGATGGGCGCCGCCGGCGTCCTCTTCGTGAACCCCGAGGAGCGCCTGAACGACCTCACCACCACCTCCGTCTGGGGCGCGCCTTCCCTCCGGGATTACCATCGCATTCCCACGCTGCCCGTGGCGGAGGTGATGCGGAGCGCCGGAGACCGGATCCGGCAGATGCTGGCGGAGGGCCCGGTGCAGGTCCGCATGAGCACCGAGACCCGCACCGGCCCCAAGGCTCTGCACCTGGCCGTGGCCACCATCCCGGGGCCCTCCCCCGACGCGCCCTTCGTCCTGGCCGGGGGCCACCTGGACTCGTGGCACTTCGGCGGCACGGACAACGCCGGGGCCAACGTGGCCATGCTGGAGCTGGCACGGACTTTTCACCGGCACCGGGACCGGCTCCGCAGGGGCCTGCGCATCGCCTGGTGGCCCGGCCACTCCAACGGCCGGTACGCCGGAAGCACCTGGTACGTGGATCAGCGCTTCGACGAACTCCGGCGCCGGGCCGTGGCCCATGTGAACTTCGAGGGGCTGGGCCAGATCGAGGCCAAGCGCTTCGGCGCGGCGGCCTCGGCCTCCCTGGCCGGGCTGGCCCGGTCCGTGGTGCAGGACGAGGTGGGGGAAGAGATCCGGCCCTACATCCCCGGGCGAAACTCGGATCAGTCCTTCAACGGGGTGGGCCTCCCCCTCCTCCAGCTCGACCACTCCCGCCTGGCCGAGGACGGGGGGTACTGGTGGTGGCACACCCCCGACGACACCCGGGACAAGGTGAGCGCCCGGGTCCTGAAGACCGACGCCGATCTCTACGCAGCCGCCCTGGCCCGTCTCCTGGCCGAGCCCGTCCTCCCCATCAGCCTCTCGGCACCGGTGGAGCGGCTGGGAGCGCTCCTCGAGGAGCGGCAGGAGACGGCGGGGGATCACTTCGATCTGGGGGAGGCGATGGAGCGCCAGGAGGAGCTGCTGGAGACGGTGCGGGAGGTGGAGACTGCCCTGGCGAGCCGGTCCGGCGGCACCCCGGCGCCCGACGCCACCCCGGGCCTTCCGGGCCCCGAGCTGGACCTGGCCATGGTGGCCGTCCTCCGGCCCATCCACCGGATCCTCTACACGAACCTGGGGCCCTACCATCCCGATCCGGCCGTGGGTCAGGGTCCCCTGCCCGGGCTGAACGCGGTAATCATGCTTCCCAACAACGACTCCTCCACGGACCGCTACCGCTTCGCTCTCACCACGCTGCAGCGGGAGTACGCCCGCATCCTGGAGGGGTTGGACGAGGCCGCGAGGCGGGCGGAGGAGCTGAGGGGAGAGCTGGAGGCGATCCGCTAGTCCCGGCTGGACCCTACCCCCCGTCCAGCACCTCCCGGACCCGGGCGGCGAGCTCTTTTCGTGAAAAGGGCTTCTGCAGAAAGCGCACGCCTTCCTCCAGCACGCCGTGGTCGGCGATGACGTCGGCGGTGTAGCCGGAGATGTAGAGGTCCTTCATGTAGGGGTTGGCAGAAAGGAGCCGGTGGGCCAGCTCCCGGCCATTCATCTCCGGGAGGATGACGTCGGTGATGAGGAGGTCGATGTCGTCGGCGTGGGAGCGGGCAAGCTCCATGGCCCGGCCCGGAGAGGCCGCCGAGAGAACCTCGTAGCCCAGGCTCTCCAGGAACCGGCGCGTCACCCGCCGCACCGACTCCTCGTCCTCCACCAGCAGAACCGTCTCCTTGCCCCGGGCCTCGGTTCCGAACCCTTTCCCCGGCCTCTCCTCCGCCGGCGCCTCTTCCAGCGCCGGATGATAGATGCGGAAGATGGTGCCGTGCCCGGGCTCGCTGTAGACGTTGATGAACCCCTCGTTCTGCTTCACGATGCCGTACACGGTGGAGAGCCCCAGCCCCGTGCCCTTCTCGGGGTTCTTGGTGGTGAAGAAGGGCTCGAAGACGTGGCCCACGGTCTCCTTGTCCATTCCGCAGCCGTCGTCGCTCACGGCCAGGCACACGTACGCGCCGGGCTGAAATCCCGAATGGTCCCCGCAGTACTCCTCGTCGAAGCGGGCATTCTGCGTCTCGATCACGACCCGGCCCACGCCCTCGATGGCGTCCCGGGCATTCACGCACAGATTGGCCAGGATCTGGTCGATCTGGCTGGGGTCCATCTTCACCGACCAGAGATCCGGAGCCGGGTTCCACACCAGCTCCACATCCTCCCCCATAAGGCGGCGGAGCATGCCCAGCGTGCCCTGGACGACCTCGTTCATGTCCAGGACCTCCGGAGCGATGGTCTGCTTTCGGGCGAAGGCCAGGAGCTGGCGGGTAAGGTCCGCGGACTGCTGGGCGCCCTTGAGGATCTCCCGGGTCGGCTCCATGAGCTCCCCGGGCAGATTCCCATCGGTGAGCATCATCTCCGCAAACCCCAGGATCCCCTGGAGCTTGTTGTTGAAGTCGTGGGCCACGCCCCCGGCCAGCCGTCCCACAGCCTCCAGCTTCTGGGCCTGGCGAAGCTGGGCCTCCAGTCGCTCCCTGGCCTCCTCGGCCTCCTTCCGGGCCGTGATGTCCTTCACGTACTCGATGACCCCGGTCACCTTTCCCCCCTCGTCCGCCAGGGGGTAGGCCGTCAGCTCGATCCATCCCCGGGGGTTGTCGGCGTCGGGGTACGGAACCTCCGTTGTGCGGGTCTCTCCCGTCTCGATGACCTCCAGGCTGGGACAGAAGTCGCAGGGAGTCTCCCGGTTCTGGTAGACGGTATAACACTTCCTCCCCTCCAGGGGCGCCCGGTGCGCGTACATCTTCTGCATCCACCGGTTCGTCCGGACGATCGTGAGGTCGGTGTCCAGGACGCTGATCCCGTCCTGGATGGCCTGAAAGATGTTCTCCAGGAACCGCTCCCGCTCCCGGAGAGCCTCCTCGGCCCGCTTCCTCTCGGTGATGTCCTGGAGGGTCTCGATGGCCCCCAACACCTCCTCGCCGCCGTCCCGCAGAGGAGTGGCCGTGAAAAAGAGCCACCGGCCGTCCTCCCCGAAGTCCGGGAAGAAGCCCTCGGCCTCGTAGGCACCGGGCACCAACTCCGAGGCCCGACTCCTGCCGTCATAGAGCTCATCGATGGCTTCGGCGGAAAGGCCGTCCACCAGAGCATCGGCCATGGTGGGGCGTTCATGGTCGTAGAAGGCCCGGTAATGGTCCCGGGTGGCGAGGACGTCGGCGGCTCCGAGGCCCGTGAGCTCCACGCAGGCCCGGTTCCAGTGCGTGACCCGGTGATCCCTGTCGATGACGAAGGTGGGCACCGGACTCCCCTCCACGATCTGCCGGAGGCGTTCCTGGCTCTGCACCACGGCGGACTCGGCAGCGTGCCGCTCGCTCACGTCCCGGACCACACCCACCAGACACTCCCGCCCGTCGATGACGGTCCGGCGAAGGCTGACCTCGCTGGGGAAGACCGTGCCGTCTTTGCGGCGTGAGCGCCACTCGAAGAGCTGGGGGGACCCGGACCGGGCAGCTTGCATCCGCGCCCTGGCATCCTCCACGGAGTAGGGGGGCACGCCGGAGCTGAGGCCACCTGACTTCATCCCCAACAGCTCCTCCCGGGGATACCCGAACAGCTCTTCGGCGCTCCGGTTCACGTCCAGGATGGTACCGTCCTCGGCGTCATGGATGGCGATGGCGTCGTTGACAGCGTCGAAGATGACCCGGTAGTGGTCCGCCGAGGCCGAAAGGATGCCCGGAGCGGGAGGGCGGGGGGAGTCGGAGCCGGAGGGAGGCGGGGAAGCGCCGGGCTCCCGACCACCCGGAGAGGAATCAGCGGGATCTGAAACCATGAGCATTTTTCCTCGAGGGGGGCAGCCCGGCCGCAGCCGAAACGAGGATCCGGTTCCCGGCCCCGAGGTGGTGCGTCCGGGGCGGGATCGGATGCTGCATCCTACGCAGGGCACGCGCCGTCGGGCAAGCAAAAAGGGGGAGGAGGCGACCTGGCCTGCCCATCCCCTGCTTGCTCCGGAATTACCGACAGAGCAGTTTGCGAGAGAGCCGTGCAACGACAAAGGTGTTGAGGGATACCCCCTCCTGCTCAGCGGTATGGGCAAGCCACCGGTGTAGGCTCTTCGGCAATCGTAGACGAAACTGCCCGGAATACTCCCGGTAGTGGTTTTCCGGCGGGAGTTCCCAGCCTTCCTCCTCATAGGTTTGGACGGCCAGCCGAAGAGCCTCCGAAAGTTCGCTCACAGCCTCTATGGAGGTCTCTCCCCAGCCGGTGATTCCCTCGAGCTCCGGACAAGACGCCACGTACCCCTTGTCCTCCTCACTCCAGGCAACGGTGAAGCTATATCTAGGGGCCGTCTGCATCCTCTGGTTCCTCCTCGAGAAGACCCAGGTCACGGAGGGCGTCCAGCAGATTCCTCACCTGGACTGGTTTGGCCTTCCCCTTCACGTCCTGGAAATTCATCAGTGTTCGGTGACCGGGTCGTTTATAGATGACATGACTCCCCCTCTGTCGCGAAAACTCGAATCCGAAGCACTCGGCCAGCCTGCAGAGTTCCGCGAACCGGAGTCCGGCTGGGCTTCGGCGTGCTTTCTTCAGTAGCTTCTCGCAGTCGGCCACCGTGTCTTGCCCGGGTATGCCCTATGGTACCGCATGCGGTTCCACATTGCAAGTTGTTGTATACCACCTCATAAGGCCCCACGGCGCTTTCCGGGATGGGAAGGCGCCGCAGTCTGCTCTCGTGAGGTGCTTCCGCTATCGACCCTCTCCCCAACTCTGACGGTGGGCGCCGGGCGCGGCCATGTCGGACCGGGCCTGGCCCCGGCTCGGTAGGATGATGCTACCTGTCGGCCAGCGGATTCTCCCACCTCAGCCCGGGGAAGCGGGTGAAGTCGGCGTCGGTGGTGTGAAGGGTGGCCTGATGCTCCATGGCCAGGGCCGCCAGGTGGGCGTCGGTGGTGAGGTTGCCGGCCGTGCCCAGCTTTCTGAGGAGATGGAAGAGGGTGGTGGCGTGGCGCTCACCGGGGTGGAGGAGGAGGACCTGGGGCTGGGCAAGCCAGGACTCAACGTCGGCGCAGGCGGCGGAGGCGGTGAGGGGATGGGCCATGATCCTGGGGTGAGTGGTGAGGCGGATGTAGCCCAGAGCCACGACCCAGGGCAGACCCACCGCCGGAGCCGGCCGGCTCAGGACCTCCTCCCACCAGGCCCGGGCCTCCTCGTGCACCGGAGACGCGGCGTTGTAGGCGTGGATGAGGAGGCTGGGGTCCGGAACGATCACCGGGCCTTCTCTCTCTCCGGCTTCCTTTTTCCCTTGCTTCCGTGCGGCGTGCCGCGCTCCGGGCCCAGCTTCCCGGCCGACTCCTCGGCCTCCAGCTCATCCAGGAGCTGGTTCATCCGGTCCAGGTCCACGCCGGGCCGCACTCCGAAGTCGTGGGGTTTCACCTGAAACGCCCGGGGCTCCACGGGCTTGTCCGTCATCCCCAGGCCCACACGCAGAGCCCGGTTCACCACCGCCTTCATGCCCTCCCCCGATCGCTTCATCTCCAGCTCCAGGCGCCGGGCCACGTCGGGTTCCAGGGTGAGTGTGGTACGCATGATGTCATCATGATGATCATTATAGATGATGTCAAGATGATCCGCTTTGGACGATGATGCATGGGGTCCAGAGGAACCCACGACGAAAGAACGCCGCTCACCAACCCGTGAATGCCCGAAATGGGGTATTCCCTTCGCGCCACCTCATCCCATATATTGTGGTGAGTCGCGAGGAAACTTGGGAGTGGGGAGCCTTGATGGTATATAACGATGTCTAAGCATATGCTGACATTACGTGCGCGGCTCCAGATGATCCTGGCGGTGGGGCTCGCGGAAGATCCGCTCGCTCATGCTGAGCAGGTTGCCGAGATCGCAGGCGTGCTTCACGAGGCGTTCGAGCCAGAGGGTTTCTCCGCCACGTTGGTAGGCGGCTCCGCCATCGAGATCCATGCCCCGGGTATCTACCTGTCCGGCGATCTGGACTACGTCATCGACCGGGTGCGCGAAGGTACGAAGCAGGTGGACGAGATTTTTGAGTCTCTGGGGTTCCACAAGCAGGGCGGGCGACATTGGGTATTCGGGAATCTATTCATTGAACAAGTTCCAAGCCCAGTGGCGGGGCCTACCGAAGAGGTTCGGGTGGGCGAGTCGGTCTTTCGGATCGTGACCAAGGAGGTCGCCCTGCGCGACCGCGTGGTCGGTTTCAAGCAGTGGGACTACACTGCGTATGGCGAGCAGGCGTTGGACATGCTCGCCGCCTTCGGAGACGAACTCGATGAGGGCTGGCTGCTTGATGAGTTGCGACGCGAGGATTCTCTTGATGCCTTTGAAGCACTGCGTGAGCTAGCCAGGTCCGATGAGCCGGTGACGGACGAAATCTTGCGCGATTTGTTGGAACGGCTTCGAGGGCGTGGTCCGAGACGGTGATTTTGCCGGGCCTGCGGTCGTCAGGTATAGTGTCATCGATCCGCCTCGCATCTGAACAGAGGGTGACATGAAGAAATCATTGCCGGACCTCCGCGAGAAGTGGGCCGAACGCCTCGAACGTGTTCGACGTTCTCAGGCCCGGACGGACGTTCGGGGCATGACCCGACCCCCTCGTGATCCAGTCGAGAGAGCGTTCCTTCGCCGCATTGGCCGAGAGGGGCCATTCAAAGAGGGGCCACCACCGCAGAAGCCGAAGGGGCGGAGCTACTGACGGCCGCGTCCAGTCCCCAGGAACAGATCCTTCGTGGGCGTATGCCTCGTTCGGACCGCCTGCTCAATCAATCGATAGAACAGCAGCCCTCGCGAGCCGGACGTGCGCCGGTTGAAGCGGAACGTGTACTCGTCGAGGTAGTAGTCCAGGTGCTCGCGGCTGACCGCCCCTTGGAACGTCCCTATGAGCCAGCGCTTCAGGAGCGAGGCCACGCGGTGAACGCCGGGCATGAGGACATGCGCGGGGTCGTCGAACTTCGACTGGTTCGTCACGACATGGTCGTATCCAAGTTGGTTGAGCCTCCGGTAGCCCGTCCAACCATCCGTGTGAACGGTGGCCCCCGGCGCGATCACGTCCGTCACGAACCGCTCCAACGTGTCTGTCTGCACGTTCGGGATGTGGCGGAGCCGCACCCGGCCGTAGCCCTCGTCCTTGACCTCGACCGCGACGGCAACGATCGCCTTCTTGTCGGTGAAACGGCCTCGAACGCCTGACTCCTCCCCCCCGACGTAGGTCTCGTCGATCTCGACCACGCCGCCGAGACCGTCGCGGCCAGGTCGGACCATGGCGCGGCGGAACTTGTGCAACCAAGACCAGGCGGTCTTGTAGCTCCCGACGCCGAGCATGCGCTTGACATTGAGAGCGTTAGCTCCGTACTTGTGCCCCGTGATCTCCCATGCGGCGATAAACCACAGTTTGAGCGGCTTACGTGTCCCCTCGAAGATCGTCCCAGCCGTCACCGACACCCGCCGCCGACACCCGGGGCAGAGCCAAGGGCCGCGCGTCGTGCGCCACGGCTTACGCGTGTCGCCGCACCACGGGCACACGAAGCCGTTCGGCCAGCGCAGGCGCTCCAAGTAGCGCTCGCAGGCCGCGTCATCCGGGAAGAACCTGTCGAACTCGGACAGGTCAGTTGGATAGTCCTCTCCCGCACGGAGGCGGGTCCGGTCAACTGAGAGCACACCACAAGATATAGTGGGTGGTGGCGCGAAGGGAATACCCCTTTTGCCCGAATTCCGCCTGAAT
>CAYXGM010000110.1:0-9526 GCA_964464555.1 uncultured Gemmatimonadaceae bacterium | reverse complement strand
CTAGGGCGCCGGCGCCGCAGAGGCGGCGCGGCCGGTGCCTGTCCGGTGACTGATGCGAGGATGATTTCCCGGTGATTCAGCTCAAGACCGAGCGAGAGATGGAGGTCATCGCCCGGGGCGGCGCCATCATCGCCGATCTCTTTGCCGAGATGCGGTCCCGGATCCGTCCGGGCGTGAGCACCGGGGAGCTGGACCGGTTCGCCGACGAGTTCATCTGCTCCCACAACGGGGCCGAGCCCGCTTTCAAGGGGCTCTACGGCTTTCCCGGGAGCGTGTGCACCTCGGTGAACGACGAGGTGGTGCACGGAATCCCGAGCCGGAAGCGGCGCCTGAAGGAGGGGGACATCCTCACCATCGACGTGGGAGTGAAGCTGGACGGGTGGTGCTCGGACTCGGCGTGGACCTTCCCCGTGGGGGAGGTGAGCGAGGAGGTCCGGCACCTGCTGACGGTGACGGAGGAATCCCTCTACCGGGCCCTCGAGGCCGCCGTGGTGGACAATCACGTGGGGGACATCGGAGCCGCGGTCGTGGCCCGTGTGGAGGGCACCGGGTACGGCATCATCCGGGACCTGGTAGGACACGGCCTGGGACGGGAGGTCCACGAGGAGCCCCAGGTGCCGAATGTGGGCCGGCCGGGTCAGGGCCCCGTTCTCATGGATGGAATGGTGCTGGCCATCGAGCCCATGCTCGGGGCCGGCACGGACCAGATCAAGACACTCGAGGACCGGTGGACGGTGGTGACGGCCGATCGTAAGCCGTCGGCTCATTACGAGCACACCATCGCGGTGACGCAGGAGGGTCCCCGGGTCCTCACGGGGACGGTTCCGGAGGGGGTTCAGGTCCTCCCGGGACCGGGGCCGGAACTTCTTGAGGCACCGTGACGTTTCGGTTATACTTCAAAGCTCTGTAATCAACGGACCGGGGTGATTCCCATGAAGGTGAGAACCAGCGTAAAGCCGATCTGCGAACACTGTAAGGTGATTCGTCGCCGCGGTGTCGTCCGGGTCATCTGCAAGCGGAATCCCCGACACAAGCAGCGGCAGGGTTGATCAGTTATGGCACGTATAGCAGGCGTCGATCTTCCAAGGAACAAGCGCATCGAAGTCGCCCTGACCTACATCTACGGCATCGGCCGCACCCGGGCCAAGAAGATCGTGGATGCCTGCGGGGTCGACCCGGATCGCAGAACCCATGACTTGAGCGACGAGGAGATCAACGCCCTTCGCCGCCAGATCGAGGGAGATTACAAGGTGGAGGGTGCCCTGCGCACCGAGATGTCCATGAACGTCAAGCGTCTCATGGACATCGGATCGTATCGAGGCCTCCGGCATCGCCGGGGACTCCCGGTCCGGGGGCAGAGGACCCACACCAACGCCAGGACCCACAAGGGGTCGCGCCGGCCCATCGCCGGGAAGAAGAGGGCCCCCAAGAAGTAATAAGACGCAAGGAGGCGGGACCCCGGCCCTTCACGGGCCCGGATCACCCGTCCTCCTTTTCCGTTGTTCGAGGATTGACCTGAGGGAATCAAGGAAGGCGACGCGTGGCAAAGGCAAAGCCGAAGAGCGCTCGCGGGAAGACGAAGCGCACGAAGAAAGTGGTGGAGGCCGAGGGGGTTGCCTACATCAGGGCGACCTTCAACAACACCCTCATCACCATTGCCGACACCCAGGGGAACGTGGTGGCCTGGGGCAGCGCCGGGAAGGCCGGCTTCAAGGGCTCCAAGAAGTCCACTCCCTTCGCGGCCACCGTGGCCGCCGAGCAGTGCGGCCGGGAGGCCGCCGCTCTGGGTGTGAAGCGGGTGACCGTGCGTGTCCAGGGACCGGGCTCGGGCCGTGAGTCGGCCATCCAGGCCCTGGCCTCCGCCGGCCTGCACATCAAGTCCATTCAGGACGTTACGCCCCTTCCCCACAACGGCTGCCGGCCGCCCAAGAAGCGGCGGGTGTGACGGAGTGATCGATGGCACGCTATAAAGGACCTGTTTGCAGGCTATGCCGCCGGGAAGGCCAGAAGCTCTTCCTGAAGGGAATCAAGTGCTACACCGAGAAGTGTCCGGTGGAACGGCGGGCCTACCCGCCGGGTCATCACGGCCCGGCCCAGGCCAGGCGCCGCAAGCAGTCGGACTACGCGGTGCAGCTCCGGGAGAAGCAGAAGGTGAAGCGGATGTACGGGCTGGCAGAGAACCAGTTCCGGAACCTCTTCGAGAAGGCGGACATGCAGTCGGGCATCACCGGCGACAACCTCATCGTCGCCCTGGAGTCCCGACTGGACAACATCGTCTTCCGGATGGGCTTCGCCGCCAGCCGGGCCGCTGCCCGGCAACTGGTGCGCCATCGGCACGTAGAGGTGAACGGGCGGGTGGTGGACGTGCCCAGCTACAAGGTCTCGGCGGGCGACGAGGTGGCCGTGAAGTCCAGGAGCCGGAACCTGGGCCTCATCGAGGAGAGCCTGGAGTCCCGGACCCGTCCGGAGCTGCTCGATTGGTTGGCCCTGGACGAGAAGAACCGGGTGGGACGGATGGTTCGTCAACCTACGCGGCAGGACATCCCCCTGGCCGTCCAGGAGCAGCTCATCGTGGAGCTCTACTCCAAGTAGGTTCCCGGCTCCGGACCCGGCCGGGAGCGCCGGGTCCGGAGGGCCCGTCCCTTAGCGGAGTTCAAAAGCTGTTGCCTCAAAAGGCGCGGAGGATACGGTGGAGTTAGATCTGACCGGATTGGTACTGCCCGAACGACTCGAGATCGTGGATCTCTCGGAGGACGAGAGATCGGGCAAGTTCATCATCGAGCCCCTGGAGCGGGGCTTCGGGTACACCCTGGGGAACCCCGTTCGCCGGGTGCTCCTCTCCTCGCTCCGCGGCGCGGCGGTCTGGGCGTTTCGGATCGACGGTGTGGTGCACGAGCACCAGACCATCCAGGGCGTGGTGGAAGACGTCCACCAGGTGATTCAGAACCTGAAGGCCCTGGTGGTAGGGATGGACGAGGACGTGGACGAGGCCACCCTCCAACTGGAAGTGAAGAAGGCCGGGCCCGTGACGGCGTCCATGATCAACGCGCCGGCCTCGGTGGAGATCCTGGATCCCGATCATCACATCATGACGCTGCAGGAGGACCGGGACATCCACGTGGAATTCATGGTCAACAAGGGGCGGGGCTTCGTCCTGGCCGACCAGCACGAGTTGCCCCGGGGCGCCCCGGTGGACCTGGTGCGGGTGGACTCCATCTACAATCCCGTCCGCCGGGCCAACTTCACCGTGGAGGAGACCCGGGTGGGTCAGCGCACGGACTTCGACCGGCTGACCCTGCAGGTGGAGACCGACGGGTCGCTGGATCCCGAGTCCGCAGTGCGCTACGCCGCGGACCTGGTGAGGAAGCACCTGGAATACATGCTCTACTTCGGTGAGGGCGGCCTTCCCCAGGTGACGCCTCCGGGCGCCGTGCCGGTCCCGGAGCGGCTACAGGACCTGTTCAGCAGGCCCATCGAGGATCTGGCCGAGTTGAGCGTCCGGTCCCGGAACTCGCTGCAGAAGGAAGAGATCGAGACCCTCGGGGATCTGGTGCAGAAGACCGAAGAGGAGATGCTGGGCATCGAGAACTTCGGCAAGAAGTCCCTCAAGGAGATCAGCGATTTCCTGGAGGAGCACGGCCTCCGCTTCGGCATGCAGCTCGAAGAGGGGGACGACGGCCAGCTCTTCTTCGTGGAAGAAGACGAAGAGGCCGGGATCTCGATCTCGGAAGTCGACGAATAGACGAATAGACGAACGGGTGCCCGAAGGCCCCCGGTGGCCCCGCTCCGACGGCCGGTGTTGACGGCCCATGATCGGAGCTTCGGACACTAGGCAGACGGAACCCCAAGCCCTAGGTTAGGACGCGACCGATGCGACATCGGAAAAAGGGCCGGAAATTGAACCGTACGGCTGCCCACAGGAGGGCAACCCTGCGGAACATGGCCACGTCGCTCTTCCGCCACGAGCGGATCGAGACGACTACAGCCAAGGCCAAGGAGCTCCGCCCCTTCGCAGAGCGGATCATCACGCTGGCGAAACGGGGCGATCTTCACGCCCGCCGCTTGGCGGCCCGGAAGATCCAGGACCGGGAGGTTCTGGGAAAGCTCTTCGACGACCTTGGACCCCGGTTTGCCGAGAGGCCCGGTGGGTACACCCGGATCCTCAAGCTCGGGAACCGTCGGGGCGACGCGGCGGAGATGGCCCTCATCGAACTGGTTGAAAAGGGCTCTGAATAAAGGAAAGGGACACGGATCATGGGCACCTTCGGATCCCGACGTGGGGCTGCAGAGAATCTCACCCTCCCCCTGATGATCCTGGCCTTCGTGGCTGTCGGCGGGTTTCTGTACTGGCTCAACATCACCGCCGAGCCCACGCAGGTCGCCATCGAGGAGGAGTCCGCCGAGGAGGAGTCCGGCGCCTCGGTGACCATGCCCCAGGATACCTTCCTGACCGGCCCGGCCCAGTACGAGGGCCTGGTGGTTGAGGTCACGGGAGCCCGGGTGGCCAGCCGGCTGGGTCCCCAGGCCTTCTGGATCGGCCCGGACGATCAGCCCTTCCTGGTGAAGATGGCCCCGGAGCTGGTGGAAGCCGGCACCGAGGTCATGCTCCAGTCCACCATCGCGGTGGTGGGTCCCGTGCAGACCCTCACCGACGAAGTGCTGGCAGCCTGGGACTCGGCGGGGGCCTTCCCCAACGAGGGCGACAAGATCGTGGCCGAGTTCGCCGTGGGCTCGCCCTACATCCAGGCTACGGCCATCCGCAGGCCCGGCCAGGAAGAGGGTGGTGAAGAGGGTGGTGAAGAGGGTGGTGAAGGCGGGGGCGGAAGCGGGAGCTAGTCAGTAGCGGCGACCGGAGCCGGGCGGGTCCGGTGACGCGGACCGTGACAGATGAAGGACGGGCCGGTGTTCCGTCGTCCTTCCCACGATAGAACGACTTACGACGTTTGAGGCGATAGAACGATGGCCAGAAAGTGCTACGTGTGTGGCAAGGGCCCCGCCACGGGGAACAACGTGAGCCACGCCAACAACAAGACCCGGCGCCGCTGGCTGCCGAACCTCCAGTCCATGAAGATCATCGACGACGAGGGCCAGCGCCGTCGCGTGAAGGTCTGCACCACCTGCATCAAATCGAACCGCATCACCAAGGCTCCCGCCAAGGGTGTGGAGATCGTCGAGATGTAGGGGGGGAGGCGTCGGGTGACCGGCGCTCCGTACCCTTCGCGGACCATCGAGAGAGGCCGCCGGCTCCAGGGAGGGTCGGGGGCCTCTTCGATGTAGGGGCATGCGCGGGAGAGGGTTTGTGGGGGGTGGGGGGGGGTCGAGTGACGTTGAGCCGGGCGCTACGCCCGTGTAATGTTGGTATCGACGGATTGGCGGTTTCTTCTACTCCCGGGGAGGCATGAACCCTTACCGACGGCCGAGCTTGGTGCCCGTCTTAGGCCTCCTGTTGGTGGTGGCCGGGTTCGGTCTGGGAACGGGTCTGGTGGCCCGGCCGGAGTTGGTGCTACCCCTGACCCTGGAGTCTCTCTTCCTGGCCATCCTCACCTTCGGGCTGGTTGCCGGAGAGCGGGATCCGGATCTTCGGGGATGGCTGGTCCGGTTGGTGTTCCTGGCCATGCTGGCCCGCTTCGGCGCCATGCTCGTGGTGCACTACGTCTTTTCGCCCAACTTCTTCGTCCTCGACTCCATCGGGTACGAACGGCTGGGATCCGCCATCAGCCTCCATTGGCAGGGACTCGGCCCCCGGCCCGAGATTCCGGGGCAGGGCATCCTTCCGTCCTACTATCACCTGAACGCGGTCTTCCATTACCTCTTGGGCGACCCGTCCTGGGCCGCCGTGGTCCTGAACCTCTTCGCGGGGCTCTGGACGGTGGTCCTCTCCTTCAAGCTGGCCAGGGAGCTCATGGGCAAGGAAGTGGCCAAGACCGTGGCGATCTTCACGGCCTTCTTCCCCTCCCTCATCCTCTGGTCGGTCCTCAACATCCGGGACGCCCTGGCGGCGTTCGCTGTGACCCTGACGGTGCTTTATGGGGTCCGGACCTTCCGGCATCCCCACCCCCTCAACCTCGCGGTCCTGGGGCTGGCCGTCGTGATGCTGACGGCGCTGAGGGACTACATGGGGTTTCTCTGCGTGGCCGGGCTGGTCCTTGGAGCGGTGGCCGCTGTTCGCCCCGGCCACCTCTTTCAGACCCTCGTGGGGGGGACGATCCTGGTGGGTTTTCTCTCCTTCCTCGCCGACCGCCTGGACCTCTTTCCCGCCGAGGTGTTGGAGGATCCTTTCTCTTCGGCTACTCGCATGCGGGAGGGTCTCCAGTTTGGTGCTACCTCGGCGTACGGACCCGAACACGACACCACGACCCTGGGCGGGAGCCTTCTCTATCTTCCGTTAGGGTTCGCCTACCTCCTCTTCGCTCCCTTTCCCTGGGCCATCGAGACCTCCCTCCAGGCTGCTGCCGCCCCCGAAACCTTCCTCTGGTACCCCGTGTTCCTCCTCTCCCTGGTGGGGATGCGGCGTGCGGCCGTAAGGGGAGGGCACCTGAACATCATCCCCTTCGCCGTCCTCCTGGTGGTGACCACCAGCTACGCGCTGGTGGAGGGGAACTTCGGGACGGCCTACCGGCACAGGGCCCAGATCATGCCGTTGTTCTTCATCTTTGCCGGGGTCGGCGTGGCGGCACTCCGCCCCTGGTTCGAGCAGAGGAAACGTATGCGAAAGCAGTCGGTCCTGTTCAGGCGGGGAAGGGAGGGAGAGCCGACGATTCCCCATTCCCGCTCCCATCAGGGAAGGCGTCGGGGCTGAGGGATGTGCGGAATTGCGGGTGTTCTCCGACTCCGGGGTTCAGCCCCCCCTGCCACCGAACCACTGGCCCGGGCCATGGCGGAACGGCTACGCCACCGTGGCCCCGACGGTTTCGGGGCCTTTGCTTCCCCGTCAGGTGCCTGCTGCCTCGGCCACGCACGTTTGAAGGTGATCGATCTGGAGACCGGCGAGCAGCCGATGGGCAATGAGGACGGAACGGTTCAGGTCGTCTTCAACGGGGAGATCTACAACTTCCGGTCGCTGAGGGAAGAGCTTGCCGCCGCCGGTCACCGGTTCCGGACCCGAAGCGACACCGAGGTCATCGTCCACGGCTATGAGGAGTGGGGCGACGACGTAGTGAAGAGACTGGACGGCATGTTCGCCTTCGGTCTGTGGGACGATCGGGAGCGGAGACTCCTCCTGGCCCGGGACCGGGCCGGCAAGAAACCCCTTTTCCTGTACCGGGAGCCCGGTCTCCTGGCCTTCGCCTCGGAGATGAAGGCGCTCTGGGCCCTGCCCGAGGCCGATGATTCCCTGGATCCGGCCGCTTTTCCCCTCTACCTGGCCTACGGCTACGTCCCGGCCCCGGGCACCTTCCACCGCAGGGTCACCAAGCTCCCTCCGGCCCACACTCTGATGGTAGACGGGGAGGGGAGGGAATCCTTCAGGCGCTACTGGAACCCCGACTTCCGTCCCGTTCCCATCCCGTCAGGGGAGGCCAGGGAGACGGTGCGAACCCTGGTGCGGGACGCCGTAAAACGCCGGCTCCTTGCCGACGTTCCACTGGGAGCCTTCCTCTCGGGGGGGGTGGACTCTTCCATCGTGGTTGGCCTCATGGCCGAGCTCGAGTCCGAGCCGGTGCGTACCTTCAGCATCAGCTTCGTGGGAGACGCCGTCTACGACGAGTCGGCCTGGGCCCGTCGCGTGGCCCGACGCTTCGGCACCGACCACACCGAGTTCAGGGTGGACGCCGACTCCTTCGAGTTGACCGAGGATCTGGTGAGGGCGTACGACGAGCCTTTCGGCGACTCCTCGGCCATCCCCACCTGGCTGGTCTCCAGGCTGACCCGGCAGAGCGTCACCGTGGCCCTCACCGGCGACGGCGGAGATGAGCTTTTTGCCGGGTATCCACGCTTCGGTGGAATGCGTCTGGCCGAGGCGTTACCGGCACCTCTGGTGGTCCTGGGACACGCGCTGAGTCGCACCCTTCCCCACCATCCGAACTTCCGCCACCCTACGAGAAGGGCCCTGCGGTTCTTCCGGGCCGCCGGCCTTCCCCTGGAGGAGCGGTGGCTTCGGTGGGTCGGTTATCTGGCCGAAGACCCCCTGACCGTCCTGAAGGAGGACGCCCGGGATGCGGCACTGGAGGCCATGGGAGGGGAGGACGCCGCCCATGAGGAGCTCCTCTCGAGCCTCCGGGTTCCCATGGAGGAGGCCGAGGGAGCTACGCCCATGGGGCGGGCTCTGGCCATGAACTTCCACACCTACCTTCCCGAGGATCTGCTGGTGAAGGCCGACCGGAACTCCATGGCCCATGGGCTGGAGCTCCGCTCCCCCCTCCTGGACACGGAGCTCGTGGAGTTCGCCGCTTCCCTGCCGGATTCGGTCCGGACCCCCCGCATGCGGCTCAAGGGGCTGTTGAAGGACTCCTTTCGGGACCTCCTGCCCGACGGGGTTCTACGGCGCTCCAAGATGGGGTTCGCCGTCCCCCTGCCCAGGTGGTTCAGGGAAGGCTGGCGGCCCCGTGTGGAGGAGACCCTCCTGGCGCCGGACGCCCGCACGGGGGAGTGGCTCCGGGCCGATGCCGTGCGAGGGCTCTGGGACGAGCACCAGGGGGGGCGGGCCGACCACGCCCAGGTCATCTGGGCCCTCCTGACCCTGGAGCTCTGGCTGCGGACGAGGGGAGAGGCGTGACCACGGCAGGAGGTGGACGGGACGGCGGGGTCGATCTCCTCCACATCCTCTACGGGGGACTGGGGGGACACGCCACGGTAGTCCGGGAGCTCACCCGGGAGCTGAACGCCCGGGGGATTCGTTCCGGAGCCTGTCTCTATGCGGCCCCCGGGGATTTCCTCCCCCGTCCAGAGGAATACCTGGGGGTGGAGAGGCTGGCCAGGGTGGAAAAGCAGGGCCGGTTGGATTGGGCCGGAGCCCGGGCTCTGGGTGAGGCCGTACAAGCCATGCGTCCCAGGGGCGTCGCCTGGCACACGCACTATGCCCCGCTGAAACTGGGAAGGCTCCGGATCGGCGGGGACGTCCCCTTTCTCACCCTGGTGGAGCACCAACCCCTCCAACTCCGGACCATCCCGGACCAGCTTCGGTCCCTGGCGGCGCTGATGGCATCCTCGTCCGTGGTGTTTCTGTCCGAGGAGTACCGGGAATGTTATCCCTTCCGGGGGGTTCCCTTGCCGGCGCTGGGCCGCAGCGCTGTGATCCCGAACGGGATCGATCTACAGCGGTATGCTCCTTCGGGTGAGCCACGAGAATCCTCGGGAGCAGCCTTCAGGGTGGGGATGATGGGCCGGATGGACGGTTCAAAGGACTTTAGCTCCCTGGTCCGGGCTGCAGCGATCCTGCATGAGAGAAAAGGCCCCGGCCCGGTGCGTGTCGAGCTCGCCGGGGACGGCCCCGAGAAGCCGGCGCTGGAACGCCTGGCGGAGGAATCAGGAGCCGCGGACGTGGTCCGTTTTCTGGGGTACCTGGACCAGGAAGAGATTCCTTTTTTCC
>CAYXGM010000109.1:0-9766 GCA_964464555.1 uncultured Gemmatimonadaceae bacterium | reverse complement strand
CTCCGGCCTGACGCCCAGGGTCCCCAGGGCGATCCCCCCCAGCACCAGGACCCCTCCCAGAAAGGTCTGAGGCGGGGGCACCTCGTTGATGGCCGGGAGGAGCCAGGCGAGGAGGGTGGCCCCCACGGGTTCCCCCAGGGAGGCCAGATTCGCCACGTAGGCTGGGAAGTACCGGAGTGCATAATTGATCCCCGTGTGCCCGATCATCATGGGTACGGCGGCCAGGGCCAGGAAGACGGCCCAGTCCTGCAGGGGGTATCCGGTGAGGGGCATTCCCGGGGAAAGAAGCACCCCCAGGGTCAGGAAGAGGGCTGAAGACCCGTAGACGATTCCCGTGTACCCCCAGAGGTCGAGCTTCTTGCGGAGCTTTCGGCCGATGGAGAAGTACCCGGCGGCCATGATGGCCGCTCCCAGGGCCAGTGCGTCCCCGAAGAGGGCCCGGGGCCCCAGGCCGAAGTCGCCCCAACCGATGATGCCCGCCCCTACGACGGCCACCAGGATCCCCGCCCACTGCCTCGGCGAGGGATGCTCCCCCAGGAAGGCCACGGAGAGCCCCGCCACGAAGAGGGGCTGAGTGCTCACCAGCACCGAGGAGGAGGCGATGGTGGTGAACTGGATGGACGCCACCCAGGCCCAGAAATGACCCGCCAGGAGGAATCCCGCTCCGGCACCCAGGAAGAGATCCTCCCGGCTCAGGCGCACCCCCTTCAGTACGCTTCCCCGGCCCAGGAGGATGACTGCGATGATCCCCACGGAAAAGAGGAGCCTCCACGCCGAGATGACCAGCGCCGGGGCGGTGGAGAACCGGACCAGGGGGCCGGCGAAGGAAACGGCCGTTACGGCCCCCATGAGGGCGAGCCCCGGGTGGAGGACCGGACGGGCATCGTGGGAGGTGCTCATGATCGTGGGGCGGAAGATGGACCCCGCCCCCCCCCGGACACCAGGGCTGGGACCCGAATCACGCTCCCACTATCTTCCCCCCCATGAACCGGAGAGAGGAGGACCGTGCAGCGAAGGACGGTCCGGGACGGGGTTCCTTCCGGCCGGCCTGGTGGCTTCCAGGAGGACACCTCCAGACCCTGGGCGGGAAATACCTGCGTCCGGAGGGGCGTCCTCCCCTGAGAAGGGAGCGCTGGACCACGCCCGATGGTGACTTCCTGGACCTGGACTTCGTGCCGGAACCGGAACCTTCCGCCCCCCTGGTGCTCCTCCTCCACGGGCTGGAGGGTTTCAGCCGGCGTCCCTACGTCCTGTACGCCATGGGTGTCCTGGCCCGGCGTGGCCTTTCCTCCGTGGCCCTCAACTTCCGCGGGTGCTCGGGGGAACCCAACCGGCTGCCCCGGCTGTATCATTCGGGGGAAACCGGAGATCCTCGGTGGGTCCTGGAGAAGCTCCGGAACCGCTTTCCGGGCCGGCCCCTTGCCGCCCTGGGCTACTCCCTGGGAGGAAATGTCCTCCTCAAGCTCATGGGCGAGGAGGAGGAAGGCGGCCGGGAACTCCTCGAGGCAGCGGTGGCCGTTTCCGTGCCCTACGACCTGGCTGCCGGCGTTGCCCACCTGAACCGGAGCGCACTGGGCCGATTCTACACCCGTTACTTCCTGGACTCTCTCAAAGGGAAGATCCTGGCCAAGGAGAAGCTTCTACGCCCCCTCCTGGACCTGGATGCGGCCCTGGCCGCCCGCAACCTGAGGGAGTTCGACGACCGGGCCACGGGGCCCCTCCACGGCTTCCGGGACGCCGAGGACTACTACCGGCTGTGCAGCTCAGGCCCCTTTCTCCCGGCCGTCCGTGTCCCCACCCTCCTCTTCCACGCCCTGAACGACCCCTTCCTCCCGCCTACCGCCATCCCACACGGGTCAATGGAGGAGAATTCCGCACTCACCCCCCTCGTCACCAGAAGTGGCGGGCACGTGGGGTTCGTGTCGGGAAGCGTTCCCGGCCGCCCCCGCTTCTGGGCAGAGGAAGAGGCGGCGGCCTTCCTGGCCCGCCGCCTCCGCTGAACCTCGCTCCCGGCCAGCGTGGGCCGGTAGTGGAAAGAGCTACTCCACGCCTTCGGCCAACTTGGTGATGGGCCCCTTGAAGAGGATGAAGAGGATTCCCGAGCCGATGACGATGGCCGCCACCGTGCCGAAGAGCTGGGTCAGTGGCAGCGTCTCGATCTGACCGGCCACGAGCCCGGCCACCAGGTTCCCCAGCGCGGCACCCATGAACCAGATTCCCATCATCTGCCCCACCAGGGGCTTGGGCGAGAGCTTCGTGGTGGCGCTGAGTCCGATGGGACTCAGGCAGAGCTCCCCGCTGGTGTGGAGGAAGTAGGTCGCCACCAGCCACATGGGGCTCACGCCGTGTTCAGGCGACGCGTACACGGCGGCCCAGGCCATGACCAGGAAACCGATGCCCAGGAGCACCAGCCCCAGTCCGAATTTCGCGGCCAGCGAGGGATTGAAGCGCCCCAGAGCCACCCAGAGCCACCCGAAGACGGGGGCGAAGGCGATGATGAAGATGGGATTGATGGCCTGGAGCCAGCTCGCCGGGGCCTCCCAGCCGAGGATGACCCGGTCGGTGAGACGCTCGGCGAAGAGGTTCATGCTGGAGCCGGCCTGTTCGAATCCGGACCAGAAGAGGGCCGCGCCGATGAAGAGGAAGAAGATGACGCCGAGCCGCTTCTTCTCCACCGGAGTCCAGGAGCCAAAGAGGATGTGGTAGGCGAAGTAGACCACCGCCAGGCCCACGATGACGACGCCGGTGCCTCCGGCAGCCTGCTGAAGTGTGATGGAGATGCGACCCTGACTCTGGAGGAAGTAGAGGACCACTGCCAAGGCGGCCAGGGCCCCGAGGGCACCTGCCATCACCTGGTTGGTCTGCTTCTTCTCCTCGGGCCGGAGGTCGGGCTTGCCTCCCATATCGGTAAGGCCGGCCCCCACCTTGTACTGGATCAGCCCCAGCACCATTCCCGTTCCTGCGGCCATGAAGGCGTACTTCCAGGCGATGCTCTCGCCCAGGTAACCGCAGATGATGGGGCCGATGAAGGCGCCGATGTTGATGCCCATGTAGAAGACGCTGAACCCGGCGTCCCTTCGGGCGCCTCCTTCAGGGTAAAGATCCCCGACGATGGCACTCACGTTGGGCTTGAGAAGACCCGTGCCCAGGACAATGAGGGCCAGCCCGCCGTAGAACCCGGCGGGGACGGTGGAATAGAAGGCCAGGGTGAACTGTCCCGCCGCGATGAGGACCCCGCCGTAGAACACGGCGTTCCGGGCCCCGGTGATCCGGTCGGCCACCCAGCCCCCGGGGAGAGCCAGGAGGTAGACGCCGGCAGTGTAAAGGCCGTAGATGGCAGCGGCCGTTCCGTCCGTCATCCCCAGCCCGCCGGTCTGGATGGCGTCCACCATGAAGAGGATCAGGACCCCTCTCATACCGTAGTACGAGAAACGCTCCCACATCTCCGTGAAGAAGAGGGTGGCTAGCCCCCTGGGGTGGCCGAAGAATCCGCCCTCGGGGGGACCGGGTGTGCCTTGAGCGGTCTGGGTCATACCTGACTCCTCCACTGCGTTGTCGTGACGCCCCCGAAGGGGCTGGGATCCGGGGCAATATCCCCCGGGGGGGCATGGAGGGCAAGTTGGGATCCCGGTTTTCTCGATTCCCCTACCCGGGTCGGCCGGGGGCCTCCGGTTGCACCGGCGGTCAAAACCTCCGATGATGACCCCGCTGACCCCGGAGGAGAGCAGCTCCTCCTTCCATCACTTCAGCTCCGGTCCGCCTCATGACTCTACGACGCTCCGCATTCGGATTCATCGCACCGATCCTGCTCCTGCTGGCCATCCCTCTGGCGCTCTCCGCCCAGAAACGGCCCCTGGACCACGACAGCTACGACGAGTGGAAGTCCATCCGCTCCACCACCCTCTCGGCCGACGGAAACTGGATCACCTACGTGATCACCGCCCGGGAGGCCGACGGCACCCTCACCCTCCGTTCCGTTCGCTCAGGGCCCGCCATGGTCGGGGCGGTGGAGCGGGGATCCAGCCCGGCCATCACCCCGGATTCCCGGTTCCTGGTCTTCACCATCGACCCGATGCAATCCGTGGTGGACTCCCTGGAGGAGGCCGAAGCCGACCGGGACGAGATGCCCGACGACTCCCTGGGCGTCATCCCGTTGGCCGAGGCCTTCTCAGGGAACGTCCTGACCAGTGACTTCTTCAGGGCCGGGAGCGTCCGGTCGTGGCGGATCCCCGAAGAGGAGGGGGCCTACGTGGCCTATCTCCTCGAAAAGGAGGAGGCCTCGGAGGAGGCAGCGGAAGCGGAGGAGCCCGAGGCGGAAGAGCCCGCCGGGGAGGAGGAGGAAGAAGAAGGTTCCGACCGGGACAAGGAGGAAGGCCATCCTCTGGTCCTTCGAGATCTGGACAGCGGGAACGAATACCGCTTCGAGAACGTGACGGACTACACCTTCACCGAGGACGGCACCTGGCTGGTCTACGCCGCCTCCAACGACGACGGAACCGCCGACGGTGTCTACGCCGTTCGGACATCTTCCGGCGAAGCGGCCTCCGTCCTCACCGGAGAGGGCGAGTACACCGAGATCGCCCTGGACGAGGACGGAACCCAGGTGGCCTTCCTCACCAACCGGGACGACTGGGAGGCCGACGAGCCGGCCTTCACCCTCTACCATGCCGTCCTGGGTCAGGACGCCCGGGCCGTGGCCACCACCGGCACCCAGGGTGTCCCCGAGGGGTGGCTCGTCAGCGAGCACGGGAACGTTTCCTTTTCCGACGAGGGGAGCCGGATCCTCTTCGGAACGGCGCCGCCTCCCTTCGAGAGCGAGCTGGAGGACGTCCCCGAAGACGACCGGGTGGAAGTGGACATCTGGAACTGGAAGGATCCCCTCATCCAGCCCATGCAGAAGGTCCGGGCCGAACGGGAAGCAGAACGCACCTACCTGGCCTACGCCTCCACCGACGACCTGGAGGTGGTTCAGCTCGGCAGGCTGGACATTTCCGAGGTGAGGATCAGCCAGGGAGGCGATGGAGATCTGGCCCTGGCGGGAACCAACACCATGGTCAAGTACGGTTGGTACGTTTCCCACGAGGACTCCTTCTACGACGTGTACCTCCTGGACGCGGCCACGGGCGAGGCCGAGCTCATCCTGGAGAAGACCCGGTGGCAGCCCGACTTCTCGCCCGATGCCGACCATCTGAGCTGGTGGGACGGGGAGGCCCGGGCCTGGATGATCATGGACGTGGCTACCCGGGAGATGCACAACGCCACCGCGACCCTTCCCTTCCCCGTGCACGACGAGCTCGACGACCATCCCCAGCCCCCTTACCCCTATGGGAGCCCCGGTTGGTTGGAAGATGACGAAGCCCTCCTGATCTACGATCGGTTCGACATCTGGGCCCTGGATCCCGCAGGCCGCGAGGCACCCAGGAACCTCACCGAGGGGGTGGGACGGGCCAATGACATCGAGTTCCGGTACATCAGCCTGGACGACGACGGGTACAGCAGGTTCGGCGGGGGGAGCGACGAGGGCATCGACCCCGAAGAAGAAGCCCTCCTCTCGGCCTTCCACCTCTACACCAAGCAGGACGGTTTTTACCGGGATCAGTTCTCAGGCACCCGGGAGCCACGGCGCCTCCTCATGGACGACTACCGCTTCGGGCGGCCCGACAAGGCTGAAGACGCCGACGTGGTGGTCCTGACCCGGCAGAGCTTCGAGGAGTTTCCCGACCTCTGGCTCACCGATACCGACTTCACGGACATGGAGAAGATCACCGAGGCCAACCCCCAGCAGGACGAGTACCTGTGGGGGACGGCGGAGCTGGTGGAGTGGGTCTCCAACGACGGGACCCCCCTGCAGGGCATCCTGGCCAAGCCCGAGAACTTCGATCCCACCCGTAAGTACCCCATGATGGTGTACTTCTACGAGCGGAACTCGGACAACCTCCACCGCTACCGCTCACCCTCACCGGGCACGTCGGTGAACCAGAGCTTCTACGTGAGCCGGGGCTACGTCTTCTTCGTTCCGGACATTCCCTACGAGATCGGCCACCCCGGCGAGAGCGCCATCGACGCCGTTGTGCCCGGCGTGCTGAAGGTCGTGGACGAGGGCTACATCGATAAGGACCGCATCGGGGCCCAGGGCCACTCCTGGGGCGGCTACCAGTTGGCCTACATGATCACCCGCACGAACCTCTTCGCCGCCGTGGAGGGAGGAGCGCCGGTCTCCAACATGACCAGCGCCTACGGGGGAATCCGCTGGGCCAGCGGGATGAACCGGGCCTTCCAGTACGAGCGCACCCAGAGCCGCATCGGCGGGAGCCTCTGGGAGGAGACGCTCCGCTACATCAACAACTCACCCCTCTTCGAGGCCGACAAGGTCCAGACGCCCTTCCTCATGATCCACAACGACGAGGACGGGGCCGTGCCCTGGTACCAGGGCATCGAGTTCTTCATGGCCCTCCGGCGCCTGCAGAAACCCGTCTGGATGTTCAATTACAACGGAGAGCCCCACGGTCTGAGGCAGCGGCCGAACCAGGAGGACTGGACCATCCGCATGCAGCAGTTCTTCGACCACTACCTCACGGGCGCTCCGGCTCCGGTGTGGATGGTCGAAGGCGTGCCCGCGGTCCTGAAGGGGAAGACGCTGGGGCTGGAGCTGGTGGGAGAGGGAGGACGCCAATAGCCGGGATTCGGCGCCCCCCCGGCGGGGAAGATCCGAAGCCCGGTCAGTCGCCCTCGTCCGGGATATCGGGCCCGCCGCTCTCCCCGCCGGGTTCCGGGGGAGCCTTGTCCAGGAGCACGGCCACCCAGCGAAGATCGGAGGTGTTCTCCAGCATGATCTTGAGAACCATGGTAAGGGGCACGGCCAGAAGGGCGCCCACGGGCCCCCACAACCAACCCCAGAAGATGAGGGAGAGGATCACGACCAGGGTGGAGAGCCCCAGTCTTCGCCCCATGAGGTTGGGCTCGATGAGGTTCCCGAATGCCGTGTTCACCGCGAAGTACCCCAGGGACACGATGAGGGCGTGGCCCAGGTCGAATTGGATGAGGGCCAGAAGGATGGCCGGGACCCCGGCGATGATGGAACCGACGGTGGGAACATAGTTCAACACGAACGCCACCAGTCCCAGGAGGACCGGAAAGTCCAGCTCCATGATCCAGCACCAGGACCCCAGCAGAATCCCCGTGGTCAGACTGATGAAGGTCTTGATTCCCAGGTACTCCTGGATCTCCGCGACGATCTTGGTGAGGCGGCTCGAATGGCCCTGCTTCCGGCCCAGAATGGCCCGGAACTTGGCCGGAAAGACCGTGGCCTCCCCCAGGATGAAGATGAGGATGAGGAAGACGAGGAAGGCGTTGGAAGCCCAGTTGAACACCATGGTCAGGACCGTCGTCGCACTCCCCACCAACCTCGATGGGTCCACGATGTCCTGACTCTGGATGGCCTCGGCCATGGAGGCGGCTCCGGGGAATTCCGAGCTTTCCAACCCGGCTATCCAGGAGGACCAGAGCTCCGCGAGGCGGCTGGCATACCGCTGGGAATTGGCCTGGAACTCGGTGACGGACTGACTGGCCAGAAGGATCACCAGCCCGAAGATGGCCATGTCCACCAGGACGGCCACAAAGATGGCCAGCGTGGTAGGGACCCCCCGTTTCTGGAGGAGAACCACGATGGGAAGGGTGAGGACCGCGAGGAAGAGGGCCAGAGAGAAGGGCAGGAGAATGGGCGCAGCCAGCTTCAAGCCCGCCACCACCACCACGACCAGCGCCATGATGAAGAGGAAACGGGTCCCGGGTGTCTGCTCCATCCGGTCCAGAATCATGATCCTCCCACCGCGCCAACCTCCATGTTCCGCCGGGCCCCGAAGGGCCGGAAAAGGCCGCTCATGATTCAAGATAACGGACCCTCGCGGCCCTTTGCCATAGCGATTCCGGTCGGATTGCCCTCTATTGGGTCCCATGACCGAGGAGACGCCGGCTCACGAGCCCTTCCCCATCCCCGAGACCGACGAGGAACTTCTCTCCCAGTGCCGGGTCGAGACGTTCACGGCCGGTGGGAAGGGTGGCCAGCACCAGAACCGCACGGAGAGCGGCGTCCGACTGACCCATCTGCCCACGGGGCTGGTGGTGGCGAGCCGGGACGAACGGAGCCAGCACCGAAACAAGAAGATCGCCCTCTCCCGCCTTCGGGACCGCCTCAAGGCCAGAAACCGGAAGCCCAAACGAAGAATCCGGACCCGTGTTCCCGGACGGGAGAAGAAACGACGTCTGAAGAACAAGAGGAGACGGGGTCGGCTGAAGAAGCTCCGCGGACCACCCCCCCTCGACGGGAGCGAGTAGCACCAGAACCTTGAGCCCCCCGAAAGCACCGCCTATTCTCCCCGAAGGCACCGCCCATTCTCCAGGCACTTCAATGAGAACGCCATGGTAGAAACCGAGACCGTCAGAGTCCTGCTCGTCGATGACGACCAAGGGGACTTCGAGATGACGCGGGCCCTGCTGTCCCAGGCCGAGCACGTGGACTTTCGGCTGGACTGGGTCGCGACCTACGAGGAGGCTCTGGACGCCTTCCAGAGGGATGAGCACGACGTCTACCTTCTGGACTACTTCCTGGAAGACCGAACCGGCCTGGACCTCCTCCGGGAGGCCGGGAAGCGGGACCTTAGCGCCCCCGTCATCATGCTCACGGGCCGGGGAAGCCGGAAGGTGGACGTGGAGGCCATGGAGGCGGGAGCCGCCGACTATCTGGTCAAGGGGCGCATCGATCCCGAGACTCTGGAACGCTCCATCCGCTACGCCATCGAACGGACCCGGGCGGCCCGGGCTCTCAAGGAGAGCGAAGAGCGACACCGGAGCATGTTCGACCACCTCCCGGTGGGCCTCTTCCGCAGCGCTCCGGACGGTACCTTCATCGACGCCAATCCTGCCCTCATCCGCATCCTGGGTTATCCTGACCGGGACTCCCTCCAACGCCTCTACTCGAGCGAACTCTACGTCGACCCCGAGGACAGATCACGGTTCTGGGGGCTTCTGGAGCGCTACGGAGTGGTGAGGGGATTCGAGACCTCCATCCGGCGCCTGGACGGGGCCGTGATCAGGGTGCGGAACACGGCCCGCCTGCACAGGAATCCCGAGGGCGAAATCCAGTACCTGGAGGGGACCCTGGAGGACATCACCGAGGAGAAGGCGGCGGAGGAGCTACGGGGTAGCGAAGCCCGTTTCCGGGCCGTCTTCGAGGGGTCCCGGACGGGAATCGCCCTTCTGGATCTGGACGGGGGCATCCTGGAGACGAATTCCTCCTTTTCCGAGGTCTTCTACTCCACCCCCCGGGAGATGGAGGGCCTTCCCTACGTGGAGCTCCTGGTCAAGGACGATCAGCCGGCAGTCCTGCGAGAGCTAGCATCCCTCTCGAGGGGGGAGAGGAGCTACCTGGAAGCGGAGCGCCGCTTCAAGATCGGGGAGGAGGAAGAAGTATGGGGCCGGGCAACCATGGCCCTGGTCCGGAACCCGGACGGGGACCCCGATCACGTCATTGCCCTTCTGGACGATCTGTCGGCGGGGAGCGGGGGACCGATTTAGGTGCTACGGACCCGGCAGGGGCACTGCACCGAGAAGGGGGCCCGGCTTCGGGGCCCCCTTCTTCGCTTCGGTGGCGGTCAACGCCTCGCCAGTGGGCCCAGCAGGACTTGAACCTGCGACCGTCGGATTATGAGTCCTAAAAATGCCTTTTTTGCCTTGTTTTCTCCTGTTTCCTGGCGTCCTCTAACCCTAT
>CAYXGM010000108.1:0-9775 GCA_964464555.1 uncultured Gemmatimonadaceae bacterium | reverse complement strand
GCCCTTCCCCCCCCTTTCGCCATCTTCGCCTGGCGTCTCCTGTTCGGAATCGGACCGCGCCGAGCGGTGTATCCCGACGGGTTCCGTCCTTTGAGTCCTTTGCCGAACCCGCGCTACCCAATCCCATCCGAGTGCCCAATAAACGACCCCTTGCGGCCCAGCATGTCCCCGGCATCAACGCACTCCTCCCGTGCCGATTCGCACGGCCTGTCATGGGGGGGTACGGACAGCTTAGGTAACCCGGTTGGAAATCGCCAGGAAATTCTCGCGCAGACGAGGGACGCCTCCCGCGGATCACGAAGAGCCGGCACGCATGCGATCGAAGGATCACGTCGTTCCGGCCGGTGTCGGCTCGTCTCGGCCGCCGACTGACGAAGCCCCCGAACTGGAGCGGACAAGAAAACGACGCCCCTCCGCGTCTTGCGAAGAGCCGCCGTTCGAATGCCGATGAAACGACTACCGCGGCGCGAAAAGAGGTGTGCCGCCCCCGTCGGCGAGCAGGCCAGCGTCCGGCCGGATGAGGCCGATCTCATGGGTGAACGGGTGGCCGTGACCGGTGCCGCAGCCACGCCCCCTCAGAACCCTCTCGGCCTGAGCTCCTCCAGGAAGGCGGCGTCCATCCAGTACATGTCCCAGGCGCCGTTGTTGGGCTGGGTGGCCATGGCCCGGATGGCCCGGGCGTCGAACTCCCCGTGGGGAGCCAGCATGCCCCAGTCGGTGCGGGCGGTCATGAAAAAGAAGTACCGGCCGTCGGGGCTCACGTAGGAGGAGTACTCGAAGGTGCCCTCGGTGTTGACCTCGGGACCCAGGTTCACGGGGTCGGACCACCGGTCGTCCTCGCTGCGGAAGACGATGTAGTAGTCCGTGCCCCCCAGCGTGTCCTCCATTCCCACCACGCCCAGGATGAGGAACCGCTCGCCGGGGTCCACGAAGGCGTTGTAGCGGTTCCGGCCGGCGTTCACCTGCGGGGGCAGACGCTCGGGCTCCTGGAACTCGCCCGCCACCCGGCGGGAGCGGAAGATGACGTTCTCCCCGCCCCCCGCCGGCCCCCGGGTGAAGTAGAGGGTCCCGTCCCGGGTCATGGAGGGGAAGTACTCCGAATCGGTGGTGTTGATGGGCTCGGGGAGGGGATAGGGCTCGCCCCAGTCGTCGTCCTGGCGGTCCATGGCCCAGATGTCCTGCCCGCCGATGTCGTCCCGGGCCCCGCCGGGCCGGTCGCTGAGCCACAAAAAGTGCTGACCGTCGGGGGACACGTGGGGCTCCAGGTTCGTGTAGCGGGAGTCCCGGCAGCAGGGCGCCACCTCGGGAGCCGTCCACCGGTCCCCCACCCGGCGGGACCGCATGATCACCGTCCACTGGTAGTTGCTTCCCACCACCCCCCAGTAGATCTCCGAGCCGTCGGGGGTCATGGCGATGTCGCGCTCCGCGTACCCGGTGGATACGACCCCGGGGGCGAAGGGCACGGGGTCATCTCCCGGGAGGGGCTGGCCCAGGAAGGGGCCCTTCCCCGTGGGGGCCGACACGGCGAGCTGGTCCGGATCGGGAGCCGGCGCCCCGTTCTCCGCCGCCCGGGCTCCCTCGTCCGCGGGCTCAGGATCCGCGCACGCCTGGAGGACACCGAAGAGGGTGAGCGCTGCCACACCCGCCGCCACACCCGCCACCCGACGCAAACACTGATTCATCGTCTATATCCTTCACTGCCCCGCTGATGTTCGACTTCCCTCGCCCCGGGCCGCCCCCGGGACCTCCTCCCCCCTCTCCTGCCGCCGGTACAACGTACGCGGGACCGTTCGCGGGATGTCAGGACAGGACAACGGCGCGGCGCCCCCTGGGGGACACCACGCCGTTCAGGGTCGAACGCGCGGAAACCGGGACCCGACGCGCCGACCGGTTCCTTTGGGCTCCGGCAGCCCCTCAGTCCGTCAGCGCCACCACCGGGTCGATGCGGGTGGCCCGCCGGGCCGGAAGCAGGCAGGCCGCCACCCCGGTCACCGCCAGGAGAGCCGCCACCGAGGCCATGACCCCGGGATCGGCCGGCTCCACGCCGTAGAGGAGGGACTGGATGAGCCGGGCCAGGACCAGGGAGCCCACGGCTCCCAGCACGAGCCCGATGGCCACCACCCTCAGCCCCTGCCCCACCACCAGCTTGAACACGTCGCCGGCGCTGCTTCCCATGGCGATGCGCACGCCCATCTCCCGGGTCCGCTGGCTCACGGAGTAGGCCAGGGCCCCGTAGATCCCCACGGCGGCCAGGAAGAGGGCCACCCCGGCGAAGACCACGAGGAGGAGCATGGGGGTCCGGCGCTCGATGAGAGAGTCGTCGATGCGTTCCTGGAGCGTCCGGGTGCCGAACAGCGGCAGCTCGGGATCCAGCCCCGCCACCGCCTGCCGGGCCGGCTCCACCAGGGCGTCGGGATCGCCGTCGGTCTTCATGACCAGCGTCAGGAAGGGCTCGGCGTCCTGGGCCAGGGAGAACCAGTAGGAGCCCACGTACTCGCTCTCCACCAGGTTGTTCAGGCGGTGCGACGCCGCCACCCCCACAATGCGGTACATGTAGGGCTCCAGGTCCTCCTCCATCCCCGGCATGCCCCCGTAGAGCATCCGCTTTCCTATGGGGTTTTCATCGGGGAAGTACCGGTTGGCCAGCCACTCGTCGATGATGATGACCTGCTCGCCGGAGGCATCGTCCCGGGCATCGAAGGCCCGGCCCCGGACGATGGGAATGCCCAGAGCCTCGAAGTAGCCGGGGGCTACCCGGCTCCGGGCCGGAGAGAGGATGGACTCGCCGGCCTGGGGGATGTAGCCCTCGGGGAGAATGACGCTGCTGCCCCCGCCTCCGCCGAAGGGGATCCGGGTGGTCATGCTGGCCGCCGTCACGCCGGGCAGAGCCCGGACATCCTCCATGAGGGACCGGATGAACTCGACCCGGGCCTCGTCGTCGGGATACCGGGCCTCGGGAAGGCTGACGTAGCCCGCCACCACCCCCTCCGGCTCGAAGCCGGGATCGATCTCCAGCACCTCCCTGAAGCTCCGAAGCATGAGCCCGGCGCCGATGAGAAGGATGAACGCCACGGCCACCTGCCCGGTCACCAGCCCGGTGCGCAGGAAGACGGCCCGCTTGCTGGCTGTACCGCTCCGGCTCTCGGCCCTGAAGACGGCATTCAGGTCCGAGCGCATGACGTGCACCAGGGGGATGATCCCGAACACCAGCCCCGCCCCCAGCCCCAGGAGGAGGGTGAAGGCCGCCACCGTGCCGTCCAGTCCGATCTCGGCGCCCCGGGGGAGGTTCTCCACCCCCAGCATGCCCAGAAGCTGGATGCCCGCGTACCCCAGGAGGAGGCCCAATGCGCCGCCCACCACCCCCATGAGCACCGCCTCGGTGAGGAGCTGGGTGCCCAGCCGGGTGCGAGGGGCCCCCAGGGCCAGGCGTGTGGCCAGCTCCCGCATGCGCACGTTGGACCGGGCCAGCATGAGGTTGGCGATGTTCACGCACCCGATGAGGAGTACGAACCCCACGCCGCCCCAGAGCATGAGCAGGGAGGCCTGGATGTCTTGCAGAAGGACGTCCTTGGACGGATGCACCTCGGTGTGGAACCCGGCATCGGTGAGGATCTGCCGGGCATCGGGCAGGGGCCACTCGTCCATGAGCCGGTTGTTCAGAGCGTCGATCTGGCTCCTCGCCTGCCCGATGGAAGCCCCCGGCGCCAGGCGGGCGATCTGGGAGTAGTTGTTGTTGTGCCAGGACTCCACGGTGCGCTGCTGCTGATCGAAGGGGATGGGGAGGATGAAGTCCCGGGGCTCGTTCATCCCCATCACCCTGAAGTCCTCCGGGAGCACCCCCACGATGGTGAAGGGCTCTCCGTCCACCCGCAGGTCCCGGCCCAGGGCCGACTCGTCGCCGTCGAACCGCTCCTGCCAGAAGTCGTAGCCCAGGATGACCTTCCGGTGATTGCCCGGCTCCATCTCGTCCCACGTGAAGTTGCGCCCCAGGACGGGCTCCACCCTCAGCGTGGGAAGAAATGTGGACGTGACCCGGAGGGTGCTGGCCCGCTCCGTGCTCCCGGCGTCTCCCACCGTGTTGCCCCAGCCCTGGAAGTTGGCCACCTCCTGGAAGGCGTCCACCTCGTCCCGGCGGAAAAAGAAGTCCGGGGCTGCGTTGGATGCCCGCTCCGCGCCGGCTCCGGGATAGGAGTTGTAGACGGTGACCAGGCGATCCGAGTCCTCGTAGGGGAGAGGCTTCAGAAGGACGGTGTTGATGACGCTGAAGATGGTGGAGTTGGCCCCGATGCAGACGGCCAGCGTCAACAGGACCGTGGCGCTGAAGGCCTTCTCCTTCCCCAGGAGCTTGAGGCCGAACCGGAGGTCTCTCAGAAGTGTATCCATTACAGGCGATCCTTCAGCCAGTTCAGAATCAGGCGGAGGACGCGACGGAGGATGCTCATCATGGTATTCTCTGGTTCCGGGTATCGGAGAACCTGGGACGCTGACCCCTACGGGTCCCTGGCGGACGATGTTTCCGGAGGAGTGAGGTGAAAATGAAGCACGGCGGTTTGAAGGCTTCAGGCTTCGCGGCCCTGGCTGCGGTTCTTTCCCTGGCGGGATGCCTGCCCGATCTCATGGACCCAGACGAGCAGGAATCGGAGCTGGACGGAGCCTTCCTGGCCACCTTCAAGGTGGAGGAGGAAACCTTCAGGGTCTGGGTCACCAACCAGAACACCATGCACGAGCTCACGCTCCTGGCCACAGGTGATACGGACGAGACCATCCCCATAGGCGCGCTGCTCCCGGGGCCCGGCCTGGAGGATCACAACCTCCCCTGGAGCTGGCATCTGGATCCCGCCCAGACCATCCTGGCCGATACCGCAGACGTCGCCTGCAACGACATCCCCTCGGCGGTGGAAGATGACCTGAGCAACTGGCTGGACCAGGGCTGGTACTGTCCCTGGAGTGCCGAGCTCATCGGCCTGGAGCACAAGGCGGCCCGATAGCCGGCAGATGAACCCCACGGGGTCGTTGGCCGTAGTATGAAGCAGGACCCCAAGCCCAGGAGGACCATCATGGCCCGATGCGAAGGAACGACCCGAAGCGGGAGCCGGTGCAAGCTCGACGTCCGCCCCGGCTCCAGCTTCTGCCATCTTCACGACACTGCAGATGAGGAAGGAAACGGCGCCGACACTCGTTCCTCCGAGGAAACCGTGGAGTTCGGAGATCTGATTCCCCTCCTGGTGGCGGGAGCCGTGGCCGCAGGATTCGTCCTGTTCCTGCGCGGCTTCGGGAAGTGGATCCCCCGCTTCTGACCGCTCCTCCACAGACCTTTTCTTCCTCCGCCCCCGGGGCTCCGGCTCCGGGGGCGTTGCTTGCTCCGTCCTGGGCCGAAGGGCACTTTTCCCGGGAAGCTGACCGTCCGGTAAACGACCACCAGGAGCCCCATCCATGGCCTCTCACCGAACCTCCGGAGCCCGCCGTCCGTCCTTCCGCCGGTTCTCTCTCTTCGCCGTTCTCACCCTGGCCCTGGCGGGGTTGGGGCCGCCGCGGATCGCGGCCCAGGAGGCCGGGGAGGAATGCACCGCCGGCGTGGCCGCCGGCATCGCCACCGTGGACGGCCGTCCCATCCTCTGGAAGACCCGGGACGCCCCCAACACCGACAACGAGGTCATCTGGAACACGTCGGGGGAGCATCCCTTCGTCTCGGTCATCAACGCCGGGAACCCGGAGTCGTCCTGGATGGGTGTGAACGAGGTGGGGTTCGCGATCATCAACACCCAGTCCAGCGACCTGGACGCCGGGGAGGCGGGAATGGGGAACGGCCGGTTCATGGCCGAGGCCCTGAGGCAGTGCACCACGGTGGAGGAGTTCGAGGACCTGCTTCAGGCCACGAACGGACCGGGCCGGAGCACCAACACCAACTTCGGCGTCATCGACGCCACGGGGGAGGCGGCCTTCTTCGAAACCGCGGGGCACGAGTACTGGCGCTACGACGCCGACAACCGGGAGAAGGGCTACATCATCCGGACCAACTTCGCCATCAACGGAAGGCGAGACGGCAACCAGGTTCCCTACAGCATGGACCGCTATCTCCAGAGCGACGAGCTCACGAGGGAGTTCTACCGCACCGAGAAGATCTCCTTCGAAGAAATCGTGCGAGTCCAGGTGAGGAGCTTCGGAAACCACGAGGGAGAGTTGGTTCCCCTCCCCTTCACCGGTTCCGTGGAGCAGCACGCCCCCGGGTACCTCCCCCACAACTCCAGCATCAACCGGAACACCACGGTGTCCTTCGCCGCCATCCAGGGAGTGCTCCCCGGCGAGGATCCCCGCCTCAGCACCATGTGGACCATCCTGGGCCAGCCCTCCACGGGCGTCACCGTTCCCTACTGGCCCGTGGGGCCCACGCCCCCCGAGGCCGACGGTCCCGAGACAGCGCCCCTGAACGACGCCGCCAACCGCATCCGGGCCGAGCTCTACGCCGACTTCCCCTCCGAAGATGAGCGGCGGCGCCCCCTCTACATCAATACCCGGGCCCTCATGGACGAGAACGGGGACGGGATCTGGACCGTCCTCTTCCCTGCCGAAGACGCCATCATCGAGGCATCCCAGCGGGCCCTGGAGCGCTGGCGAAACGGGGGCGTGAACCCCGCCGAGATGCTGGAGCACGAGGCCGAAATGGCCCGGCGGGCGCTAGCGGCCACAGAGGAGGCCTACCGGTACCTGGGTGGGCGTTAGGATGACGGGGTCCGTGGCCTGGAGATCGCATGGCCCTACCGGCCCCGGACCCTCCGGCCCGCCCCAGGAGCCGCCGGGTGTGGCACGTCGATCATGTCCGACCCCGCCGTCCCAAGGAGGACACGATGGTCAATAGAGCAAGTCAACGATGGATCCCGGTCCTTGTCTCACTACTCCTGCTCCTCCCGATCGGAGAATCGCATGGGCTCAGCGGCCAGGCGCATCCGACCGCCGGGGAGGAGCAGGCTGTCCTGATTCGGAATGTCCTGATCAAGACCGTCACCCGGGGGGAGTTCATCGGGTCGGTACTGGTCGAGGGGGGCATCATCACCGCCGTCGGGTCCGACGTTGCGGTTCCCGAGGGAGCGAGGGTCATCGATGGAACCGGGAAGATCCTGACGCCCGGGCTCATCGATTCACATTCTCACCTCGGACTGGGCCCCAGCGGAGGGGTCACGGAAGACAACGAGACCACCGATCCATCCACCCCCGAGCTCCGCATCATCGATTCCATTCATCCGGAGGGAGTGGCACCCCACAGGTTTTCCTTCACCGATGCCGTGCGGGAGGGGGTCACCACCATCATCGCCCGCCCCGGAAGCGGAAACGTCATCGGTGGAATGTCTGCGGTCTTGAAGCTCCGGGGTGGAACGGTGGACGACATGGTTCTTCGTTTTCCCGTGGATATGAAGATGGCCATGGGAAAGAAGGGAGGGTACGCGAGCAAGGGGAAGTTCCCCATGACCAAGATGGGAACGGCCTACGTCGTCCGGGAAGCCATGATCGAGGCGGCCGAATACAAGCGATCTCTCTCGGAATTCGAGGAGAATGCGTCGAACAACGAGACTGCGGTTCGACCCAAGAGGGATCTGGGGCATGAAGCCATGATGCTGGTCCTGGACCAGGAGATCCCGGTGCATGTCCATGCCTCGCCGGTCGATGACATCATGACGGCCGTTCGTCTTCACGATGAATTCGATTTCTCCGAACTGTCCATCGGCCATGGAACGGAGTCCTTCAAAGTCGCCGATATCCTGGCGGAGAAGGGTGTCATGGTGGTCGTCGGTCCTCAGATGATCACCTTCGATGACGATGGGCGCTTGATCAACATCGCCGACTTCCTCGTGAATCACGGAGTCGAGGTCAACATCATGACCGATGCCGATGTCGTCCAACAGGAGTTCTTGCGGTTTCAGGCTGCCGTCGCAGTCAAATACGGGATGGATCCACTGGAGGCGCTCAAGGCCATCACCATCAATCCGGCCCGCTGGGCGGGGCTCGAAGACCGCATCGGCAGTATCGAAGAGGGGAAAGATGCCGATCTGGTTCTGTTCGACGGGGACCCGTTCGACGTTCTCACGGAGGTCCAGATGGTCTTCATCGATGGTGAGCTCGTTTTCGATGGCTCGGCATCCGCAGAGGAGGGAGAGATCTGATGAAAATCGGAAGATCACCGAGGAACCCCGCAGTTCTCTCCGTTGCGCTGATTGTAGCATCCATCTCGACTCTTGCAGCGCCACCGAGCCGTGTTGCCGGACAGTCCCAAGAACCTCGAACTCTCGTGTTCAAGGCAGCCCATGTCCTGCCCATGAACGGTCCGGAGATCCCGAACGGAATGGTGATCGCTGAGGACGGAAAAATCCTTGCGGTGGGCCAAAACCTGGATATCCCCGACGGTGCCGATGTCATCGATGGTGGAGACGGGTGGCTTCTTCCCGGGTTGATCGAGGCCCACACGACGTTCGCCACAGGCGGAGGGTCCGATCGTCCCGATGCCGATGAGGTCTCCGATCCCAATACCGCCCATCTGAGCATCCTCGACGGCTTCAATCCGTTCCTCAAGTCCGTTGAGTACACCGCCCGGGCCGGGGTCACCGCCTCCATGATCTCGCCCGGCCGACGAAATGTGATCGGGGGTCAGACCGCGGTGATCAAACACCGGGGCCGAACGGTGGAGGAGATGGCGGTGGAGTCGCCGGCAGGAGTGAAGTTTTCTCTGGGGGAGGGACCGAAGAGCACGCACGGAAGCAAAGGACGCCTCCCGTCCACACGCATGGGCAGCGCCTACGTGGTGCGCAAGGCCCTCCTCGCCGCAGAGCACTTCCTGGCCCAAAGGGAAGCGTCCGAGGCCGAGGCCACCTCCAACGAGACCGACCCGGAGGTCGGAAAAGAGGACGCCACCTCTTCCGAGCCCCCTCCAATGAAGAGGGACCTCAACCTGGAAGCTCTGGCCGCCCTCCTCGAAGGGGAAATGACGGCGTTCATCGAGTGCTACCGGGCCGATGACATCATGACCGCACTTCGGCTCGTGGACGAATTCGGCCTGCGAGCGGTCCTCGTGGGTGCTTCCGAGGGCTACAAGCTCGCCGAGGAAATCGCTGAACGTGAGATCCCGGTCATCGTATCGCCCATCGGCGTGGGGCCTCGGAGAATGGAGACCCAGGAGGCTTCATACACAAACGCTGCCGCCCTGGACCGGGCCGGGGTCACCGTCATCATCAAGGCCGACGAGGCCCTCGGCGTGGGACAAATGCGGGAGCTACCCCTCATGGCCGCCTTTGCCGTGAAAGGAGGGATGGAGAGGGAAACAGCACTGCGCGCCATCACCCTCACAGCGGCCGAGGCTCTCGGAGTAGCGGACAGAATCGGGAGTCTGGAGGCGGGGAAGGACGCGGACATCGTTCTTTTCGATGGGGATCCGCTCCACTACAGGACCCGCGTCCGCCGCGTGTTCATCGACGGAGTAGAGATCCCGGAAGGCCTCGAATAGCATGAGCCCGGGGACGGGTGCGAAGCCTCTTCGTGTCAGGGCCCGTACACATTAGCGTACATTGTACGAATCTGAATTCCACGGGCGCGGAGAGGGTCATGATCGGTGATGTCGGAGCACCATGAGGCTGGATCGACGATTGCTGGAGTGGTTTGCACCCGATGACGCCGATGCGGCCCTGGAGGATCTCCGCGTGGAGCGCGAACGGCGCCTTCGGGGTGGCTCGGGTCGTCTCAGGCCGACATTGGGGTACTGGGTCCAACTGGTCGGGGTCTGCTTCTACGG
>CAYXGM010000107.1:8538-9914 GCA_964464555.1 uncultured Gemmatimonadaceae bacterium | reverse complement strand
TGGATTCCCCGGACCCGGTCCCGGACGGCATCGAGCATCTCCCGGGCGATGGCGACGCCCTCCTCCGACGCGGCCTCGGGGCCCCGGCTCTCGGCCTCCCGCATCCGGTCCAGGAAGGGCTCGGGGACGACGATGCCCGGCACCTCGTAGGCCAGGTACTCGGCCTCCCTCAGGGACCGCAGGGGCCAGAGCCCCGCCAGGACGGGGATGGGCCACGGCTCCGTCCGCTCCAGGAACTCGACGAGCGCCCGGACATCGAAGAC
Source organism: uncultured Gemmatimonadaceae bacterium (assembly GCA_964464555.1). Classification (GTDB taxonomy): domain Bacteria; phylum Gemmatimonadota; class Gemmatimonadetes; order Longimicrobiales; family Gaopeijiaceae; genus CAYXGM01. The sequence continues at coordinate 9,651 of CAYXGM010000107.1, read as the reverse complement.
GGGCTGGGTCACGGCAAACTGGGCCCCGGCGTCCACCTTCCACATGAACCGGCTCACCTCCTGGTCCGGGTCCACGGCTCCCGGATTGGCCGCCACACCGATGACGAAGCGGGTGGGGGCGCCGATGGAGCTCTCTCCGGGGTCCAGCCCCCGGTTCAGCCCCGCCACCACGTTGGTGAGACCGATGGAGTCGATGTCGAAGACCGCCGTGGAGATGGGGTAGGGCCCCTGGGCCGGAGGGTCTCCGCTCACCAGGAGCACGTTCCGGATGCCCCCGGCGGCGGCCCCCAGGAGGTCCGAGACCATTCCCATCATGTTCCGGTCCCGGCAGGTGTAGTGGACCACGGCCTCGATCCCGGCCTGCTGCTGGACCATGAAGCCGGCGGCGATGGCCCCCATCCGGCTCCGCCCCCGGGGGCCGTCCACGATGTTCACGGCATGGGCCCCGGCGTCCCGGGCCTTCCGGGCCCTGGAGACCAGGTCGATGGGATCCCATCCCCGGGGGGGAACCAGCTCCACCGTCTTCAGGAAGTCCCCCCGGACGATGGCCGCGCCCAGGACGGAGCGCTTCTCCAGGGGGATGGGCTCGGCGGCCTTCTCCTCTTCCACCCGGACCGACACCGACACCGAGGGATGGCGGGGCTGCAGGCTCCGCACCGTCTCGGCCATGACCCGGATGTGCTCCGGCGTGGTGCCGCAGCACCCTCCCACGAAGCGGACCCCGGCCTCGATGAGGCGCCGGGCGTACTGGGCCATGTACTCGGGGCTCGCCAGGTAGATCTTCCGGTCCCGGACGGTCCGGGGGAGGCCGGCGTTGGGCTGGGCCGAGAGGGGTCGCTCGGTCCGGCCCACGAAGTCGTCCAGGGCGTCCAGGATGATGGAGGGGCCCACCGAGCAGTTGAGCCCGATGACCTCGGCCCCCAGGGCGTCCAGCTCGGTGGCGATCTGGTCGGCCCCGGTCCCGTAGGCCGACCGTCCCTCATCCCCCACGGTCATCTGGGCCACCACCGGGAGGTCGGTGAGGGAGCGGACGGCCCGGTACGCCGCCTGGATCTCGTGGAGGTCGGAGAAGGTCTCCAGGACGAACCCGTCCACCTCCCCCTCCATGAGCCC
>CAYXGM010000107.1:0-8528 GCA_964464555.1 uncultured Gemmatimonadaceae bacterium | reverse complement strand
CCGGAAGTATCCCCCCGCCTCCTCCACCGCCGTGGGGCCCCAGGGCTCGATGCGGATCCCCAGGGGGCCTATGGCGCCGACGACCAGGGCTCCGCCCGCCGCCTCCCGGGCCAGGCGGGCCGCCTCCCGGTTGATCTCCCGGCTCCGGGCCTCCAGCCCGTGGCCGGAGAGCTTCACCGGGTTGGCCCCGAAGGTGTTCGTCTCCAGGATCTCGGCCCCGGCGGCGGCGTACTCCCGGTGGATGCTCCGGACCAGCTCGGGCTCCTCCAGGACCAGGGCGTCGTAGCAGACGTTCACGAAGACCCCCCGGGCGTAGAGGACCGTGCCCATGGCCCCGTCGAAGAGGTGGACGCGCTGGTCGTCCAGGAAGTCCTGGAAGGTGGGATGGTCGCTCATGAGTCCTCCTCCTCAGGAACCGGCGTCTTCGTGGCGCCCGGCGAGGCAGGCTCGTATCCCAGGTTAGGGGCCAGCCATCGCTCCGCCTCTTCAACCGCCTGCCCGGTCCGGGCGGCGTAGTCCTCCACCTGGTCCCGGGCGATGCGCCCCACGCCGAAGTAGAAGCTCTCGGGATGGGCCATGTACCACCCGCTCACCGACGCCGCAGGCACCATGGCGAAGCTCTCGGTGAGCTCGATTCCCGCCCGCTCCTCCGCCTCCAGCAGGTCGAAGAGGAGACGCTTCGGGGTATGGTCGGGGCAGGCGGGGTAGCCAGGCGCCGGCCGGATGCCCCGGTACCGCTCGGCGATGAGGGCCTCGTTGGAGAGAGCGGCGTCCTCCGGCGCGTAGCCCCAGAACTCAGCCCGGACCCGCTGGTGCAGGCGTTCAGCGAAGGATTCGGCCAGCCGGTCGGCCAGGGCCTTGGCCATGATGATCCGGTAGTCGTCGTGCTCGGCCTGGAACCGGCCCGTGAGCTCCTCCAGCCCGTGGCCGGCGGTGACGGCGAAGGCCCCCATCCAGTCTTCCACGCCCGCATCCTCCGGAGCGATGAAGTCCGCCAGGCAGAGATTCGGCCGGGGGGGGGCACCTCCCCTTCCCCCCTTGTCGAACTGCTGGCGGAGGAAGGGCGCCACGGCCAGCTCCCCGGAGCGGGACTCGTCGGCGTAGAGGACCACGTCGTCGCCCCGGGAGGCCGCGGGGAAGAACCGGAAGACCCCCCGGGCGGTGAGGAGCCCGCCATCGATGATCTCCTCCAGGAGGGCCCGGGCGTCGGCAAGGAGCTCCCGGGCCTGGGGGCCCACGGCCGGGTCGTCCAGCACTCCGGGCCAGCTTCCCCGGATCTCCCAGGTGTGGAGGAAGGGCCCCCAGTCGATGGTCCGGGCAAGCTCCTCCAGGTCGTAGCCCTCCAGGGTCATCGGCGCCATGGCCCCGGGACCCGGCATCCCGGGCCTCGGCGCCTCGTAGGCGTCCCAGCTCAGCGGGAAGCGGCGCCGCCGGGCCTCCGGCAGGGGGAGAAGATCGGTGCGGTCCCGCCGGCGGTCGTAGCGCTCCCGGACCCCGGCGTACTCCTCCCGCACCGAGGCGGTGAAGTCCGCTCTCCGCTTCCCGTCCAGGAGGGCCCCCACCACGGGAATGCAGCGGGACGCGTCCCGCACGTGGAGCGTGGGGCCCCCGGTGTAGGCAGGCTCGATCTTCACCGCCGTGTGGGTCCTGGACGTGGTGGCGCCCCCGATGAGGAGGGGTAGGCGGAGCTTCAGGCGCTCCATCTCCCGGGCCACGTGGACCATCTCGTCCAGGGAGGGGGTGATGAGGCCGCTGAGGCCGATGATGTCGGCCCCCATCTCCCGGGCCTTCTCCAGGATGGTCCCGGCCGGAACCATGACCCCCAGATCCGTCACCTCGTAGCCGTTACACTGAAGCACCACTCCCACGATGTTCTTCCCGATGTCGTGGACGTCCCCCTTCACCGTGGCCAGGAGGACCTTTCCGGCGCCGGCTCGGTCCCCGGCGCCCTTCTCGGCCTCGATGAAGGGCACCAGGTAGGCCACGGCCTTCTTCATGACCCGGGCACTCTTCACCACCTGGGGAAGGAACATGCGCCCCGAGCCGAAGAGGTCTCCCACCGTGTCCATCCCGGCCATGAGGGGCCCTTCGATGACCTCCAGGGCCCGGCCGGCCTCCCGGCGGGCCTCCTCCACGTCCTCCTCGACGAACTCGTCGATCCCCTGCACCAGGGCGTGGGTGAGGCGCTCGTTCACCGGGGCGTCCCGCCAGGCCAGCGCCTCCTCCTTCCGCTCCTCCCTTCCCTGCCGGGCCTCGGCCATGGCCGTGAGACGCTCGGTGGCGCCGTCCGTGCGGGCGAAGAGGACGTCCTCCACGGCTTCCAGGAGCCGGGGCTCGATCTCGTCGTAGACGGGGAGGGCCCCGGCGTTGACGATGCCCATGTCCATCCCCGCCTCGATGGCGTGCTTCAGGAAGGCGGCGTGCATGGCCTCCCTCACCAGGGGGCTCCCCCTGAAGGAAAAGGAGAGGTTGCTGATGCCTCCGCTCACCTTGGCGTGGGGGCAGGCCTCCCCGAGGATCCGTACGGCCTCCAGGAAGTCCAGGGCGTAGCGGTCGTGCTCGGGGATGCCCGTGGCCACGGCGAAGACGTTCGGGTCCAGGACCACGTCCTCGGGAGGAAAGCCCTCCTCCCGGACCAGGATCCGGTAGGCCCTCCTGAGGATCTCCACCTTCCGTTCCACCGAGTCGGCCTGCCCCTCCTCGTCGAAGGCCATGACGATGGCGGCGTGCCCGTGCCGGCGGATGGCCCTGGCCTGCTCCCGGAAGGCCTTCTCCCCCTCCTTCAGCGAGATGGAGTTCACGATCCCCTTGCCCTGGAGGCACCGCATCCCCGCCTCCAGGACCTCCCAGCGGGAGGAGTCCACCACCACGGGAATCCGGGCGATCTCAGGCTCCGCCGCCGCCAGGCTCAGGAACCGGACCATGGCGGCCTCCGAGTCCAGGAGGCCCTCGTCCATGTTCACGTCCAGCATCTGGGCCCCGCCCTCCACCTGCTGGCGGGCCACCTCCAGGGCCGTCTCGTAGTCGTCGGCCTCGATGAGCCGCCGGAAGCGGCGGGAGCCGGTGACGTTGGTCCGCTCCCCGATGTTGGCGAAGAGGGAATCGGGCCCCAGGGTGAGGGGCTCCAGCCCCGCCAGCCGGGTCCGGACCGGTAGCCCGGGAAGGCGACGGGGCTCCACTCCCGCCACGGCCCCGGCGAAGGCCCGGATGTGCTCCGGCGTGGTGCCGCAGCATCCCCCCACGATGTTCACCAGCCCCTCCCGGGCCCAGGCGCCCAGGGCCTCGGCCATCTCCTCCGGGGACTCGTCGTAGCCCCCCATCTCGTTGGGAAGCCCGGCGTTGGGATGGGCTGTCACCCAGCAATCCGCCAACCGGGAGAGCTCCTCCACGTGGGCCCGGAGCTGCTTGGGGCCCAGGGCGCAGTTCAGCCCCACGGCGAACAGCCCGGTGCGGGAATCGGAGTCGGCGGCCCAGGGCGGCCGTCCCCCGGGAAAGGCCCCGGCCACCCCGTGCCGCACCGAGTTCCAGAAGGCCTCCACCGTCTGGCCCGTGAGGGTCCGGCCGCTCCGGTCCGTGATGGTACCGCTCACCAGGACCGGCGTGGAAAGCCCCCTCTCGGCCAGGAGACCGCTCAGGGCCCAGAGGCACGCCTTGGCGTTCAGCGTGTCGAAGACCGTCTCCACCAGGAGGAGATCGGCGCCCCCGGCCAGGAGCCCCCGGGCCTGCTCCCGGTACGCAGCCGCCAACTCGTCGAAGGTGACGGCCCGGTAGCCCGGGTCGTTCACGTCCGGGGAGAGGGAGGCCGTCCGGTTCGTGGGCCCCAGCGACCCGGCCACCCAGCGGGGGCGCCCCGTCTCGGCGGCCACCTCGTCCGCCGCCTCCCGGGCCAGCGCCGCCGAGGCCCGGTTGATCTCGAAAGCGTCGTCCTGGAGGCCGTAGTCGGCCAGGGAGATGGCCTGGGCGTTGAAGGTGTTGGTCTCGATGATGTCCGCCCCGGCCTCCAGGTACGCCCGGTGGACATCTTTCAGGGCGTCGGGGCGGGTGAGGGCCAGGACGTCGTTGGCCCCCTCCAGGGAGGAAGGGTGGGAGGCGTATCGCTCCCCGTGGAAGTCCTCCGCCGAGAGGCCGAGCCCCTGGATCATGGTGCCCATGGCGCCGTCCAGGACCAGGATCCGGCTCCGGAGCTCATGGATGAGGAGCTGGATGCGCTCCCGGGGGTGCGGGGCAGGATCCGCCGCGCCGGAGGACGCGGATGCGCTGCTGTCGGATAGCCGTGTCGTCATGGAAGTCGATCCCACGAAAAAGGCCCTGGGCGGGGACGGAACGCCAGGGCTTGGCTTTTTAGCTGGTTCGACGGAGGGAGAGGAGCCTGCGAGGTCTCTCCCGGCGTCGGGCCGCAATATGCCGCAAATCGCCCCGATTCGGTTGTGGAATGAAAGCTATCGTGAGACGGCTGATAAGCCAAGGAGGACGATCGGTCAGCCCTGTTTTGCTTCCTCAGAAGCGAGGGCGGTTTCGATCGATGGCCTCAAATCGGGCGCGTCGATTGTCGCTGTCGCCCAAACCACATCGATATCTACAGTGAAGTAGTCGTGGACCAGCTTGTGCCGGATGAACCCATCTTGGACGATGGGATCCTCGTAGAACTCCTCTTCAGATGTCCTCGCAACGTACTTCTCGAGTCGTCGGAGGGAATCCACCATGTGGCGGAGGTAAACGACATCAGGCAGCGGCATCGAACAGGACTGAGGCGGAAGAAAGGACCGTGTCGCGGATATACGGATCGAGACCCGGCTCGGTGACGAGATCCACCGGCCGGCCGAAGATCTCTCCGAGAAGCCGCTCGAATCGAACCAATTCGATAAACCCCGTCGGCCTTTCGAACTCCACGATCAGGTCTATGTCGGAATCCGGACGTGCCTCGCCCCTGGCTGCAGATCCGAAGATCCGGAGCCGAAGCACACCGAACTCCTCGCAGAGGCGAGCCAACGCGGTTGAGTCGAAGTCTACCATGTTGACGAATCTCGCTTCCGGAGTGTGGAAGGGTCAACATCTTGAGCTTCGTCGAAGGTGTAGCGGTTGTTCATTCCCGCCTCCCTAAATAGCTTCCATCCTTCTATCCCCGACGTTCCATAACCGCACGGTATACCCTTGAGCACACGACTCTTCACCTCCGAATCCGTGACCGAAGGCCATCCCGACAAGATCGCCGACCAGATCTCCGACGCCCTCCTCGATGCGTTCCTGGAGCAGGATTCCGCTTCGCGGGTCGCTTGCGAAACCCTGGTGACCACGGGGCTCGCCATCGTGGCCGGCGAGGTCACCACGGAGTCCTTCGTGGACATCCCCGGCGTGGTCCGGGGGATGCTCCTCTCCATCGGGTATTCCCGCTCCGAGTTCGGCATCGACGGGCACACCTGCGCCGTCCTCACCACCATCGACCAGCAGTCTCCGGACATCGGGCAGGGAGTGGACTCGGGCGGCGCCGGGGACCAGGGAATGATGTTCGGCTTCGCGTCCGACGAGACCGATGCCCTCATGCCGGCCCCCATCCTCTATGCCCATCACCTGACCCAACGGCTCTCCGAGGTGAGGAAGGAGGGCCAGCTCCCCTGGCTCCGCCCCGACGGGAAGGCCCAGGTCACGGTGGAATACGAGGACGGGCGTCCAACCAGGATCCACACTGTGGTCATGAGCGCCCAGCACGACCCGCAGGTGGCCTGGGACGAGCTTCGGGAAGAGCTCATGGAGCACGTCATCGTCCCGGCGCTGCCCGAGGAGCTCCTGGACCCGGCGGAGTGCATCTTCCACCTGAACCCCACCGGCCGGTTCGTCATCGGCGGGCCCCACGGGGACTGCGGCCTCACGGGCCGGAAGGTGATCGTGGATACCTACGGCGGGATCGGCCGGCACGGGGGCGGGGCCTTCTCGGGCAAGGACGCCACCAAGGTGGACCGCTCCGGCGCCTACGCCGCCCGCTGGGCCGCCAAGAACATCGTGGCGGCGGGTCTGGCAAAGCGCTGCGAGATCCAGGTGGCCTACGCCATCGGCGTCGTGGAGCCCGTCTCCATCGACGTGGAGACCTTCGGCACCGGCGAGATCCCCGACGGCGCCATCGCCGAAGCCGTGTCTGAAGTCTTCGACTTCCGCCCCGGCGCCATCATTGAAGCGCTGAGCCTCCGGGACCCCATGTTCAGACCTACCGCGGCCTACGGGCACTTCGGGCGTGAGCCCCGGGACGCCAGGGTCAACGGTAAGAAGGTGCGTCTCTTTCCCTGGGAGGAGACGAACCGGGCTCAGGATCTGCGGACGGCGGCGGGGGTATAGCCCGCCGAGGCCAGAAGGCCCGAAAATTGTAGGCCCGAATCGAGCCGGTCACCGCAGCCGCGCTCGATCAGCGCCGCACCTGAACCAGCGAACTGAAGCGAACCACAACGAGGTCCATCCATCATGTCCGTAGCTACCGAAGCCCCTCCCGCCACCGAGCGCCCCCCCTTCCGGGTGGCCGACCTGAGCCTGGCCGCCTGGGGCCGCAAGGAGATCGTCCTGGCCGAAGCCGAGATGCCGGGTCTCATGGCGCTGCGGGAGGAGAACGCCGGCAAGAAGCCCCTGGCCGGAGCGAAGATCAGCGGCTCCCTGCACATGACCATCCAGACCGCGGTCCTCATCGAGACGCTGGTCGAATTGGGGGCCGAGGTGCGCTGGGCGTCGTGCAACATCTACTCGACCCAGGACCACGCCGCCGCGGCCATCGCCGAGACCGGCGTTCCCGTCTTCGCCTGGAAGGGCGAGACGCTGGACGAGTACTGGTGGTGCACCAAGCAGGCCCTCTGGCACGAAGACGGGGGGCCGGACCTCATCGTGGACGACGGGGGCGACGCCACCCTCATCGTGCACCGGGGCGCCGACCGGGAGCGGGAGTACGAGGCCACGGGCCGGAAGCCCGCCGTCTCCACGGACAACGAGGAGGTCCAGGCCATCGACACCCTCCTCAACGAGACCCTGGACGAAGATCCCCGCTTCTGGCGCGGCATGGCCGAGAAGATCAGGGGGGTGAGCGAGGAGACCACCACGGGCGTGCACCGGCTCTACAAGATGGCCGACGAGGGCACCCTGGCCTTCCCCGCCATCAACGTGAACGACTCGGTGACCAAGTCCAAGTTCGACAACCTCTACGGGTGCCGTGAGTCGCTGGTGGACGCCATCAAGCGGGGCACCGACATCATGATCGCCGGCAAGAAGTGCGTGGTGCTGGGCTACGGCGACGTGGGCAAGGGCTCCGTGCAGTCCTTCAAGGGGCTCGGAGCCCGGGTCTTCGTCACCGAGATCGACCCCATCAATGCCCTGCAGGCCTCCATGGAGGGCTACCAGGTGGTGGACATGAACGAGGCGTGCGAGTGGGGGGACATCTTCGTCACCGCCACGGGCAACGTCAGCGTCATCACCCGGGAGCACATGGACCGGATGAAGGACGGGGCCATCGTCTGCAACATCGGCCACTTCGACTCCGAGATCGAGGTGGCCCGCCTGAACGACCTGGAGTGGGACGAGATCAAGCCCCAGGTGGACAAGATCACCTGGCCCGACGGCCACTCCATCATCCTCCTGGCCCGGGGACGCCTGGTGAACCTGGGCAACGCCACCGGCCACCCCAGCTTCGTCATGAGCAACTCCTTCTCCAACCAGACCGTGGCCCAGATCGACCTCTGGAAGAACCGGGACGCGGGCAAGTACGAGAAGAAGGTCTACACGCTACCGAAGATCCTGGACGAGAAGGTGGCCCGCCTGCACCTGGATGCCTTCGGGGCGAAGCTCACCAGGCTGACGCCCGAGCAGGCCGAGTACATCAACGTGCCCGCGGAGGGACCCTACAAGCCGGATCACTACCGGTATTAGGGGAGGATCCGCTTCGGGGATCAGGCCACCCGCTCCACGTCGTCCCGGCCCAGCTCCACGCTGTAGACCATCTTCAGCGCGCTGAGGCGCACCGCCACCCTCCGGCGGCCCCGGGTCTCCAGGAGCTGGCCCACCATGCCCGCGAAGGGGCCCGTCAGCACCCGGATGGGCGTCCCGGGCTCCCACCAATCCTCGGGCTCCGGGGTCTTCCCCGTCTCGTCGATGCCCGCCACGAACCGCCGCACCGCCTCCAGCTCCTCCTCCCGCACCGGCGCCGGGTATCCCTTTTCGGAGAGGACCATGACCAGTCCCGGCGTCTTCACCACCTCCAACAGGTCCTGTTGGGGAAACCGGGCGAAGGTGTAGCCGGGAAAGAGGGGAAACCCCACGCGCTTGGTCCGGTCGGCCCACTGGCGCTCGAGCTTCACCAGGGGCAGATAGGTCTCCAGCCCGTTGTCGGCCAGACGGCGCTCCACCTGCTTCTCGGCCCGGGCCTTCGTCCGGCAGGCGTACCAGTGGGGATCGGTGACGAGCTCAGGGGGCGGGCCGGTATCGTCCAGAAACGATGGTCTCTTCTTCACGGTCTTCACGGTTTTCCGTCTTCCGGCGGTTGAAAGGTTCGTCGTAACGGA
>CAYXGM010000106.1:0-10109 GCA_964464555.1 uncultured Gemmatimonadaceae bacterium | reverse complement strand
CCTGGACTTCGTGCACCGCCACATCCACCGCACCTCCACCTTCACCCTCATCCTCTTTCGGAGTTTGTTTGATCCAGATGGATGGGACAGCTCACTCCGGGGGAGGAGATGTTGACCTTGAGCCAGCGGGAAATCGACAGAGGTGCGGTTTGTCGTTACGTACGTGCGGGATAAGACGATCACTGCTCAACAAGGAGCGGAGCTCGTGGGTGTGACGGCCCGCCATTTCCGGCGGATGTACCGGGAGTGGGAACAGGAGGGCGATGACGCCTTGGCCCACGGTCTCCGGGGCCGGCCCTCCAACCATGCCAAGGCGCCGGCATTCAAGGAATGGGCTCTGGAGAAAGCCCGGGATCCGCTCTTCTCCGACTTTGGGCCCACGCTCTTGGCCGAACATTTCTCGGCTGATCCTGAAGCCCCTGGGGAGATGAAGGCGGCGACGCTTCGGCTCTGGATGATCGATGCCGGGTTGTAGGAGGCCAGGCGGCGTAAGGCCCGGCACCGCAAAGCACGGCCCCGGCGCAAGGCCTTCGGCGAGATCATTCAATGGGACAGTTCCGAGCACGCCTGGTTCGAGGACCGTCTTCCCGGTCGCTTCGTGCTCATCAAGTTGCACGATGATGCCACGAATCGGCTCCTCTTGGCTCGCTTTGTTCCCCGGGACGACGGTGCCGTCAATCGCCAGGCGGTCATCGACTATCTGCGGCGCTGGGGCCGTCCTGTGGCGTTCTACACGGACAAGGCGGGCCACTTCGGCCAATGGACCCGAGCAGCGTTCAAGATGCCGCTGGAGGAGCGGGAAGCCAAGCCCACAGAGTCCATCATCCGCCGAGCTCTCGGTGAACTCAACATCGAGTTGATCCAGGCTCACTCCCCTCAGGCCCAAGGAGACAGCGAAGCCCCGTTTTGCGTCACGGCGCTGAGCGGGGCTTCTTATCCGGGATGGGGGCAGCAAGGATTCAGTTCCATCTGGCTCGGGACCGGCGACCCGGGCAACGATATATTCTTGAAAAACACGTTGCTATAGTCGGCTTTTCAAGTATATTGTCAACATGATTCCGAGGAACGAGCATCTCCGGGCCCTGGAGGCCCGTTTGGAAACCAATCCCGTCGTGGGAATCCTGGGCGCTCGGCAGGTGGGGAAGACTACCCTGGCCAGGACGCTCGCCGACCGATGGGACGGAGAAGTCACCTTCTTCGATCTCGAAGATCCCAGGGATCTCGCACGGCTCTCCGAGCCCAGCCTCGTACTCCCGGAGCTCAGGGGCCTGGTGGTCCTGGACGAGATCCAGCGCATGCCGGAGCTCTTCCCTCTGCTCAGGGTCCTGGCCGATCGCCCGGGGCCTCCGGCGCGCTTCCTGATTCTCGGCAGCGCCTCACCTGATCTGGGCCGACAAAGCGCGGAATCCCTTGCCGGGCGGGTCAGCTACTACGTGTTGCCTGGTTTCCACATCGGTGAGGTGGGAGTGGAGAACGGTGCGGATCTCTGGATTCGGGGGGGATTCCCCCGCTCCTATCTGGCTGCCGACGATAAGGCCTCATTCCAGTGGCGTGAAGACTTCGTCCGAACCTTCCTGGAGCGAGACCTTCCCGCACTCGGGGTGAGGGTGCCCTCCACCACCCTTCGCCGTTTCTGGCAGATGCTGGCCCACTATCACGGCCAACTCTGGAACGGTGCCGAACTCGCCCGGGCTTTCGGGGTGAGCGAAACCGCCGTGAGGAATTACCTTGACATCCTTACCGATGGACTGGTGGTACGGCAGCTCCAACCGTGGTTCGAGAACGTCTCGAAACGGCAGGTGAGGTCGCCGAAGATCTTCCTGGCCGACTCAGGACTGGTGCATGGCCTTCTCGGCCTGGAGAGCAAGGGCCAGATCGAGGGCCATCCGAAGGTAGGGGCCTCCTGGGAGGGATTCGTCATGGACCAACTGCTCACCCACCTCGGCCTGGAATGGCGGGAGGTCTATTTTTGGGCAACCCATGCCGGCGCCGAGCTGGACCTCCTTGTATTTCGGGGCGGGGATCGGGTGGGCTACGAGATCAAGCGCACGGCCACACCGTCTACTTCCCGGTCCATGCATGCCGCCATCGAGACTCTTTCCCTTTCCCGCCTCGATGTGATCCACGCAGGTTCGGAAACCTTCCGGTTGAAGGAGAAGATCCGGGCCGTGGCGTTCCGCCATCTCCTGACAGAGGTGGAATGACGGACACGGTGAGCTGATCCGCAAGGCCGCGGCATTGGAGGTTGAGGGCCTGTGCGGCTTCGGCTTCCAGTGTTCCGCACCGCATAGGGAACGGCGGCCGGCCTTGCCGATGAGCCCGGAGGCCCGCGTCAGTGTGCTTCCAAAGCCCTCAGGGTACGTCGATACGGTGCCCGAAGAAGAGGGCGTTCAGGAAGATTCGGTTCGTGCCCCGCCAGTATCCCCGGAAGTTGGTGTTGTCCACCAGTAGGACCACCGCTCCCCGGCCCAGGCGATCCACCATCACCGACGGCGATCCTCTCAGGCGCTCCCGGTTCTTCTCCGAGATGTAGCCGCTGAGGAAGGGATCGTCCTCCACAAGGCGGGCCACGGTGCTGTAGGGGTTCTCGCTGGCGGGGAAGAACATGGTGTGGTCCCGCCAGACCGGGAGGACCCGGCTGTGGTACCCGAATCCCAGGGGGTGTGTGATGTCCAGGTCCGCCTCCCAGATGGAGCCTCCTATGGCCTTGGCTCCCTCGTAGGCGTCGGCGTCGGCGTAGTTCCGGCGTATAGCGTCCTCCGGCCCATCCTCTTCTCCGGGCAGCCTCCCCATCCCCGGCTCCCCGATGTTGGGCGTCAGCCCGTTCCGGGTGGCCCAGGCGGCAGAGGTCCGCTGCGCGATGAGGGTTCCGCCGCTCCGGATCCACCCCTTTAGCGCCTCCAGGCGATTACCGGAGAGAGCCGCCAGGTTGCCGGAAGCCAGGACCAGGACGTCGTAGTCTGCCCATCTCACCCGGTTCAGCTCGTTGACGTCCAGCTTGGTAATGGGCATCTCCACTCGCTGGTCCAGGAGATGCCAGATCTGCCCCACCTCGTAGGATGACATCCCCTCCCCCATGAGGAGAAGGACCCTGGGGGCCCGCACGGGGAAGAAGTTCCGGCTTCCCAGGTCGCTTCCGGCGGCGGCGTCTCCACTCACTGCAGCCAGAATAGGCACGTTGGCCTCCTGGGCAGCGGCGTTCACGGCGGCGTGGAGGGCCTCGGGATCCAGGGTCTGGATGCTCACCGGAACCGAGATGGAGCCCCGGACGAACTCCACGGGCCCCTGAGTCGTGCGGGCGGTGAAGAGAACCTGGGAGGCCTCGGCCCGGACCCCGGCCGCCTGCATGGCCTGGAGGGCCCTGGGGGCGTTGGAATCACCCCAGTCCATCAGGTAGGCGATGGAGCTCCGTTCCACCGGGGACGCCCCGCCGAGAGCCGGCACCTGGGTGATCCGATCCCCCAGGGGGAGGTTCCCGCCCCGGAGAGCCATGTCCGGGATGCCGTAGGCCAGGGGCATGGTCCAGGCGGAGACGTCGTAGAAGACGCTGTCCACGAAGGTCTCGGCCCGGTCGAAGATGGAGCGGGCCAGACGGTGCATGGGTTGGCGGGAGGGTACCACCCAGGCGTTGCCGGCCTGGAAGGTGACGCCGTCCCCCTCCCGGTTCGAGGCCAACTCGTAGACCTCCACCCGGTGCCGGAGGAGGTACTCGATGAACTCCCGGTTCAGCGTGGCATCCTGGGGATGACCGAAGACCCATCCCTTTACCTCGTAGTCCTCTCCTTCAGAGAGGGCCGTGGCAAAGAACTCCCGCTGGTACTCCCGGAGCATCTCCCGGTTCTCCACCGTGGACTGGACGGTGGCCATGGCGGCCCGGAGCTGGTTCCGGATGGTGAAGGCGAAGGTGAGGGGGCCGTAGTGCGTGCTCTCCTGGACCAGCCCCCGTGAGCTGGCCTGCTCGAAGAGAACCGCCATGCCTCCCAGGAAGCCGGGGTACGATGAGCCGTAGCCCGGATAGAACTTGTCGTAGACCTCCTCGCTGAAATACATGGAGCCCAAGTCGTCCATGGCCTCCACCCAGTACTCGGAGAAGGTCCCTATGACCTCGGTGTAGAGGCGCGGGGGAAGGAGAGGATTCCAGGAGCCCGGCTTGGCCGGCTCGAAGAAGAAGGTGCTGCTGGTTCCCATCTCATGGTGGTCCGTCACCACCTGCGGCCGCCACCTGTGGTGGAAGTCCACCCGGGCCTGGCTCTCGGGATGCACCAAGAGGAACCAGTCCCGGTTTAGGTCGAACCAGTAGTGGTTGGTGCGCCCGCCGGGCCATCCCTCGTTGTGCTCCCGGTCCACCGGGTCGCCCTGGTGGGCCTTGGAGCGGTTCATGTTGGCCCAGGCGGACCACCGGTCCCGGCCGTCGGGGTTCAGCGTGGGCTCGATGTGGAAGACGGCCTCGTCCAGGTACCGCTCCATCCGGGGCCCCGTCCCTGCCACCAACCAGTAGGCCGTGAGGATGGCCGCCTCCCCGGCGGAGGCTTCGTTTCCGTGGACGTTGTAGCCCAGGTGGGCGATGGCCTGCAGCTCCGGAGCCGGTGTCGCCCCGGCCTCGAGGGAAGCCAGGTGGGCCTGGCGAATCTCCTCCAGGCGGGCATGGTTCCCCGGCGAGGTCACGGTGAGGACCGGCATGTCCCGGAACTCGTGGGTCCGGCCGATGGACTGGTAGGTGGCCCGGTCAGAGAGGCGTGCCAGCTCCTGGAAGTAGTCCACGATCCGGTCCTGCCGGGTGAAATACACCCCTATGGGGTAGCCGAAGTACTCCTGGGGGGTGGGGATGGACGAATCGAAGCTGGTTCCCCGAGCAAAGAAGTAGTCGCTCTGTCCCGCCAGGGACCCGGGGGCCAGGAAGAAGCCCGCCAGGGCCAGGACGGCGACGGCGAAAAGGGTGGAGGGTGCCAGCCGGCAAAGGCGAGTTGAGCCGGTCATGAATCTGTATCCTCTCAGATAGGTCCATCGTTGAAGGTTCATCCTGCGCCCCAAGGAAAGTGCGGGACGCCTTCGCCGGGCGAAAGATGGCCCGGCGGCCGGGGGGGCACCCGGGACCCCGGGCCTCAGGACAGCAAGTCCCCGGCTTTCGGGCCGGGTGCTCTTTGCTTTGGAGGTGGCAGCTCAACCCTTCTCGGCTCGGGGCCCGCGGGGGCTGGCGCTATCGTCCCTCACGAGCGGCCGCGGCTCCGTACCCCAACTCACCATCGGCGTGGGAGCCCCAGCAGAGGACCTTCCCGTCGGTGGTGGAGAAGGCGAGGATGCCCCCAGAGGTGTGGGCCCAACGTCTCGGGCTCGAGAGGGCGTGGAGGGCTGCCCGAGAGCTCAATCGGTGGTCCCACCCCGGACACCCGCGTCTTGCCCCGTAAGTCCCTGAAATCCCCACAACTTGCCGGGATCCGGCGGTTACCGCCCCCGCCTGATGAGCGTGAGGCCGGAGGCCTGAGTGAACTGTGCCCGGTTTTTTTCGCCCCGGCCCGGACCCCTCGCAAGGGAAGACGACGCCACCCTGGACGGACGGGCTACCCCTTCCATATACTAGCTTCTCGTACAGTACTGGCCTTTCCTGAGAGACAATTCACCCAGCCCCCGACCTTCGTCTATGACCATACGTCGCTATTGCGTGTTCATGGGCTCCGGAAGCTATCTGCCCCCTCGTGTCGTCAGGAACGAGGACTTCCTGGCCAACGAGTTCTATATGGACTACGGCCAGAGGATCGATCCGGCCGAGAACCCCCGGGTGGTGAAAAAACTCGAGGAGATCACGGGGATTACGGAGCGGCGCTACGCCGCCGAGGACGAGGTGGCCTCGGACATGGGCTTGAAGGCGGCCCGGAAAGCGGTGGAGGATGCCGGCATCGACCCCGAAACCCTGGATCACATCTTCGTGGCCCACAACTTCGGCGACGTGGCGGCGGACAACCTGCGTCTCGACTTCGTTCCCTCTCTGGCTGCCCGCATCAAGGAGGGTCTGGAGATCCGCAACCCTTCGTGCATCGCCTCGGACCTGCCCTTCGGTTGCCCCGGGTGGCTGCAGGGGGTGATTCACGCCGACTACTTTCTCCGTTCCGGCGACACCCGACGGGCCCTCGTCGTGGGCACGGAGACGCTCTCCCGGGTCTCGGATCCCCACGACCGGGACAGCATGATTTACGCGGACGGGGCCGGGGCCGCGGTCATGGAGGCCCGGGAAGGTGCGAAGCCCGCGGGCGTCCTCAGCCACGCCGCCCGCTCCGACACCCTGGAGCATGCTCGCCTCCTCTGGATGGGGCCCTCCTACGCTCCCGACCAGCCCGGCGACCGGCTCTACATGAAGATGTACGGCCGGAAGCTCTACGAGTACGCCGTACAGACCGTGCCCGGGGTGGTTCGGCAAAGTCTGGAGCGGGCCGGGCTCGACCTCACCGACGTGACCAAGGTGCTTCTTCACCAGGCGAACGAGAAGATGGACCACGCCATCCTCAAGCGCCTCTTCCGACTCTACGGGGTGCGGGAGATTCCCGAGCGCATCATGCCCATGACGATCTCCTGGCTGGGCAACAGCTCGGTGGCCACCCTGCCCACCCTCCTGGACCTCATGCGTCGCCGGGAGATCGACGGACAGGAATTCCGCTCCGGGAACGTCGTCGTCTTCGCCTCCGTGGGGGCGGGAATGAACATCAACTCCCTGGTGTACCGGATTCCCTGAGGGTCGGGCCACGGTCTTC
The DNA here is from genome assembly GCA_964464555.1 of uncultured Gemmatimonadaceae bacterium. Taxonomy (GTDB): domain Bacteria; phylum Gemmatimonadota; class Gemmatimonadetes; order Longimicrobiales; family Gaopeijiaceae; genus CAYXGM01. The sequence continues at coordinate 3,366 of CAYXGM010000106.1, read as the reverse complement.
GAGTTCCGACCCGTGGCCGGGCATGTTCCCCCAAGACTCCAACACCCTTCTGGACCACCCGATGCCACGGCGCGGCGAGGCAAGGTGTCGCTCCAGTAGATAGTCGGCGCCCTGATGAGGCGGCGAGTGCGATTCACCGAATAGCTCCGGCCGACGCACCAGCGTGCTTTTTGCGGTCTGCCGCGCGCCCGTCACCACCACGACGGGGAAGACGCCGTGCTGAGCCCTCACCCGAGGCGCCCCGGGGATCCTCCCGGGCCTTGATTGCGGAGGTCATCTCACTAGAGTTGTTCGTAGTTCTACGAACAGCGAGCAGGATGGATCATGCAGACGGACACGGAAGCGACCCTTTGCCCGCCGGTTCCCCTGCCGGAGGAAGTCCCGGGAGGGGCCGAGGCCGACGAGGCCCTGGCCAGGCTGGCCAAGTCCACCGTCTCGCAGCACCTGAAGGCGCTGAAGGAGGCCGGTCTGGTCCGGGGGGAGGTGGAGGGCCCCCGGGCGTGCTACTGCATCGACCCGGCGGGGTTGGAGCTTCTGAAACGGCTGGTGGCCCGGCTGTGACGGGCGGACACGGACGACAACGGAGGAGGACCGCGAAATGGGACGGCAGGTCGGCAAGAAGCTGAGCTTTCTGGACCGTTATCTGACCCTCTGGATCGGGGTGGCCATGGTGGTGGGGATCGAGGGTGTGTCCAACTGCGCTGTGCCGGCGGGGGTCAAGGCTTCTTCCGACGGTGCGTCGCGCTGAGGGAAAGTGGAAACCGAACGCTGAGGGAAAGCGGAAACCGGAAATCGACACTGCGGGCCGGGAGGGCTCCATGAATCGGGACGTGAAGACGGAAGTTCGGAAGAAATACGGCGGGGCGGCCCTGCAGGTGCTGGGGGGTGATGCCGGCTCCTGTTGCGGGCCCACCTGCGGGTGCGGGCCCGACCAGGAAGACCCTGTGACCCGGGATCTGTACGACGCCGTCACCACCTCATCCCTTCCCGAGGACGCGGTGCTGGCGTCGCTGGGGTGCGGCAACCCCACGGCCCTGGCGGAGCTGGGAGAAGGGGAGGTGGTCCTGGACCTGGGGAGCGGCGGCGGCATCGACGTGCTCCTCTCCGCGAAGCGGGTGGGGCCCGCCGGGAAGGCCTACGGGCTGGACATGACGGACGAGATGCTGGAGCTGGCGCGGCGGAACGCGGCGGCGGCCGGAGCCACCAACGTGGAGTTCCTGGAGGGCGACATGGAGGCCATTCCGCTCCCCGACGCCAGCGTGGACGTGATCATCAGCAACTGCGTCATCAACCTGGCGGCGGACAAGGGGAAGGTGCTCCGGGAGGCGTTCCGGGTGCTCAGGCCCGGGGGCCGCTTCGCCGTCTCGGACATCGTGGTCCGGGGGGCGGGGTTCCAGGACCCCTCCATCGAGCCCACCCGCACGTACGCCCTGGAGGAGGCCCGGTCCGTTCTGGAGGCTGCCGGCCTCGATGCCGACGCCCTGGCCGACACCGTGGAAGGACGCTTCATGGCGGCCTTCGTCAGAGCCCGGAAGCCGACGGCGAAAGGAGGCCCCCGATGAGATACGCCCTTATCAGCGACGTCCACGGCAACCTTCCCGCCCTGGAGGCCGTCCTGGCCCACGTGGACGCCCGGGACGATCTGGACGCCGTCTACCACCTGGGAGACCTGGTGGGGTACGCCCCCTGGCCCAACGAAGTGGTGGCCATGCTTCGGGAACGGGGCATTGCCGGCATTGCGGGAAACTACGACTCCACCACCGCCACCGATTACGAGCACTGCGGGTGCAAGTCCGACTCGACATCCAGCCCCTGGGGGGGCACCTGTCCGGTCCCACCCTGACCCTGGTCCACGGCAACCCGGTCCTGAACACCGTGTACTGGACCGAGGACCGCTCCGACGCCTTCTGCCTGAAGATGGCCGGGCGCCTGGGGGCCGGGGCCGGGGATGTGGTGGCCGTGGAGCTCGTCCGGGTGGGGTACGACCTGGCCAGGGCTGCTGCGGCCATCCGTGAGAGTGAGCTTCCGGATGAGTTTGCGAGCTTTCTGGAGACCGGCGGGAAGGGATAGGTGCTCCTGGGCCTCCTCTTCGGCCTCGGGGGGATGGCGAGGAAGTACGTCCTGGACTTCGTAGCGCAGGGAGGGAGGTCCTTGCCGAGGGCTCGCGTGGGAGCCCGCTACTCACTCCTGAGGGCCTCCACCGGGTCCATGAGGGAGGCCCGGTGGGCAGGGTACACCCCGAAGAACACCCCCACGCCCAGGGAAAAGGTGAAAGAAAGGACCACCGAGTAGGGTTCCACGGCCACGGGCCAATCCGTGGCGGCAGCCAGCGCGGCGGCGGTTACAAGCCCCAGGAGGATTCCCGCCGCCCCGCCCCCGGTTCCAAGCATCACGGCCTCGGCCAGGAACTGGGTCCGCACGTCCCGGCGCTTTGCCCCCACCGCCAGGCGGAGCCCGATCTCCCGGGTCCGCTCCCGGACCGAGATGAGCATGATGGCCAGGATTCCCACGCCCCCCACCAGGAGGGAGACCGCAGCGATCCCCCCCACCAGAGTGGTGAAGGTGTCGCCGATCTCCCGTTGTGCCGCCATGAGCTCGGCCTGCGTCTGGATCTCGAAGTCGTCTTCGGCGTTCAGGCGGTTCAGACGGTGGCGCTCCCTCAGGAGCCAGCGCACCTGCTCCGCCGCCTCCCCCATCTCCTCCTGGCTCCGGGCCCGGAGGTAGATCCCTCCCAACCAGCTCTGGTTCAGGACCCGCCGGAGGGCGGTCCTCAGGGGGATCACGACCACGTCGTCCTGGTCGGCGCCGGAGAGGTCCGTTCCCCGGGGGCGCAGCACCCCCACTACCTCGAAGGGGACAGAGCCCACCAGGATCCGCCGTCCCACTGGTGGCTCCTCCCCGAACAGGGCTTCGGCCACGGTTTGACCCAGAACGGCCGCCCTTCCCCCCGTGATCTCCTCCCGCTCCGTGTAGAAGTCCCCGCCGGCAATCCCCAGGTTCAGGATCTCCGTCACCTCCGGTGTGACGCCCAGGACGTTGGTGGTGGAGGAAAGTCCCTCGTACTTCACCGCCAGTCGGCGGCTGGCCCACGGGGCCGCCGCCGCCACCTGGGGGATTTCGTCCCGGAGGGCCTCGGCGTCGGAAGGAAGGAGAGTGGTGACGGTGCCCCGGACCTGCCTCCGGCCGCCGGTGGGGCGGACCTGGGCCGGGGTGACCACGATCAGGTCCGTTCCCATGGACCGGACCCGGGCCAGGACCTCCTGCCGGGCCCCGTGCCCCACCGCCACCATGGCGATGACGGAGGACACCCCGATGACGATCCCCAGGAGGGCCAGGGCCGTCCGGGTCCGGTGGGCCCCGAGCTGC
>CAYXGM010000105.1:0-10686 GCA_964464555.1 uncultured Gemmatimonadaceae bacterium | reverse complement strand
CTGGCCCACCGCCTCCATCTTCTGGGCCTGACGTAGCTGATCCTCGAGGGCCTTCCTCTCCGTGAGGTCCTCCACGATCACCTCGAAGACCCGGAACTCCCCCGACTCGTCCCGGATGGCCCGCCCGCTCAGGCGGACGTCCACGAGCGCGCCGTCCTTCCTCAGCCACCGGGTCTCGGCCCCCACCACCTCCCCCAACGCCTGAAAGACATCCACCAGTCTCTGCCGCTCCCCCTCGTCCAGGTAGAGATCCCGGGCCATGTCCACGGCCATGAGCTCCTCCTTGGAGTCGTAGCCCAGGATCTCCACCAACGCCGTGTTCACGGTCAGGAACTCCCCGTCCCCGGTGGACTGGTAGATCCCGTGGGTGGCGTTCTCCACCAGCCCCCGGTACCGCTCCTCGGAGGCCCGAAGGGACTCCTCGGCGGCCTTCCGGTGGGTGATGTCCTCGAAGACGATCACTCCTCCGGTGACCTCGTCGTCCTCCAGGATGGGTGTGAAGGAAAGGGCAACGGGGAAGGTCCCGCCGTCCTTTCGAAAGAACGCCAGCTCGCCGCGGAACTCCGAACCCTTCCTGAGAGCGAGCAGGACGGGGCATTCCTCACCGGACCGGAGTCCGTTCGCCCCCGCCTGCCGGTGGGCCACGGCATGGAAATCCTCTCCGAGCAGCTCCCGGGCCCCCCGCCCCAGAAGCTCGACGGCGGCGGGATTCACGAAGGTTACCGAACCACCCGCGTCCAGCCCCAGAATTCCCTCCCCCGCAACGTTCAGAATGAGCTCGTGATCCCGGCTCAGGTTCTCGATGGTCTCCCTGGCCAGAACCCGCTCGCTCAGGTCCCGGATGATGGCATTGTACCTATGGCCGCCGGCACTCGAGTAGCCGGAAAGGGAGACCTCCATGGGAAAGGTGCTCCCGTCCTTCCTCCTTCCGGACAGCTCGAGGGGATCGGGGGCTCCTGCCAAAGCCCCCACCCAGGACCCTGAGTCGAGGCCGGCCAGGGTCTCCGCCCCGCCCTCCGCGAAGAGCAGCCGAACGTCCTTCCCGACGATCTCCGCCGCGGCGTGGCCGAAGGTCACTTCCCCGGCGGGGTTGATGTAATCCAGCGTTCCCGCTTCGTCGAAGGAGACGATGGGGTCGTGGGCCGAATCCACCAATCTGCGAAAACGCTCCTCACTTTCCTCGAGGGCAGCCTGGGCGCGCTCCTTTTTCGCCCTTTCATCCCGGGCCCTCAGAGCCGTCTCCACCGCCGAATGAAGACGAGTCGGGTTGTCCTTGAAGATGTAATCGTCAGCCCCGGACTTCAGGCACATGACGGCCGTTTCCTCGTCCACGGTACCCGTATACATGATGACGGGAACCTCCGGGGCCCGTTCCCCGGCGACCTCCAGGGCTGTCATCCCGTCGAAGCCCGGGACGGTGAAGTCGCAGAGGATCAGGTCCGGGCGCCAGTCTTCCAGGGCGCGAAGGAAATCCTCCCTGGAATCCACCCTCCTGATCGTGAAGGGCCGATCCCCCTTCTCCAATTCCCGCTCGGCAAGCTTCACGTCCTCGGGACGGTCTTCCAGCGCCAGGATCCGGCAGGAGCTCCCCGGGGTGTCCGGAACTCCGGACGTCACGGAAGCCTCCCGGCCGGGGGGTCGGCAGCCTCCCTGTCCCCGGCATCCCCAACCAGCTCCAGAATCCGCGAGATCTCCGTGGACTTTCCGAAAAACTGAAAAGCACCCCGTGCGAGGCATTTTCTGCGGAACGCCGGATACGGATAGTTGGTGAGGATGACCACCTTCAGGTCGGGGTCCACCTCTTTCATCGCTTCGAGGGTCTCGAGGCCGCTCAGGCCCGGAAGCATGAGGTCCAGGGTAACCAGGTCCGGTCTGAAGCCCTCGAGCAGTTCCAGAGCATCCTCCCCGGACTCGGCTTCGGCGACCTCCGTCACGCCGTCGGCCTTGCGGAATGAAGCCAGCAGGCGCTGGCGAACGGAGGTGGCATCGTCTACGACCAGAACTCGCATGGCATCGTTCTTCTCCCCCACGGACAGGCATCCGGCGCGGAGACCCCGTGAGATTTCGTTGGTGACGGCAGGCCCCAGCATGAGCATGCGCTCCTTCTCCGGGTCAGGTGTCGGCCTTCTCCGGGTCATGTGTCGGCTATGATGTCAAAACTATGGAAAGGCCCGGCCGGGCAGTATCGGGAGAAAGGGAGATCCGGCGTAGGAATGGGGAGGGTGGGCTGTAGTCCTGGGGACTACAAAGGGCGGGCGACGGGGCAGGGCAGGCGTGGAGTCAGGAAATCAGATCGTGCTCCACGGCGAAGCGGACCATGTCGGCGTTGCAGCCGAACTGCAGCTTGTCGAAGATCCGCGCCCGGTAGGTGCTCACCGTCTTGGGGCTGATGCCCAGCTCCCGGGCTACCGTCTTCACCATCATCCCCGAGCCGAGCATCCTCAACACCTGGAACTCCCGCAGGGAAAGGGACTCCAGGGGGGCGGGCATGGCCCTCCGGCCCAGGTGGCTCGCAAGGGTCTCAGCCACCATGGAGGTGATGTACTTCCCTCCGGCTTCCACCCGCCGGATGCCCTCGGCCAGCTCCTCGGCCGAGTGGGTCTTGGTGAGGTAGCCGGCCGCTCCGGCCTTCAGGGCCTGCACGGCCCAGTGCTCCTCGGCGTGCATGCTCACCACGAGTACCGGCAGGAACGGGTGGCTCCGTTCCAGGGTCGCCATGAGCTCGAGAAATCCCGGGCCGGGCATGGAGATGTCCAGGATGAGAACGTCGGCCGGGGTCCCGGCGAGAACGGTAAGGAGTTCATCGCCGCTCGCCGCCTCGGCCACGATCTCCATGTCGGCGTGGGCCTCCATGATGCGCCGGACCCCCTGACGGACCATCTGATGATCATCGGCCAGAACCAGACGAATCATGATCGGTCTCCTTCCTCCTCTGCGGTCCGCTCGCCCATGGGAAGCACGAAGCGGACCCGGGTGCCGCCCGCCTCCCGGAGCTCCACGCTCAGGGAGCCTCCGATGGCCAGGGCCCGCTCCTGCATGCCCAGGAGGCCCAGGGAGGCCGAGGTCCGGGCAACCACCGGATCGATCCCCCGACCGTCGTCCGCCACTTCCAGGACCAGCTCGTCCCCCTCTTCCCGGAGCTCCACCCACACGTTCTCCGCTTCGGCGTGACGGATGACGTTGGTGAGGGCCTCCTGTGCGATGCGGAAGACCCCGATGTCATGGCCCTCGGGAAGGTCGGTTCGCTCCTCCAGAACCTCCACGTGAAACCGGGCCGGGGTCCTGGAGCGCTGCTCGTCCACGTGCCACTCGATGGCCGAGCCCAGGCCCATGACGTCCAGGATGGGTGGCCTCAACCGGCTCGAAATCTCCCTCACCAGGTCCACCGATTCGTCGGCGGTGGCGATGAGGCGGGTGAAGCGGTCCTCCAACTCCATGCAGTGCTCGGGGAGCTCGGAGCGCTCCATGGAGAGATCCATGCGAAGCCCCGTGAGGGTCTGCCCGAGCTCGTCGTGGAGCTCCCGTGATATGGACTCCCGCTCCTCCTCCCGGACCAGGGCGAGACGGGCCGCCAGAGCCCTGAGCCGCTCCCGGGAGCGCCGGAGCTCCTGGTCGGATTCTTTCTGCCCCGAGATGTCCTCGATCATCCCGATGCCGTAGAGGACGTCTCCGCCAGGACTCTTGACGGTCGATGTCGTGAGGCGGCTCCAGAGGGACGTGCCGTCCTTTCTGACGAACCGTTTTTCAGCCTGGTATCCCGGCCCCTCCCCGGCCAGGAGGGCCTTGCTCATGGTCTCGCTGGGCGCCCGGTCCTCGGGATGGGTGATCTCGAAGGGGGTCCGGCCCACCAGCTCCGCCGGCTCATACTGCAGCATCCCGGCAAACGCGGGATTCACGGCGATCATTCGCCAGTCCGGAGCGGCCAGTGCGATCCCCAACGGGGCCTCCTCGAAGATCCTGCGGAACCGCTCCTCCGATTCCACCAGGGCCTCCTCGGCCCGGAGCTGTTCCGTGACGTCCTCCCCCGAGCTGAACGTCCCCTGGGCCGACCCGTCGGAATCGGTGAGGACGGCGTTGTGCCAGGCCACCGTCCGTTCCTCGCCGGTGGCCGTCACGACCACGTGCTCCGCGTACCTCACGGGCTCCACCTCACCGCGCATGAGCCGGGAGAAGACGCCCCGGACCTCGTCCACCACCCCGTCCGGGATGCACGTCTCGAACCAGCTCTTGCCGATGAGCTCCTCCTCCCGGTAGCCCAGGAGCTCGCATCCCTTTCGATTGATCAGGGTGATGCGGCCCTCGGCGTCCAGGGCAATGAGAATGACCTCCGCCACGTCCAGGTAACGCTGGGCCCGGTCCCGTTCCATCGAGAGGGCCTCCTGCGTTTTTTTCAGCTCCGTGATGTCCTGGAAGGTGGACGTGACCTCCACGACCTCTCCCGTCTCCTCGTCCAGGCGGGGAACGGCATCGATGAGGATCCACTTCGTTCGCTGCTCACTCCCCGAATACAGCCGCCGAACGGCATGGCGAACCGCCTCCCCGGTCCGGAGGGCGAGCATGGCCGGGTGATCTTCCCCGGCGATGGGGGTGCCGTCCTCCAACTGCATCTCCCAGGCGGGATCCGACGAGGTCCGCCCCAGGATCTCCTCTTCGGTGAGCTCCAGGATCTCCATGGCTCCCCGGTTGGCGTGGACGATTTCCCCGTCGGTGGATTGCGTTACCACACCGGCCTGCACCGACTCGTATAGTGTGCGCAGGCGCTTGTCGCTCTCTTTCAGCGCCCGGATTCCCGGTGCAAGGAGCCGCCGGACCAGGAATGAGCCGAAGAGGATCAGAACCAGGGTGGCGGCGGCGAGGACGAGGCCCACTTGCATGAAGGGCAAACGAATCTCCGCGAGTTCCATGGTCGTGGCCGGTCCCGGCGTTCGGCCGGGGAGCCGGACGCTGTCGAAGGCCACCAGGGTGGCCCGGTAATAGAGGTAGCGGCCGAGCCCGGCCACCGAGAGACCGACGGCTGCCAGCACGAGGATGAGGGGCATCGCACTGGCGAATCTGGAACCGGATTCCCTGAAGGGACCGACCATCCATTCGCTCCCAGCTGTGGGAGGGCCGCCGCTCTGGGGACACGGGGCCCTGGCACGTGGTAGGAACCGCGGCGTCAGGGCCCGGGATCCCGACACGGGCGTCTTCTGTATAATATTCATAAATTCCGGTCCTTGCGCTCATTCCACAAGTTTCGAGCGGTGGGGGACGGAAGGCTCGTCTGCCTGCAAAGAAGAGGTTTCACTGAAATGGCCACGAAAGCCGTCGAACAACAGACGAAGGAAGAGATCGGGACGTGGGCGGGGAAAGCCGAGGTCGAGGCCCTCCTGGAGGCGTCCAGAGCGGTCCTGAAGTACGCCTCGTTCGGGGATGCGGCCCGGGCCATCTTCGAAGAGGCCAAAAGGATGACCGGAGCCACGGCCGGCTACGTGGCCCTCCTATCCGACGACGGGGAGGAGAACGAGCTCCTCTTCCTGGACGCCGGGGGAGCGCCCTGTACCGTGGATCCCGAGCTTCCCATGCCCATCCGGGGGCTCAGGGCCGACGCCTACCACTCCCAGGAGACGGTCTACGAGAACGACTTCTGGAACAGTGAGTGGCGAGACTTTCTTCCCGATGGCCACATGGAGATGCGGAACGTCCTGTTCGCTCCCCTGAACGTGGACGGAAAAACGGTGGGAATCATGGGCCTGGCCAACAAGGACGGCGACTTCACCGGACACGACGCCACCCTGGCCTCGGCCTTCGGCGAGTTCGCGGCCATCGCCCTGGCCAACAGTTGGACCCTGGACAACCTCGTCGGGACCGTTGAGGAGCTGGAAGAGGCCCTGGACCAGGTCAAAACCCTCCGCTCCATCGTCCCCATCTGCATGCGCTGCCGAAAGATGCGGGACGACGACGGGTACTGGGAGAAGGTTGAGATCTACCTCTCGAAGCACCAGAACCTGGATCTGTCCCACGGGTTCTGCCCCGACTGCGCCGAAGCAGCCATGAAGGAGTGGGAGGAGGAGGAGGGCTGAGCGCCCCCCTCCTCCTGGTTCCCTACCTCCGGTTCATCCACCATTCATCGCGAAGGATGGACACTTCCCGCTCCCCGACGGTGCGGCCGCCCACGGTCATGACCACCGTGTAGTCTCCCAGGGGAGCGGGGGAAGAGATGTACCGGAGTTGGTCCTCGTCCACTTCACGGCCGAACCGGGCATACCGTTCCCTCATCTGCTCGATCTGCTCCTGGCTCCGTTCCTCCCGCTTGTCCATCCCCCACTGAACCTCGTGAATGCCCGACTTCCCGGAGCCCGAGAGCTCGGCAATGGCCTCCTCGCCCTGGTAGACCGTCAGCGTCACCTCGTCGGCCATGTCCTGTCCGAGGTAGTAGTAGAGGGGAATGGCCAGGGGCTCGCTCTCCCCGTCGAAGTTGTCCGAGGCCACGTTCATCATGTCGGCGCCCACCCAGCGAATCTTGGACTCGGGCTGGAAGAAGTAGGCGTCGGAAGCCAGGACCTCGGGGGTGATCTGGGCCAGGGCGCTGATGTCTGCGATGTAGATGCCCCGGCCGTGGGTGGCCACGATGAGGTCGTCCTCCCGGGGGTGGATCTTCATGTCGTAGGCCGCCTGGGTGGGCATGTCGTTCTTCATGCGGGTCCAGCTCCCGCCCCCGTCCACCGACACGTACACCGCGAAATCCGTCCCCACGAAGAGGAGATTCGGGTTGGCGTGATGCTCCCGGACCACATTGATGGGCTCCTCGGGGAGATTCGAGGTGATGTCCGTGAAGCTTTCACCGAAGTCGGTGGTCTCGTAGACAAAGGCCCGGAAGTCGTCCCGGCGCATCCCGGTGAAGCTCACGTAGGCCGTCCCCGACTCGTGGTTCGAAGCCTCCACCCGGCTCACCCAGTACTCGGGGTTGCCGGGGATGTTGGCGTTGAGGAGCGTCCAGGTCCGGCCCCCGTCCCGGGTCACCTGGACGTTGCCGTCGTCGGTCCCGGCCCAGATGACGTCCTCGTCCAGGGGGGACTGGTCCAGGGTGGTGATGGTGGCGTACTGGATGTTCCCGTCGCCCCCCTTCCCCGTGGCCAAGGTAGCCGGATCGGCCTTGGAGAGGTCGTCGCTGATGACCTCCCAGCTTTCCCCCCGGTTATCGGAGCGGAGGACCCTGTTGGAGCCGTGGAATATGACGTCGCAGTCGTGGGTGCTGATGAGGATGGGCGCGTTCCAGTTGAAGCGAAGCTCGGGATCGCTGTAACGGATGCCCTTCCGCTCACCTGTCCAGAGATCGGTTCGAGTGATGGGGCCGAACTGCGACTCGTTGTAGAGATACCGGTTGGTGCAGGGCTCGATCTCGTTGTACATCCCGTCGCCCCCACCCACGCGCATCCAGTGCTCGAAGCGTAGCGGCCCGCCGGTGATGTTGGTGTGCGGAGCCATCTGCGAGCCGTTGTCCTGGAGTCCTCCGGCCACCCGGTAGGGCCGGGACATGTCATGGCCCACGGCGTAGAACTGGGCCAGTGACTGGTTGTCGGGGTGGTACCAGACCTCCCCGCCGTCCCAGGTCACGCCCATCCCGTGGTCGTAGCCCAGGATCATGTGATCCGAGTCCTCGGGATCGATCCAGAGGGCGTGGTCGTCCCCGCCGAAGCCCAGGGGGCGCCGCTCCCAGGTCTTCCCCCCGTCGAACGAGCCCCAGGAGGCGGCGGAAAGGACGTGGACCACGTCGGGGTCGTTGGGATCGATGATGATCTGGCCGTAGTAGTAGGCCGGGCCTCCCCCGATATCCAGAGAGTCGGCGTGGGTTCTGTACCAGGTGGCCCCGGCGTCGTCGGAGCGGTAGATCTCCCCACCGATCATCCCCCGGCTGGACTCGTGGTTCTCCAGCTCCGCCAGCCGCTCCTCGTCGCTCATCCCCTCCTTGTTGGCATTCTCGACGGTGAGGTACAGGATGTTCGGGTCCCGGTGGTAGATGTCGATGCCGATGCGGCCCAGCATGCCGTCGGGCAAGCCGTTGGTGAGCATCTCCCAGCTCTCGCCGCCGTCGGTGGTTTTCCAGACCCGGCTTCCCGGGCCGCCCAGATCGTAGGACCAGGGCACCCGCACCTTGTCGAAGGTGGTGGCGTAGAGGACCTGGGGATCGGTGGGATCCATGACCACGTCCACCACCCCGATGGCCTTGCCCCTGGCCTCGTGGGCCAGAACCAGCTCCCAGCTCTCGCCGCCGTCGGTGGTCTTGTAGAGCCCCCGCTCCGGGTTGTCGGAGTAGAGATGCCCCAGAGCCGCCACGTAGACGATGCCCGGGTCCGTGGGATGCACCACGACCCGTCCGATGTGATGGGACTCGGGGAGCCCCATGTGGGTCCAGGTCGCCCCGGCGTCGGTGGACTTGTAGACCCCGTCCCCCCAGTAGGTGCTCCGGGAGTTGTTGGCCTCGCCGCTTCCCAGGTAGAGGATGTTCGGATCCGAGGGCGCCACGGCGATGGCGCCGATGGAGTACACGTCCTCGTTCTCGAAAAGCACCTCGTAGCTGAGGCCGTGGTTCTCCGACTTCCAGAGGTGGCCCGAGGCCGCGGCGATGTAGAAGGTACCGGGCTGCTGGGAGGGGACGGCGATGTCCACGAACCGGCCGCTCTGCCGCGTGGGGCCGATGCTCCGGTAGTCGAAGACCGTGAGCTGGTCTTCGGTGAGGGTCTGGGAATGGAGGGGGCTCTGGAAGGCTGCGGCTGCCACCGCCGTCAGCGCGCCCAGGCTGAGGATGCGTCGCATACGCTCCATGGGAATGGCTCCTTGGAGGGAGAGGGCGTTGATCCGTGGAAGAGGCCCTCGTCCCGGGGGGACGACCTCTTCTCATGCATCAGAAACCTGGGGAGGATAAGGTGTTGAAGGCCGGGGGGCGAGGCCCCGAACGTCGGGGCCCTGAACGTCGGGGCCGACAGGTCAGCCCCCCAGGTCCAGCTCCGTCTGGACCCCGCCGAAGGTGCGGCGGTGGTGGGGTGTGGGACCCAGCCGCCGGAGGGCGTCCAGGTGGTCCCGGGTCCCGTAGCCCATGTTCGTCTCCCAACCGTACCCGGGATAGCGCAGAGCCAGGCGGGTCATGAGACGGTCCCGCGTAACCTTGGCCAGAATGGAAGCGCAGGCGATGGAGTGGACCCTGCCGTCCCCGCCCACTACCGCCTCGTGGGCCCATCCCAGCTCCCGCACCGGGAGGCCGTCCACCACGACCCGGTCCGGGGGGCCACCGCTCCGGAGCTCCAGGTGGGCCAGGGCCCGGCCCATGGCCAGACGGGTGGCGACCAGGATGTTCAGCCCCTCGATCTCCCTGACCGAGGCCGCGCCGATGCCCACGGCCCGGGCCCTGTTCAGGACATCCCGGGCAAGGGCCTCCCGGCGGGCCGGAGTGAGCATCTTCGAGTCCCGGGCTCCCTGAACGAGGCACCCGGGTGGGAGGATCACCGCTGCGGCCACAACCGGGCCGGCCAGGGGTCCTCGCCCGGCTTCGTCCACCCCGGCGATCCTGAAAAGACCACGGCTCCAGAACCGGCCCTCGTAGCCGAGGGAGTCCTGGAGCCGCTCTGCTCCGTCCACGGAGGGTCCCTCCGGCAGAAAAAGGCTAGTGGGTCCGCTTCTCCTGGATCCTGGCAGCCCTGCCCCGAAGGCCTCGGAGGTAGTTCAGCTTGGCCCGCCGGACCCGACCCTTCCGCACGATCTCCACGCCCTTCACCGTGGGGGCATGGAGGGGGAAGATCCGCTCCACGCCGATGCCGGAGGAAATCTTCCTGACGGTGAAGGTCTCGTTCATCCCACCGCCGCGCTTGGCGATGCATACGCCCTCGAAGGCCTGGATGCGCTCCTTCTCACCCTCACGCACCCGATAGAGCACCCGGACCGTGTCCCCGGGATCGAACCTGGGGATGTCCTGGCGAAGCTGCTCCTCCTCAAGCTCCCGCATCAAATCAGACATGTTTCACCTCACGTGGCCCGGGTGGACCGTAAAAATCCGGCAGACAGACAGGTAAAATAAACCCCATCTGCGGATGGGTGAAGGGGCCCGGTGCCTCAGCCCGGGCAGCCACCATCGTTCATCGCCCCCGGGATTCACCCGGCCGAGCCCTGTACCGGTCTCCCCCCCCTTCCGATTCACCTACTGCTCTCCCTCCCCCAGCCCCCGCAGCATGTCGATGGCCAGACCCAGGTCCAACGTCTCTCCCTGCCAGAGGGGCGTGGCGGTCCAGGCGCCCGGATCGATGCCCCGCCGTCGATGCCGCCGCACCAGATCCGCCGGGGGATCGGCGGGCAGGGCCGGGGGCTCGGGCACCGCCGGGATGGGCTCCCCGTCGGGACGGAAAAAGCGAAGCGCGCCACTGCCCTCCGCCACCTCGATCCGGTATCCCTCCTCGTGCACCGCCCGGTGGTGAACGCGGCAGAGAAGCGTGAGGTTTTCCAGCTTCGTCTCCCCACCCTCGGACCAGTGCACGATGTGATGGGCGTCGGTATAGCGGCAGGTGCAGCCGGGAAAGCGGCACCCGCCGTCCCGATGGTCCAGCGCCCGGCGCAGCGCCGGCGGCACGGTGCGCCGCTTCCTGCCCACGTCCAGCACCCCGCCGTCGGCGCCGTGGGTCATCTCCACCAGGTCGGCGTCGCAGGCCAGGCGCCGGG
>CAYXGM010000104.1:0-10723 GCA_964464555.1 uncultured Gemmatimonadaceae bacterium | reverse complement strand
GACCTCGTACCCCGTCCGCTCCTTCAGCAGGGCGAGGTCCGCCAGGGAGTCCCTGACGTCCCCGGGCCGGGGCGGGCCATGGACGGCCTCCACTTCCGCGTCCAGCACCTTCCGGATCTCCCGCCAGAGGCCGTTGATGGAGATCCGGTCTCCGCACCCGACGTTGAAGACCTCCCCGCTTACCTGTTCCGCCGGCGCCGAAGCCGCCAGGAAGTTGGCCAGAACCACGTTGTCGATGTAGGTGAAGTCCCGGGTCTGCTCCCCGTCCCCGTGGATGGTGGGGGAGCGGCCCTCCATGGCCGCCCCGGCAAAGAGGGGGATGACGGCGGCGTAGGGGGAATCGGGATCCTGCCGGGGTCCGAAGACGTTGAAGTAGCGGAGGGCCACCCCCTCCACCCCGAACACCCCGGGAAAGCTCCGGACGTACTGCTCCCCGGTGAGCTTGGCCACGGCGTAGGGGGAGCGGGGGCTCGGCGTCTGATCCTCCCGCTTGGGCAGGGTCGGGGTGTCCCCGTAGGCCGAGGAGGAGGACGCATACACCACCCGCTTCACCCCGGCGTCCCGGCCGGCCAGGAGGAGGTTCAGGGTGCCCGTGGCGTTCACGGCGTGGGAGCGGGCGGGATCGGCGATGCTCCGGGGAACCGAGGGAAGCGCCGCCTGGTGGAACACGACGTGGACGCCCTCCATGGCCTCGGCGCAGACCCGGGGGTCCGTGATGTCGCCTTCCAGGAGCTCGATGCGGTGGGCGAAGGCATCCAGATTCTCCCGCCTCCCCGTGGAGAAGTTGTCCAGGACCCGGACCCGGGCGCCCCCGGCCAGAAGGTGCTCCACCAGGTGGGAGCCGATGAACCCGGCGCCCCCGGTGACCAGGTACAGGGCCCGGGAATCCACGTGCGTCTTCAGCTTGTCGGTCACGTCGCAACCTCTTTCAATCTCATCGAATTTCTTTCATCCTCATTCAACCTCGCTGATTCTCACCCAACCTGGCCAATTCCCGCCGGTACAGCGCCTCCATGTCCCGGCAGAGCCGCTCCACGCTGAAGCGCCGGACCACGGCCTCCCGCACCTCTTCCACCTCCTCGGCAAGGGGCCGGGCCCTCAGGACCTCCACCAGCCCTTCGGCCATGGCCTCCGGCCCGGCCTCAGTGACCAGGCGGGCCCCGGCAACCCCCTCCAGCACCTCCGGGACCCCACCCACCGCCCGGGCGGCGATGGGCGTCCCGGCGGCCAGGGCCTCCAGAACCGCCACCGGGGTCCCCTCGTCGAAGGAGGTCAGGGCCAGGGCGTCCATGGCCGGATAGAGGTCCGGAAGGTCCTGCCGCCACCCCAGCCAGCGCACATTGTCGGAAATCCCCAAGCCCTCCGCGTATTGCCGAAGCTCCTTTTCGCGTAATCCAGCCCCCACGACCAGGATCGTCACCGGCCGGCCCAGGGCGCCTTCCAGCAGCGGCTGGGCCCGGAAGAGGAGCTCGTGGTTCTTCACCGGGACCAGGCGACCCACGATGCCCACCACGGTCTCGTCCGCCTTCAGCCCCAGCAAAGCCCGGCTCTCCCGGCGGGCGGCCTCCCGGTCCACCTCCCCGAAGCGCTCCAGCTCGAGGCCCAGGGGGATGACGGTGAAGCGGTCCCGGGGGGCCACGCCCAGCTCCCGGGCCATCTCCTCCCTCTGCCTCTCCGTCAACACCACCAGGCGGCTGGAGATCCGGGCCATCTGACGTTCCACCTCCAGGTAGAAGCGGGTGACAGGGGCCGAAAAGTAGTCTCCCCCCAGGACGTGCCCGTGGAAGGTGTGGATCCGCACCGGAACCCCGGCCAGCCAGGCCGCCAGTCGGCCCAGCGTACCGGCCTTGGCGGTGTGGGTGTGGACGATGGTGGGCCGCTCCCGGCGAAAGAGGCGGTACAGGGCCAGGAGGTTCTTCAGGTCGTTGAGGGGACTCACCAGCCGGGAGAGCTCGGGCAGCGCCGTCACCTCCACCCCCCGCTCCCGGGCGTAGTAGCCCATGTCCCCCTCGTCCCCGGTGATGCTCCCGGCGATGAGTCGGGTGCGGAAGGCGCCTCCCCGGTCCAGTCCCAGGGCCAGGTTCACCACGTGCATGGCGGGACCGCCCACGTTCAGGCGGGCGATGACCCGGTGGACGAGTACGGGTTCGTCGCCGCCTGCCCTCACCCCTTGTGCCCCTTCACGATCCAGCCCGTGGGCGTGCCCACCGAGGGAATGCTGGGGCGGGCCCCGGTGGCGTTGCGGGTGTCCACCACGATGGGCGCCAGCTCCAGGACCCTCTGATGGTCCACCCCATCGTGGTTGGTGACGATGACGGCGGCGTCCACGCCGGCCAGGAGCTGGTCGGTGAAGGGCTGGCTCTCCCAGGTCCGACCGTCGTCGGCCAGCCTGGGCACGTAGGGGTCATGGTAGACCACCCGGGCCCCGTCGGCCTCCAGGAGCTCCATGATGTCCAGGGCCGGAGACTCCCGGACGTCGTTGATGTTGGGCTTGTAGGCCACCCCCAGAATCAGGATGCGGGAGCCCTTCACGGGCTTGCCGGCCCGGTTGAGCGCCTGCCTCACCTTGTCGGCCACGAAGATGGGCATCTCGGAGTTGATCTCCCCGGCCAGGTCGATGAAGCGGGTCTTGTAGTTCAGCGTCCGCATCTTCCAGGAGAGGTAGTGGGGGTCCACCGGAATGCAGTGCCCCCCCAGCCCCGGCCCCGGCGTGAACTTCATGAAGCCGAAGGGCTTGGTGGCGGCGGCGTCGATGACCTCCCACACGTCCACCCCCAGGCGGTCGGCGATGAGGGTGAGCTCGTTCACCAGTCCGATGTTCACGGCCCGGAAGGTGTTCTCCAGGATCTTCGTCAGCTCGGCCACTTCCGCCGACGAGACCGGAACCGGGGTGTCGATGAAACGGGAGTAGAAGGCCGCCCCCATCTCGGTGCACTCCTGCGTGATGCCCCCGATGACCTTGGGGGTGTTCTTCGTGAGCCAGGTCTTGTTGCCCGGATCCACTCGCTCGGGGGAGAAACAGAGGAAGAAGTCGGCGCCCACCTTCTGCCCGGTCTTCTCCAACTCGGGGAGGAGAACCTCCCGGGTGGTGCCGGGATAGGTGGTGGACTCCAGGACGATGAGCTGGCCCGGCTTCAGGCTCCGGGCCACGGCCTCCGTGGCCGAAAAGACGTAGGAGACGTCGGGGTCGCCGGTCTTGGAGAGAGGCGTGGGCACGCAGATGCTGATGACGTCGCACTCCATCAGCCGGTCCATGTCCATGGTGGCCCACAGGCGCCCGGCCTGCACGTGCTCCCTTACTTCCTCATCCGTGAGATCCTGGATGTGGGAGCGCCCCTCGTTGACCGCCTCCACCACCCCCTCCTTCACGTCGAAGCCCAGGACGGTGAGGCCGGCTCGGGCCGCCTCCACCGCCAGGGGAAGGCCCACGTACCCCAGCCCCACGATGCCGAAGGTGAGGTCATCTTCCCGGAAGCGCTTCTTCATGGTCTCGGACATAGCTCTCTTCTGGTTGGGTGTCTTGGGCCCGGCTCAGCCGTCGGCCCGGCGGTTCCGGGATCCCGGCGGCGCCTTCGGCCACTTCAAGGTCACGCCGGGCCGGAGGGGATGCACCTGGATCTTCAACTGCACCGAGAGCTGCATGGAAGCCTCGGGGGCTTCCCCGCCGTCGGCGTCCCCGGGGCCCGGGGCATCCTCGGGCCCCTCCCCTTCCCTCTCTACCAGAATGAGGGCCTCGGCGTCGGTGTGCTTCATGGCCAACTCCAGTGCGTCCTTTCCCCCGAAGAGGGGATACCCCTTGAAGCGTCCCCGCTTCTTCGGCGCCCTCCGGTCCGCCAGCGCCACCAGCCGGAGCTCGGGCCAGCGCTCCCCCTCCAGCTCCGCCAGCGTCAGCCCCATGTTCTCCACGCTCCCCAGAAGAACGCCGGCCACCCCCGAGCGGGACCACCGCCGTACCCAGTTCTCCATGATCCGGAAGCTGAAGCGCCCCGCCAGGGTGAGGGCGGTGGCCAGAAGGAAGTCGATAGCCACCACGCCCCGGGAGAGCCCCGTCCGCTGGAGCATGAGGAGGACCGCCACCACCGACACCGTGGCCACCAGGTTCGCCCGCACCACCCTCAGCGCCTCCCCCAGGCTGAAGTGCCTCAGGTCCTCCCCGTAGATGTCCAGGACCCCGAAGACCAGGAGCTTCACCCCCAGGACCACGGGAAGGGAGCGCTGGAAATAGACCAACTCCGGGGCCAGCTCCATCCCTTCCCACCGGATGAGGTAGGCCCCGTAGTAGGCCAGGGTCAGGAGGAGCCCGTCCAGGGCGAAGAGGAGGATCGGGTAGCGTGCGTGGAGCCGAAGGAGACGCTCGTAGAGAGCGGCGGAGCGAAGCTCCTCGTCCTTGAGCCGCTGAAAGCGGACGTGGAGGAGGTAGGCGCCCACCAGGGCCAGGGCCGCCAGGATGAAGCCTCCTCCCAGGAGGGCAAACCGCCGCTGGGTGGTCCGGAAGAGGAGACCCACGGCCCCGCCGAAGGCCGCCAGCATCCAGAGGATCCAGACGGCCCGCTCCTCGCTCATCCCCAGGCTCACCAGCCGGTGGGAGGAGTGGTCCTGCCCCCCCTCCGCCGGGGAGCGGCCCTCCAGGACCCGGCTCACCGTCACCAGCGTGGTATCCAGGATGGGCACCGCCAGGATGAGGGCCGGAACCGCCATGATGGCCAGGAGGCTCCGGGAGAGCCCCGGCCCCGGAGAGAGGGCCAGCCCCGAGAGGACCATCCCCAGGAAAAGGGAGCCCGAATCGCCCATGAAGATCCGGGCCGGGGGGTAGTTGTAGATCAGGAACCCCAGGAGGGAGCCCGCCAGGGCCATGGAGAGCATGGCCAGGCCGGGCGTGCCCTCCATGAAGAAGATGAAGGCCAGGAACCCGGCGGCGATGAGCGCCACTCCACCGGCCAGCCCGTCCATGTTGTCCAGGAGGTTCAGAGCGTTGGTGATGCCCACGAACCAGACCAGGGAGAGGATGGCGTCCACGGTGTAGATCCCCGTGAGCCATAGGCCGATCCCGCTCATGAGGAGGACGGAGGCCGCCGCCACCTGGCCCACCAGCTTCGGGATGGGCGGGAGCTGCACGAAGTCGTCCATGACCCCCACCAGGAAAGCCAGGGTCCCCGCCGCCACCAGCGCCTCCCACGGGGTCAGCCTCAGGATGCCGCTCCGGTCGCTCTCCAGGAGCACCTGGGGCTCGGCCCCCACCACGAAGATCCCCAGGACCGTGAGGCCGAAGCCCAGGAAGATCCCCACCCCACCCAGGGTGGGCGTGGGCCGCTGGTGCCACCGGTCCTCTCTCACCTGAGTGACCTTGCCTGCGGCGAAGGCGGCGCCCCGGACCATGGGGATCAAGGCCGCGGTGACGGCCAGGGACACGACCAGCGGAAGGAAGTTCAGGAGCTCAGACAACACGAGAACGGTCCTCCGGCCCTTGGTCCTCGTGGGAGTTGGAGGTCGGGTCCCCGGGGGAGCTGCGGGCCGGCGGATCCAGGCGCACCAAAACCCGGAAGAGGTCGCTGGTCTCCAGCAACTCGTCCCACGTCCCCACAGCCGAGACCCTTCCCCCCTCCAGCACCACGATCCGATCACACCGATGGACGGTGGCCAGCCGGTGGGCGATGATCACCACGGTCCGTTCCCGCTCCAGCCCGAAGACCGAGTCCATCACGGCCTCCTCCGTAGCCCCGTCCAGGGCGCTGGTGGCTTCGTCCAACAGGAGGAGGGAGGGATCCCGGTAGAGGGCCCTGGCCATGCCGATCCGCTGTCGCTGACCCCCGGAAAGCCTCACACCGCGCTCGCCGACCATGGAGTCGTAGCCCTCCGACAGGCCCCGGACGAACTCGTCCACCTCCGCCATCCGGGCCACCGTCTGCACCCGCTCCCGATCCACCATCTCCGGGGGTAGGCCGAAGGCGATGTTGCCGGCCACCGTGTCGTCGGTGAGGAAGATGGTCTGGGGCACGTACCCCACCGAGGCCCTCCACCGGGACCAATCGGGGCCCGAGAGGGCCTCCCCGTCCACCCTCACCACCCCCTCCCGGGGCTCCAGGAGCCCCAGGAGGAGGTCGGCCAGCGTCGTCTTTCCGGCCCCCGTGGGCCCCACCACCCCGATCCGCTCCCCCTGGGGAATGCTCAGGGTGATCCGGTCCAGCGCCGGGTGCGAGGTCTCCGGATACCGGAAGGTCACCTCGTCCAGCTCCAGGCTCTCCCGGAGCTCGATGGACGGCGGCCTTTCCCCCGGAGACTTCGGCATGCGACCCTCGATGCTCAGGTCCTCTTCCAGCTCCTTCAGGGCGGGAATGTAGAATCGGGCCCGGTTCAGCCCGGAGAAGACCAGGTGGAAGGAGGGAACCAGTCTGTACCCGGCAAAAGCGAAGAGGGCCAGGACCGGCAGGGCCTCCTCCAGGGAGTTCCCCGAGAGGATGAGCAGGAGAAGGAGGACGAGGACCGTCCCTACGGAGAGAACCTCCAGGATGTGGCGAGGGAGCTCGGTGATCACGTTCGTCCATGCCATGGCGCGCACGAAGGGCGGGCCGCTCTCGCCGTACCGGCGCAGGAACTCCTTCTCCACCCCCAGGGACTTCACCTCCTTGATGCCCCCCAGGGCTTCGGCCGTCACCTGGAAACGGATCTGGTTGGCTCCGATCCGGATCTTCCCCAGCCGTTCCTGCAGCGCCCTAACCCCGTAGTAGATGCCCAGGTAGGCCAACCCCAGCACCGTCCCGGCAATGAGGGTCAGCCGGTAGTCCACGAAGAGGAGCACCAGAACCAGCATGACCGCACCCATCCCCCGGACCAGGGAGTACAGGAGGGGAAGGAGGACCCCCTGGATGGCCGTCCGCACCTCGTCCAGGAGATTTCGGTTGAGCCCGCTGGTGTTCCGGCCCAGGAACCACTCGTACGGACGGGAGAGGTAGGCGCCCAGGAGCCGGCAGGAAAGGTAGTGATTGATGTTCCACGCGGTCAGATGGATCAGCCGGAGGCTGAAGGCCCCGGCCACATTGGTGGCCAATACCAGAGCGAGCACGACGGCTCCCCCCACGAGGAGCATGGTGCGGGCCTCCCCGATCCCCAGGAGCTCTGCCACCCGCCCCACTTCGGGGCGCGCCATGAAGCCTGAAGGATCGGACACGGCGGCTATGAAGGGAAGGACAGAGAAGACCGAAAGCGTCTCCAGGACGGCGGCTCCCACGGCCACCACGCCCACCCGGCGCAACTGCGCCCTCTCTCGGGCCGTCAGGAGGCTGAGGAGTCGTTTTAGAGGTTCCATGGTGAGGCGGACCGGTTTGCAGGTAGGGAGGGCGCCAGGCTGTCAAACGTATTGGCCCCTTTGAGGGTCCGCCATGGGTCCGGCTCATGGGGATTCCACACGCCTGCGGCTTCCATCCCCTCTTCGCTCCGTTCCCCCACCCGGCCTCGCCCTGGCCGAGGTGGCCGGAAAGGGCAATCTTGGTAAGCGGAACAAAACGGTGAGCAACGTCTCCTTCGAAACTCGAGCCACCTCGATGAACTCAAACGCCTGGCTCAGGCGGCTGTTGCCCACGGCCATCAAAGGCCGGGCCTGGGAGCTGTTCCGGCGCTACGAGGAAGACCGGCTGAGGCGGTTGGCCGACGAGATGCCCTGCGTGGAGCTGGAACGCAGCCACCTGAAGAATGCCTCCTTGCTGACGGACCGTCTCGAGCTGCTGAAGGAACTTCCGTCGGGCGGAACGGTGGCCGAAATCGGGGTCGACGAGGGAGAATACTCCGCCAAGATCCTGGAACTGGCCCGCCCGGCGACCCTCCACCTCGTCGACGCCTGGGGGAGCGAGCGCTACTCCGAGTCCAAGAAGAAAAGGGTCGAAGGGAGGTTCAGGGGGAGGATCGCCGACGGTACCGTGAGAATTCACCGCGGCCTCTCCACGGAGGTCCTTCCCAGGTTCGAAGACGCGTCCTTCGATTGGGTCTACATCGACAGCGATCATGGGTACCGGACCACCGCCGAGGAGCTCCGCCTGGCGTCGGGAAAAGTCAAGCCGGAGGGCTTCCTCGCCGGCCACGACTACGCGACCGGGAATTTCGAAAGAGGCATCCGGTACGGCGTCATCGAAGCCGTCCATGAGTTCTGTGTGAGGGAGGGTTGGGAACTGAGGTTCCTCACGGCGGAAACCCGCCGGCACAGGTCCTTCGCCATCACCCGGATGGAACCATGATCCAACAGGAAGCGAGAGTTTGGCTCGCCATTTCGGAACCCGAAACACTACCGTGCGGGAGTCGATCTACGATGGCAGGCATCCTCACCTATGAGTTCCTTGCCGGCTTGCCGTGAAAGCGCTCTCATTGGAAAAACAGACATTCGCAAAGCGGAGACGCTTTTCGCCGGACCATTCCAACTGCTGATCGTAGATCCCGAACACCGCATACCCCATGGGATGCAGGAACGACCGGACATCGTCAAAGAGTACGTGCCTGGAATCTCCCGGGTGGAACCCCACCTCAACCAGGACGAAGGGCACCTGGCCTGCGGAAAGGATGGCCTGAGCCCCCTTCAAGACTTCCAGGTCGAATCCCTCGGTGTCGATTTTGAGCAAGTCGATCCTCGTGATCTGCCGGTCTCTTGCGAATTCGTCCACCGTGCGGATCTTCACGGCCTCCGACTCCAAGGGGTTCTTCGGTTTGATGAGGGAGCTCGTATTCGACTGCTCCGTCAAGTAGACAATCCCCTCACCGTCGCTGCTCCCGAATGCGAAGTGATGACAGTTGATGTTGCGATACCCTCCCACATTGCTCCTCAGCTTCTCGAAGGTCTCCCGGACCGGCTCGAAACAGTGGATACGGGCTCCAGCAAAGGCGACATCGAACTTCAGAGCGGACTCCCCCAGATTCGCACCGATATCAAACACGAGGGAGATGGAGCATCCACTCCTGCGTAGGTCGAGCCAATCCCGGTGGCCATGCCCCGGCGTTCGCATGATCCGGAGGCCAAGGACCCTCTCCATCATGACCTGCGTTCTCAACTTCATCCGGCGAAGTTTCATGGGCCTTCCATGCGTTTGGGGCTGCGGGTCATTATTCGTCCGGGCGGCGGCTGCTGCGAATCGCCCGTCGGAATGCCCTGTTCGAGGTGAGGGCTTCCTCCACTCCTTCCCGTCTCCATAGAGTGAGGTGCCGTACTGGGAAGCCCTCGATCCAGTCATCGATCCGTCGGATCGGTTTGCCCAGACTGAACGGGGGCAGCTCGAGACTCGAGCCCTGGCCGGAGACACTCTTTCCTTTTCCCCATCCGCCCGATTCGTAGATTTGTTGAAAGAGCGCTTCCGGATCTCCCCGACGGGTCACTCGTCGGTGGGCCAGATAGCGTGCCTGCAACCGGAGTAGAGCCGTGCCTCCGGGCATGGCCATGATGAGCTTCTTGATCTGCCTTCTGGTCACGGTCGCTCCTCACTTTTCACTCTGCAGGGGAATGTCAGCCTGCCAACCTCCAACGTCCAGAGAAAGCGTGGAGTGCGATGAGCGGAGGTAGCCGAGAGCGGTTCGGGATCTATGTCCTCACCCACCCTGGTGACTACCACCTCTCCTCGCCCCTCGTCCGGAGTCTGAGATACTTCAACCCCTCACTCCCCATCACCCTCGTTCCCGGAGACGGGTTCGAGAAGGAGCCCTACCCCATTTCCGGTCTCCCCGTCCTTCACAAACCGGCCTCCTTCGAATACGAGACTCGGTACGGGTACGACCGGAAGTTCTGGTGTTTCGACGGGCCCTACGAGAGGTTCCTCTACTTGGACGCCGACGTCATCAACCTCCGGCCGCTGGATGCCCTGGTCGAACGGGTCTTGGCGGCTCGGGAGCCCTTCATCTTCGCTCAGATTCCCTCTTTTAACGAAGAATACTGGGCACAGTGGAAGAAAATCGGTGAAGCCGACGCGGAGGAGCAGAAGCGGTTCCACCGCTGGCGCATCGGCAACATTGAGAACATCCGGCGCTTCGATCCGGAATTTCCCTTCAACGAAATCTGGTGTTTCAACGGCGGCCTTTGGGCAAGCTCCAGGGGTTCCTTTCAGATCTCCTGGTTCAACGAGCTGAGGCGCGCCGAAGAGGCCTTCTTCCGGTCTGCCCTGGGCATAGAGCTCTCCGGAAACGACGGGAATACCCTCTTCTACCTGGACCAAGCCAGATTGACCTACATCGCCTTCAAGCAAGACGTAGAAGTGCACAACCTCTTCCCCGACGGCCACTATCGCTGGGGGGGACACGCCTTCGGGGACGATCTCCGGACGGTGCTGGATGGTCAAGCTTCGACGCCCTTCATTCACTGGGCCGGCGTGCCCCGGCCCTCCAGCTCCTGTTTCTGCCGACCGCCCCTCTTCTGGTTTTATTGGCAGTTGGGCGGAGTCACTTACGACTACCAAGAACAGCCAGCGGTCCCCGGATTGGCCGCGTGGCGACACTTCGCCCCCAAAACCGTGGAGGCCCCCCTGAAGGACACCCTGAAAGACGTGCGGCGGATCCTCCTTCCGAGCCTCAAGAGGCTCGTTCTGAACTGGCGCCGGGGGTGAGCCCCTCCCTGGATGGACCTCAACTGGTGGGTCTTCCCCGCCGCCGATGCCCTGGTCGCTGCCGGGGACACCATCGCCAGGACCCTCAAAGGCTTTCCTTCCGTGAGGAACATCCCCAACGGCGTGGAGCTGAAGAAGGTTGATCCCGGACCTTT
>CAYXGM010000103.1:0-10944 GCA_964464555.1 uncultured Gemmatimonadaceae bacterium | reverse complement strand
CCTCCTCTTCCTCTTCCTCTTCCTCTCCACCTCCGATGTCGATCTCCCCGAATTCGGCCGCCATCTCCTCCACGGACGCTTCCTCCCCGGGCTCCTTCTCCGAATCGCCCAGGGCGAAGTCTCCGAACCCGCCGGCGGCCAGGGCCGGCTCCTCCTCGGCCGGGGCCGCCGCACCCGCCCGGATGGACTGCGGGTCCGGGAGCATTGCGTCGGGTTTCAGCTCCTCGACCTTCGCCCGGGCCGCCTCGGCCTCGTCATCCCGGTCCATGAGGACGAGCCGACGATAGGCTTCGCTGTACTGCTCCACCGCCCCCCCGGTCATCTCCTGGGACTCGAGCTGGGATGCCAGCCCCAGGCGAATCTCCACGTCCTCCGGCGAGAGATCCACGAACTCCAGGAGAGCATCCATGGCTGCGTCGATGTCCCCGGCCTCCGTGACGTTCTCGGCGTAGGTCAGGAAGTTGTGCCGTGCGTCGGTGAGGAAGCCCTGGCTGGCCCTGATCTGCCCCATACGGAGGAAGAAGATGTTCCGGTCCGGAAGGTTCCGCAGAACCTTCTTGCAGATGGCGATGGCGTTGTTCGGTAGCTCCGCCTCCAGATACAGTTCGATGGCCCGTTCGTATTGCTCCACGGCGCCGTCGATCTGCCCCAGGCGGGTCTGGATGTCCCCCACACGGTTGTAGAGGGTGATGTCGGGGGGCTCGTCCTCATCGAAGGAGTTGAGGGCCTCCCGGTAGAGGTCCAGAGCCTTCGCCCAATCCTCCTTCTGCTCGAAGCGGCGGGCCTTTTCCTTCAGTTGGTCGACTTTCATAACTCACGCACCGGAGCTGGTGTTGGCCCTGTCCAGGATTTCATCTGACGTCCCGGGTCGGGCCGGGGGAATGACCGGATAAAGGAAGAACGTCCGGACCCTCCGTAGGAGGATGGACGTCCCCTGGCGTTTCTGGACGTAGGGTGGGGTGTTGACACCCTTCCGAGTGCCGGAAGATAAACCTGGCCTCATACCAACACAAGCAAGCCGCCGGGACCGGGAGGAGGGATAAACTCCGGCCCCGGAGCGCTTTCCGGGGGCGGAACGAGAGGCTTGCTTCCATGCCCGGCCGGCCTCGATCCTGGCCCGGCTCCTGGCCCGGCTCCGGCCCGGGTCGGGTCCCGGACCGGCCCGGCAGACTGTGGGCTTCAGCGAGTCGCCGAGAGCCCGATCCGCCCCGAAAAGGTCATCGGCCGCTGACCTGCCGGGGCGTCAGGTTGGGATTACCGGCCTGGAGCTGGTAGGCCCAGTCGAAGATCATCAGCGCCTTGCCGTCCTGGTCGTACCCCAGGAGGGTGACCCGGATGGCCCCGTAGTGCATGGCCCCGTCGTCTCCCACGACCTTGAGGACGTAGGTGGCCTGGGGATACATGGGCATGTCCAGCGTCGTGTAGCCCCCGGCGGGAGCTTCCTCCACCGAGATACAATCCGGATCGGCTCCCACGCCGCACTTCAGGGCCGTGGTCTCCCAGTACCCGTCGTAGATCTCGGTGCCGGGACCCGGTACCAGCCACCACCCCTGGGCGTCGATTTCCAGGCGGAAGTGACGAGACGGGTCGTTGCCCCCGAGGATGGGGTAGGTCAGGTCGTCGCCGGCGAAGCGGAACCCCGACTGGTTCGGGTCGTCGCTGTGGGCGTAGATCCACTCCCCGTGGTAGTCGGGCCGGGGCGTACCCGTGGCCATGACGCTCCCCGAGCTCTCGTGGCCCTGGGTGTCCACGGAGGTGACGTAGTAGCTGTAGCTCTCCCCGTTCAGGGCCAGGAGGTCCAGGAACCCCTCCGAGTCCGTCTCTCCCAGGAAGAAGTCGGTTTCCCCGGCCTGGGCCAGGTAGACCCGGTAGAAGGAGAAGTCGTCGGTGTCCCGGGCATTGTCGCCCCACCGGATGAAGTTGGCGTTGTCCAGGGCCACGACCTCCACGCCCGTGGGATCCGACGGAGGCGTGGGCTGGGGCACCGCCACCTCCACGGACCACTCGGAGCCGGTCTCGAGACCGCCGAAGCTCACGGCGGTCACGTAGTACTCGTAGGTATTGTCCGGAAGGATGTTCACGTCGGTGTACGAGCAGAGACCGCCGGAGCAGTTGGTGACTTCGGCGATGAGAAAGTAGTCCGCGTCGGTGAGCCGCTTCCCATAGACCCGGAAGCTCTCCTCGTTCCACTGGGGAGAGAGTTCCCAGGAGAGGTACACGGCCTGGTTGTAGTACCAGCCCTGCAGGTTCAGTGGGGGCGCCGGTTCCTCGTCGTCCACCCACACGTAGTCGCTATCGTTGCAGCCACCCAGAGCAATCATCAGGGGCAGGAGCAGAAGCCCGAATCCGGCGCGTTTCATGATTTCCTCCCTAAAAGGATAGCTGAAGAGCCTGTCCTCGCTTCTCACCGACCGACAGAGGCAGGAGCCGTGCCGGGGAGAAAACCCCGCCGTTACGGGAAGGTTCAGGGCCCAGAAGGCGAGACTGTCCTCCAGGGAGGACACCCGGGAGAGGGCGGGGACACGCTGTTTCGTGGATACCGGACCGCCGTTCCCACGCCCCCGTCGTCCCTACGCCTCCTGCCACCGCCGGGGCCCTTAGAACCTACGGCGCCCCGACTCGTCCTGGATGGTCCGCTGGTGGTAGTCGAAGTGGAGGTCCTGCTGATCCGTCAGCGCCACCTCGAAACGGAAGCTCCAGTTCCCCGTGGCCGTCTGTGTGAAGTCGAAGTAGGCCTCCCACCGGTGCAGATCCCGGGTGAGGCGGATGATGTGGTCATTGAAGGACCCGGCAGCCACGTCGTAAGAGGTTCTCCAGCTCACCGCCCAGTTCTCCGTGGGGCTGAAGCTCAGGTTCCCCTGGAGCATCTGGTTGGAGGGCCGGGTGTCATCGCGGGGCCTCTGGAGGGAGTAGGAGAGGGACGCCTGCCATCCGCCCCCTCCCCGGCTGCCTCCACCCCCCGGGCCGGGTCTTCCCCGACCGCCCCTCCCCACCTCCCCGCCAGGGATGACCGAACCCTCGTCGCTGAGGCTGGGCTCGAAGGGGTTCTCCTCCACGCCGGACTGGGTGTCGGAGGCCTGGACCACCGACTCGTCGGGCTCCCCCATCCCCAGAAGCCCCCCCAGGGCCCGGACCAGGAGGGACTGGGAGTTGAGGGAGAAGCTCAGGTTCATGCGGGAGAGGTGGGGGGAGAACTTCCGCCTGGTGGTGACCTGAGCATCGGACCCGGACCCCGTGCTGACCGCCTCGTCCTCGAAGATGTCGTGAGCCACGGAGATGGTCAGCCCCCGGAGGAAGTCCGATGAGACGTTGTTGGTGATCTGCGTGGTGGTGAAGCCGGTCAACCACCCGCCCCCGTCCTCGGCGGCCCGCTCGAAGTCATAGTTCACCGCCGTGGTCCTGAGGGCCAGGAGGACGACCTTCTCCCCTTCCTCCCGGCGCACGGGCCCCGCCGTGTCGGCGGCCATGGGATCGGCTCCCGGGGCCCGGGAGTCCGGGGCCCGGGCGAGGGAATCCCCGACGGCCGCCAGCGAGTCGGGCACGGCAGCCTGCGCCCCCGCGGCCTGCTCCTGCGCGCCCCCCTGCCCTCCTCCGCCGGGCTGGCCGGTGGCCTGCCCGGCCTGGGCGGAATCCACCTTTCGCTTGGCCTCGAAGGTCTGGCTCAGGGAGAAACGCATGGTCCGCTGGCGCCCCACCTCCCGGGCGCCGAACACCTGTTCCTGGAGCTCCGACGGGGTCACCTCCGGGGAGTAGGAGAAGTCCACCCCCGGACTGATCTTGTGCCGGATGGCCTGGAAGGGCCCCACCCCCCCGAAGAACCCGTAGAGCTCCGATTTCAGCCCCACGCTCAGCGACGCCTGGGCCGGGGCCGAGACGAAGTCCTGGGCCAGGGAGTCGGAATCGGCGCGCCGGAGCCGGGTGGAGAAGCTCAGGTTGGGGGTGAGGGTGGTGGACCCGATGAGGCGCTGCTGGTAGCTCAGACCGGCGTTGAGCCGGAGGTCCGTGGAGGTCCGGTTCTCCAGCTCATCGGAGAGGATCACGTCGGGGTCCAGGTCGTCGGACCAGTTGGCGGGCACCCCCCGGGTGAGGGTCTGGTCCATGTTGATCCCGGTGGAGAGGGAGAAGTTCCCCAGGTTGAGCCCCGAGTTGAAACCGGCGTCGGTGCGCACCTCGTCGGCCAGGGCGGGCGAATAGGCCACCGAGTCGGGCCGCTCGGCCCTGTCCGCCACGCTCCTCCGGTACCGGGCCGAGCCGGACCAGGTGAGGTTGTTGAAGAACCGGGCCTGGGTGGGGGCGGCCTGGAAGAACGTCTTCGGCGACAGGGAAAAGCTCATGTTGGGGAGCGTCATGTCCACCTTGTCGTCGGAGAGGTACTGCCGGCGGTTCCCGCTGATGGAGAGGTTCCCGAAGCTGAACCGGTGGGTGAGGCCGCTCTCGGAGTCGATGGACTGGACCACCTCCATGGGGTTCAGGGAGGTGCGGCGAATCATGGACGAGCTGGAGGCGTAGCTGGCCCGGAAGCGGAACTTGGTCCGCTCGCCGATCTCCCAGTTCGTGTTCCCGTTGAAGGCCAACTGCTTGCTCCCGCCGGCCTCCCAGAAGCGGCGGAAGTTCAGGCTCCCGCTCAGGAACTGCTTGGTCCAGGCGTAGCGCACCGCGCCGGTGAGGGCCACGTGCTCCCCGCTCCACCAGTCCATGAAGACCGAGGCGTCGTAGTAGTCGCTCATGGCCCAGTAGAAGCCGATGTTGGAGACCCGGCGGCTGTATCCCTGGGAGGTCCGGACGATGTCGTTGACGCTGAAGGTGGGGGTGAGGATCCCCGAGGTGCGTCCCCGCTTGATGCTCTGGGCCATGAAGGGGAGCCAGGCCACCGGGACGTCGGCGAAGTAGAGGGTCACCGGCCGGGCCACCAGGAAGTCCCCCTCGATCTTCACGTTGCTGGAGGAGAAGTGGTAATGGGGCACCGTATGCTCGCAGGTGGTGAACTGGAGGCGGTGCCCGTAGAGGGCCTCCTCGCTCACCGACCTCAGGTCCCCGTAGATGAGCCATTCGGCTCCGGCGCCACCGTACTTGGTCTCGGCCCCGGAGGCCGTGCCCCGCTCCTCGTTCAGGTCGAAGACGATGCGGGTGGCGTTGATGGGGCTGTCTTCCGAGGGCTGGTAGACCGCCTGGGCCCCCACCGTCCACATCCGGCCCGTCTCCTCGTCGTAGATGAGGGCCGAGTCCGCCGAGAGGGTCTGCCCGTCGCTCACGATGCGGGCCATCTGGTCCCCGGTCCCCAC
The DNA here is from genome assembly GCA_964464555.1 of uncultured Gemmatimonadaceae bacterium. Taxonomy (GTDB): domain Bacteria; phylum Gemmatimonadota; class Gemmatimonadetes; order Longimicrobiales; family Gaopeijiaceae; genus CAYXGM01. The sequence continues at coordinate 5,662 of CAYXGM010000103.1, read as the reverse complement.
CAGGGCGAGCTGGCGGGTCCGGGCCCCGAAGTCGGCGCCCTGGGACTGATACTCGGTGAAGGTGTAGTCCTCCAGCCCCAGGATGGCCGCCATTATGCTGTCGCCGCCCTGGGCGTCGGCCCGCCCCCGCCCCCCCTGGGGCCGTCCCCCCTGCCGGGCCGCCTCCCGGGCCTCCCGGATGGAGTCGGGGAGGAGGGAGTCGGGCATGAACCAGGTGGAGTCGATGCCCGGGGGCCTGGCCAGGCCCTTCAGGCGCTCCTGGATCCTGAGGCGGGTGGAGTCCACCCGGACGGTGGGCGGCGGCTCCTGCCCCGAGGTCGGGGGCGGATCCTGGGCCGCGGCCTCGGCGGGGAGGACCACCGGCGCGGCCGCCGTCACGACCGCCGCGGCCAGCACCGCCGCCACCGTGCCTGCCGCGCCGGGCACCCCCCGGGGCAGGATTCCCGTCAACCGCCGCATCACGCGTCGTCCTCCGGGGGTCCGGTTTCGCCTTCGACGTCATCCTCGGACCCCTCTGAATCGCCCTCTTCCTCAGGCTTTCTCCGGTCATCCGTAGCCGGCCCGTCCTTCTCCGGCTTCGGCTTCCGCGGCTCATCCTCCGGCGGCGCATCCTTCTCAGGCGAGCGCTCCACGCTGCCCTCCGGCGGCACCGGCGAAGCCCTCATCTCCCGTTTTCTCTCGCTCTCCCGGGCCTTTTCCTTCCGCTTCCAGATCATCCTGGAGAGGTAGATGCTGAACTCGTAGAGGAAGAACAGCGGCACCATCAGCATGATGGTGAGGGTGATGACGTCCCCGGGGGTGAGGAAGGAAGCCAGGACCGTGATACCCACCATGGCGTGGCGGCGCTTGGACTTGAGGAACTCCGGCGTCACCAGCTCCAGGGCCGAAAGGATCATCACCACCACCGGAAGCTCGAAGATGACCCCGAAGCCGATGAGGAGCTTGGTGATGAAGGTCAGGCTCTTGCTCACCTCGAGCTCTTCCCGGAGGAACTCGGCCTGGAAGTTCTGGAAGAAGGTCATGGTCACGGGCAGCGCCACGAAATACGCCAGCGCCACCCCGGCGCAGAAGAGGACGAGTCCCAGGTAGAGGGCCGGGATGATGGCCTTCTTCTCGTGGGACTCCAGGGCCGGGGCCAGGAAGGACCACACCTGGTAGACGATGATGGGGAGGGCCAGGAGAATGCCCACCACCACGGCCAGTTTCAGGGTGATGAAGAAGGGGTCCGCCGGGGAGAGGTAGATGAATTGGAAGGTGGGCTCGTTGTAGGCCCTCCTGACCGGGGCCACCAGGAGCTCCATGACGCCGAAGTAGTAGACGAAGACGAAGCCCACCACCGTCCCCACCACCACCGACACCAGGCTCCAGAAAATACGCATCCGGAGCTCTTCCAGGTGTTCCAGGAAGGGCATCTCCCCCCGGCTCCGACTCAGGTCCCCCAGGTCCCGCTTCATGCTGCCCCTATCGCTCCCCTCTCATTCCAGGGGAAGCTCTTCCTGTTCCCGGGCCTCGGCCTCCCGGCGCTGCCGGGCGTTGAGGTCGTCCACAAAGTGTTGGAACTCTTCGATGTCCTGGAAGTTCCGGTACACCGAGGCGAACCGCACGTAGGCCACCCGGTCCAGGGGCTTGAGGGCGTCCATGACCATCTCCCCGATCCTGGAGCTGGGAATCTCCACTCCGGCCTGTCGGGAGAGCTCGTCCTCGATCTCGTCGGCCAGTGCCTGGATCTCCGAGGCCGAGACGGGCCGTTTGGCGGCGGCGACGTGGAGGCTGTGGACCAGCTTCTCCCGATCGAATTCCTCCGAGCTTCCGTCCCGCTTCAGGACCTGGATGGGCCGGGATTCCACGTACTCGTAGGTGGTGAACCGCTCTCCGCAGCCCGAGCACTCCCGCCGGCGCCGGACCGCCCGGCCGCCCCGGCTGGTCCGGGTGTCCACCACCCGGTTTTCCGTGCCGTCGCATTGGGGACAACGCATGAGTCGATGGAGCTCCGGAATCGAGGGTGACCGGCCCTTCAACGGTCAGGGCCGGAAAAGGGCGGCGACCGGTCTCCCTACCCGATCTCGTCCAGGCGTTCCCGGGCCAGAGCGGCGGCGTCGGAGTCGGGCCAGGTGTTGACGACCCGTTCCAGGTACACCCTGGCGTCCTCGAGCTGGTCCAGGGCGATGTAGGTCGTGCCCACCCGGTAGAGGGCCCGGGGAACCCGGGCGGACTCGGGAAAGAGGCTCCGGATCTCCAGAAAGGCCTGGATGGCCTCCTCGTACCGCTCTTCCCGGACCATGATGTCGGCCAGAAAGTAGTGGGCGTCGGGGGCCAGCTCGTCGTTGGGGTACTGCCTCAGGAAGTCCTGGAAGGCCAGGCGGGCCGTGCTGATGTTGCCCCGGTTCAGGTTCGTGGCCGCCATATTGTACATATCCACGGCGGTGCTGGTCAGGGGCTGCTCCCCGGCCGGGGTGAACTCGGTATCCACCCTCTGGCCCGGGCCGGGATCGGTGCGGGTGGGGGGCACGCCCCCGGCCCGCTGGGACTCCAGCAGGTCCCGGATCAGGGTCAGGGCCCGCTGGTTCTGGCCCGTGAGCTCCTGGAGGGTGATGAGCTCCTGCTCGATCTCCTGGAGCCGCCGGATGATGTCCCCCCGGGACTCGTAGAGGGCGTCGGACTGGTCCCGGAGGGTGTCCTGGAACGCCGTGCTCATGCCCGAGAGAGCCTCATTGGTCTCCCGCTGCTGATCGGCCAGGGCCCGGATCTCGCCCCGGACGTCCCTCAGGTCTCCTTTGGTCGCACACCCCGTCAGGAGCATGGCCAGGAGACCCGAGACCAACCACCGGCTACCGAAACCCCGGGGCGACGGCCCACGGCCGCCACCCCGGAGTCCGGTCCTGCAAAGCTTCGCCATGAACCTCTGGTCCTTACGGTGTCCTCACCGCATCCACTTCGCCGGCGGTGATGATGAACTCGGCCCGCCGGTTCTGGGCCCAGGCGCTCTCGTTGCTCTGGTTCACGAGAGGACGGTCCTCACCGAAAGACACGATACCGAAGCGATCGGCGGGGATGCCCGAAGCCGTAAAGAAGTCCACGACGGCCTGGGCACGGCGGTTCCCCAGCGCGTCGTTGTACTCATTGGAGCCGCGCTCGTCGCAGTGGCCCTCGATGCGGAGCTCCAGGTCGGGGTTGGCCCTGAGGACGTCGATCTTGCCCCGGAGGACCCGCTCGGCGTCGGGACGGATCTCGGCCATGTCGTAGTCGAAGTGGATCCGCTGGGTCAGGGCCTCCCGGGCCTCCTCGATGGCCCGGAGGCGGGCGGCTTCACGGTCCGCGGCCTCACGCTCGGCGGCCAGGCGTGCCTGCTCGGCCTCCTCGGCGGCCCGGATGGAATCCAGGCGGCGCTGCTCCGCCAGCTCCTCGGCCGTGGGGCCCGTGGGTGCCGGTGGGGGGGGCTCCTGCTTGCGGCATGCGCTCATCAGGAGGACGGCGGCCATGGCTGTCACGACTAAGCTGCGGTATCTCATCCCTACTCCCGGTTGATAATGCTTGCGTCGAAAACCCGCGTTCCGAAGGATCGAACTCCCTGAAACTACCGTGTTTTTCCGGTCCATGGGAGACCGGAATCACCCCTAGCCATATACCTCAAAATTTCCCGCCGCGCAACGTCTCCTCCACGGATCGGGCCAGAGAGGGCGACCATTCCGGTACGTTGGGGCGGATATTGGAGACCAGGGGCCGGATGCGGCCGGTGGCGGCGTCCACCACGAAGAGGCCGTAGCCGTAGCTCCGCTCCCCCGCAAAGACCAGGTGACGGCCGTCGGGCGCCCAGCTCGGATCCTCGTTGTTCCCCTCGGCGGTGAGCTGGAGGACCCGGGCTCCCCGGTCCTCCACCTCCGCCACCAGGATGTGGTAGCGCCCCGAGCGCCCGATGCGGCCGTGGAAGGCCACCTGGTTTCCCGTGGGTGACCAGTCCGGCGCCGAGTAGTAGCTGGGCGTCCCGTACACGTAGGGGGAGATCATGTCCGCCTGTCCGCCCCGGGCACCCACCACGAAGATCTGGGGCAGGTGGGCGCCCAACCGATTCGAGTTGAACGCCAGGCGCCGGCCGTCGGGAGAATACGTCGGAGAGATGTCCTCCCAGCGCCCGCCCTGGATGTGGGTAAGGCAGCAGTCCCGCTCCCAGTCCCAACTGAAGAGGCCGGTCCGGGACGTGCCCATGATGCCGAAGGCGATCTCCCTCCCGTTGGGATGGTACTCCGGCGTGGCCTGCTGCCCCTCGCGCCCCGGATCCAGGACCCGGGTCTGTCCGCTGCGAAGATCCAGCTCGAAGATCTTGTGGGGCTCGAAATCCGGCGAGACGACGTAGGCCAGCTTCTGTCCCGACGGGTGCCACGCCGGGCTCTTGGCGATGGTCCCGTGGCTGGTGATCCGGCGCAGGTTCTCCCCGTCCGAATCCACCATGTAGAGTTCCTGGGCGCCGGAGCGCGACGTCATGGAAAAGGCGATGCGGGTGGCCGCCATCCCCGGCTCGTCGAAGACCCACTCCACCACCCGGTCGCTGACCCTGTGCACCGCCATGCGAAAGGTGTCCGAGGCCGGATCCGGGAGGGGAAAGCGTTCCTGCTCACGAACCTCACCGTAGACCACGTTGTGAAGCTCCAGGACCAGGATGAACCCCTCTCCCAGCCCCTCCACCTGCCCCGTGAGGAGCCATGTGGCGCCGATCTGGTCCCAGAGGGTGTAGTCCACCCCCTCACCCACCAGGGACGCCGGAATGGAGTCCATCATCTCGAAACGATCCGAGTAGCGGAGGTCCCGGGCCATGATGGCCTCGGCGAGCAACCCCACGTCTCCCCCACCGAAGCGGCTGGTGAAGGGCTTGATGGCCAGGGCCGGCTGATAGCTGGTCTCGTAGATGAGCCCCAGGCGAACGCCCGGGAAGGTGTCTTCCGGCTCCTGGGCCCCGGCGCCGGCCGGGAGCGCCGCCGCCAACAGCGGGATCACCACCGCCCACAGGAGGAGGAAGAGGGCCGGGGTCGCCGTCCCCAGGGGAGCACGGTACGTCCTCCGGGCGGCCCTCCTCCATTCCTTCGCCTCGATCATAGAGTCCCTTCCGTTCATCACAGGTTCACTCCCTCGTCACCGGATCCACGTGTTGCCTCATTCCTTCCGACGGGAGGGCCTCCCGTCCGGGTTGCCGCACCCCACACCTACCGCCCGGGCTGAAAGGTGAAGAGGATGGGGATGCGGTCCAGGCCCATGTCCTCCGGGATGGGCCCGAAGCGCCCTCCGGCGCACTCCACCGCCCCCATGGCGGCGTAGTCGAAGTTCACATTTCCGCTCCGCTCCACGAACTCGATGCTCCGCCCGTCCACCGATCCGTCCCGGCGGATGTAGAAGAAGACGGATGTCTCCCACCGCCCCCCTCCCCGGTAGTCCATGCACCGCCGGATCTGCCGGACGATGTTGCCGTAGTACGCCGGAAAGTCCCGCCTCAGCCCCTCCATGCGCACGTTCAGGTCCTCCCCGCTGATCTCCTCCGAGGGCTCCGGGTCCCCGGCCTCCTCCACCTCCTCCGGGTCCTCCCGCTCCTCCGGCGGAGGCGTGGGTGTGGGCTCGGGCTTCTCCTCCACTTCCTCCAACTCCTCCTCCACCACGGGGTCAGGCTCGGGCTCCT
>CAYXGM010000102.1:0-11035 GCA_964464555.1 uncultured Gemmatimonadaceae bacterium | reverse complement strand
CCCTCATCGGTTCTGACCTGCCGGCACCAACCGCACATGGGCAGGAGCTCAGCCAGTTGCCTGACCTCTTCACGGGCCGAGCTGAGCTCCTCATCCAAGGTCCGCCAGCGAGTAACGTCCTTCAGGACCAGGACCCTTCCCACCGCTCCACCGGCTCCGTGCTTGAGCGGTGACACGTCCATCTCGTAGACCCGCTCCTCGCCGTCCGAAAGGAGGTGCAGGTCCCTCCGTTCTCTCTCGAGGGGAAGCTTCTCTCCCGGCCTCCCGAGCCAGACCCCCACGGCTTCCGTGACGGAGAGTCCCACCACCCGTTTCGCCTTTCGCCCCAGGATTGCCTCCGCAGCCGGATTCAGGTCCGAGATCCGGTTGTTCCGGTCCAGGACGATGACCCCGTCCTCCATCCCTTCGAAGACCGCCTCCCGGGCCACCGGCGAAAGGTCGAAGAGACGGAAGCGGAAGATGGCCCAGCCCAGGGGCACCCCGGCCAGGACGAAGGTAAAGGGCGTGGGGTCGATGGCTCCGAAGGGACCGATCCTGAAGATGTGGAGGACGTTGCCGACGATGGGCAGCGAGATCCCCGTGAGGAGGGCCACGGCCTGGGAGCGATACACGTAGAAGGACCGGGAGGCGGCCATGAGAAAGAGGCCGGCCCCCCAGATGAGGAGGAGGTAGGCGTAGGCCGCATTGATCCACCACCAGGCCCCGTAGGTGATGTCCAGGTGCAGCCGCCCCTCGTCCCGGAAAAAGAGATACTCCTCGTAGATGAGGTTGTGGGACTCGAAGGTGAAGGTCAGGAGGATGGTGATGACCGGCACGGCAAAGGCCAGCGCCACCTTGCCGGGCTCGAGCAGAGACCCCCTCCCCGTGTAGGCCAGCGCCGTCAACACCCAGAAGACCGGCACCAGCGCGATTCCGATGTATTCGACCTTGGTCCAGAAATGCTGCCAGCGGGGAACCTCGCTGATCTGAAACAGGGCATCGGGAATGGCCCAGACGGCCAGCCCCAGCATGAGGAAGAAGAAAGGCGTAGCTCCCGGGGCTCCCCGCCGCCTCAGGGCCAAAGCCCCGAAGAGGAGGGACACCGCCCCGGCCAGGAAAAGGGGCCAGACGTGGATCAGGTATTCCGGATTCATCAAGAGCAATCTAAGGCCGGCACCCCGTCCGCGGATAGCCTCTTTCCAACATTGAGGTCACGAACGAAAAAGACCGGCACCCTGTGCCCCCCAGGGAAAGCCTGAGAGGTGTCACCCCGAGGCCGTCGGGCTCGGATCCTCTGCCGACGCGGACGTCTCCCAGAAGAGCTGGAGCTCGGGAAGCTCCTTGACGCAGGGGCCGCACCAGGTGCCCCGGAAGTTGATGACGGCGACCTGGCCGACCAGGGTCCTGGAGTCGAAGGAGCCGCCGGCCAGGATCCTGGAGTCGGCGGGAGCGCAATAAGATCGGGAGGCCGGGGGGGGGGAGTACGGCCGGCCCGGGGGAGGGCAACGAAATCGAGATGCCCGGGAGGAGCAGGTGGCACGGGGGCACCGCGGACCCGGAGGCCCCCATGCGTTGCCGGGGATGCTTAACGGGGTTAGATCGTGGGAGTCCAGAACTTCGAAAGGAGACCTTCCGACATGCTGAAACGACTCTCAGGGGCCTTCACCGCTTCCCTCGTCCTCCTGGCAGGAGTGGCTTGCGAGCCCGCCTACGACGGTCCCCCGGCAGACCTGGTGGTCCTCAACGCCAACGTCGTCACCATCGATGCCGAGAACCCCCGGGCCGAGGCCGTGGCCGTGATCGGTGAAGAGATCGTGGCGGTGGGATCGACCCGGGAGATCGAAGCCTACGTCCATGAGGGAACCACCGAGGTCGTCGACGCCGAGGGTCGGCTGATGATCCCCGGCTTCAACGACGCCCACGCCCACTACGGGCCCCTGGATCCGGAGTACATCGAGCTCCGTTATATCACCGACAAGAACATCATCACCGAAAAGGTGAGGGAGCGGGTGGCCCAGGTGGAGCCCGGCGTCCTGATCCGGGGGGGGCACTGGGAGCACGAGATGTTCGAGGACCGACAGTGGCCCACCAAGGAGCTCCTGGACGAGGTGGCTCCGGACAATCCCGTGGTCCTGAGCCGGACCGACGGGCATTCCTCCCTGGTGAACAGCTACGTGATCCGGGCGTCGGGAATCACGAAGGACACCCCCGATCCTCCGGGTGGTGAGATCCAGAAGGATCCAGAAACCGGTGAGCCCACGGGGATCTTCAAGGAGCAGGCCCGGGGACTCCTCCGTTACGACGCCGTCGAGGTGGAGCGGACCCCCGAAGAGGAAGAGGCCCTGCGAAGGCAAGGCTGGGATCAAATGCTGGAGTACACCCGGAGCCTGGGCATCACCAGCATCCAGCACGCCGGGGGCGGCAACGGGGACCTCTACCAGCAAATGAAGGAAGAGGGCCGCCTAACGGTGCGGGTGGACGTGGACGGCCGACTCACCGCCGACCCCGAGCGGCTGGACCGCTACGAAGAGCTGAGGGCCCAGTATCCGCAGGAAGAGAACTGGATCCGCTTCGGCTACCTGAAGGGCTTCATCGACGGAACCCTGGGATCGGGCACGGCCCTCTTCTTCGAACCCTTCGAAGACGAGCCCGACAAGTCCGGGCTCCCCATGATGCCGTATGAAGAGATGGAGGAGCGGGTCGTGGCCGCGGACGCCCGGGGCTTCCAGGTCGGGATCCACGCCATCGGAACCAAGGCCAACCACTGGATCTTGAACGCGTACGAGAAGGCATGGGAGGTGAACGGGGTCCGGGACAGCCGGCACCGTAGCGAGCATGCCCAGGTCCTCATCGACGAGGACATTCCCCGTTTCGCCGAGCTGGGGGTGGTGGCCTCCATGCAGCCCACCCACTGCATCACCGACAAGCGCTTTGCCGAGAAGCGCATCGGCCGGGAGCGGAGCCGGGGAGCCTACGCCTGGCGCCGCCTCCTGGACGCCGGGACCCACATCGCCTTCGGCACGGACTATTCGGTGGAGCCGCTGCCGCCCCTCGAGGGGATCTACGCCGCGGTGACCCGAAAGGACAGGATGGGCGAGGAAGGGGACGGGTGGTTCCCGGACCAGAAGCTCACCGCCGAGAAGGCCATCGAGCTCTACACCCTGGGATCGGCCTACGCCCAGTTCATGGAGGACCGGAAAGGGATGATCAAGGAGGGCTACCTGGCCGACATGGTCATCTACGACCGGGACTTCATGACCCTTCCCGAGGAGGAGATCATGGATGCGCTGGTGGACCACACCATCGTGGGGGGGCAGGTGGTCTTCACCCGATGAGGTGAAGGCGCAGGCAAGCTGAGCCCGCCTTTGAAGGCCGGGTTCGGCAGATGGGCGCCCCGGGGTCCGCGAGCGACGGGTCCCGGGGCGACGTGTCTTGGCCCGGGAGTCGGACGTTCCGGTCGGCTGAATCAACGATGCTGGAGGAAGACATGCTCAGGGTGCTGCTCCGGGCCGGCGCGGTGGGGCTCCTTTCGGTCATGGCTCTGGTGGTCGTCCTGTCGTCCGGATGCGCTGCGGCCTCCGGTCCCCCACCTCAGGCTCCGCCGGAAGATTTCACGGCCGAAGAGGGGCCGACTCCCGTCGAGCCCGGAGCTGGGGGCCGAGGCCATGGAGGCCGTGGCCCGGGCCGATGCCGTGGTCATGGTCCTCATGAACGGGAGCGCCCTGGCCGTCCCCGAGGAGGCCGAAGGCGTCCCGGCCATCCTTGAGGCCTGGTATCCCGGGCATGCCGCCGCCAACGACAGACTGGAAAAACATGTCGCAATAATCAGATTCCGACAACGTATCCCCTTGACGTGTCGCCGGAAACGACATATTCTCAAAACGTGTCGCATTAACCCGCTTTTGGAGACATGTCTTGATCGCCCACCGGCAACCCGACCGACCCTACAACCAACTTCCTCCCCTGCCCCCGGCGGTGGAGTTGGAGACCAAGACCGTCCTGAAGCAGGCCATCGCAGCCAGTCGAGCCCTGGCGGAGCTGAAGAAGTCCGTGGAGTTGATCCCGAAGCCGGATATGCTGATCAACACCCTTCCTGTCCTGGAGGCACGGGCCAGCTCGGAGATCGAGAACATTGTCACTACAGCCGATAGGCTGTTCAAGCACATCGTTTCCGAGGGGGAGCCGGACCCTGCCACAAAGGAAGCCCTCCGTTACCGCCACGCCTTGTTGGAGGGCTACCGGGATCTGAGATCCCACCCCCTCAACACCCGCACGGCCGAGGCCGTCTGTAGCCGGATCAAGGGTACGGAGATGAGAGTCCGTCGGGTTCCCGGGACGTTCATCGCCGACAAAACCAGTGGGGAGGTGATCTATACTCCTCCGGAGCACGAGGATCGAATCCGGACCCTTTTGAAGAACTGGGAGGAGTTTCTTCACCTGGAGGAGGAGATTGAACCCCTCGTCCGCATGGCTGCGGCCCACTACCAGTTCGAGGCCATCCACCCCTTTACGGATGGGAATGGTCGCACAGGGAGGGTGTTGAACAGCCTCTTCCTGGTCGATCAGGGTCTCCTGCCCCTTCCCGTGCTGTATATGAGCCGGTACATCATCGCACACAAGACCGAGTACTACGAGTTCCTCCGGAACGTCACCCGGAGCGAGGAATGGGAGCCCTGGCTGCTTTTCATGCTCCGAGGAGTGGAGGAGACCTCGGTCTGGACCACTGAGAAGGTCGGTGCAATCGGAAAACTCCGTGAAGCCACAGGGAGGTTCGTGAAGGAAAAGCTACCGAAGATCTACAGCTGGGAGCTGGTGGATATCCTCTTCGAACAACCGTACTGCCGAATCAGGAACCTCGTCGAAGCCGGGATCGTTGGACGGCAGGCGGCGTCCAGATACCTGAAGGAGTTGGCCTCCTTCGGGGTCCTCATCGAACAGACCGTTGGCCGCGAAAAGCTCTTCACCCACCCGAAGCTCCTCGACCTCCTCATGAGTGAGACCCACGAAACAGACCCCTATGCTAGAGACGATGCACCATCGGGACTTCGGAATCGCAGGAATGGGCCCGGGTAGACTCTGGCCTCCGACATCGCGCTGGTCAGGCGTTGGGGGTAAGCGCGCAACTCCGGCAGGTTGTTGGGATTTCAGGGGTTCGCGGGGTGGATCGCGGGTGTACGGAGGTGGTCATGGCGGGGTTTGGCGGGGTTTGTAGACACCCCTGGAAACACCCTACAATGCCTGCCATCCCCCCGAGTTGGACGAGCCATGAATCCGAATTGGCCAGCCTTGTGTTCCGAAACAGACGGTCCTAGATTCCGAATTGTACGATACCAGCCGATACGTAGAGGGGTTCACCTTCCCCGGAGCTGAGGGAAAAGGCATGGGCCAAAAACCGTCCGAGGGCACCATCATTCCCCGTCTGGCGGCAGAACAGGTGGAAAGGGCCCTGGGGGACACCCCCGTCGTCCTTGTGACCGGTCCCCGACAGAGCGGAAAGACGACCCTCGTCAGGCACCTGCTTGGTAAAGGCCGAAGGTACATCACGCTGGACGACACTACCTCCCAGGAAGCCGCCTTGAGTGACCCCGTGGGATTCGTGCGGGGTCTGGACCGCGTCACCATCGACGAGGTGCAGCGGGCTCCGGACATCCTCAGGGCCATCAAGGTCAGCGTCGACGAGGACCGACGGCCCGGGCGTTTTCTTCTCACAGGATCCGCGAACGTACTGGCTCTCCCTCAGGTGTCTGAGAGCCTGGCTGGACGCCTCGCCGTTGTCAGCCTCTTCCCCTTCTCACCCGCCGAAGTGAAGGGGAGAGAACCCGGCTTCCTCAGAAGAGCTTTTGACGGAGAAGTAATTGACGTGGAGGAAGCGGTTGTTGGAGATGAGCTGGTCGGCCTCGTACTCACTGGCGGTTTCCCGGAAATGCTCTTCCGGGTCGATGAGGACCGGCGTCAGGCGTGGGCGAGGGATTACCTGAGGACCCTACTGCGCCGTGATATAGGCGACATCGCCGAGGTCGAGAAGCAGGAGGCCATGAACCGCCTCTTCAGGATCCTGGCTCATCACTCGGCCCAGCTGGTGAACTTTTCCCAGCTAGGAGGTCAGGTGGGCCTGGATGACAAGACGGCCCGCCGATACGTCCTGATCCTGGAGCAACTGTTCCTGGTTCGCCGCCTTGAGCCGTGGTTCCGAAACCGCGTCAAGAGGCTGGTGAAGACCCCCAAGCTTCACCTCCTCGATTCCGGACTGCTGGCGGCTTCCGTCGGGATGACTGCTGCCCGGGCCGGAAGAGAGCGGTCAGCCTTCGGCCCCCTCCTGGAGACATTCGTCTTCTCAGAGATCCTTCGGCAATCGGAGTGGTTCTCGGAAGCGGCGGGTCTGTATCACTTCCGGGACAAAGACCAAAACGAAGTTGATGTCGTCGTGGAGGATCTAGCAGGACAGATCGTGGGAATCGAGGTGAAAGCGTCGGCAACTGTACGAAGAGAAGACTTCAGAGGTCTGAGGAGGCTGGCGTCCGCCTGCGGAGAGGATTTTCGTCTCGGTGTAATCCTCTACGACGGAGATCGGGTTCTTCCCTTCGGTGAAGGCCTCTTCGCCGCGCCAATCCCAGGCCTGTGGGCATGAAGTCAGCCTTTGGATGCCTGAATGAGGGACGGGCCATGGTTTCCCAATGCAGAAGCGGGTGTCCGGGTGCAGCGATGTCCGGGTTTGGCGGGATTTGTAGACACCCTCTAGACACCCCCAAACCGAAGCTCGCCAAGTCGAGGGCACCCGGCTCCAGACCCAGTCGTCAATCCGGCGCGAATGCTCTTCCATGGGCGTGTCCGGAAGCCGGAAACCCCGGGATCAATTCTCCAGGCCTAGTAAGTGCCCATCCGGACATGCCCCCCGCCCACTCCGGCGTACTACCTTCCCTGCCATGAACAGCCACCCCACGCCCGTCACCATCCTCCGGGATATCTTCGGCTTCGATGGCTTCCTCCCGGGCCAGGAAAAGGTCATCGATGCCATCCTGAATGGCAGAGATTGCATCGCAGTGATGCCCACCGGGGCCGGAAAGTCCCTGACCTACCAGCTTCCGGCCCGGATTCTCGAGGGGACGGTTCTCGTGCTCTCGCCCCTCATCAGCCTGATGAAGGACCAGGTAGACGCCCTTCGGGAATTGGGCTTCAAGGCCGTGGAGATCAACTCCACGTTGGACCTGGAGGAGCGCCAGGCCCGGCTTTCAGCTTTTCGACAGGGAGAATACGAACTGGTCTTTCTGGCCCCGGAGGCATTGGATGGTGGGCTTCGAAATTTCATTCAAGGATGCCCCGTGAGCCTCCTGGCCGTGGACGAGGCCCACTGCATCAGTCAGTGGGGCCACGATTTCCGGCCCTCCTATAGGCGTCTCAGAGACCTGAAGGAGGGGCTGGATGTCCCGGTGCTGGCGCTGACGGCCACGGCCACCCGACCGGTGGCGGTGGATATCCTCCGCCAATTGGGCATGAAGAAGCCGGCAGGGTTTAAGGGGTCCTTCTTCCGGCCCAATCTGAACATCCGCTGCCGGAAAAAGGGGCAGGGGAACACCCGCAAGGAGATCCTGGCCCTGATCCGGCGCCACCAGCGGGAAAGCGGAATCGTCTACTGCCTTAGCCGCAAAGGGGTGGAACAGACCGCTCGGTTCCTGAGGGACAACGGGGTTCGGGCCCTGTCATACCACGCCGGCCTCCCCGATGACGAGCGCCATGCTGCCCAGGAGGCCTTCCAGCACGACGAGGCCGACGTCATCGTGGCCACCATTGCCTTTGGGATGGGTATCGACAAATCCAACGTTCGTTTCGTCATCCACCGAGATATGCCCAAGGACGTGGAGTCATGGTATCAGGAGGTGGGGCGGGCCGGTCGGGACGGGGTGGATGCCGACTGTATCCTCTTCTACTCGTGGGCGGATGTGAAACTCCACGAACGGTTTCTCGACGACATTGACGACCCGGATCTCTGGGAGGCCAAACGGAGAACAACGGTTTCCCTGTTCAATATGCTGGAATCGGGGCGTTGTCGACATCAAACCATCCTCCGCCATTTCGATGAAGAGATCGGGCCGTGCCAGGGGTCCTGCGATGTATGTACCGGAGTGACGGTGGCCGACCTGGCCGCTGGGTCCAAGGTGGACCCTGTGATGACCTCTCGCTCCCGCCGCCGAAAGGGGGCTTCACCCACCACCGACCCGCACCTCTACCCGGAGGACGATGCTCTCTTCGAATCCCTACGGATTCTCCGCAAAGAACTGGCGGACCGGCAGCAGGTGCCGGCATACATCGTTTTCAGTGACAAGGTCCTGAGGGAGATGGCCGCCCGGAAACCCACAACTCCGGCGGAGTTGCTCGAGGTGTCCGGGGTGGGTCCAGCCAAGCTGGAGCGGTACGGATCGGCCTTTCTATTGCTATTGAACGACCTGACCTAGATCTCACCAGGAAAGGCAGACGGGGCAACGGCTTTGGGAAAATGGGCCTGGGTAGACTCAGGGCTCCGACCTCACGCTTATCAGGCGTTGGGGGCAACCGCCCGATTCCGGCAAGTTGTTGGGATTTCAGGGATTCACTGAATGGATCGCGGGTGTCCGGGGGTGGCGATGTCGGGGTTTGGCGGGGTCAGTAGACACCGGGTCACAACCTCCCAGCCATCCCCAAGAATCATCAAGAACCTGACCGATGGCGACGGGCGTTTTGGGCTTTCCACAGCAGGGCTGGGTGCCGGGCCAAACGTGCCGATGTCTCCGGGTCCGTAGGAAAGAGCAGCTCCGGGCGAAGATCACCCACCTGCAACCGATCTGTGTACTCCCGTTCCCCAGGTTCCAGCGCAAGAAGAGGCTCGACGACCGTCCAGGCCGCTTCCCGGAGTTCCTGCCCAGTTGGCCGCCTGTGGTGGCCGAGTGTCGGATGGAGTTGCTCCCTGACCGCACGATCGTCCACGCGCCGCCATCGATCCGGACCGTAGGTGTGAACCGGGTGGTTGAGCGTACCGGCAAGGGCCACGAACAACGAGCGCAATCGGGGGGAACCCCAAGCAGCCCCGGTTACCTCCGGAAGGCGGGAAGCATCGAACAAGTCCCGCGGTGCGCCCCGGTCCAGAAGTGCGCAGAGTTTCCCCGCGATCAACTCCCCGATGCCCACGACGGTGAGGGATGGCCGCTCCGCATCCGCCGGTTGCCAGAGCTCTGCCAGGAAGGAAGGATCGAGCGCCACCCGGTGCAGGAAGTTGAGATCCACCTCGATACGGTCAGCGACGCCCGCGCTAGAGATGTAGCGAAGGTATGCCTTCCTGCCTGCGTGTGCCGCCCGAGACCACTGGAGTTCATACCCCCGGCTCCGCGCCAGAGCCTTCAGCGACCTCTCCACGAGAGGGCGCCTCTCCACCATGTCCTCTCGGTCCTCAGAGCCAACGAAATTGAAATCCAGATCGACCGAGAGGCGGGCAGGGGGTCCAAAGCAGAGATTGAGGGCCGTGCCCCCCTTTAAGGCGAGGACGCTACCCAAGAGGGGATGGCGGGCGACCTCTCCAGCCAGGTCCCCCAGGCGTACGACCTTCTCGAGCGTATCGGCGCGATAGCCTGTTTCTCGGGCAGCCGAGTCAAACCAGACGCGGCTACGGTTCATCGGTCATCATGCCGTTCAGGAGAGCCTTCGGCAGGATCAGGTTCCAGCGTGGTACCATCCGGCCGTTGCCGTCCGCGGTCCGTCCACGGCGCGGAAGGTATTGGGGAGCCGACGGGCGTCGCCTCTCCATTCTCCCCAGAAAGCCATCTGGAACGAAGAAATGCTCCCTGAACGTTTCGAGGAACCAACCCACCCCGGCATAGAGGTTATGGGCACCGTAGGAACCCAGAACCACTTCCAACTCCTCAAGGTCCAGTGAAGGGAAACCTGCAGCGGAGGAGACCAACTCCTCGAGGCCTCCCACCAGGTCAAGCCGTCGGAACCCGTCCACCAAGGTCCTCTCTGGACCGGTCACGCGGAGGGTGCGATCGAGATAGGGGACCGAGCGGACACCGACCTCCGTCAGCGCCTTCCGCACCAGGGTCGCGGGATGGGGGAGCACCTCGACTCGCCCCCCCTGAAGAGCGAGGGGACGACGCCGAGAGCGAGACAGCAGGGTCACCACGCTCCAATCCGAGTGGCCCGCCCCCAACAGGGAGAAAGCTGAGTGATAGGCGAAGACGCCGTCGGGCCTCAAGGCCGCACCCACGAGGTACGGATCAGGGGCCAAAGCCTCCGGATTGTCTCCAGGCCTGACCGTGGCATAGAGCCCCCGCTCCAAGCTTACGATGCGATTCTTGGACTGGAGGTATTTCAGTCGCTTGGCCAGGGCCGTGGACGACTCAGGTTCTCCGTGCACCTCGGCGAACATGGATCGCGAGAACACGGGGTTCCGGTCGAGGAACTTCTCCGTCGTGCGCTGCACTTGACTATGCGTGCCCATAGGACCTGAAAATTAGTACCTATAAACACACATCGTCAAGAATGACCTTGACACAAGGTGCGTATCCGACCCAGATATCGGGGCCCACAAACGCACAACGGCAAGCCAGGGTCTTAGGTAGGGACCTCACGTCCACACCGGACACCCCGAGGTGTCTACGGACTCGGGGACAGAATAGCCCCGCCTGACCAGGGAAGGTCAAGCGGGGCGAAGTATTTCTATGGGCCTGGGTAGACTCAGGGCTCCGACCTCACGCTTATCAGGCGTTGGGGGTCACCGCCGGCCGCATTTAGGAGTCTACCGCACCCTCACCGTCGTCCCCGCCGTCCCCCCCTTCACCGTGGAGTAGGTCACCTGCAGTTCGCCGCTTCCTCGCACCAGGTACTCGATGGTTCGGGTGGTCCGGCCCGGATGTCCGTTGCGGACCAGAATCCGGTTCAGGTCCTCCTGCTCGATGAGCTGGGTGGCCCCGGGGCGGGTCCGGTCCCTCACCCACCCGGCAGAGACGATTTCCACATCGCCTTCAGCCGTCAGGATGTCGGGGCGCACGACCTTCGTGGAGACGGCCCTGGCCGTGATGGTAGGGATGAG
>CAYXGM010000101.1:0-11044 GCA_964464555.1 uncultured Gemmatimonadaceae bacterium | reverse complement strand
GGGGGGGGGGGGGGCGGGACGAGCCCGGGAGGAACCGCGGCCGCGGAGCTGGCCCGGGCCCGGGGCGTGCCGGAGTCGGACCTGACGCTGGACTGGGCCATCGCCAGACAGATCCTTCGGGTCCTGGAACACACGGGCTGGAACAAGAGTGAAGCGGCCCGGCTCCTGGAGATCTCCCGCTCCCGCCTGGCCCGGCACATCGATAAGTTCGGACTAGAGGAACTGCGGGAGTAGGCGCCGCCTCGGGCCCCCGTTCCTCCCGTAGCCGGGGCCGGGCCGGATCCGGCTCCCGCTTTCCTTGACCGGCACCCTCGAAATGAGATAGGATTGCACCGGACTATGGGAACGAAGACGGACGTATCTGCGACCGGGGAGGGCAGGAAGGCTCCCCTGAGATTTTCCGCCATCAACGGCATTCTCGGCGCCGCCGGGATCCTGACGGTGTCCCTGGGCTATTTTCTCCTCTCCCAGGGTTCCATAACCGCCGCGCCCCTCCTACTCGTTCTCGGTTACGTGGTTCTGCTGCCGCTGGCCATCATCCTCTGAGGCTCGGCCCGCCACACTCTCCCCTCCTGAAGCTCCCCTTGTCCCGGGCCGGCTACTCGGCCAGGCTTACCTCCAACGCCTCCGTCGGCTCGATCCTGGCGGCGCAGCACTTGTACTCCGCCGTCCGGGTGATGTTGTCGAAGGCGTCGTTGGTGAGGAGGTTCGTGGAGGATTCCACGAAGTGGAAGGGCATCCATACGGCCCCCGGGCGCGTCCTGTCGCCCACCATCGCCCGGACCACGATGGAGCCACGGCGGGTCGTCACCTTCACCATCCCACCATGCTCGATCCCCAGCCGCCCGGCGTCGGCAGGATTGATCTCCACGAAGTTCTCGGGCTGTTTCTCGGAGATGACTTCACTCTCCCGGGTCATGTTCCCGATGTTGTAGTGGTAGAGGGTCCGACCTGTCGAGAGCACCATGGGGTACTCCTCGTCGGGCACCTCGTCGGGCGGCCGGAAATCGATGGCCTGCATGAGGCCTTTGCCCCGAGTGAAGCTCCCGGCGTGCAGGAACCGGGTGCCGGGGTGGTCCTCCGTGGGGCAAGGCCACTGAAGCCCCACATCGTCGATGCGGTCGTAGGACATACCGCCGTAGCTGGGCGTCAGGCTGGCCATTTCGTCGAAGATCTCGCCGGGCGACTCGTAGGCCATGGGGTAGCCCATGGCCGTGGAGACGTCACAGAGGATCTGCCAGTCGGGGCGAGCCTCACCGGGAGCCTCCACGGCTTTTCGCACCCGCTGGACCCGCCGTTCGCTGTTGGTGAAGGTGCCGTCCTTTTCGGCGAAGCAGGTGGCGGGGAGGACGACGTCGGCCAGCTTGGCCGTCTCCGTCATGAAGATTTCCTGGACAACCAGGAAGTCCAGCTTTTTCAGGTTTTCGATGACCTTGGTCTGGTTGGGTTCGCTCCGGACCGGGTCTTCGCCGAACGCGTAGAGAGCCTTGAGGACGCCCTCGCCGGCCTTCTCCACGAAGTCGGTGATGCGCCCGCCCCGGTTGGTTGGGATTTCCACGCCCCAGGCCGTGCCGAACTTCTCCCTTACCGCTTCGTCCTGCACCTTCTGGTAGCCCGGGAAGACGGAGTGGATTGCGCCCATGTCACAACCGCCCTGGACGTTGTTCTGGCCCCGGAGTGGGTTGACGCCTGAGGAGGGCTTCCCGATGTGACCGCACAGCATGGCCAGGTTGGCCAGGTTCATGACGTTCTCGGTGCCGCAGGTATGCTCGGTGATGCCCAGGGTGTAGAAGATGGCCGACGGGCTCCCCTTGGCGTACATCTCGGCGGCTGCGCGGATGTCGTCGGCGTCCACGCCGCAGACCCGGGCCGCCTCCTCGATATCGTACTTCTCCAGGTTCTTTCGGAAGACATCGAAGTCCTCGCAGCGCTCCGCGATGAAGGCCTCATCGTGGAGATTCTCCTCGAGGATATGCTTCATCATGGCGTTGATGAGCATGTTGTCGGTGCCGTGGGCCTGCTGGATGTGGATGTCCGCTCGCTTGGCCATCCAGGTCTTCCGCGGGTCGCACACCACCAGCTTGGCCCCCTTTCGAAGCGCCTTCTTCATCTCATACCCGATGATGGGGTGCGCTTCCGTGGGGTTGGACCCGATGATGAAGAGGGTCTGGACGTCCTTGATCTCGTCGATGGAGTTGGTCATGGCTCCCGAGCCGAAAGCCGTAGCCAACCCGGCCACCGTGGGGGCGTGGCAGGTGGTGGCGCACTGGTCGATGTTGTTCGTCCGCCCGGCGGCACGGGCGATCTTCTGCATCAAGAAGTTCTCTTCGTTGGTGCAGCGGCAGGAGCTGAGAAAGGCGATGCCTTCGGGACCATGCTCGTCCCGGATCTCTGCCAGACGCCCGCCGGCGTAGCTCAAGGCCTCTTCCCAGGATGCTTCCCGGAATTCCCCGTTCTCCCTGATGAGGGGATGGGTGAGGCGGTGGGGAGAGGAGACGAACTGAGCCCCGAAACGGCCCTTCACACACAGGTTCCCGTCATTCACCACCGAGCCGGGCTCGCTGGTGACCCGGACGATCCTGTTGATCCTGGGGTTCACGTTCAGGTCGAGCTGGCAGCCCACACCGCAGTAGGTACAGGTGGTCCGGACCTTCTTGAGGTCCTTTGCCCGGCCCTTGCCCTGTGCCTTCGTCTCCCAGAGGGCGTTGGTGGGACATGCGCTGATGCAGAGGCCGCACAGCTCGCAGGTGGTCTCGTTCAGCGGCAGGTCGAAAGCCGTGCTCACCCGAACGTCCAGGGCCCGACCCTTCATGGTCAGGGCGTCCACCATGGCCACCTCGGAGCAGATCCTCACGCAGAGCTGGCAGCGAACGCACTTGGAGGGATCGTAGACGATTCCCCGGTGGCCGCCGGTGTAGACCAGCTCCCGATCCTCCGGGACCAGGGAGCCGAAGTGCCCCAGGTCGGCCCCGTACTCGTAGGAGTAGTCCTGTAGAGCGCAGTCTCCATCGGCATCACACGAGGTGCACCGGGCGTCGTGCTCGCTGAGGAGAAACTCCAGCGTCATCTTCCGGGATTGACTGATTGCCTGGCTCTCGGTCGCCACCTTCATGCCTTCAGCAGCCATCCGTGTGCAGGAGGTATGAAGTCCCCGCTCGCCCTCGATCTCCACCACGCAGAGGCGGCAGGATCCGGATGGAGACACGCGGGGATCATGACAGAGCCTTGGGACGTGAATGTCATTCTCCAGGGCCACATCCAGGATCGTCTGGCCCTCCCGGGCGACGATCTCCCGGCCGTTGATGGTCAGATTGATGGTGCTCATGTTTCCTCCCGATCCACTGAACTCTGTCATGATCTCACCTTCTCCAGATCACAGCGCAGGCACCGGCTTGCCTCGGCGCATGCACCCTCCGGATGGAAGGCGTGCACGACCTCCCTGAATCCATCCAGACGGTCCTCCACCGGGAGCGTGGGCTCGGGGGTCTGTACCGTTGCCTTCTCCAACTCTTCGTCGGAAGCACGGTAGATGCTCATGCTCACATCCGGGGGCAGAAGACCCGTTCCTCCCAGGTGACGATCAATGGCCACGGCGGCTCTCTGGCCGTCTGCGATGGCCTTGATGACCGTGCTCCCGCCATTGTTGACGTCGCCACCGGCGAAGACCCCGATCTCGGAGGTTCCCATGGTCACGGGATCGAACTTCACCGTGTTCCAGGGGGTCATTTCCAGCCCGCCCGCCGCTTCGACGGAGGCTCTCTGGCCGATGGCCGGCAGAATCATGTCGCATTCGACGATGAACTCGCTGCCCTGGACGGGGACGGGCCTGCGACGGCCGGAGTCGTCGGGCGCACCCAGCTCCATGCGGGTCATCTCGATTCCCGTGACCTTGCCGGCTTCCCCAAGCACCCGGTTCGGCGCCAGCAGCTCATGGAGCTCACATCCCTCCTTCAGGGCTTCCTCGATCTCCTCGTCGTAGGCAGGCATCTCCTCTCGCGTGCGGCGGTAGAGGATCTGCACCTTTTCTGCTCCCAGACGGATGGCGGACCGTGCCGCATCGATGGCGGCGTTCCCGCCGCCGATGACCACCACCTGCTTCCCGGTCCTGGGCTCCTTTCCCAGGCCTCGGGCCCGAAGGTACTCCAGGGAGTCCTCCACGCCATCCAACTCCTCCCCGTCGATGCCCATGGCCCGGCTCTCCTGGGCCCCTGTGGCCAGGAACACCGCCCGATACCCCTTCTCCTTCAGCTCGTCGAGGCTCTCCACAGGAGCGTCGGTGCGAAGCTCCACTCCGTGACGCAGAATGAAGTCGATGTCCCGCTGGAGGGCTTCCTTGGGTAGACGATACTCGGGAATGCCCAGGGCCAGCATCCCACCGGCCACCGGTTGCTTCTCGAAGACCACGGTTCGGCGGCCCATGAGGGCCAGGAAGTAGGCAGCGCTGAGGCCGGCAGGCCCGGAGCCCACGATGGCCACCTCCGGGGTCCCCGAAGCCGGGGGCCCCACCGTCTCTGAGAGCCCCGTGGCGTTGTCGGCTGCATACCGTTTGAGGGCCCGGATGGCCACCGGATCGTCCAGGTCAGCCCGGCGGCAGCGGGTCTGGCAGGGATGGTCGCAGACGCGGCCGCAGACCGATACGAAGGGATTCCTCCGGCGGATCACGTCCACTGCCGCGTTGAGCTGCCCCTGGGCCACCATGCCCACGTACTGGGGCACGTTCACCTGGGCAGGACAGGCGTGGGAGCAAGGGGCGCTGACCAGCCCTTCGCAAACGGAGGCACGGCAGTGCCCCAACTGGATGTGCTCGATGTATTCGTCCCGGAAGTATCGAAGGGTCGTCAGGACCGGGTTGGGGGCCGATTGTCCCAGGCCGCAGAGGGAGGCTTCCCGGATGTGCTCGGCCAACCGCTCCAGCTCGTCCAGATCCTCCATCCTCCCCTCGCCCCGGCTGATCCGGTCCAGGATGTCCAGCATGTGGCGGGTGCCCACCCGGCAGGGCGCGCACTTGCCGCAGGACTCCTCCTGGGTGAACTCCAGGAAATACCGGGCGATGTTCACCATGCAGGTGCTCTCATCCATGACGATGAGACCACCTGAGCCCATGATGGCCCCTGCCTCCTTCAACGAGTCGTAGTCGATGGGGAGATCCAGGTACTGCATGGGGAGACAGCCGCCGGAGGGGCCGCCGAGCTGGGCCGCCTTGAAGGGCCGGTTGTTGGGAATGCCGCCGCCTACGTCGTAGATCATCTCCCGGAGGGTGACCCCCATGGGGGCTTCCACCAGCCCTGTGTTGTTCACACGGCCGGCCAGGGCGAAGATCTTGGTCCCGGGACTCCCCTCCGTCCCGAACCCCCGGTACCGGTCCTTCCCGTTGAGGATGATGGACGGGACGTTGGCGAAGGTCTCCACGTTGTTGATGCAGGTGGGCTTGCCATGGTAGCCGCTCTCCACCGGGTAGGGAGGTCTGGACGTCGGTGTGCCCCGATCCCCCTCCAGGGACGCGATGAGGGCCGTCTCCTCGCCGCAGACGAAGGCTCCCGCACCCATGCGGAGCTCGATGTCGAAGTCGAAGCCGCTCCCCAGAATGTTCTCCCCCAGGAGTCCCCGCTTCCGGGCTTGTTTGAGGGCGATGGCCACATGCTCCACGGCGATGGGGTACTCGGCCCGGACATAGACGAAGCCCTTGGAGGCTCCGATGGCGTAGGCCGCGATGATCATCCCCTCGATGACCTGGTGGGGCACGCCTTCCAGGAGGGCCCGGTCCATGAAGGCGCCGGGATCCCCTTCGTCGGCATTGCAGATCAGGAACTTCTCGTCCCCGGGATTCTTGCGGGCCATCTCCCACTTCAGCCCGGTGGGGAACCCGCCACCTCCCCGGCCCCGCAACCCGGCATCCTTGACCTCTGTGACGACGGCAGGCGGCTCCATGGACTCCAGGGCCTTCGCCAGGGCTTCGTACCCGCCGGCGGCGATGGCATCCTGGATGCGAGTGGGATCAATTTTCCCACAATTGGCCAGAACGAGGCGCTGCTGTCCCTTGTAGAAGGGGGCTTCTTCCACCGTGGTAGCCGGTCTTCCGGCCACGTTCTGGCAGAGGCGCTCCACCGGTTGGCCCCGGCGAAGGGAGGTCTCGATGATCTCGTCCACGTCCTCCGGCTTGACTCCGCCATAGAGGAAATCGTGGGGCTCGATGACCACGGCCGGAGCCAGTACGCACTGGCCGTGGCATCCTGCATCAACGATCTCCACTTCGTCGGCCAGGCCGGCCGCCTCCAGCCTGGTCCGGAAGGTTTCCGCCAACGGTATGGAGCCCATGGAGCGGCACCCGGTCATGCAGAGGAGCACGCGGGCCCCATGGGCCTTCCTTGCCTCCTGGGCCTCTTTTCTGAGGGTCTTCAGGGCCTGCGCCCCTCCCAGGGTCGTATCCGCCGCGTTGGTATCACTCATACTGAGCCAGAACTTTCTTGAGCCGATCCGGAGTCACTTGCCCGTAGTAGGTGTCATCCACCGTCAAAACGGGAGCCAGGAAGCAGGTTCCCAGGCAGGCCACGGTTTCCAGGCTGAAGGCCATGTCCGGGGTAGTCTGGCCGTCCGAGATGCCCAGGGTCCTCTGGATGGTGTCCATCACCCTCTGGCCCCCCCGGACGTGGCATGCCGTCCCCTTGCAGCAACGAACGAGGTGCCTGCCCTGAGGCTGAAGGGAGAACTGGGAGTAGAAGGTGGCGACCCCGAACACCCGGCTGGCGGGCAGCTCCGTCTCCTCACATACCCTCAGAACCACGTCCTTGGGCAGGTATCCGTAGGCTTCCTGGATTCGTTGTAGCAGAGGAATGATGTCGCCGCTGGTAACCGGGGACATCTCCTCTACAATATGCATGGCGGGGGCCAAATCCACCGACTGGGCGGTTTGGGCGACGCTCATGGCATCCTCCTGTTTCTGGCTCAGACCATCTCGGACCATGGGTGATCGAGTCCCAATGATAACCCTACGAATTGACCGGAGGACAGGAAAGAAATGCTGAAATCTTGTAAAGAACCCGACCCCGTCCGTCCTCCCAATCACCCTCTCTATTTTTCTTCAAGTTCCGGGCCATCCTGATGCCGGCCCTTCAGGGACCATGACCGTTCGCTTCCGGGAGTGGGTCGGCGGGACCCCTGTTCCGTTTTGAAAGAGGGAGGTATCGTGGACCTCTGACCGAACCGTCGGGGCACGGCCGAGCCCGTCTCCCCGACGACCCGGGGGCCCCATGCCGGGGCCGGAGAACGATCCCATCAGACCCTCCAGGCATGCCTCGAATTCGGACCATCCGCACCGTTTGTCCCCGAAACTGCTACTGCACCTGCGGCATGCTGGTGACGGTGAAGGACGGCCGCATCGTGGAGATCCAGGGGGATCCGGTGAACCCGGCCACGGAGGGGACCGTCTGCCTCAAAGGGCTCTCCTACGCGGAGCGGGTCAGGCACCCCGACCGTCTCACCGCGCCCCTCCGGAAGGTGGAGTCCGGCGGCTTCGAGGAGGTGTCCTGGGCGGAGGCGCTGGAGGGCATCGCTTCCGGGCTACGGGCGCTCCGGGAGGAATCCGGCCCCCTCTCCATTCTTCATTACGAGGGTTCGGGGAGCCACGGAGCCCTCTCAGGCATGGCCGAGGCCTTCTGGAACCCCTTTGGCGGATGCACACGGGCCCACGGGGACCTCTGCTGGCCCGCAGGGCTGGAGGCCACCCGTCTCACCTACGGCGACAACCGGCACAACCACCCCGTTCACACCCGGGAGAGCCGTTTCATCCTCCTCTGGGGCCACAACCCCGCCGAGACCAACGTTCACCAGTGGCGTCTGGTCCTGGAGGCCCAGGAGCGGGGGGCCACCCTGGCCGTGGTGGATCCACGGTCCACCGATACCACCGACGCCGCCGACGTCCACCTTCAGCCTCGTCCGGGCACCGACGGTGCCCTGGCCCTGGGGTTGGCCCACATCCTGGAGGCGGAGGGGCTCCTGGACCGGGCTTACCTGGATGCCCACGCCCACGGGCTGGAGCCCTTCCTGGAACGCATCGCCGGGTTCCCCCCGGACCGGACGTCGGAGATCACGGGGCTCGAGGAGGAGGCCATTCGGTCCCTGGCCGGGAGCTACGGCACGACCCGTCCGGCGCTGGTCATCGCCGGCTTCGGCCTCCAGCGTCACCGGCATGCGGGCCAGACCATGCGGGCCGTGGCCCTCCTCCCCGCCCTCACGGGAAACGTGGGCGTCCCGGGGGGAGGGTGGCAGTACGCCAATCTGGCGAGCCACTGTCTGCGCCCGCCCCCCCGCCTCCCACCCGGCCAGGCCGGGGAGGGACGGTCCTTCCCCACCTCCCGGCTGGGGCGGAGCCTCCAGGAGCTGGACGATCCGCCCCTCAAAGGGGCCTGGTTCGAGAAGGCCAACCCGGTGAGCCAGCATCCGGCCACCACGGAGGTGGTTCGGGGACTGTCCGGCCTCGACCTGGTAGTGGTGGTGGACCAGTTCCTCACCGACACGGCCCGCATGGCCCACTGGGTCCTCCCGGCCAAGACCATGTTCGAGGAGGAGGACCTGGTCACCGCGTACTGGCATCCCTACCTGCAGCTCCGGCAGAAGGTGCTGGATCCCCCGGATGGGGTGCTTACCGAAACGGAGATCTGGCGGGAGCTCTGCCTCCGCTTCGGCTTCGACACCGAAGCCTTCGACATGGACCCGGAGGAGCGTCTTCGGGCCATCCTGCCCGAGGGAAGGGGAGAGGCGCTGGAATCGCTGAGGGAGGGGCCGGTGGATTTTTCGGACCACGGGGAGCTGGCCTGGGCCGACGGACGCTTCCTCACCCCCTCGGGAAGGATCGAGTTCCGTTCGGAGGAGGCCGCCCGGCTCTGGGGCGTGGACCCCGTGCCGGACTACCGTCCCCTCCCGGGGGTGGAGGAGGTGGCTTCCTCCCGTCGAGATCGCCCCCTCTTTCTCCTCACCTGCAAGACCCGGGAGCGGATCCACTCCCAGTTCGGGAACCTGGAGTGGATCAAGGCCGAGGCGCGCCCGCGGGTCCTGGACATCCATCCAGCCGATGCCAGGGCCCGGGGCCTGGATGACGGGGACATGGCCCGGATCTGGAACGCCGGTGGCTCGGCCCGGGCGCCGGCGCGCCTGAACCCGGGGATTCGCCGGGGCGTGGTCCATGTACTCGAAGGACGGTGCGTTCCCGAGGATCCGTGGATGAACCTGGTGACGGAGGACGGTGTCACCGACATGGGCCACGGGGCCATTTTCTACGAGTGCCTGGTCAGGGTGGAACCCCTGTGACGGCTCGGATCGGCTTCTCCCTGGACCTGGGCCGGTGCGTGGGGTGCGGGGCGTGCGTTCTGGCCTGCCGCATCGAAAACGACGTGCCGGACGGGCTGGCCTGGCGCCGGGTGCTCTCCGTCAATCCCGGGCGGGCCCCCGAAGCTCCGGCCTACCACTTCTCCCTGGCCTGTCACCACTGCCAGGACCCTCCCTGTGAGCAAGCCTGTCCCACCGGGGCTCTGGAGAAGAGATCCGACGGGGTCGTCCTCCTCCACACCGACCGGTGCGTGGGATGCCGGTACTGCGAGATGGCCTGCCCCTTCGACGCTCCGGCGTACGACCCGGGGGCCGGGCTCATGACCAAGTGCCACCTCTGCCACCCCCGTCTGGACCAGCGGCTCTCTCCGGCCTGCGTCACCGCGTGCCCCACCGGCGCCCTTCATGTTCGGCGGGACCTGGGACGGGAGGACAGTGCCGGGATCCCGGGCTTTGCCGATCCTGGCGGGGCGGGACCGGCCCTTCGCCTGTCTCCCCCCGGGGGACGCCTCCGTGCGGAGCGGATGGCGGAGCTGAAGTCGTCCCTGGCCCGGGAGGATCTGCCTCCCCCCGAGCCCGTGTGTGCCGGAGGGGAAGGGTTCCACGAGCTCCCCCTGGTGGTCTTCACCGCCCTGGCCGCGGCGGGGGGCGGAGTGGGGGGGGGGCACCTCCTCCTCTCCCTCCTCGGCGGCTCCCTGGTGGTTCCCGGCCGGGGGCTTCTGGGCGCGGCGGCCACTCTCCTCCTGGTCGGGCTCCTCTTTTCCCTGGGTCACCTGGGCCGGCCGTGGCGGGCAGCCCTTGCGCTTCGGCGACCGGGCAGGAGCCCTCTCTCGAGGGAAGTGGTGGTCGTGGGACTCGCTTTTGCGTCGGGTGCCCTCGGGGCCCTCCTCCCGCACGGGACGGCGATTCAGGAGGGGGCTGCCCTCGTCTTCCTGGCGGCCGGCGCACTCACTCCCCTGGCCCTGGGGCTCGTGTACCGGCTGCCCGGGCAGCTTTCCTGGGCGGGAACGGCCTTCCTCCAGCCCCTGGTGCTGGGCACCCTCTTCGGGTTGGTCCTCCTCTTCCTCGCCGGCGGGTCTTCGGGCCCGGCCACCCTTCGGACCGGGGCCGGGCTGACCCTCCTCGCCGATGCCGTTCTTCTGCTGTCGGCTTTCGGGAGAGCAAGGCGGGCCCGATCCCTGGGATCTCCCCACCATCCGGGAATCTGGAGGTACCGGGGCCTCCTCTTCGCGGCCCGGGGCGCCCTGGGCGTGCTTCTACCCGTCGTCTTCCTCCTTGCCGACGCCCCAGCCGGGGCCGTCGCCTCCGTTGCCCTGGCCCTCCTCGCAGACCGGTTTCTCTTCTACGGTCTTTCCGTTCGAAGGAGCACGAGATCGGAGATCGGCCGGGCCGAGGCAGCGCTCCGGCGTGGCAACGGGGCTCGCCCTCCTTTTGCAGCGTTTCGCTGATCCCAGGGCTTTTCATCCGAATGTGGTTGTTGGAAGAGCGCCCGGGTGAGTGCCCGGGTGAGTGCCCGGGTGAGCGCCCGGGGGTTTCCGCCCATGCGATCAAGGCCCTATCGTTAGGTTGCGGCTCTGCATTCCGTACACTGCGGCTCTGCGCACCGCTTTCCCAGTTTTCGAGGCACCGAGAGTTCGTTCATGGAGTCAGAGGAACGTCAGGACGTGGGGGGGGCCGAAGCGGCCGATCCCGCAGCCGGTGGGGCCGGACCCCGGGCCGGTCG
>CAYXGM010000100.1:0-11099 GCA_964464555.1 uncultured Gemmatimonadaceae bacterium | reverse complement strand
TGGCCTGCTCGCTGGTGCCCTGGGCCAGGGACTGGGAGCCGGAGCTGATCTGCTCGGCGGCACCGGCCACCTGATCCGCTGACACGGACACCTGGGCAAAGCCCTGGTCCATCTTCTCCACGAGCCCGTTGATGTTGGCCTTGATCTGTCCGTACGCTCCCGGCCACTCCCCCTTCATACGAACGGTGAGGTCACCTTCCGCAGCCTTCTGGAGGACCTGGAAACCGAGGTTGTTGGGCTCCATGAGGGCCTCGAGCCCATCGTTGAAGCCTGCCAGGATCTCATGCCAGGTACCGTGGTAGGAAGCGGCGTCTCCGCGGACGTCGAGGTCGCCCTTCTTCAGACCCTCGGCCAGCTTGATCGTCTCCTTCTGAAGGCCACCCATGACCTCCAGGAGCCCGTTGAGGTTGTCTCTCACCCGGCGGAAATCGCCCTCGTACGCGTCGGTGATCCGAGGCGGGATATCGCCGGCGCTAATTTTCTCCAGGTAGTCGGCGGAGACCCGAACCACCTGGGCCGACTCGTCGAACCCCGCCATCATCTCGTTCACCCCGCCGACCATCTCCCCGTAGGCACCGGGGTAACGGGAGGTGTCGGCCCGGTGGGAGAGGTCCCCCTTGCGGGCCGCATCCACCATCTCCCTTATCTCGTCGGTGACGCCGGTGACCGCCTCCCCCACCTGGGCGAATGCCCTGGCCAGGATCCCGACCTCGTCCTTTCGGTCGGTGCTGATCTGCTGACTCAGATCTCCCTCCCGAAGGGCTTCCGCCGCCCGGACCATCCGCTTCATGGGGGAGGAGACCTCCTTCTTCACGACGAGATAGGAGAGGGCCACCATCAGGACCGAAACGCCCACGAAGACGGCGAGGATCAGAACGATGCTCCTCCGAATGCCGTCGGTGATGGCCGCCGCCTCCGCCGCCACCGCCGCGTCGATGTCGTCGATGTAGAGGCCGGTGCCCAGGACCCAGTCCCACTGGTCGATGAGGGTCACGTAGGAGAGCTTGTCGAAGAGGGCGTCGGCCGCCTCCCCGGGCTTGGTCCACTCGTAGTCCACGAACCCCGCCCCCTCCCGGCTGGCGACTTCCACCGCCGCCTGAAAGAGGTTCTGGTCCTTCCCCATGGCCCGGTTATAGGACGGGTCGTCCAGAACGGTGCCGTTCAACTGAGGAGACGTGGGGTGCATGATCATCCGGGGATAGGGCGTGCCCGTATCGTTGATCCAGAAGTAGCCCGATCGATCCGCCTCGTAGCGGAAGGTCTCCACGAGCTCCATGGCCGCTTCGGGAGAGCTCTGGCTCTCGATGATCTCCACCAGCCCCTGGGTGAGGGACACCAGCTTTTCCTGCTTGGACTGGAGGAGGGCCTCCCGGAGCTGGGCCAGCTCGGCGTCGCCCCTCTTGCTCAGGGCGGCCACCGCTACGCCGCTGATGGCCAGGGCCGTGATCAGCAGAGACGCCACCAGGACGGAATTGAACTTCGTCGCGATCTTCATTTCGGTTTCCTCGAATCCCTCGGTTACTTCAGCGTACTTCTGGGTCCTTCCGGATACTCCGGACGGCCGGACTCCCGTCCCCTTCCGCTCCGTTTCCTCCTATGAAACCCATCAGAAGCCGTAGAGGGCACTGATGGAGAACTGATTGCCCCTGCGCTCCCGGACCGGGGAGTCGCCCTCGGCCCACTCCGTGGCATTCCCCAGCCACTCCAGTCCCAGGGAGAGGGGACCCGCCGCGTACCGGATCATCCCGGCCACGGACCGGTTCTCCAGGCGCCCCTTGCCCTCCAGTGCGCGGACGTCCTGGTCGTCGGGGTTGCCGTAACCGCCGAAGAGCCATGCGCTCCAGCGGGAGCTCAGATGGTATCCCACCTGAGCCCAGGCCCCCACGGAGCGGATATCGCCGAACTGGGTCAACTGCCCGAGCTGGTGTCCGATGGCCCGGCCCCGGTAGGCGTTCCCCTGGAGGGTGAGCTTCAGGACGTTCACCTTGCCTCCGACCTGAAACGCATGTCCGTACAGCACGTCGTCGTCTCCCGAGCTGTCCTCGGTCCCCGAGAGGTCCTTCTTGTCGACGTGGGCCACCGAATAGACACTCCAGCCGAAGCCGTCGGCTCCGCCGCTCAGGTCCAGTCGCGCTTCGAGCTGGGGAAAGGCCGCCGCCTCCCCGGCGCTCTCGTTGGCCAGGTTGTCACCGGGCCCGGACCAGGAGCCCCGCATGGCCGCCACCTTCAGGGCCGCCGAGAGCGACTCGGAGTTCCTGAGCTGCTGCACGAGCTGAAGGCCGGGAAAGCGCCATCCCACCACACCGGCCGACCCGTACCCCAGGGGGAAGGCGATGTGGGACACCGAGGCCGGAACGTTTCCCAGGAGGGGAGCCCACGTCTGCCCGAGGACCACCGTGGTGTTTCCCCGCTCGAGCTCCAGGTAGGCGTGGCGAAGGCGGATCAGGGCCTGCTCGTCGCTGAAGGCGCCGGCGCCGTTGAACCCTCCGAAGAAGTCCACCTCCAGGTGAGCCGCCGCCTCCCAGGTGCCATCCACGGGGAGCCCCGAAATATCCAGTCGCAGCCGGGTGTTCCGGCTGTCTCCGCCCAGGAACCAGGGATCGTCCGTTCTCGCCTTGTCGGCAATGAAAGTCCCGTTCTGTCCGTTGCTGAACCCGAAGGTGTTGTCCTGAAGGAAGAACGAAGAGGATATCAGCCCGTGAACCTCCAGCTCCGGGCCCGTCTCGTCTTGTCCGAAGGCCGCCCCGTGGGGCACGAGGGCCAGAAGGGCCGGAACAAGCCAGATCCCCAGCCCCGGCCCGGACGGCATCACCACCTTGTTTCCCTTTCCTATCATCAGAACTCCTCGAGGTCCCTCTTCGGTCTCCATTGCGTGGGGGGCAGGCGACAGCCGACCCCTCACCCCCGGATTTGCGGATGCTGGCGCGCCGGCATCCACTACTATCCAGAGGATCGGCCGGGGTTAGGATTTCTTTACAGGGGTGTTGCGAACGGGGGTGAGCCTGCCCGGGGCACCCCCCAGGACTTCACAAGAGCCCGATCCCCATGTCTTCAGCGGTTCAGGGGATCCAGGTCCCGGATGTAGTCCCGGAGGGCTCGCGCGGTATCCGAAACCACCGTGATGGCCTCGTAGTCGATCTCCAGGTCGTGCAGGTACTGGAGGGTCAGGGTGTGGTCGAAGGGGTGGCCCTGCTGGACCCCGGCAAAGAAGAAGCCCAGGGTCTCGGCGGCACGGCAGGCTTCCGGAGTGTCGTGGTCTTCCAGGTCCAGGTGCAGATAGACGACGTCCGTCCCTTTCAGCCGAAAGACCATCAGCCGGTGTCGAAGTACCTCGGGGAAGTCCTTTCCCGCCGTCCGGAGGATGATGTCCGCCATGTTCAGGTAGGCCGTAAGGCGGCTCTCGAGACGGGAGTGGCTCGAGGCGGCTTCGGCTGAGGGGGTTCCGTCCCGGATCTCCAGGCCGAAGGGATCGTAGATCCTGGTGAGCATGGCCTCGTGCCAGGTGGGAAGGTGGAGCTCGACGGCTTCCGGCTCCCTCAGGTACCGGAAGTTGATCATGGTCGACTCCCTCTGAGGCAGCTCCTCCTTCATCTTCCTGAACTTGAGCGATTTCGGGGCATAGCCGAGAAGGAGTGCCGTATCGTGGAAGGCATACTTCCGGCAGATCTTCTGGGTGGCCGGATGGCTGGTTACGGAATGGGCGAAGAGGCCCGCCAGCTCCTGCCGTTTCCCCTCGGTGAGGATGGCCTCCACCATGGTCGTCATGAGGCCCTGCCCCCGGTACGCCGGATCCACCACGGCCATCCCCCACTCGCTCACCGTGGCCTCCGGTGAGGGGCGAAAGAGGGCGATGTGGCCCAGGATTCCGTCGGACTCCGAGAGGGCCATGACGGAGGTCACCTCCCCGGATTCGATGAGGGCCTTCACCCGCTCGGGGTAGTAGAGGTCCTCGTAGACGTAGGAGAGGCCGTAGCCGAAATACACGCACTCCGAGACGTCCCGGGCCTCGTCGGGTCGCACGGCACGGATCTCCAGATCGGGGGGGAGGGGCCGGGGCTCCTCAACGGACGACGGCGTCGTTTCGGCCTCCTGGAAGATCTCGGAGGCGTGCGTGTCGGCCAGGGACTTGAGGAGGACGGTCTCCTTTCCGTCCTTCCCGTGATTGAGGTGCCGGACCTCGTCCATCATCATGCGGGCCAGGAACTCCCCCTGTCCGTCCACGGAGTCCGGCTCTGGCGTGGCGGGTTCAGGCACGAAGTCGGGCAGCTCGTTCATGGTATAGGGAAGGCCATGGTCCCGGATGGCGATGCGGAAATCCGTACCGTCCAGGGAAAGCTCGACTTCGATCTCCTGCCGCTCGTCGGGGAGGAACCCGAGCCGGATGATGGTCCCCAGCTCTTCGGTGAGGGCCAGTTCGATCCCTTCCCGGTCCTCGGGATCCAGGCCGAGGCGCCGGAGCACGGAGGACGCCAGGTCAGTGGCCAGGGAGACGGCCGCCATGTCGTTGGGGATGAAGACCCGGAGGGGGAGGAAGGAGCTCACGGCGCACGCTCGTCGATGATGCGGCGGAGCTTGCCCGTCCGCTCGTTCACCAGGAGCTCTTCGAAGGAGATCCACTCCACGGTCAGCGGATGGACGAGGCCGTTCTCCAGGAGCTCACCGAACATGGGCCGCTCCTCATAGACCGCCCGTACGATCTCGGCGGCCAGCTCTTCGGTCGCCCGTTCCGGATCTTCGGGAACCAGGCGCAGGGTGCCCCGATCCTTCATCTCCTCGTGGGTGATGCGGATCTGGAAGTTGGCCATGGGCACCCGGTCGTGGAACGCCGACAGCACCTTCCAGACGTCCTGGATGTAGAGGGTCATGGGCCCTACCCGGGCCCCCTCCTCGGACCGCCCCAGGAGGCGGTACTTGCGGTCCGGCGTGCCCGGCGGCTCCACCCAGACGGCCCGGTCCCCGGCGGGGTAGCGGATGATGGGCATGAGCCTGCGGGTGAGATTGGTGACCACGATCTTCCCCGGCGCCCCTTCCTCCTCTATGGCCTCACCCGTCTCCTCGTCCACCAGCTCCAGGATGGTGGTGTGGAAGGCCCGGTGCTCGTCGGGTGCGCAGTCCGCGTCCGCGTACCCCAGCTCCCCTCCGTCCACGCTGGCATAGCCGATGGACTGGATCCTCGCCCCCGGGAAGGCGCGCCCCAGCATCTCCCGCTGATCCGGATACATGGACTCGCCCCCGAAGACGATGCGCTGCACGGAGGGAAGGGGGTTGCCGTGGTGGAGAACGGCCTCCCCCACCTTCATGATGGTGGTGGGAACCCCGGCCAGCGTCTCGATGCCGAAGAGGTCCAGGAACTCGAGGATCTCCTCCAGGTCGGTGGCGCCCGAGATGGGGTAGTTCACCCCGGCCCCGGCGGCCTCCAGGCTCGAGGTGATGAAGAGGAAGGAGGCGTAGAGCTCCCCGGCATAGAAGAGGTTGGCCACCTTCTCGCCGGGCTCCAGACCACCCTTCCGCATCCCCCACCCGAAGGTCTCGGTGAAGCTCTCCCACTCCTGGTCGGTGAAGACCGAGAACTTGGGATTGCCGGTGGTCCCCCCGCTCTTGAAGACGATGCCGTCGGCGATGGGACCCGTGAGCACCCGGTTCCCTTTCCCCACCACGTTGGCCTCCCAGTAGGCCTTCTGGTCCAGGACCGGGAGGTCGGTGACGGAGAAGCCCCTCTCCGGGACGTCGGCGAGGAATTCCCGGTAGAAGGGAGAGTGGGCGCGGGCGAAACGAACGAGATCCTCCAGCGAATGGACGGTCATCTATCCCTCCTGCCGCCGATCGATGATCCGGCGGAGCTTCCCCGTGGCCGGGGTGGTCTCGAAGCCGGACTCCTCCACCGGCTCGACGTGGAACTCCAGGTTCAGCTCCTCCAGGCAGAGCGCGAGCTCGGGGTAGTGCTCTGCCAGGTAGATCCGGGCCTCCCCGGGGGTCGGCCCGCCCTCTTCCACGCGGAGCGTCATTCGGTTGAAGGCCCCCGAGGTCTCCAGGAGGATCTGGACGTTGCCCTCGTAACCGAATCCTTCCCGGAGGAGCCTCCCGAAGACCTGGTAGTTGAGGAAGGGCCCCCCGGCCTTGAAGACGTCCCCGAGGCGGCCGGCCAGGACGAACTTGGGGTCTTTCCGCCCGCAGGGGCAGGGGTCCTCGACCCAGTGGCCGACATCCCCGATCTCATACCGGACGATCTCCTGGCCCTGTCGGGAGCGGGAGGTGAAGAGGAGGCGGCCCGGCTCCGTGCCCTCCACCGGCTCGTCCTCGTCCATCTTGAAAATCTCCAGGTGCTGGACCTGGGAGAGGAGGTGGTGCTCGCCCCCGGTGCATTCCGGGCACTGGTAGCCCAGGGGGCCGGCGTCGTTGGACCCGTAGGCCGCCGACCGGATGAGCTCGATGCCGAAGCTCCTGAGATACTCCTCCTGCGAAGGCCCCACGTGCTCGCCGCCGTAGAAGAGCTTGCGAAGCCCCCCGTAGTCCCGCATCAGCGTCTCGTTTTCCCTCAGAAGCTGGAGGATGTAGGCCGGGACCCCGACCAGGGTGTCGATGCCGAAGTGTACGATGGCTTCGGCCACACTCCGTCGGTCCTCCACGAGGGCCATGGGAAATTGGCGAACCCCCAGGTCCTCCATGATGGTGAAGAAGGAGAGGAAGCCTCCGTAGAGGTTCCCGGCAGCGAAGAGGTTGATGGCCCGATCCTTCGTCGGCTCCAGCCCCGCCGCGTAGAGGCCGTAGGCGGCGGCCCGCATCTGGGCGTGATAGTCGTCGTACGTATAGACCGACATCACCGGCTTGCCCGTGGTGCCGCCGCTCCGGAAGTGGAGGTGGGCGAACGCCTCGTCCACCTCCCGGGCCTGGAAGGCCTTCTTGGTGAGGACCGGGGCGTCGGCGAGGCCCGGCGGCGGCTCGGGGGTGCGGAACTCGGAGAGAAGGCCGTAGCCCCGGAAGCGGTCGTCGGTCTCGATGGAGATCCGACGGGCGTAGCGGGCCAGGGCGTAGACCCCGTCGTGGGGAGCACCGGAGTAGGAATCGAGCATCCGGCCCGGCGGCGTCACCCGGAGAACCCCCGAGGCGACGAGGAGGCTGGAGATCTCGTCCAGCTCGTCCCGGGCACAGACCAGCCCCGCCGTCTGGAGGTAGGTCCTGAGGGGGTGGAGGGTCTCCTGGACCCGGATCCGATCCATGCGCGTGACCCAGACGGTGCGGAAGAGGGGAGAGGGTCTGAGGCCGGGGTCGGCGTTCACCAGCAGACGCCAGCGCCCGTCGGGAGCCTCCACCACCCCGGCGGTCTTCTCCTCTCCGACGCATCCTTCCAACCGGCAGAGCTCGGTCCTCGTCGTGATCTCGGCCCGCTCCTGGAGCCCGGGAGGAAACCCCGACACCGTGGGCGACACGTCCCCCAAAACTTCCCCGAATGCCTCGGCGTACTCGAGGAGCTCCCCGGCGTCGGAGGCCTCCACGAAGACGGTCTGGGGGCTGGAGCAGGCCTGCTGCTCCAACCGGCAGCAGTCCAGGGCGATCTCCCTCATGGCCTCCCGGTCCTCCAGGCAGGAGGAGGATACGTATGCGAAGGAGATCTTGTGTCCCCACTCCACCACGCGACAGGAAAAGGGCACCGCCTCCTTCACCGCACGGATGGTCTCCTCGCTGCCCCACACCGAGACCCCGTCGCACTCCCGGTAGAGCTCATCCAGGAGCTCCGTCTCCCGGGAGGAGAGAGCCGCCACCACGGCGTAGTCCTTCAGCGCGCCCGTCTCGTCCATGGAGAAAAAGAGCTCGGCGAAATGCTGGGAAAACCCCGCGTCGGCCCGGCTCGCCTTCACGACGTTGACGTTGCCGGTGAGGAGCCCCTCCAGGAGGGAAAGCACGCCCACGGAGAAGACGTTCCCCGGCG
Source organism: uncultured Gemmatimonadaceae bacterium (assembly GCA_964464555.1). Classification (GTDB taxonomy): domain Bacteria; phylum Gemmatimonadota; class Gemmatimonadetes; order Longimicrobiales; family Gaopeijiaceae; genus CAYXGM01. Next base: position 3,172 of record CAYXGM010000100.1, on the reverse strand, counting down.
TGATGTGCAGGAGGAGCCCCAGGGGGGCCCAACGCTCGTAGTCGTTCCGCTCAAAGGAGACCCGTTCAGGGAGGAAGGGCGTCCTGGTCCCCAGCTCCCGGCTGAGCTTCGCTTCCAGCTCCTCCCGCCGCATGAGGGTCCCGATGGTATTCAGGACCGTCTCGATGTCCGCCCCCCCGGTCTTGCCGGCCGAACACACCAGGTCCGCCAGCTCGGACCGAAGCTCCTCCTCCTCGAAGAGACGGCGGGAGAAGGCTTCGGCCGTGGCCAGAAGGGTCTCGAGAGGAAAGGCCCGCCGGAGGGGAGCATCGACGTACTCCTCCAGGTTCCGGATCCGGGTAGCGAGCTCTTCGTCGTCGATCCACTCCCCCTGCCACCAGTGACGCCTGTCGGTCATCTCGTCCTCTCTCCTCATCGCTTCAGGAGCTCCGCCGCCGCCACGGCGCATGAACGGTTTCGGCTGGTTCCGGCTCGGCCCAGGATCTCGAACCAGGGTGTCGTCCGGCCGCACCCGCACGCCTCCGGCGGATGCAGCTTCGCCAGGTCTCCCATCATGACCGACTGGGCCGGAACGGAGGTGATGTAGGGGGAGACGAAATTCAGAAAGCCCGGCTCCCCGTAGCCCACCGGCTCCAGGGTGGCCACGTCCCGGATGAAGACCCGGGACCAGACGGGGACGTGCAGGTGATGCTCCTCGCAGTCCACGTAGGGGATGGAGTGCTCCACCGACCCGAAGCTCTCCCGGATCCGCCCGTCGGGAATCCCCAGCAGCTCCGTGATCATGCCCCGGAGCTCCTCCTTGGGCACGGCCCGGTCGGCGTACCCCTTCCATCCGCCCCCGAACATCACCAGGGAGTCCGGATGGAACCGGACCGGGGGCACACCCAGATCCCGCATCCGCTCCAGCGTGAAATACACGAAGGCCGGGAATCCGAAGATCCGGACCGGCAAATCGTCCTCGGCGTACCGGGTCAGGGTCTCGATACACCCGAAGACGTCGAAGTCGTGCCTCCCGTCCCCCGTGGCCCGGAGGGCGTAGCGGAGGTTGCGGACTCGAGCGTACCGGGTGAGGAAGGTGTTGGTATTCGTGGTCCCGAGCTTCATCTCCGGGAGGGGCTCGTAGGCGTAGAGAAGGTAGTTGACCGACTCCTCCGGAGTGTTCCAGCCGTTGGCAGCATAGACGAAATCCACCAACCGCCGGCCGCATCCGATGGACCAGGCATCGAAGAAGATCTGCGACTTCTGGCCCGTGGTGCCCGAAGACGTGAGATGGAGGGCCACGTCGTCCCGGGGAACGGAGAGGATCTCGTGGGTCTTGAAGAAGTCGGCGGGGACCATGGGAACCCCGGAGAGGTTCTCAGCCCTTCGAAGGTCCCCGGGGCCGAATCCCTCCAGCTCCAGAAGGCGGCCGTAGAAGGGGCACGCATCCCGGTGCCACGCCACGATCTCCCGCATGGCTTCCAGGAAGAGGGCCTCTTCCTCGGAGCCGACATCGTGGGGCTCGGGAATGGAGAGGAGCGTCTGGACGGCACCCAGACGGTCAGGGTCGGGAACGCGGAGGTCGTCGGCCGTCATGAGCGAGCACCAGCTCTCGGTGGGCGGAGGCACGGGCGAGGCGAAGATGCGCTCCGGGGCCGGGAGCGGCAAGGGAAGTCTCTCGGAGTCGCTTTACGGGGCCTGAAACCACGCCGTATTCTTCGGCAAGGGTCTGGAGAATCCGGTGGGTTCGTCCCACTGTTAGAGCTCGTTGTTGGAGTTCGTCGGATATCTTGAGTGACCGCATTGCCCGAACAGGTTCTTTTGGTTGATCCCCGTCGCTGTTCGTGGACCGGACATCCCGTCGGCCCCCGTCCAAGCGCCCTCTCTCACGGAAAACGCCGCCATGCCGAAGCCAGAACACCTCACCATGCTCCGCCCGGTCTCCATCCTCTTTTTCCTGATCCTCCTGGCCTCGAGCCCCGCGTCCGGCCAGAGCCGGAGCCAGGACGCCGGAGCCGCCGGGCCCGTGTTCGAGAACGGCCAGGCCCAGGTGGTCCCCGCCTTCCAGGACAGTGAACGGTGGATCAGGGAGGAGCTCTGGGTGGAGACGGAGCTGGACACGGATGTAGACGGGGAGCCGGACCGGGTTCACGTGGCCGTGGTGCGCCCGGGACAGACCGGGACGGAAGGGCTCCGGGTTCCGGTGATCTACGAGTCCAGCCCGTACTTCTCCGGGACGGCGGGGCTGGAGGGCGGGTACTTCTGGGACGTACGACAGGAGCTGGGGGAAGAGCCCCCGGTGAGGGGCCGGGCACCTTCCGTCTCCACCCGGACTCGTCCGGGCATCTCCGGGTCCCAGGTGGACACCTGGGTCCCCCGGGGCTTTGCGGTGGTGCACTCGGAAGCCCCGGGGACCGGACTCTCGGAAGGGTGCCCCACGGTGGGAGGTGACCCCGAAGCCCTGGCCCCCAAGGCCGTCATCGACTGGCTGAACGGCCGGGCCCGGGGCTTCACCGCCCCCGACGGCGGCGAGGTGGTGGCGGCGGACTGGAGCACGGGGAAGGTGGGGATGACCGGCACGTCCTACAACGGCACCATCCCGGTAGCCGCCGCCACCACGGGGGTGGAGGGCCTGGAGGCCATCATCCCCGTGGCGCCCAACACCTCCTACTACCGGTACTACCGCTCCAACGGGCTGGTGAGGAGCCCAGGCGGGTACCTCGGCGAGGACATCGACGTCCTCTACGACTTCATCAACAGCGGCGATCCGGCCGGGCGCGCCTACTGCAACGCCACCTACAGGGACGGGGAGATGGCCGCGGGCCAGGACCGGGTCACCGGCGACTACAACGAGTTCTGGGCCCGGCGGGACTTCTTGAACGACCTGGACGGGATCCGGGCCGCCACCTTCATGGCCCACGGCCTCAACGACTGGAACGTGATGCCCGAGCACAGCGTCCGGGTCTACGAGAACGTGAAGGCGCGTGGAATCCCCTCCAGGGTCTATTTCCACCAGGGCGGGCACGGGGGAGCACCGCCCCTGGAGCTCATGAACCGGTGGTTCACCCGCTACCTCTACGGGGTGGAGAACGGGGTGGAGGAGGATCCCCGGGCCTGGATCGTCCGCCAGGGGGACGAGCGCTCCGACCCCACCCCCTACCCCGACTACCCCCACCCCGACGCCACCCCCGTT
>CAYXGM010000099.1:0-11358 GCA_964464555.1 uncultured Gemmatimonadaceae bacterium | reverse complement strand
ACGCACTCTCTCCGGGACGGAACATCGGATTGAGGCTTTCTGCGCCCTTGAGGTTTTCCCGGTAGGGGAAACCCGAACGGTCGAGATCGGGCCTTCGCCACCGGTGACGCCCGGTTCGCGCCGGGCCTCCAGCGTGTACTTGCGTGCAAGGAGCCGGTTGGCTGAAAAAGGGGTCCGGTCCGGCCCTCCGGGAGCTCGCCGGGTGAGAAAGTGACAGCTTGGCCTCCCCCAGGGTAAGTCGCAGCATTGCCCTGCGCATTTTTCTTTTGGAGACTCCAACTCCCGGTGCGGGGTCATCCTCATCTGGACCCGGCGCGGGAATCTCACCGGCCGGTAGAGCCGACGCCCGAGGGACGTCGGGCGCCGGCTCGCATGCCGGCTCAGAAGTACAGGCGGTACATGAGGCGGACCTCCCGACCGGGCAGGGGCGCCAGCTCCTTGATGAACGAGGTGTGGGGCCGGGCCTCCTGATCGGTGAGGTTGTTGCCCTGGAGCACGAAGTCGTGGACCAGGTTGCCCAGGAAGAGACGATACCCCACCGACGCGTTCAGAAGCGTGTAGCCCGCCGTTTCCTCTTCGGAGGGCGATACCCGGTCCTGGCGGGCCACTCGGGTGATTCCCACGTCACCGCGGAAGGCGCCCCCGTCGTACCGGAGACCGGTTCCGAGGCGTAGCGGGGGGATGCGGGGGAGGTTCCGGTCCAGGTTCGTGAGCTCGGCCCTGACGTAGTCGCTCCATCCCTCTACCAGGAGGTGATGGCGCCCCTGGTGAACGAGGTCGAACTCGAGAGCCGCCTCGAACCCGACGAAGCGCGCGTCTCCCTGGGAGAACTCCCACACGGGGAGGCCCTCCTCCTCCTCACCGGTGAAGTCCTGGTAGATGAAGCCGTCGAAGACGTTGGCGAACCCGGTGAGTTCGCCCCGGAAGGTGCCCTCGCTGAGCCGGAGGGTCAGGTCCAGGGTGTAGGCCGATTCGGGATCCAGATCCGGGTTGCCGATCTCGTAGGCGAAGGTCGCGGCGTGAGGCCCGTCGGAGAAGAGCTCCTCCAGGGACGGGAGCTTGGTGGAGCGGGCCAGGGAGACGGCCAGCCCCACCCTCTCGGACGCCGTCCAGTTCACTCCACCCGAAAGGGAGAACCCGAAGTGGTTTTCCTCGAAACCGGCGGCCGTCTGCTCCATGCGCTGAAACTCCCCCCGGGCCCCGAGTTGGTACCGGACGGATCCCGCGTCCAGCTCTTCGTAGACGAACCCTGCAACGCTCAGGCTGTTGGAGGGGGGAACGAACGCCTCTTCCCCCCGGGCCTCGAAATCCCGGCCGGCGAGCTGGATTCCCGCGGAGCCGGTGGTGGATTCGGTGAGAGCGTGCTGAGCTGCCAGGCGGCCTTCCCACTGTTTGTTGATGAATCGGGTCCCCACCTCTTCGCCTTCGAACTCGGTGTGCTCGTAGTCTGCGAAGCCGAACCGGCCTTTCAGCCCCCGGAGACCCTCGGAGCCGAATCGCCAGGCGCCTTCCAGGTCGATGCGCCGCTGCTCGAGGCCGATGACCACGTCTTCTTCCCCGTGCTCTTCCTCCTCCGCCCCATGCTCCTCCTCTTCCTCATGCTCGTGCTCATGGGCGTGGCCGTGGCCCGGCACGCCGTAGTCCTTGTTCAGCCCCGAGACGGCCAGACCCACGTAGCCGGCGTCCCCGATCCAGGAGAGCCCCAGCGCACCCCGGCTGGTCTCCACGGCGGAGTTCTCGAGGATCCCCTCGACCTCCTCTTCCTCTTCGGCTCCGTGCTCTTCCTCCTCCTCGTGCTCGGCTTCAGCGAAGCCGGGGATCCGGTAGTCGTCGGTGTCCCGTTTCAGGCCGCTCAGGTGCCAGGCGAACCTGCGCCCCAGGGCTCCGTTCAGCTGCAGGGCACCGGTCCTCTCGTCGGCCACGGTCCCTCCCAGGGCCGTGAGGCTTCCTTCGATGCTGGAGGTGGGCATCTCCCGGGGGATGCGCTTGTCGATGACGTTCACCACACCGCCCACCGCCGAGCTCCCGTAGAGGAGGGTGGCGGGGCTTCTCACGATCTCGATTCGCTCGGCCGTCAGGGGCTCGAGCCCCACGGCGTGGTCGGGTCCCTGGCTGGAGACATCCCCCGAACCCACGCCGCCCTCCAGGACCCTCACCCGGTCTCCCCCGAAGCCTCGGATCAGCGGACGGCTGGAGCCCGGCCCGTTGTAGGTGGAGGTGACCCCCAGCTCTCCGGCCAGGGTCTCCCCGAGGCTGCTCTGCACCGCCTTGGCCAGGTCCAGCCCACTCAGAGCCGAGCTGGGCTGATAGGTCTCCGATCTCTGGACGGAGGTGGGCCCCGCGCTTACCAACAGCTCGTCCAGCCGGAACAGGGGATCCACCTCGAGGGTGACCCGGCTCGTCTCCCCGGCCCGGATCTCCACCCGCTCCACGGAGCGGCCGAAACGGAAGCTGGTGGCTGTGATGAGGTAGCTCCCCGGCGGAAGCTCCTCGAACAGAAAGCTCCCGTCCTCGTTCACAGCCGTGTTCCTGGAGAGATCCTGGAGCCGCACCCGGGCGTCATCGACCGGTGTACCGTCGGCGGTCACGACGGTTCCGGCCACGGCGCCGGCACTCTGGGCGGCGGCGTCGGTCGGGCCATCGAGGAATACGGCTCCGAGAAGGAGCAGGGAAAAGAGGGCTACGGTCTCGTGGACAGTCCTGAGCATGTTGATTCTCCGTGGTCGATTTCCGTAAGGCATGGAAGCCGGACCGAGGGGCCGGTTTCCTTCATCGTTGACGTCTTGGCCCAACCCCGAGCCGATGAGCTTCGGTGGCGGGGGGTCTGAATCGGGAAATGACTACGGAAGGAAGGGGGGCGCCCGAGAAAATCGCCGGGAGACGGTGGGAGGGAAGGGGCTGATGCCCGGCGTGACCGGGGACGGATACCCGGTGACCTCGGCGGTTGCCGGAGCCGAGGGAACATCAGCTTCCGCATCGAGGCTCAGAGCCGTCACCTGGCAGAGAGCGCAGTGGTGTGGGCCGGCGGCCTCTCCTTCATGGGAGTGGCTCGAAGCCAGACCGAGGACGATGAAAAAGACCAGGCCGCTGAGGACACGAATAGCCTTCAGGACCCCTCGTGTCCCGGGGTGCGCAGGTGGTCTGGTCGGCTCCGGTGTCGGCATACCGTGGGTGTCCACTCGATCAGGTCTTGTTCGGAAGAACGATGTTTCGACTCGAAAGAAAACCCCCGAGGGGCCCGTGGGGTTCCAGGTCGGATGCCGTCGAGGCGCCGGATGGCGCCCTTTCCATTCCAGGCCGCCTCCTGCCTGGCTCCAGCAATGTGTTACCTTGCGGGCAGAAGGCTCGGATCGGATGCTGAGGATGCGGCAGGCAAAAGAAACAGGAAGAAATGGGACGAGACGTGAAGGAACAAGAAAGGTCGCTGGATCCCCTCCCACTCCAGGAGGATGCCGTCGAGGCCTGGCAGTCCCTCGTGGATACCATGGCCGAGGTGTTCTCGGTGCCCGCAGCACTGATCATGCGTCTTTCCGGGAAGGAGATCGAGGTCTTCAGATCGAGTCGCACGGAGGGGAACCCCTACGAGGCGGGCGACAGGGAAGACTTCTTCGACTCGGGTCTCTACTGCGAGACGGTCGTCCGCACCGGGAAGGCCCTCCTTGTTCCCGATGCTCTGGCCGATCCGGAGTGGGAGGACAATCCGGACGTTGATCTGGGCATGATCTCCTACCTGGGCCTGCCCCTTCACCTCCCCGACGGGAGCCCCTTCGGCACCATCTGCGTTCTCGACAATAAGGCAAACGCCTACAGCGACCTGTACCTTCGCCTGCTGGAGCAGTTCAGGGCGGTGGCCGAAAGCCATCTGAGCCTGGCCGTCCTCAGCGAAGAACTGGCGGAGCGGAATCAGGATCTGGAAACTGCCCTGCAGGAGGTGAAGACCCTGCGGAAAATTCTCCCGGTTTGCATGCGGTGCAAGAAGGTGAGAGACGACGAGGGGTTCTGGTCCCTCCTGGATTCCTACCTGTCCAAGCACGAGGGTATCGAGATTTCCCACGGCCTCTGCCCGGACTGCGTGGAGGAATGGGAGAGGGAGGCCATGGCCGGGCTGAAGGAGGAGGACTGAGCGCTTCGGGTTGAATGCGAGCTCAGGACGGGGCGCTTGCCAGAAGACGTACCGGCCCCGATGCTTCGGGTGATCCCTTTCCGCAGGCCCCAGCCAGTCACGGGAGAAGCTCATGTTCAAGCGCCTGTCCATCGCCGCTGCCTTTGGCCTCTTCGTCACCGCCTGCTCCGCCGGATCCCCGCCGGAACCTCCTTCGCCCCCGCCCCTGGATCCCACCGGGAGCTATGACATCGTGGTGGCTGCCGAGGGGATGGAGATTTCCGGCGTGATGGTCATCCGGGGCTCCGCCGAGGCGGGCTACACCGGCTCCGTGACCACGGACATGGGGGGGGCGTCCCTCACCAACCTGGTGGTGGATGGCCAGACCCTCACCCTCTACGCTCCCGACGTGGATGCCGACATCATCCTGGAGTTCGAGGGGGACGGTTTCACCGGGGAGATGGGTGGAGGGATGTTCGGGGAGATCTGGGGGACCAAGCGTTCCGGAGGCTGAGGGGCCCGGGCCGCCCCGGGCGCGGGAGCCTGAGCGACGGTCAGGCCCGGGCGGCCTTCCAGTAGGTGGCGAACCGATCCACCACAGCTCCGGGGGACTCGGCGAAGAGCCGCTCGCCCAGAGGGCGTGCCTCCTCCTGTAGCTTCCTTCGCCGCCCCTCGATGAGCTCGGCGATCTCGGCACGGTGGTCCACGCCTTCCAGGTAGGAGGAGTCTTCCAGGGTTCGGCCGAAGACGGCCAGATCGTGGTCCTCACCCAGGAGGTCGGAGAGCCGGTGGAGCTCCTCCCGCCAGGGGTCCAGGACGGGACGCCAGACATCCCGGAGGAGGCGGAGGTGGTAACGGTGGTACTTGACCCGCTTTCGCCACTCGTGGAAGGCCTCGGTGGTTGAATTTCGATAGGCCCGGGGCAGGCCCTTCCTTGCCCTTCGATAGGTTTTTTCCAACCCGGCGGCCAGGCCCTGGAAGCCCTCTTCGTCCAGGCTCCAATCCACCACGCGCCCTCTTCCCTCCCGGGTCATCTCCCGGCAGGCCTCCAGGCGCTCCTCCAGCTCCTTGGCCTCGACCAGCCGGGTCCGTCTCAGGGCCAGGGCTTCCCTCGCGGGTTGAAGCAGTCCGGATCGGGCTCGAATGTCTCCGGAGTCGGCCAGGCCGACGCAGGTTTCCAGGAGGGATGTGGCGTCCCGGAGCTCGGAGAGCTTCCTGGCCGCGTCCCTGAACCATCTGTTCTCCCTGGCGTAGGCATCGCCCATGGCACCGCGAAAGAGGCGAAGGAGAGCACGGATCTTCTTGCACCGCTTCCGGAACTCGTGAACGGCTTCGTGCCTGTCGGGGCGGTCCAGATCGGCCAGAGCCCGGTCCATCTGCTCCCGGACGGCCCGGAGAAGGCCGTCCAGGGGTGTCTCGTCCACCTTGATGCGATAGGGCATATGGCTTTGCTCCTCCGCGCCGGCCTCCTGCAGTGTTTTCTTTATTCAGTCGGCTCCGACGAGCTTGTACCAGACGTTCATGCTCTCGATGGATCCGCCGATCTGGGTGTTGTTCACCAACGTGCCGGAGTACTCGTATCCCCGCCTGGCGAAGGTGATGTTCATCCCGTATGAAACCGCCCGGGCAATGGTGTAGGCTACCCGCACCCCTGACTCTTCGGCTGCCTCATCCATGGCGGTCAGGAGGATGGTGGCCAGCCCGTGGCCCCGGTAGTCGGGGAGGGTGGCGAAGTCCGTCATCTCCACCGTTCCCTGGGCACCCCCGGGCTCCATGGAGGATGCCGCTGCCAGGGCGTGGCCCTCCCAGGCCGTGAAGAAGCGGGTGCCGTCCTCCATGGCATGCCCGAGGAATTCGGGGTCATGGATAGGGAAGGGGTAGCTCTCGAAGACGGCATCGTAGCATGCCGCAACCGCCTGGAGCTCCGGCGAGTGGGGGTCGCGGATCTCCCGGACCTCCAGGCCGTCCCCCGGCGGGGAGGAGGGCTCGGAGCCGGCGGCCTCCCGGGCGGCTTGCAGGACCGTCTTCACCCGCTCGGGATCCTGATCCCGGACCCGGTGGGGGTCCAGGAACTTCCCGGCCATGACCCCGTCGTCCCCGGGGCCGAAAAACTCGGGGATCCGGGCCTCGATCTCGAACTCCCGCGCCCGGAGCTCGTCCAGGTAGGCGCTCCGGGTCTTGATGAAGAGTTTCCCGTAGCGCCTCTGAGCCGCCATCTCCTCGAGCCGGTCGAGGATCTCGGGCATGTCCGCGGAATGCAGCTTGAGGCCGTAGATGCGGTCGCTGGCCGGGCCGTGCTGGATGAGGGAGTTTCCCAGCTTCAGGATCTCGTCCTGACCCGGTGTGATCTTCTTGGGCTCGGGAGCCGGGGTCTCGGCTTCGGCCGGATCCAGGAGGGAGAGGGGGATGAAGATCACCGTGGAGACCAGGATCCCCCAGAAGCTGGGATCCAGCCCCAGGGGTGGCGTAGTCCCCGTGACCAGGAGGCCCAGGGTGGTTCCTCCCCCGATGACCATGGCCCAGAAGGCGCCCCGGGGCGATGCCCGGTCCCAGAAGTAGGCACCCAGGGTCGGCACGAAGAGTCCGGCCACCAGGAAGGAATAGGCCTGGAGGATGGCGTCCAGGACCATGGCGAAGCGGGAGGCGATGAGGACTGCGACCACGCCGAGCAGCAGGGTGACGACCTGGGACACCCGGACCTCGGCCTTGTGGTCCTCGAGCTTCCACGGGCTCCTCTGGATGATGTCTCCCACCACGTTCCCGGAAGAGGCGATGATGCAGGAGTCGGCGGTGGACATGATGGCGCTGAAATAGCTGGCCACCACGATGCCGGCGATCCCCATGGGAAGGACGGTGGCAAGGAGCATGGGAACGCCGAGCTCGGCGTCGATTCCCGGAAAGAGGACCCGGGACATGAGGCCCAGGATGACCCCGGCAAACGCCATGAAGGGATATTCGAAGAGCCCTGCGATGAACCAGGCCTTCTGCGCTTCCCGGGTGGTCCGGGTGGCGAACATCCGCTGATACAGGGTCATGGCCACCACCCAGATGGGGGCGATGGTGATGAACCAGTTGGCGAACTGCAGGGGCGTGAGGTGAAAGAGGTCGAAATGGCTTCGGGGCAGAACCTCCCGGAGGCCGGCGATCCCTCCCACCTCTAAGAGGGTGAAGGGGATGGCAAAGCCCACCAGCCCCAGCATGAGCACGATCCACTGGACGGTATCGGTATAGATGACGGCTTTGAGGCCCCCCAGCACCGTGTACACGACGATGACCGTGCCGATGATGAGGATGGCGAAGGTGGTGAGCTCCATCCCCGGGGGGGACCAGTTGATCATGGAGCCGGCCATGAGCTTGGCCCCGGCCAGGATCTGCCCGCTGGTGAAGCCCAGGTAGCCCAGGGCCGAGATGACCGCCGCCACCATGGCCACCCGCCCTCCGTAGCGGAACCGGAGGAAGTCGGGGTAGGTCATCATCCCCTGCTGGACGTCGACCTTCTTGATGCGGGGAATGATGAAGACGGCCGAGAGCCAGGCGCCCACCAGCCCGGTGAAGAGGAGCCAGCTCCCGGCCAGCCCCATGGCGTAGCCCAACCCTCCCAGCCCGATGGAAAAGCCGCCACCGACGTCGGTGGCGGCCACCGAGAGGCCCACGTGACCGGGGGAAATCCCTCTCCCGCCCACGTAGTAGTCTTCTGCGGTACGGTTTTTAAGGTAGAAGTAGTACCCCACCCCCACCACGGCCAGCATGTAGAGGGTGAAGATCCCGTAGTCGAGCCAGGTCATGACATGGGGAGCGGTTCGGCCTCCTCTGGCGCGACCTGGTCCTCTTCTTCGTCAGGCTCGGCCTCTTCCAGGGAAGCAGCGGGCTGCGCCGTTTCCCTTGGAATGAGGGCGATGTTCGCGGGGTCGTCGTCGAAGAGACCCGCCACGCCCCGGGGCGCCGACCCGTCGCTCAGGGCCTCCCCGCAGTAGCGGCAGGGCTGATCCTCCATGCACATCCCCGAATATTCCTGGGGCTCCTCGTAGGCCACGATGCGGCCCTCGTAGTTCCTCAGAACCGTCTTGCTCTCGTGCTGGGAGACCACGTAGTTGGGCATGACGGGGATCTTCCCGCCCCCGCCGGGTGCGTCCACCACGAAGGTGGGGACGGCCAGCCCGGAGATGTGGCCACGGAGGTGCTCCAGGATCTCGATCCCCTTGGAGACCGGGGTCCGGAAGTGCTCCAGCCCCTGGGCCAGGTCGCACTGGTAGATGTAGTAGGGGCGGACCCGGTTGGCGGTGAGCTTGTGCATGAGCCCACGCATGAGGGCCCAGCAGTCGTTCACCCCCCTGAGCAGCACCGACTGATTCCCCAGGGGAATGCCGGCGTCGGCCATGCGGGCCAGGGCCAGCCGGGATTCCACCGTGAACTCCTTGGGCACGTTGAAGTGGGTGTTCACGAAGATGGGATGGTGCTTCTTGAGGATCGCCACCAGCTCCGGAGTAATCCGTTGGGGGAGGGTCACCGGGAGCCGGCTCCCGATGCGGATGATCTCGATGTGCTTGGTGTTGTCCCGGATTCGCGCCAGGATCTCGTCCAGCCGTCCGTCGGAGAGGAGGAGGGGGTCCCCGCCGGAGAGGACGATGTCCCTGACCTCGGGATGGGAGTTCAGATAGGCAATGCCCTCATCCAACTGGTGGTCGGTAATGGAGGGTTGGGGCTCACCCACCTTCCGCTTGCGGGTGCAGTGGCGGCAGAACATCCCGCATTCGTTCATGACGACCCATAGCACCCGGTCCGGATACCGGTGGGTCATCCCCGGCGCCACCGCATCGCCATCCTCGTTCAGAGGGTCTTCGATGTCAAACTCCCGCCAGACGAGCTCCTCGAGCCCCGGAACCGACTGCCGCCGAATGGGGCATTCGGGATCATCGACGTCGATGAGGGAGGCGTAGTAGGGCGGAATGGCGAACTTGAAGAGCTCGAGCCCCCGCTGCATCCCGTCCATCTCCTTCTCGCTGAGGGGGATGATCTCGGCCAGCTCTTCGATGGTGGAGATGCGGTTGCGCATCTGCCAGTGCCAATCCCGCCAGTCCTCAAGGGGAACGTCCTTCCAGGGAGACGATTCCTTGTGAGAAAGGCCTCTTTCCAGGTCTGCTTCCGTAGGTATGCTCATGGTATTATTGCCAAGCTCTTTGCCGCTGGTTCATGCCGATGCCGCGGTCTGCCCTGTGCACACTCCAAGCGCGCGGCGAAGCGGCCCAGAAGAGGCTCGCTCCATGGAAAATAAACCTGCCCAAGAGTGTAGTCGGCAGAAGCTCTGACCGATTTGGGGGATCGGGAAAAGAGTGGAAGCGGAGGCCCTTTTTGGGGGAAGAGCCATGACCGCTTCCTGGAGACGGATTTTGGAAGGCCGTCTCCCCCGACGGTCGTCTGTTACTGAGATCTCTCCCAGGTCCGAGGCGATGATTGGTCGCTTCCCTACATAAGGTATTGGACCATGGCCGTTGGGCCAAGGGTTCGTTTCGCTTGTGGGCCACGAGTTCCTGCTTCAGGCGGACTGCCAGGGGGGGACCGTGACTCACGGGGGAACGCTCCGGGGGCTTCGTCGGTAGGGAGTTCAACGGCACCCGTGGCGGGTGTTACCGTTCATCGAGGATAGCGCCCCTTTCTTTTGCAGGCAGGTATGCGCCCACTCCGGTTCTTCCTCATCGCCCTTGCCCTGGCTTCGGTGTCGGGATGCCGGCTGGTGGGAACGCCCCCTCCCGACAGGACCCGGGTCGGTCCCCTTGCCGGAGCGGGCAGGGGAGGGGAGGCGGATGGCCGGGTCGCGGAGGGTGTGAAGGAGGGCCCCGAGGGGCGGAGTTCCTCCGAACCCGGCCCTGCCAGGGAACCCCGCTCGGCCGAGGAGGTGGAGAGGATCACCTCCGGGGTCGTGGAGACGGCCATGGAGGCCCTGGGCACCCCCTATCTCTGGAGCGGCACGGACGAAAACGGGTTCGACTGCTCGGGCCTCATCCAGTATGCCTACGCCAGTCACGGGGTTGACCTTCCGAGGATCAGCGGGGACCAGATCCGGGCTGGACGCGCCGTGGTGCCCCGGGTGGACGCTCTCCGTCCCGGGGACATCCTGGGGTTCACCCGGGACCTGGACCGGAGCGTCTCCCACGTGGGGCTCTACCTGGGGGAGGGGCGATTCATCCACAGCAGCTCCCGGGGGGTCATGGTCTCCAACCTCACCGACCCGTACTGGCGGGAGCACGTGGTGGCGGCGACGCGGGTGGTGCGGTAGGGCGGTAGCACCCTTCTATCCTTCCGCTCTATCCCTCCGCCCTCAGGCTCTCCATGGGATCCCCCCGGGTGGCACCTGCGGCCGGGATGAGGCTGGCCAGGAGCGCCACTCCGAAGAGACCCAGAGCCACCAGGGCGTAGGTGAGGGGATCGGTGGGGACCACCCCGTGGAGAAGGCTGCGTATGAAGCGGGAGAGGGCGAGGGAGATCGCCAGGCCCAACGCGATTCCCACGCCCGTGAGGAATACCGCCCGGGTCATCACCTCCCTCACGACCTCGAACTGTCGGGCACCCAGGGCGATGCGGATTCCGATCTCCCGGGTCCGGGCCGCCACCGACCGGGCCACCACCCCGAAGATCCCAACGGCGGCCAGGACCGTGGCCACCAGGCTGAAGATCCCGGTGAGGAGCATGGTGAAGCGGGGCTGGACGAGCCGGCCCCTCATGAGGTCCTCGTAGGTCCTGAAGCGGGCCGGCTCCAGCTCCGGATCCACGGCCTGGACCCGTTCTACCACCGCGTTCGAGAGGGCTTCCGGATCCCCCTCGGTCCGGAGGGTGAAGTAGGTGAAGGGCCGGGTGTACTGGGACTGGGTGAAGTAGATGGCCAGGCCCTGGGCGGCGTCGGGGTCCAGGGGCGGGATGTCGGGCACCACACCGATCACCGTCCAGGTGTGGTCGTGGACTTCGAGCCAGACCTCCCGGCCAATGGGGTCCTCCCCGGGCCAGAGGGTTCCGGCGAGGCTCTCGTTGACCAGGGCCACGAAGGGGGACTCGGCGTCGTCGTCGGGAGTGAAGCTGCGGCCCTCGAGAACCGAGAGGCCCAGGGACTCGAAGTAGTCGGCGCTGACGTCGTAGAACCGGGCCTGCCTCCCCTCTCCCCCCAGCCCTGCCTCCTCGGCGGGAAAGACCTGGTCCGGCTCCCATCCTCCGAAGAGGGGGCCTGCCGAGCCCCCCCCACGGCCCGGGCCCCGGGGGGGCCCGCC
>CAYXGM010000098.1:0-11490 GCA_964464555.1 uncultured Gemmatimonadaceae bacterium | reverse complement strand
GCCAGCAAGGCAAGAGTTGGAAAAAACCTACTCCAGACTCTCATAGGGTGCCTCCAGAGAGAGTGAATGGCCTGGACCGGAGGGGGTCTCCTCCGGCAGGAAGGGATGGAGGTGGGCCGGTCCGTTCAGAATCGGACAGGCACCTCCAGAACGGGCTCCCCTCCGGTACGGAGAAGAGCCAGAAGGTCATCGAGTTTTCGAGGGGACGAACGAAAATTGGTGTCAAATTGGCAGTCCCGTCTTCTCGACGGACGGATGAAGGAAGATCCGAGCCGGTCAGGTGCCGTCAGTTCAGAACCTCAGCCCGGAGTTTCCAGGGATTTCTGGACATTGAACCATCGCAAGGGATGGTGCCGGGACCAACGGATGAGCCGGGAACGGCACGTCGGGGGTACGAGTGGTAATTCTGAGGGGTGAATGAACGCCCCCTGGAAGAATTCTGGCGCCGGATCGTACCTGATGGTAGCGTGGGGACACCGATTTCCCCCGGGGGGGATCCCACCGATCCGAATGCCTGTAGAACAATGTCAGCAGGAGGTGACTGTCCATGTCGAAGCTCTCGAACAGTTGGACCATGATGAAAGCCAGCGCGAACGTCCTGCGCATGGACCCGGAGCTCATGGTCTTTCCCCTCCTGTCGGGCATCGCCGTGATCCTGGTGACGGCCACCTTCGTGATGCCGTTTGCTGTCATCGGTGAGGGTTTCGGGGCCCTGGAGAACATGGAGGAGGGCTACCTGGGCTACGTGGTCGGCTTCCTCTACTACCTGGTCCTCTATTCCCTCATCTTCTTCTTCAACACGGCTCTGGTGGGGGCGGCCATGATCCGCCTCGACGGCGGGGATCCCACGGTGAGGGACGGGCTGGAAATCGCCTTCAACAAGCTGGGGCCCATTCTCCAGTACGCCGTCATCGCGGCCACGGTGGGGATGATCCTGAAGGTTCTGGAGGAAAAGGCCGGGTTCCTCGGCCGCATCGTCATCGGTCTCATCGGCCTGACCTGGAGCCTCGTTACCTACCTCACGGTTCCGGTCCTGGTAACCAGGGACGTCTCGGCCTTCGACGCGGTGAAGGAAAGCGCCGCCGTCTTCAAGAAGACCTGGGGTGAGCAGGTCGTGGGGAATGCCGGTATCGGCCTGGCCACCTTCATCATCTTCCTGGGCATGGCACTCATGGCGGTCCCTCTCATCATCCTGGCGTCCTCGGTGAGCCCGGCTCTCACCATTGTCGTGGTGGTTTCCATGATCGGGGGCTTCCTCTGTCTGACGCTGGTGAGCTCGGCCTTGAACGGTATCTACTGCACGGCCCTCTACCGATATGCCACCACCGGGGATCCGGGAGCGCAGTTCAACGCCCGGATGATGCAGGACGCCTTTCGGGCAAAGACCCGGCGGTAGCAGAGCAATGGGGACGACAGGGGAACAGGAGAGAGCATTGGTGATGCGCTTCGGAAAATTCGGGACTCGTGCGCTGGGTGCAGTCCTCCTCGTCGGCGCCCTCGCTTCCTGTGACCTCCTGGGTCCGGACGACCGGGGCCCCGAGGGTCCGGGTGCCTTTCAGGCGACGCTGGTGAGCCCGGCCGGGGCGGAGGGCTCCGCAGTGTTCGAGATTCGCGGCGGGGTTCAGCTCAGCACGATCTCACCGGACAACGGGCAGGCCTTCTACGACCATCAGGCGGACGTGACCCGGCTGGTCGTCGTCCTGAACGACCCCGGGACGATTCGCTTCCAGGTACGGACTCAGGACGTCGCGGTAATGCCCACGGCCACGGTGCTACAGGTGGCCGACGGCAATGACGAGCTGAGGAGCTCCCTGGACGGCTACTCCGTGGAGTTGGAGGCGGCGCCCGATCCCGATAAGGGATGGGAGCGGTGACGATGGCCAGGGTGTCGCGAGCTCTGTTCCGGGGATCCCGAGTGCCGGCGTCGGTTTTTCTCGTCCTCGTGGGCTGCCTGGTGTCGGCGGGTCCCCTTCGGGCCCAGGATCCCCACGAGGTCGCCGGCATGCTGGGTCGGACCCTCCCTCCGGGCTACTACGACCAGCTTCTCCTGAACCCCGAGTTCTTCAGGACCGCCGATGGGTGGAGAGCGCGAACGATCCATGCGGTGGAGAGCTCCACGCCCCTCGGGGGCCGGCTCCCGGTGGCGGTCATCCTGGCCCTCTTCGCCGACTCTCGGGAACCGGCCGTGAGCCATGAGGACATCCAGGCGGCCCTCTTCGACGGGCCCACCCCCTACGGGACCGTCAGCGGATACTACACGGAGGTTTCGGGGGGCCGGTTCACGGTTGAAGGGGAGGCGTTCCCCTGGGTACGAACAAGCCTGACCATGGCTCAGGTGGTGGGTGACTCCTACGGGCTGGGCGGGTCGGCCCGGACCGGAGAATACCTCTTCGAGGCGGCGGCCCTGGCCGACGAGCTCGTGGACTTCGGCCAGTTCGACAACGACGGTCCCGACGGGATACCGAACAGCGGGGACGATGATGGATCGGTGGACGCCGTTGCCTTCCAGTTCCAGGAGGTGGCGGCCTCCTGCGGCGGGCCGTCCATCTGGCCCCACCGATCCCGCCTGGAGTACTGGAATGACGGGACGCCCTTCATCACCAACGACCTTCGCCCCGACGGCACGCACATCGTCCTGAACGACTACATCACCCAGGGGGCCTTCGACTGTGGAGGAACCGAGGTCCAGAAGGCCACCACCATCGCCCACGAGTTGGGGCACGTTCTCGGGCTCCCGGACCTTTACGACCGGTCCCAGGGGCTGGAGCCCCAGTTCCGGCGCTGGGTGGTGGGCTGCTGGTCCCTCATGGCGGCGGGATCCTGGGGCTGCGGAACCGAGGACCGGGAGAGTTGGGTGCGGCCCACCCACCTGGGCGCATGGGAGAAGACCCTCCTGGGCTGGGCCCAGGTGCAGGAGGTGGGGCGGGTCCTTGACGAGGAGTTCACCCTGGAGCCGGTCCTGGAGGGGGGACGGATTCTCAAGGTGCCCCTGGAGTGGGAGGATCCGGACTTTGCCTGGCAGGAGGAGGACGACGAGTACCTCCTCATCGAATACCGGATCAAAGAGGGCTTCGACCAGGACCTCCCCGCCTCCGGCGTCCTGGTCTACCACATCGATCCCAAAATCTCGGGAAACCGGCCCTGCGACACCTGTCCCCAGATCTACCGGGTGGCCCTCGTGGAGGCCGACGGGAACGCCAGCCTCCGGAGGAGCTTTCTCCAGGGTGGAAATCGCGGAGAGCCTGGTGACGCCTGGGGGGCCCTGGCTTCGGGACGCCTCACGAACAACACGACTCCGTCCTCCAGGTTGAACTCCGGGGAGCGCTCGCCGGTTTCCATCTACCGGATCTTCCTGGATGCCGGGCTGGCCCGCATCACCCTCTCTTCCAAGGGCCTACGCACCGAGACGCTGGTGCAGAGGTTCCTGGAGACCGACGACACCCCTCTTACGGCGGAGGAACGGAGCTACCTGGACGCCCACGGAAACGGCAACGGGGAGTACGACGTGGGAGATCTGAGGGCGCATCTGCGGCGGTAGGATTCTCTAGCCTCTCCATTTACCTACGCGGATGCGATTTTTCGGCTCGCGCCCTTCGGCCCCCCAGCGAGGAGACCATGCCCGCTTCCCGTCCCTTCCACGTCATGACCAAGCCCCGGGGGGCCGTCTGCAACCTGGATTGCACCTACTGCTACTACCTGGAGAAGGAGCGCCTCTACCCCCCTGACGCGGACCCGCGCATGGGCCGGGAGGTCCTGGAAGCCTACGTGCGTCAGTACCTGGCCTCCCAGGACACCCCCGAGGTGACCTTCGGCTGGCAGGGGGGGGAGCCCACCCTCATGGGGCTCGACTTCTTTCGTGAGGTGGTGGCGCTCCAGGAAGAGCACGGGGAGGGGAAGACGATTCTCAACACCCTTCAGACCAACGGGACCCTCCTGGACGACGAGTGGTGCGCCTTCCTGGCCGAGAACGGGTTCCTGGTGGGGCTGAGTGTGGACGGCCCGGAGGAGCTCCATGACGGCTACCGGGTGGACAAAGGGGGCAAGCCCACCTTCGCGAAGGTCATGGCGGGGTTGGAGCTACTGACGAAGCACGGGGTGGAATTCAATACCCTCACCGTGGTGCACCGAAAGAACCAGGAGGTGCCTCTGGAGGTCTACCGGTTCCTGAAGGAGATCGGATCCGGCTTCCATCAGTACATCCCCCTGGTGGAGCGTGAGCCGGATGCCCGGGCCCGGGCCATGGGGCTGGACCTGGCCGGGCCGCCGCAGGCAGATTCCACACCTCCCGTCACACCCTGGAGCGTGGAGCCCGAGCCCTGGGGGCGGTTTCTCATGGCCATCTTCGACGAGTGGGTCCGGAACGATGTGGGCCGGGTCTTCGTGCAGACCTTCGACGCGGCGTTGGGAAAGTGGGTGGGGGTGCCGAGGGGGCTCTGCATCTTCGACGAGACCTGCGGCGGGGCCATGGCGCTGGAGCACAACGGAGACCTCTACGCCTGCGACCACTACGTCTACCCTGATTTCAAGCTGGGCAACATCCTGGAACGGCCCATGGCCGAGCTGGCCCATCTGCCGGCCCAGCTCGCCTTCGGGGAGGCCAAGAAGGACACTCTCCCCCGCTACTGCCTGGAGTGCGAGGTCCGCTTTGCCTGCAAGGGGGAGTGTCCCAAGCATCGCTTCCTCACGACTCCCCACGGGGAGCCGGGGCTGAACTACCTCTGCCGGGGATACCGCCGCTTCTTCAACCACATCGGACCCTCCATGGAGACCATGGCCGCCCTCCTGGAGCAGCGTCGCCCCCCGGCCGGGATCATGCGAATTCTGGCCAGGGTAGGATAGGTCAGTCCCGCAGGGTCGCCTTCAACCTCAGGGGCTCGGCCAGGAGATCCAGGGCGTTGTTGATGTCCCGGGTCACCACGTCGGCGGCTCCGCCGGGAACGGCAACGCGGATGGGCGTCATGGGACCCGCGTCTCCGCGGAAACGCCGGAGGGTCCCGGCCCCGAACGGGCCCCGTGCCCCTGAGCGCCGGGTCCGCCTCCTCGACCCCTTCCCCGCCAGAGGATCCAGAAGGCCACCCCCAACCCCACCGCTGCAGGCAGAGACCACCATGCCTCCGGCGCGAAGTCCTCCGGGAGCCACCCCAGGCTCTGGGGCACGATCCCCAGGACGTTGTTCAGGGCGTGCCAGAGCATGGCCGGGTAGACGGAGCCCGTGAGGAGGACCACGCCGGTGAGGACGAAGCCCAGCCACGCCGTGGGCACGATCCTGAAGAGGGAGACGTGGAAGAACCCGAAGATGATCCCCACGGCCAGGGCCAGGAGCCAGGGGTTCCGGATCCGGGGCCGGAGTCCGTGAACCAGCACGCCCCTGAAGAAGAGCTCCTCGAAGATCCCCGGCATGACGGTGAGGAAGAAGACGAGCTGCCAGAGGGGGAGGTCAGGGCCGAGAAGGGCCTGTCCGAAGCTCTCCAGGATCTGCTCGGGGACCGGGAAGACGTAGGTGTTGACGAGCTGGGAGACCCCCACCCCCAGGACCAGGGCCGAGGGTGCCCCGATGAGGACGGCAAGCCAGGCGCCGGGATGGGGCATCCGCAGCCCGAAGGCTTGCCGGAGGTTCAGGCCGTAGCGGCGGATCATGATCAGGGAGCCGCCGAGGAAGATCCCCACCATGTTCACCAGGACCTGTCCCCGGATGCCCAGCTCCTGGCCGAACCAGAGGCTCACGACGAAGAAGACCACCCAGAGGAAGAGGTACCAGCGCAGGACGTGCCGGGGGAAGAGGGCCGGACCCCCGGTGAGATCGGCGGCGTCCAGATCCGAGCCGGAGATGAGCTTCTCGTTGGAGAGGGTGTCCTGAGTGAGCCGGGTGAGCCAGGCCGCCATCCCGCCGGTGGTGAGGAAGGCCAGAATCACGAAGGGCATGTCGATTTCCCCGATGAGGATCTCCCGGACCGCCACCGCCACCCCGGCCAGGGGAACGACGGCGATGACGGAGCGGAGGTCGATGCCCGGCAGAGCCGGCGCCGCGCAGGGAAGGAGGAAGATGAGGAAGACGGGAAAGAAGTAGACCTGGTATTCCTTGTAGCTCTTGGCCGCCCCCGAAAGGAGGAGGAGGGTGGCCGCCACCAGAACCGCCACGGGAACGAAGAGGGCCAGGAGGAGGACCAGGTCCAGGGGGCTGACCTCCACGGCAAAGTTGGCCGGCAGGTCCAGCAGGCCCACGACCAGGTAGACCAGGAGGTTGGCGATGTTGATGACCGCCACCGAGAGGCCTACCACGATGACCGCCAGGAGCTTGGCCCGGACGATCTCCGTGCGGCTGGCGGCCGTGGTGAGAAGGGTCTCCAGTGTTCCCCGCTCCTTCTCCCCGCTGATGGCGTCCACGGCCACGATGGAGCCGCCGCTGAGCATGAGGAGGACGAGGAAGGGCATGAGGGCCACGCCCAGGAAGGCGCCGGCCTCCTTGGCCGCCGTGGCCACGCTCTCCGCCTCCACGATGGCCACGTTCTCCATGGCCACCGGAAAGCCGGCGGACCTGTAGACCGAGTCCCTCCTTGCGGCCCTCACCTCCAGGATGCGTTCCGTCAGACGGTTTCGGGCTTCCCGGGAGAAGTCGCTCTCTCCCCGGTAGTGGAGGCGAATGACCGGGACCCGGGGATTCTGGCCCTCGTCGATCCTCGCCGAACCTGAGACAGCCTCGTCCATTCTCGCTGATTTACCGGTGGCGTTCGCCGGTGTCGTGTCCGCCTCATCGGTGGCCTCTCCTTCCACCGCTCCTTCTTCCTCCTCCTGCACCGAATCCCACTCCGCTGCGCTCAGCCCCTCCACCACCACGTGCAGGTCACCCTCCGAGAGGGCCTCCAGGGGAGACGGTTCCTCCCGTCGCTCGAAGACCACCGGGGAGCGGGAGGTGTCGGGATCGGCCCGGTCCCGGGCGATGGCGGCGTCCACCAGGTCGGACGCCCACTCGGCCCGGCTGCCCACGACCGCGTAGGAATAGGTCTCCTCTTCCAGGGCCCGCTGCTCCCGCTCCTCGACGAAATTCAGGATGAGGATGTAGGCGGGGAAGAGGACGATGGGGGCCACCACGGCGATGAGGATGGTCCGGGTGTCCCGGAGGAGCATCTTCATCTCGTACCTGAAGAGGGTTCCCAGGACCCCTCGCTTGCGGCCCCTGCTCACGGGGCCTCCTCCAACTCACCCGTGACGCCGATGGCGGCGTCTTCCACGCCCTCCGCCGTTGTCACGTAGTGCACGAAGATGTCTTCCAGGTAGTGGTGACCCGTGGTCTCCCTGAGGGAGTCCAGCGTCCCCAGGGCCAGGAGGGCTCCCCGGTGGATGATGGCGATACGGTCGCAGAGCTTCTCCACCTCGCTCATGATGTGACTGGAGAAGATGATGGTCTTCCCCTCGTCCCGAAGCTCCCGGATGACCTTCACCATCTCCAGGGCGTTCAACACGTCCAGCCCTACCGTGGGCTCGTCGAAAATGAGAACCGGGGGATCATGGGCGATGGTCCGGGCGATGGAGACCTTCTGCTTCATTCCGCTGGAGAGCTTCTCCACCCGAGCGTTCAGGTACTCCTGGATCCCGAACCGATCCACCAGGGCGTCCACCCGCTCCTGGATCCTAGCCTCGGGGTAGTGGTTGATGCGGGCGAAGAACTCCAGGGTCTCCCGGCCGGTGAGACGGGGGTAGAGGGCGGTGGAAGCCGAGTAGAAGCCGATGCTTTCCCTGGCCGCTTCCGGATCCTTCACCACGTCGTGTCCCATGATGGAGGCCGAGCCGCCCGTGGGCCTCAACACCGTGGAGAGCATGCGAAGCGTCGTGGTCTTACCCGCCCCGTTGGCCCCCAGGAGGCCGAAGACCTCCCCGCGCTCGCAGGAGAAGGTCACCCCGTCCACGGCCTTCACCTCGCCCCGGGATTCGTCGAAGAAGATCTTTTTCAGGTCCTGTACCCGGACCGTGGCTCCATTCAGGGTCATGCCGATTCCTTTCCTGCCCGGCCCCTCCGGGCCCGGCCCTTGATGAAGCGCCAGAAGCTCCCGTCGAAGCTCCCCATGAGGAAATCCTCGAACTGGAGGACCCACCGGGCCACGAGCAAACAGAGGCCCACCACCACCAGGTTCACCGCCAGGGACTCCAGGATGAAAGGCCAGAGGAAGATCCCGTTGATGGCGTCCCGGATCATCATCACCACGTTGGCGATGGGGAGGGCGGCCAGGCTCGCCGTCAGCGTCTGGTCGGTCTGCTGGCCTACCAGGAGGGGTATGAAGACTGCTGCCAGGTACACGGGCTGGATCATGGCCTGGCCGTCCTTGAAGCTCCTGGCAAAGGCGGCGAGGATCATCATCCCCGCCGAGAGCATGAGGGCGATGACGACGGCCCCGGCGATCATGACCGGGACGGCCAGGATGGGGATGCGGAAGGTGATGCCGCCCTCGCCGCCCATGAGAGGTGCCATGATGGCCCCCATGGAGACGAACATGGCCACCACGTTCAGGATTCCCGCCGTCACGCCCATGGTGGCCACGTAGAAGTACTTTGCCGCCACCACGTCGATGCGGGCGGCGGAGGTGGTCATGAGGGTCTCCCAGGTTGAGCGCTCCCGCTCCCCTGCGGTGGTGTCCACGGCCGGGTAGAAGCACCCCATGGCCACCATGAAGATTAGGAAGAGGGGGAGGATCATGCCCAGGAGGAAGGCCCCCAGGTCCTCTTCGGTGGAGACGTCTTCGCTGGCCAGCGTGAAGACGACCCGGTCCTCCCCGGTGAGGCCCAGATCACCGGCCTCCCGGATCATCCAGGCATCCCGGTACCCTTCGATTTCTTCCTCGATGCGCTCCCGGGCCGTGCGGCTCCGGGACTCGGAGCGGTCGAAGCGAACTCCGGCGGCGAAGTTTCCGGGCAGGGCCTCGCCGCCCTCCGGAGCGGGTGAGAAGGAGAGGATGGCGTCCAGCTCTCCCTCCCGGATGAGGGCCACGGCCTCTTCCTCTTCTTCCTCCTCCCGCCGGAGCTCGACGTTGGGCCGGGCCTCCAGGGAGTCCAGGAGGGCCCCGTGGCCCTCCGGCGCATCCCCGATGAGGGCAATGCGGGAGGTGAACCCCTCGTTCACCCCCTGGATGAAGGTCATGGCGCTGAACATGACCCAGAGCATGACGGGATAGAGGAAGATGGGCAGGAGGATGCTGTACACCACGATGGACCGCTCCCTGAGGGCGGACCGAAGCTCCATGGTGTAGAGCGTCCAGATGTCCTTGGGGTTCATGGGCGTTTCGTGGGTGGTCGTTGTCGGCCGGATTCCGCTCCCGGTTGGACGGAAGCCAAGGTAGGACGAGGGCCGGGGGAGGACCAGGGATGCTCGGTTCCCTTATCCTCCGCCGGCACCATACCGTCCACTCAGCGGAAATCCGGCTCCTGGTCCAGGAGCCCCAGCGCCTCCGTGGCTTCCACCAGGCGCACGAACTCGGCCCGGTAACCCTCCGGATCGGGGCCCCGGCCGCTCCGGGCCAGTCGGACCACCTCGTCCAGGCCGAAACCGGTGCAGTACTCCGAGTCCCTGAGGAGCATGCCCCAGGCCGCCACCGCTGCGGCGAACCGGAAATCCTCCGATGCCTTGCCGGCTTTGTCCATGACCGGGAGGTCCAGGAGGATGCTGGTATCGGCGTTGGGCTCCTTGTATCGGAGCTTCACGAAGAGGAGCTCGTCGGAGGCCCCGGCGCCGGGCCGGGTCGTGGTGGTCCGGTAGCGGAGGGTGTCCACCCCTCCCACCCTCACCGGGCTCTCCACGCCCACGGGGATGATCTCGTAGAGGGCCACCACCGAGTGGCCGGCTCCCAGTTCCCCGGCGTCCTTGGTGTCGTCGTCGAAGTCCTCGTCGGCCAGGAGGCGGTTCTCGTACCCGATGAGGCGATAGGCCGCCACCCGTATGGGATTGAACTCCACCTGGAGCTTAACGTCCTTGGCGATGGTCAGGAGCGTCCCGCCCATCTCGCTCACCAGGACCTTCTTCGCCTCCAGGGCGCTGTCGATATACGCGAAGTTCCCGTTCCCGTGGTCGGCGATCTGCTCCATCTTCGCGTCCTGCAGGTTACCGGTGCCGAAGCCCAGGACCGTGAGGAAGGTGCCCTGCTCCCGCTTCTCCTCGATGAGGCGGATCATCTCCGAATCGCTGGAGGCCCCCACGTTGAAGTCTCCGTCGGTGGCCAGGATGACCCGGTTGTTCCCGCCCTCGATGTGGTTCTCGGCGGCCACCTCGTAGGCCAGACGGATTCCGGCTCCCCCGGCAGTGGACCCTCCGGCCTGGAGATTCTCGATGGCGGTGAGAATCCGGTCCTTTTCCCCTCCTTCGGTGGAGGGAAGGACGAGGCCGGCGGCTCCGGCGTAGACCACCATGGCCACCCGGTCCTCGGGTCTCAGGTTGTGCACCAGCATCCTCATGGCCCGCTTGAGGAGGGGGAGCTTGTCGGGGCTCCGCATGGAGCCCGAGACGTCCAGAAGGAAGACCAGGTTGCTGGGGGGCGCCTCCTCCATCTCCACGGAGCGGCCTTTGAGGGCGATGCGCACCAGCCGGTGCAGGGGCTGCCACGGAGCCGGCCCAACGTCGGCATGGACGGCCAGGGGATGATCTCCGGCCGGGGGCGTGTCCCGGTAAGGGAAGTAGTTGATGAGCTCCTCGATGCGCACCGCGTCGATGGGCGGGCGCATCCCGTCGTTGATGAATCGACGGACGTTGGCGTAGGAGGCCCGGTCCACGTCGATGGAAAAGGTGGATAGGGGGTTGGTGGACACCGGGAGAAAGACGTTCTCCTGGATGTGGGCGTAGGATTCCCGGTTGTGGGGGGGGAACGGACGCCCGGGGAGCCGACTCATGCCCCTGACCATGACGCCAGGCGCTGCCCGCTCCGCCGCCACCCGTGCCTGGTCGGGCCGGTAGCTGGTGGGGGCGATCACGGCGTCCATCTTCAGGGCCCGGGGCTCCAGGGCGAAGTCCAGGGTGTTCTCCCCCGCCTTCACACGAATGGAGTCCACCTCGGGAGCGAAGCCCGGGAGCTGGGACCTCACCCCGATCTTCCTCCCCTCCCAGCTCTCGTCCAGGAGGATCAGGTAACGGCCCTGGGGATTGGTAAGGCCTCCCCGGTGCCCCCCTTCCACCGAGATCTGGACGCCCTCCAGGGGACGGCCGGAGTCGGCGTTGGTGACGGTGCCCGTGAGGGTGACGGCGGCTGAGGGGATCGTGGAGTGCCGGAGAAGGGGTTCGGGGCCCGCCAGAGCGGGATTCGTGAGTCCCCCCGGCCAGAACAGGACGGATGCCAGAGCCAGAGCGGTCCATCGGAGCGTGATCATCTCCTCCTCCTCTTCCCAGGGTGTGGTTTCGGGGCCGGTGGCGGGCCCTTCGAGGCCCAGGGGAGCGCCCTTCGGCGGCCGCTCGGGTGTTCACCGGCCTCCTTTACCTGGGTGACGATCCTGGAGGCGGGAGTTGCACAGGGGGGG
>CAYXGM010000097.1:0-11561 GCA_964464555.1 uncultured Gemmatimonadaceae bacterium | reverse complement strand
CCCCTGCGGCGCCGGCGCCCTAGAGCGCCGCCCGGATCCTCTCCTGAATCTCATCCATCCCGCCCTCGCCGGGAATTCTGGCCATGACCCCCTCCCGGTCCTCGTAGAACCGGATGAGGGGCTCGGTCTGGGCCTTGTAGACGTCCAGGCGGTTCTTGACGGTCTCGGGGTTGTCGTCGGGGCGATGCACCAGCTCACCGCCGCACTTGTCGCACACGCCCTCCTGCTTCGGGGCGTTGAAATAGACGTTGTAGACGGCTCCGCAGTCGGGGCAGCTCCGGCGGCCGGAGATGCGCTTCACCAGCACCTCGTCGTCGGCCTCCAGGACCACCACCCGGTCCACCTGCCGGCCCAACTCGTCCAGGGCGCCGTCCAGCGCCTCGGCCTGGGGCACGGTCCGGGGGAAGCCGTCGAACAGCACGCCCTGATCCGCCGGCAAACCCGCCAGCGTGTCCTTGACCATGGCCACGATGAGGTCGTCGGGGACCAGCTCCCCGGCGTCCATGTACTTCTGGGCCTCCTGACCCAGGGCCGTGCCCTCCCGGCGGTTGGCCCGGAGGATGTCGCCGGTGGCCAGGTGCTTGAATCCCTTGCCTTCTGCCAAAAGGACCCCCTGGGTGCCTTTACCCACCCCAGGAGGGCCCAAGAGAATCACGTTCATGCCGCGCTCCGTTTCAAAGCCATGATTACATGTACCGTCCCCTGCCCCGCATCTTCACCCGGCCCTTTTTCATGAACCCGTCGTAGTGGCGGAGCATCAGGTGCTGCTGGGCCTGCTGCACCGTATCAAGCGCCACACCCACGACGATGAGGAGGCCCGTTCCGCCGAAGAAAAAGGTCTGGATGTTGAAGATGTCGAAGATCCAGAAGGGCAGAAGGGCGATGAGGGCCAGGTAGACGGAGCCCGGGAGGGTGACCCGGGTGAGGACCCGGTCGATGTACTCAGCGGTCCGGGCCCCGGGCTTCACGCCGGGGATGAATCCGCCCTGCTTCTTCAGGTTTTCCGCCAGGTCCACGGGGTTGAAGATGATGGACGTGTAGAAGTAGGTGAAGAAGACGATGAGGAGGCCGTAGGTGATGTAGTACGCCCAGGTCTGGGGACGGAAGATGTCGGCCAGGGCCTGCATGAAGACCGAGTTGGAAAACGCCGCCGCCGTCCCCGGAATCACGATGAAGGCCTGGGCGAAGATGATGGGCATGACGCCCGCCGAGTTCACCCTCAGGGGAATGAAGCTCTTCTGGCCTTCCTGGATCCTGCCCCTCCCAACGACCTTCCGGGGAATCTGAACCGGGATCTTCCGGGCCCCCATGGTCATGGCCACCACGCCGGCGGTGACCCCGATGAGGACCGCCAGGAGGGCCGCGAGCTGGATGGCGCCGATCTCGCCCAGCATGAGCGACTCCCAGGTCCGGGCCGCGGCCGCGGGGAAGCCCTCGATGATGCTGAAGAAGATCAGGAGGCTCATCCCGTTCCCGATCCCGTGCTCGGTGATCTGCTCACCCAGCCACATGATGAAGACGGCGCCCACCGTCAGAGCCACCACGGTGGTGAAGGTGAAGAGGAAGCTGGGATCCCGGACGGCACCCTGGAGGCTCCCCAGGAAGACCGAGTACCCGTAGGCCTGCGCCGCGCTGAGGCCCACGGTGGTGTACCGGGTCCACTGGGTGATCTTCTTCCGTCCCTCCTCGCCCTCCTTCTGGAGCTTCTCCACGGCGGGAAAGACCGCCGCCAGCAACTGGAACATGATGCTGGCGGAGATGTAGGGCATGATCCCCAGGGCGAAGATCGTGGCCCGGGACAGTCCACCCCCCACGAACATGTCGTAGATCCCCAGGAAGGTGTCCTGGAGCTGGCCGAATTGCTGGGCCAGAGCCCCACGGTCCAGGCCGGGGACGGTGATGTGGGCCCCCACCCTGTAGATGAGGAGCATGTAGAGGGTGAAGAGGATCTTGTTCTTGAGCTCCGGCACCCGCCAGAGATTCGGAATCGGATTGGCCATGGTTGCCCCGGTCAGGCCTTCTCGTCCTCAGGCGTCTCGTCTTCGGCCGGAATCAGCTCGATCACCGTCGCCGACCCGCCGGCGGCCTCGATCTTCTCCCGGGCGCTTCCGCTGAAGGCGTGGGCCGAGACCTGATAGGCCCCCTCCACTTCACCCGTTCCCAGAATCTTCACGGGCCGGCCCACCCTCCCGATGAGGCCCCGCTCATGGAGGATCTCGGGGGTGACCTCACCGGCGCCGACGCGTCCCAGGTCCCGGACATTCACGACCTGGTACGGCACCCGGTTCTTGTTGGTGAAGCCCCGCTTGGGGAGCCGTCGCTGGAGGGGCATCTGGCCGCCCTCGAACCCCAGGCGCACCCCGCCTCCCGACCGGGCCCCCTGTCCCTTGTGACCCCGTCCCGAGGTCTTGCCCTTCCCGGAGCCCGCACCCCGGCCCACCCGCTTGCGACGGTGGGTGGATCCGGGTGTGGGTTTCAGATCATGCAACTCGGCCATGCGACTGTTCCTGACGTCGTGTGAGGGTTCCCGCAGGCGCCCCCGTCCCGCACACCGGGACCGGGGCCGGGAGACCCGTGTGTCCTAGTCTTCGATTTCCGTAACCTCCACCAGGTGGGGGATCTTCCCGATCATCCCACGAATGGCGGGGGTGTCGTCGTGGATCACCGTCCGCTGGTGCCGCTTGAAGCCCAGGGCCTCCAGGGTACGGCGATGCTTCTTGGGCCGGCCGCTCCGGCTCCTCACCTGCTTGATGGCGATTCGCCCGGGTTCGGCGCTCTTTTTCTCAGCCACGGTACACACCTCCCAGGTTCTCCACGGGGATGCCCCGCTCCTGAGCCGCCTGCTCGGGGGTGACCATCTCCTGCAGCCCCTGTACGGTGGCCCGCACGACGTTGATGGGGTTGTTCGTGCCCAGGCTCTTGGTGAGGACGTCCGTCACCCCGGCGGCCTCCATGACGGCCCGGACGGGGCCCCCGGCAATGACGCCGGTCCCCGCGGACGCAGGCCGGATGAGGACACGGCCGGCGCCCCACTCCCCGACGATGTCGTGGGGGAGGGTCCCGTTCACCACCGGAACCTGGAAGGTCTCCTTCTTGGCCCGGTCGAAGGCCTTGCGGATGGCCTCGGCCACCTCGTTGGCCTTGGCCAGCCCGATGCCCACCTTCCCCTTCTGGTCGCCGACGGCTACCAGTGCTGTAAAGGAAAAGCGCCGTCCGCCCTTCACGACCTTCGCCACCCTGTTGATGTGGATGACGTTCTCCACCATGTCGGATTCGCGGGGGCGATTCTGTCTCTTGTCCCTGGCCATCAGAAGTCCAATCCTCCCTCCCGGGCGCCTTCGGCGAAGGCCTTGACCCGGCCGTGATACCTGTAGCCGCCCCGGTCGAAGATGACCTTCTCGACCCCGGCCTCCTTGGCCCTCTCGGCCAGGAGCTTTCCGGTCTCCTTGGCGGCTTCCACCCGGGGGTTCCGGGATTCTGCCTCGAAATCCTTCATTTCCGGCGCCAGGGAGCTGACCCCGACGATGGTCCGGCCGGCACGGTCGTCCACGACCTGCCCCTCGATGTTCTTGAGGGACCGGAACACCACCAGCCTGGGGCGCTCCGGCGTGCCCAGAAGCTTCTTCCGGATGCGCCGGTGCCGCCTGGCCCTCATGGTCCTGCGAGTCTTCTTCAGATTGCCGATCTTAGCCATGGTTATGTCCCTACCGCTGCCGTTGCCGTCTTCCCGGCCTTGCGGCGGACCTGCTCGCCGCGGTACCGGATGCCCTTGCCCTTGTAAGGTTCCGGAGGCCGGAAGGCGCGAATCTCCGCAGCCGCCTGTCCCACCTTCTGCTTGTCGGCCCCGCTGACCACGATGGTGGTCTGGTTTGGGCACTCCAGCGTCACGCCCTCGGGAGCCGCAAACTCGATGGGGTGGGAGTAGCCCACATTGATGGTGATCCCCTTCCCCGACGTGTCCGCCCGGTATCCGACACCGACGATCTCCAGGGTCTTGGTGAACCCTTCGCTCACCCCGGTGACCATGTTGCTCACAAGGGAGCGGGTGAGGCCGTGAAGCGCCTTGTGGCGGGCGGTTTCCGACGGCCGGGCCACTTCAACCCGGTCCTCTTCCACCGTCACCGTCATTTCCGGATGGATCTCCAGGGAGAGATCCCCTTTGGGTCCTTTCACCGAGAGAGTCCGATCCGCGAGGGCAGCCTGCACCCCCTTGGGAAGCTCCACCGGCATCTTTCCAATCCGCGACATGATCGTGCTTTGCTTTTCGGTTACCAGACCAAGGCCATGAGCTCGCCACCCACACCCTGCTGACGGGCCATGCGGTCGGAGACCACGCCCTGGGAGGTAGAGAGAATGGCCATCCCCAGCCCGTTCCGGACCCGGGGAATCTCGTTTACGGGTACGTAGCTCCGGCGTCCCGGGCGGCTCACCCGCTCCAGATGCCGGATGACCGACGTTCCGTCGGAATACTTCAGGTAGATGCGAAGCAGCCCGCCCCGGCCGTCGTCCAGGACCTTGTAGTCGTAGACGAAGGCGTTCTCCTTCAGCAGGCTGGCGATCTCGACCTTGAGCTTCGAGGTCGGGATGTCCACCCACCGGTGGCCGGCGTTCCCGGCGTTCCGGATGCGGGTGAGCATGTCCGCGATGGGATCCGTCATCATGTCCGTATCGATCCTTTTACCAACTGGACTTCCGCACGCCGGGGATCTCGCCCCGGAGACTCATCTCCCGGAAGCAGATCCGGCAGATTCCGAACTTCCGCAGGTAGCCGCGCGGCCGGCCGCACCGGGAGCATCGGTTCCGATGCCGGATGCGATACTTCGGCTTGCGCTTGTTCTTCTCGATGAGGGCTTTCCTCGCCATCCTTCTCGTCTCTTTCTTTCCTCAGGCCGCCGACGTCCCCACCTGCACCGGCTTCTCGTCTCCCCTGAAGGGGAAACCCATCTGGCGCAGGAGGGCGTAGGCCTCGGCGTCTTCATTGGTCGAGGTGACGATGGTGATATCCATCCCGTGCACCTCGTGGACCCGGTCGTAGTCGATCTCCGGGAAGATGATCTGTTCCTTCACACCCACGGTGTAGTTCCCCCGGCCGTCGAAGGACCGGGTGGGAAGACCGCGGAAGTCCCTCACACGGGGAATGGCCGCCGTGACCAGCCGGTCCAGGAACTCGTACATCCGCTTCCGGCGCAGGGTCACGCTGACGCCCACCGGCATCCCCTCCCGAAGGCTGAAGTTCGAGATGGCCCGCCGGGACCGGTTGATGACGGGCTTCTGTCCGGTAATGATGGTGAGTTCCTCCAGCACGCTGTCCAGCAGCTTCTGCTCCTTGTGCGCCTCCCCGATCCCCACATTCACCACCACCTTCTCGATGATGGGGATGCGGTGCTCGTTCTCCAGGTCGAACTGCTCCTTGAGAATGGGCCGCACCTGCTCCCGGTAGTGCCTGAGGAGCCGGGGGACCCGGTCGTCCAGGGGCTTGGGCTCCTTGGCGGCCTGGTCCTGGGCCTTTTTCTTGGACTCCTTCTTCTTTGCCATCGTCGCCTGATCCCTCTTACGGCTTGGGAATCGGGTTGCCGCTCTTCACGGCGATCCGTTCCTTGGTTCCATCGGCCTCCACCCTCAGCCTCGTCCGGCTGGCCTCCCCCTCGGTGGGGTCGATCAGCATGACGTTGGAGATGTGGATGGGGGCCTCGAAGGTGATGATCCCGCCCTCGGGGTTGTCCTGGGTGGGACGTTCGTGACGCTTCCGCATGTTCACGCCCTCCACCACGACCCTGTCATCGCGGGGGAGGACCCGCAGGACGGTGCCTTCCACGTCCCTGAAGTTCCCCCTGATGACCTTCACCTGGTCGCCCTTCACGATCCTCTGCTTGCGGGGGCGGGAGGTCTCTTTTCTCTTCGCGGCCATTAGAGCACCTCCGGGGCCAACGATACGATCCTCATATACCTCTTCTCCCGGAGCTCGCGGCCCACGGGTCCGAAGATGCGGGTCCCCCGGGGCTCCCCCTGGGGGTTGATGAGGACGGCGGCGTTGTCGTCGAAGCGGATGTAGGTGCCGTCCTTCCTGCGCATCTCTTTGTTGGTCCTGACCACAACGGCCTGGACAATCTCACCCTTCTTCACGGGGGCGTTGGGAATGGCGTCCTTCACCGTGGCCACCACCACATCCCCCACCCGGGCATACCGCCGGCGGGATCCACCCAGGACCCTGATCACGGAGGCCTTCTTGGCGCCCGTGTTGTCGGCGATCCTGAGAACCGATTCCTGTTGAATCATCGCTCTGAGCTCCGATGCTTCGGTCCGGCGCTACTCGGGCCGCTCGATCAACTCGGATACCCGCCACCGCTTCCTCTTCGAGAGGGGACGGGTCTCTTGAATTCGAACCTGGTCTCCGACCTGGTATTCGTTGTGCTCGTCGTGAGCCAGGTATTTCTTGGACTTCGCAACCTGCTTCCCGTAGAGAGGGTGGGCGAAGCGGCGCTGGACCTCCACCGTCACGGTCTTGTCGGCCTTGTCGCTCACCACCACGCCGATCCTGACCTTGCGGTTGCCGCGCTCCCCCGTCGTCTCCGGGGCCTGTTCTTGCGTCTCAGCCATGTGCCGCCTGCTAGCTCTGCTGGGCGAGCTCGCGCTCGCGAAGAATCGTCTTCATCCGGGCGATATCCCGGCGGATTTCCGTGAGAAGCTTGGGATTCTCCAGCTCCATGGTCGCCATGCGGAATCGAAGGCGGAACTGCTCTTCCTTCAACTCCACCAGGCGCTCCTGGATCTCGTCGTCCGCCAGCTCCCTGATGTCCTCTGCACTCATTCGTCTCGATCTCCTCGTGCTGCCGTCCCGGCCGCGTCAGCGTCCCCGGGACTAGCCGAACTGGCGCTCCCGCACCACGAACCGCGTCTTGATGGGCAGCTTGGCGGAGCCGAGGTCCATGGCCGCCTCGGCCATCTCCTCGTCCACACCCTCCAGCTCGAACATGATCCGTCCGGGCTTCACCACCGCCACCCACTCCTCCAGGTTGCCCTTCCCCTTACCCATCCGGGTCTCGGCGGGCTTCTGGGTGGTGGGCTTGTCGGGGAAGATGCGGATCCAGACCTTCCCGCCCCGCTTGATGTGCCGGGTGATGGCCACACGGGCAGCCTCGATCTGCCGGCTCGTGATCCAGGCCGGTTCCTGGGCCTGGAGGCCGTACTCGCCGAAGGACACTTTGTTTCCCCGGGTGGCCTTCCCCTTCATCCGGCCCTTCTGCTGCTTCCGGTGCTTGACCTGTTTGGGCGCTAGCATCGTCTATCCATCCCCGTTACTTGGCCCCACCGGCCGAATACGTCCGGCCGCTGCGGTCTTCCACGACTTCACCTTTGAAAATCCAGCACTTGACACCCACGGTGCCGTACGTCGTCTTCGCCGTGAGCTGGGCGTAGTCGATGTCGGCCCGAAGGGTGTGCAGGGGCACACGCCCCTCGTTGTACCCCTCGGATCGGGCGATCTCGGCGCCGCCCAGGCGGCCGCCACACTGGATCTTGATGCCCTCGGCGCCGGTTCGCATGGCGGACTGTACCGCCCGCTTCATGGCCCGGCGGAAGGAGATCCGCTGGCGGATCTGGTGGGCCACGTTCTCGGCCACCAGCGCCGCATCGATCTCCGGGCGCTTGATCTCTTCCACGTTCACGCTCACCTCGGCCTTGGTGAGGACGGCCAGCTCGTCACGGAGCTTGTCCACCTCCGAGCCCCGCTTCCCGATGACGACACCGGGACGGGCCGTGTGGAGGGTCACCACGATCTTCGAGGGCTTGCGCTCGATCTCCACCTTCGACAGGGCCGCGTGGCTCAACCGCCGATGGAGGTACTTGCGGATCGTCTCGTCCTCTTCGAGGAGGCGGGGAAAATCCCGTTCGGCGTACCAGCGGGACTTCCAGTCCGTAACGATCCCGAGTCGGAACCCGGTGGGGTGCGTCTTCTGTCCCATCCAGCGTTACTCCTTGGTATCCACGATCACAGTGATGTGGCTCGTCCGCTTGTTTATGGGAGCGGCCCGGCCCATGGCCGCGGCCCGCCAGCGGCGGAGCGTTTCGCCCTCGTCCACGTAGGCCTCCCGGATCTGGAGGGTGTCCACGTCCAGGACATCACCTTCCTCCTGGGCCTTGTATTGGGCGTTGGCCACGGCCGACCGGAGGGTCTTGGAGACCGGTTCCGCGGCAGCCTTCTTCGAAAACTGAAGAATGCTGTACGCCTCGTTCACCGAGCGGCCCCGGATCTGATCCACCACCAGGCGAACCTTCCGGGGGCTCATGCTGACGCCTTTTGCAACAGCCTTGGCTTCCATCTTCGTCTCTCCGGGCCCCATCTACGTCGCCGTCACTTTGGGCCGCTTGTCGGCCAGCTTCCCTCCGTGCCCCCTGAAGAGGCGCGTGGGAGCGAACTCACCCAGCTTGTGGCCCACCATGTTCTCCGTGATGTACACGGGGATGAACTTGTTTCCGTTGTGGACGGCGATGGTGTGCCCGACGAAGTCGGGGGAGATGGTGGACTGACGAGACCAGGTCTTGACGACCTTCCTCTCGTTCCGACTGTTCATCTCCTCGACCCGCTGCATGAGCTTCGACTCGATGTAGGGGCCCTTCTTTACGCTACGCGGCATCTCTACTGACCTCTCTGCCTGATCCCGGGGTTGGCGTCAAAGTCCATCAGGACTTCGTGGCCTTGCCCCGCTTCCGCCCACGGACGATGTACTTGTTGGACTTCTTCTTGCGCTTGCGGGTCTTCTTGCCCTCCCGCTTCCCCCACGGGGACACGGCGGGACGGCCTCCGGAGGCTCGGCCCTCGCCCCCGCCCAGAGGGTGGTCCACCGGGTTCATGGCCACGCCGCGAACCTTGGGGCGCCTGCCGCGCCACCGGTTGGCTCCGGCCTTGCCGAGGTTCTGGAGGATGTGATCGATGTTGCCCACCTGACCCACGGTGGCCATGCACTCCTTGCGAACCCGGCGCACCTCGGTGGAAGGAAGGCGGAGGCTCACGAAGTCCCCCTCCTTGGCCGTCACCTGCACGCCGACTCCCGCCGAGCGGGCCATCTGGCCGCCCTTGCCCGGCTTCAGCTCCACGTTGTGCACCGTGGTCCCCAGGGGAACACGGGCCAGAGGGACGCAGTTGCCCAACCGGACCTCGGCGTCAGGACCCGCGTTGATCACGTCCCCCACCTGCAGGCCCCGGGGATGCAGGATGTAGCGCTTCTCCCCGTCGGCGTAGTGGATGAGGGCCAGGTTTGCCGTCCGGTTCGGATCGTACTCGATTTCGGCCACTCGACCCTCGATGCCCACCTTGTCCCGCTTGAAGTCGATCATGCGGTAGCGGCGCTTGTGGCCGCCCCCACGACGCCGGACCGTCATCCGGCCGTGGTGGTTCCGCCCACCCTTCCGGGACATGGGCTCGGTGAGCGAGCGCTCCGGCTTGCCCCGGGTCAGGACCTTGGTGTCGGTCACGGACCGGAACCGGTTGCCGGGCGTTACGGGCTTGAATTTCTTCAAAGGCATGGCGTTTTCCTCAGCCGACCTCGTAGAACTCGATGTGGTCTTCCTCGGCCAGCTTCACCGCCGCCTTCTTGAAGGCCGGCCGGCGGCCGAGGGACCAATTCTGGTGGATACGCCCCAGGACGGACCGCTTGGCCTTCCCGGCGTACCGCATGGTGCGAACGTCCAGCACCGTGACCTCCCAGTTCTTCTCCACCGCCCGGGCGATCTCGTGCTTGTTGGCGTTCTGGTTCACGATGAACGTGTAGACGTTCTCTTCTTCGATCTGACCGGTGGTCTTCTCGGTGATGACCGGCCGGATGATCACATCGCGACCCTCACGCATGGGAAGCCTCCTCGTCGCCGCCGGCCTCGGTGCGGTAGGCCTGCGGCGCCTCGGCGTTCTCCAGGGCACCCCGCTCGATGATCACGGTGGCGGCCCAGAGGATGTCGTAGGTGGACTCCTGCCCGAAGGGCCGAACCTCCACGTTCTGAAGATTTCGGGCCGAGAGGTACAGGTTCTCGTTCTTCTCCTCGGTGAGGAGGAGGACCTTGCCCTCGGCTCCGATCCCCGCCAGGTAGTCCCGGAGGCGGGCGGTCTTCGGCTCCTCGAAGGTAAGCGCGTCGATGAGGATCACCCGATCCTCCTCGGCACGGGCGTTGAAGGCCGAGCGCCTGGCCAGCCCCTTGAGCTTCTTCGGGAGCTTCTGGCGCCAACTGTGGGGGATGGGAGGAAAGGCCATAGCTCCACCCGCCCACTGCGCGGCCCGGATGGTTCCCTGACGGGCCCGGCCGGTCCCCTTCTGTCTCCAGGGCTTGTGACTTCCGCCCCGGACCGCGGACCGGTTCTTGGCCGCACCGGTTCCCCGGCGCTGGTTGGCCAGATGAGCCTTCACCACCTGGTGAAGGGCTCCTTCGTGAACGACGCCGTCGAAGAGCCAGTCGGGGAGCGCCCGGGCCCGGCCCTTCTTGCCGTCGGTCTTATAGTAGGCAGCCTTATACATGCGTCATTTCGTGATCAGGACGTAGCTGTTGCGGGACCCGGGAAGCCCGCCCTTCAAGAAGAGCAGGTTCCGCTCCGGGTCCACCTTGATCACCTCGATGTTGCGCAGGGTCGTGCGGGCGTTCCCCATCTGCCCGGGGAGCTTCTTGCCCTTGATGACCCTGGAGGGGTCGGTTCCCGGCCCCATGGACCCGGGGGTCCGTGAGTTGGGGTGCCCATGGGTAGAGGGACGGCCGGCAAAGCCGTGCCGCTTCACGCTCCCCTGGAAGCCCCGGCCCTTGGAGGTCCCGGAGACCTTTACCGAGTCCCCGGCCTCGAAGAGCTCCACCGTGAGCTCCTGGCCCGGCTCGTACTCCTCGCCCTCGGCGAGGGCCACTTCCCGGAGCACGGCGGGAGCCACCTCCAACCCGGCCTTGGCCGCGTGGCCTGCTTCAGCCTTTTTGGTCCGGTTGGCCTTCTTGGCCCCGAAACCCAACTGTACGGCCTCGTACCCGTCCGACTCGGCGGTCTTCACCTGCATGACGGGGCACGGCCCCGCCTCCACCACCGTGACAGGCTGGGCGGTCCCGTCTTCGCTGAAGATCCGGGTCATCCCGATCTTCTTTCCAATCAACCCGGCCATGACTCAGTCCACCTTGATTTCAACGTCCACGCCAGCCGGAAGATCCAGCTTGGTAAGGGCGTCGATGGTCTGGGGACGACTATCCAGGATATCGATGAGCCGTTTGTGCGTTCGTAGCTCGAACTGCTCCCGGCTCTTCTTGTCGATGTGGGGCGACCGCAGAACGGTCCACCTCTGCCGCCGGGTGGGAAGCGGGATCGGTCCTCGGACCGACGCCCCGGTCTTCTGGGCCGTTCGGACGATGTCCGCCGCCGTCTGATCCACTACCCAGTGGTCAAAGGCCTTGAGTCGAATTCGAATCCTGCCAGCCATTCGGTTTCCTCGTGTTTGCGCCTGTCTCGTCGAGACGACGCGATGGCTTTACTTCGCCTTACTCGATGATCTCGGTGACCACGCCGGCGCCCACGGTCCGGCCACCCTCACGGATGGCGAACCGCA
>CAYXGM010000096.1:0-11663 GCA_964464555.1 uncultured Gemmatimonadaceae bacterium | reverse complement strand
CCTGGCCGGCGGGGGGGGAAGGGCCGGGGAGGGGGCCGCCGCCGCTGTGCAGGAGTTGGTGCGGACCCGGGCGCCCCGGGATCTGGATCCTGAGGAGGAGATACGGGCTCGGGAGCTCCTGGAGCTGGAGCGAAACGCCCTGCGCCTCTTCACCTCCTGCGGGTGGTTCTTCGACGATCTGTCGGGGCTGGAGCCCCTACAGGTTCTCCGCTATGCGGCCCGGGCACTGGAGCTGGTGGGAGGTAGGGCGGCGGAGCTGGAGGAGGCATTCCTGGATCGCCTGGATGCTGCGGAGACCAACGAGCACCCCTCCCGGAGCGGGAGGACGTTGTACCTGGAGGAGGTGAAGCCCAAGAGGCCCCTGCCCGTTGCCGTGGCGGCGGGGGAGGCGGCCCGGTCCGCGCTCGACCTGGATCCGGTGGAACTGCCGGGGTACCGGGTGGAAGGGAAGGGGGGTGACGTGTTCAGGGTCGTGCACCGCATGACGGAGAGGGTGTGGGAGGTGGGCGCGAGGGTGGAACGTCACAGGCCGGGGCGAATGACGATCCGAGTCGGGGGTCTGAGCGAGGTGGACGGTGGCGGCTCTCTGGGACTGGATGAACTCCCCGAGGCGTACCGGGTTCCGGTTGAAGAAGTCCTCCGGGAAGACCTCCTGGAGCGATGGGTGTCCCGGGAGGAGCTGATTCGGGCCCGGCGGACCGGGGGATCGCTGGGGACGTTGGTGGGATCGGCTCTGGAGGCCGCGGTCAGCTCCCTGGGGAGCCTCGTAATCGCTGACGGTGTCCCCGTCGGCCACGAGTTCCCCGCTCCGGGCCCCAACCCCACCGCCACCGAATCCAGCCCGGTACCACCGAACTCCAGCGATCCTTCGCCGGAGTTTCAGTCGGCCCTGGACGGGATCCGGGATCTGGCGGATCTTCATCAGCTTCTGGGATTGCCGATCCCCTTCGACGCCCAGACCGACTTCTACCGGATCCTCGAGAGGGCTCCTTCCGAGCTTGCTGAATGGCTCTCCCCTCTTCGAGATCCCCTTGGCTTCGTTCTCACGTGAGCACACACGCACCCGACTCGCCCGTCCTCTTCACTTTCGGTCTCCACGCCCACCAGCCGGTGGGGAACTTCGGCCATGTCTTCGAGGAGCACCTCAGAGACGTCTACGAGCCGTTTCTGAGGAAGGCTGTGGAGGAGGGGTTCCTTCCCCTCACCCTGCACCTCTCGGGTCCACTCCTGGAATGGCTGGAGGAGAACAGCCCCGATTACCTGGACCTGGTGGGGCGACTGGTCTCTGGCGGGCAGTTGGAGCTCCTCCTGGCCGGGCACTACGAGCCCATCCTTCCGGCCCTCTCCCCGGAGGACCGTCTCCAACAGATCGAGTGGGCCCGGGACGCGATCCGAAGCCGCTTCGGGGTGGAGCCCCGGGGGCTCTGGCTCACCGAGCGGGTGTGGGAGCCCGACCTGCCCGCCGACCTGGCCCGGGCGGGGGTGGAGTACGTCCTGGTGGACGACCGGCATTTCGTCGCCGCCGGGTTCGAGCGCCAGGCCCTCCACCATCCCTTCCGTACCGAGTTCGGAGGGAGAGATATCGGGGTGTTCCCCATCCATGAGGAGCTCCGCTATCTCATTCCCTTCAAGCCCCCGGAGGATACGGCGGCCTTTGTCCGTGAGATCCGGGCTTCAGGGGGGAGATTGGCCGTTGCCGCCGACGACATCGAGAAGTTCGGGGGGTGGCCGGGCACCCGGGAGTGGGTGTACGACCGCGGGTGGCTGGACCGCTTTTTTCACACCATGCGGACCCTGGAGGACGCCGGCGAGCTACAACTGGCCACCTTCTCCCAGGCTCTGGACCGGCTCCCCCCGGCAGGCCTGGCCTACCTCCCCTCCTCCTCCTACCGGGAGATGGAGGAGTGGTCTCTGCCCCATGATGGATTCCACCGCCTGGAAGCCCTGAAAGAGGAATTCGGGGAAGAACGCTTCACCCGGGGGGAAGCTCCCCTCATCCGGGGCTCCCATTGGAAGAACTTTCTGGTGAAGTATCCTGAGGCCAACCGGATGCACAAGAAGATGGCCGTCCTCTCCGAGCTGTGCCGGGAACGGGGGGACCCTCCGGAGGCCAGGAGGGCGCTGGGGCGCGCCCAATGCAACGACGCCTACTGGCACGGTGTCTTCGGGGGGCTCTACCTGCGGCATCTCCGGGATACGGTCTGGCGAAACCTGGCTCTGGCTGAGCGGGAGCTCAGGAAGGGGGAGGGCCTCACGTGGGAGAGACGGGACCTGGATATGGACGGGAACGAGGAAATCTGGATCCACTCCGCCGAGCTATCGGCTCTGGTCAGCCCGACGAGGGGAGGAGCGGTTGAAGAGCTCACCCTGTTCGAAAAGGGTGTGAACTTGGCCAACACCCTCACCCGACGCCTGGAAGCCTATCATGAAGCGAAAAACGAGAACGGGATCCAGGGTGAGGGGGACGAGCACGCTGCGGCGGAGGGAATGCCATCGATTCACGATCTGGAAGAAGAGCTTCGATTCTCCGAGCTCCCCCCCGTGGACGGGGAGGATCGGGCCATCTTCGTGGAGCGAATCCTGCCGTCGGATCTGACCTTCCATGCCTACCAGAGCGGAGGGTATGAGGTCCTCGGGTCCTGGAGCCGCGTACCTCTCCACCTCCAAGGGGTGGAGGAGGTGTTGAAGGGGGACGGTCCAAGCCCCGGCCTCGAGATTGTGCTCCTCGGGCGCCTTTCCCGGGGGGGCAAAATGGAAAAGCGCCTTCGGTTCCTCCCCGATGGGACGGTGGAGGCCTTCTACGAATGGGAGGGAGAAGGCTTTCCCACGGATGCTTTCTTCTCCACTGAGATTTCCCTTGGGGCCGCCGTCCGGGTGGTGGCCACGCCCCCTGGTGAGGTCTGGCATCATCCCGTCTCCACCTTCTCCAAATCGGAGCGGGGATTTGACGAGACGGTGCAAGGGGAGTCAGTAACCGTCCGCTGGCCCCTCTCCCAGGGATGGGGGAGGGTTTGCCTTCTCGCGGGGGAGGAGAGCTCTTCAGCCGCCGGAGCGGGCTTCGAACCCGAGTAGCACGGTTCTCAATCCGCCCCCCGCCGCCTCCTCGTCCAGAAGTAAACCGGCACCCCGCTCGAGACCACCAGGATGCCCAGGAGGGAGGGAGCCGGAGCCCGAAGCAGGGCCTCGAAGCCACCGGTGAGGACCAAAACCCCGCTCCAGACCGCCTGGATGCCGATGCTGAAGGCCGGGGTCTCCGCCTCTCCCACCCGGCCGAAGACACCCGGAAGATAGCGATCCCGGGCCATGGCGTAGTAGACCCGGGGCCCGGTCAGAACCATGGCACTCACGCTGCTGGCCAGAACGGGGAGGATCAGCGGGGTGATGAAGGCGCTTCCGGCATCACCCCACAGGAGCCGAGCCGCCCTGTCTCCCGTGGCCTCCGTGGCGACGAGGCCATCCATTCCCAGCACCCGGACGTAGAGAAGGTTCAGGGCCAGATAGAGCCCCACCGGCGATTGCCGCCGACCCCTGATCGTTAACGGCCCCCGGCTCCGTAAGGAACCCCAGGACCACCAGCGCCACGATGGTGCCCACGTTCAGCCACGCCAGGATCTGCTGGGCGATGCGGCCGGGCCCGAGCCCCCGCATGTGAATGAGGCTGAAGAGCGCCGATGAGGGCCAGGGCCCCTCCGAGGATCCAGAACCCCAGGAAGGGAAGGGGGGAGGTGGCGCGGGAGGCGATGAGGGGCGGGGTCAGGAAGATGCCCGTCCCCACCACGTTGGAGATTACCACCGCTGCGCCGTCCAGGGTTCCCAGACGGCGGCGTAGCCCCCCTTCCGTCCCGGCTTTCTCAGTCACGGCTCTGCATTGACCGGTCCGGACCTTCCCGGGTCGTTTCGTCCGGGCCTCCCGGGCGGTTTCCATCCGGCTCCGACGGCGAAGCACCGTTCTCCAGATCACCGGTGTCCACCGGCTCCCCCACCATGGGCACGAAGCGCACGGGCATGGTGGCCACCTCTTCCAATCCTTCAGGGGTCTTTCGGAGCACCCGGAGGGTCTGGAAGAGGGATCCCACGGGGATCACCATGGTGCCGCCTACGGAGAGCTGCTCCCTGAGGGCCGTGGGGATCTCGTCGGGGGCCGCTGTCACCACCACGGCATCATACGGAGCGTGCTCCGGCCAGCCGAGCCAACCGTTCCCTGTCCGGACATGAACGTTGTCACAGCCGATTTCCCGAAGGACTCTTCGGGCCCTCTCAGCCAGCTCGGGAATGATCTCGATGGTGTAGACCTCCAGTGCCATCTCCCCCAGGACGGCGGCCCCGTAGCCCGACCCCGTGCCGATCTCCAGGACCCGGTCCCGGGGACCCACCTCTGCGGCGGCGGCCATGAAGGCCACGATGTAGGGCTGGGAGATGGTCTGGCCGTGACCGATGGGAAGAGGTTGGTCGCTGTAGGCCAGAGAAGGGGATGCGGAAGGAACGAATCGATGGCGAGGCACCGTCTGCATGGCCTCGAGAACCGACCGGTCCTTGACCCCCCGGGCTTCGATCTGGCGCCGCACCATTGCGCGGCGAAGCTCCGCGTGCTCGAAGGTATCAGCGGAGGAAATGCTGGAGGCCGTGGTCTCTCCGGACCCCTGTCCCTGGACCTGGGCCCTGGCAGCCTCGGACTCTC
Source organism: uncultured Gemmatimonadaceae bacterium (assembly GCA_964464555.1). Lineage (GTDB taxonomy): Bacteria > Gemmatimonadota > Gemmatimonadetes > Longimicrobiales > Gaopeijiaceae > CAYXGM01. The sequence goes on along the minus strand of CAYXGM010000096.1, from coordinate 6,985 downwards.
CGTTCTCTCCTCGACACGAGGCAAGGACAAGCATGAGACCGGCGAGGAGCGCGAAGAACAACAGAAGCGCGAGGATGCGTACCGTACCGGTCATGGTTCCTCCCTGGCCGTGGTGGACGGAGCTGGCTCTATGTGTATCTACCATTCTCCCGCCCACGGGTTCGTCCCCGACAACCCCTCCACACCCACCTCGGCCAGGACGCCCTCGAGGTCATCGAAGACGATGTTGTCCGGTTCCCGGGGCAGGAGAAGGTGACGAAACATCGGGTACCGTGGGCGGGAAAGGGATGGGGAAAGAAGCCCCCTTCGGGATCGAAGGCACAATCCACTGTTTTCCGTGTATTTTGAGCGGATTGCGAAAACTTCGAGAATCCCTTTTCCCCGGAAAGGACCGCCATGAGAACCCTCGCGCCCCTCGTTCTGACTGCCGCTCTCCTCTGCGGCACTCCCCTTTCGGCCCAGATGGAGGACCCGGAGATCGATGCTCCGGCACCGTCTTTCACCCTCCCGGACACCCACGGCCAGGACCACGCCCTCTCGGACTACGCCGGGAAGTGGGTGATCCTCGAGTGGCTCAACTACGGATGTCCCTTCGTGAAGAAGCACTACGAGAGCGGAAACATGCAGGCCCTCCAGGAGCGCTACACGGAGGAGGGTGTCGTCTGGCTGGCGGTGGTGTCGTCCGCCCCGGGGAAGCAGGGCTACTACCCCCCCGAAGAGATGATGGCCCAGAATGAGGCGCATGGCATCAAGGCCTCCGCCGTGCTCCTCGATCCCGAAGGCACCGTGGGGAGGATGTATGGCGCCAGGACCACTCCGCAGATGTACGTCATCGACCCCGAGGGTGTTCTTCTGTACAACGGAGCCATCGACGACAAGCCCTCGACACGCCTCGAGGACATCGAGGCAGCCACCAACTACCTGGTCCAGGCCATGGACGAGGCCATGGCCGGTGAGCCCGTCTCCCAACCCAGAACCCAGCCCTACGGCTGCTCGGTGAAGTACGAGAACTGATCCGGAGGAAAGTCACCCACAACGGAGCAAGGGGGGGCGGGGGTCCCTCCGACAGGTCCCACCTTGACCCACCCCCGCCTCCCCTCCGTACATTACCCGCCGCACTCGGGGCGACGGTGCGTCGCTCATCTGCCCGAACCCAGGTGTCCGGAGAGGCGAATCTCCCGCCATGGCCTACCGCCTGGAAATCCTCGGCGAACCTCGGATCGTTTCCTCAAAGGACGCGACCGACGCCTCCCTGTCACTGGGCAAGCCTCTCGCCCTCCTGAGCTATCTGGTCGTCGAGGGGAGGGAAGTACCGAGGGAGGAGCTGGGAACCCTTTTCTGGCCCGGTTCCACCCCCTCCCGGGCCCGTCAATCGGTGCGGCAGGCCCTGTGGCTTCTCAAGCGCACCCTGGGAGAGGACGTCCTCACCGGGAATGACCCCGTCGCCGCATCAACGAGCCTCTCCTCAGACCTGGCCGACCTTCACGACGCCCTGGAGGACGGCGGTCTGGACGAGGCTCGGCGCCTCTGGCGCGGGCCCCTTCTGGCTCACCTGGCCCTCCCGGATTGCCGGGAATGGGATCGCTGGCTGGAAGAGAAGCGGGAGGTTCTTCGCCGGCGGCTCTTCCAGGCGCTGCTGGACGGGGCCCGGCTCCTTCGAGCCGAAGGAAAGCACGAAGAGGCACGGGGGTTCCTGGAAGAGGCCCTGAGCCTCGCCCCCTACTCGGTCGAGGCCAGGGTCGCCCACATGGAGACCCTGCTGGACCTGAACCGCCTGGGTCCCGCCAGAGAAGCCCTGGAAGAAGCCCGGAGGGAAGTCGGGGACCGGGACGATGCCAAAGAGCCGTTCGCGGAGCTCGAGGAACGACTTCAGGCCCTCCTATCGAAAGCGGCCCCGGATGATCTTCAGCCTCTGGGCTCCTCCATGGAGTTCGTGGGGCGGTCCAGGGAGCTGGCCGAGTTGAAGAGCGCCTGGCGGCGCACCCGTTCGGGGCGCACCGGAGTGGTGGCCGTCTCGGGCCCGGCGGGCATCGGAAAGAGCCGCCTGGCCCTGGAGTTCCTGAAGCACGTGGAGGCCGAAGGAGGGCAGGTGGCCAGGGCCAGGGGACACAGGGGCGAGGAAGAGATCCGCCTGGGGGCCGTGGCCGACCTGGCGGCGGCTCTCATGGGTCTCCCCGGAGCGGCGGGAGTGAGCCCGGGGGCCGAGGCGGTCCTGGGGAGCATTCTGCCCTCCCTCTCGCCCAACGGATCTCCCGGGGCATCGGGCACGGGAGTCGAGCCGGCAGCCCTTTCCGACGCCCTGGCGGACCTTCTGGAGGCCGTGGGTTTCGAGGGCCCTTTGGTGGTCCTCCTGGACGACGTTCACTGGATGGACGAGGAAAGCCGGGCACTCCTTTCCCGGCTCCTTCGCAGGATCCGGCATACCCCCTGCCTTTTCGTGCTGGCCATGCGGAGGTACGGAGGCAGCGACGGGGAGCCCTCCGGTTCGCCTGGACTCTCTCTCCCTGAGGAGGCTCGAAGGATCCCCCTCGAGTCCCTGGACGAGACGACGATTCGGGAGCTCCTCACCCTCCTGGCAGAGGTGAGGCCCACGGAAGCCGTTCCCGGAGTCGTGCAACGGATTGCTCGGGCCTCGGGGGGCAACCCCCTCTTCATCGCCGAGCTCCTGCGGACTCTGGCAGAGGATGGGGTCTGCAGAAAGGAGGGCCGGGGATGGGTCTTCGAGGCAGAACGGATGCCCCCGCAGTTGGAGCTGCCCGAGTCCATCCTGGAGCTCATCGGCGAGCGGCTGGAGCGCCTCTCTCCCGAGGCGAACCAAATCGCCGACACCCTGGCCCGGGAGCGCCGGGAGGTTCCCACCTCGGAGCTCCGGCGGAGGGCCGGGCTGGACGAGACCTCCTATACCCGGGCCGTAGGAGAGCTTCTGGGCCGGGAGGTTGTGGTCTGGGTGGGGGAAAACGCTCTGGACTTCATTCACGATCAGCTCCGGGAGGTCGTGGCCGTCCGCGCCACATCGTCCCCCCGGCCGTCCGCCGGTCCTCCCCCCCGCAGAGCTCCATGGCAAACGGCGGCGTGGGTGGCCGTTCTGATCCTGGCCGGTGTGGGGGCCTGGCAGGTCGCCGGTGCCCTGAGCCCGGGCCCGAACCAGGACGAGGTGGCCGGTACTGCCGGCGTAGATGCCGCCACCTACCCCTATGGGAGGGGAGTCGTCCTGGTCCTCTCCGATCCCCCCGTGGAGCTGGTTCCTCCCGAGACGCAGCGAGGGGAATGGACCGAGCGCCCCACCTCCATATACGTCCCCTCGGAAGCCGGGGCACGCGTGGTGGACGGGCCCTACCGAACCGCCGCGGGGGAGCTTCGATGGTTCGGGTATGTGAGCGACGGGGAGGAACCCCCGTACGCGGTGGAGTTCCTGCCGGACGGCTCCCTCGATGTCATCCGGCGGGGGGACACGGACGTGGGCTTCCGGTCCCTCTCCCCGGACGGACGGCTGGCCGTCCTCATGGAGGAACGGGCCGGAGCCGAGCCGTACGCCCAGAACCTCATCCTCCAGGACCTGGAGAACGAGGAGGACCGGGTTCTCATGAGAAGTGGAGGAATGACCTACGGGGGCCTCTGGTCGCCGGACGGGCAGAGGATCGCCGCCGGATCCTGCGGGATGGCGGATACCCTCCGGGTCCTCTCGCCGGAGGGAAGCGTGCTGGCCAGCCACGTCTTCCCCGGCTACGACCGGATCCGAACCATCTCCTGGTGTCCGGATAGCCGGCGCCTGGCGGTAGTGGTCTTGGGTGAGGACGGAGACTACGGCCTCCTTCTGGACCCCTTCCCCGGAACCACGGTCCCGTTCGGAGGGGAGTTCTGGGGCCTGAACTCGGCCTTGTGTCTCGGGGAGGGCGCCTCGGTCCTGTACGTGGGGGCTTCGGAGGAAGGAGTGAGTCTGGTCGTGGAGGACCCACGGAAGGACTCCGTGCCGCTCCTTCGCCGTTGGCCGGACCTTCCGCAAAGGGCCGTCCGGTGGATACCCGACAGTGTCCCGGCCCCCGTCCGGCGAGTCGGGATCCTCGCACCGGAGCCCGTGATGATCTGGGGGGAGCGGAGGAGGTTCGGGGTGGAGGGCATCCGGACCGACGGAGGGCGGGAGGAAGTTCCCGTCCGTTGGACGAGCAGGGATCCAGGGGTGGCGTCCGTGGCGGAGGACGGGCTGGTCACGGCCAACCGTTCGGGCGAGGCCACGCTGGTGGCCGAGTACATGGGGTGGCTCCGGGACAGCGTGGCCATTCATGTGCGGGATCTGGAGGGAGACCGGCGAGACGTCCTGTTCCGTGAGAGCTTCGCATCCGGTGAGTTCGCCCGGTGGGACGTGAGCAGGAGCCATCCCCCGCCGGCCGTCGTCGAGGTGGCCGGCGGGACGGCCCTTTCTCATCGGGGCGATGGCCGTTTCTCCGACCCGATCCTCACCCGGGAGTCCTTTTCCCTCGACCAGGGGGGAACGCTGGAGCTGGAGTTCCGCCTCCCGCTGACCGCTCGGCGGGACCGTCAGCACCTCCAGGTCTGCCTCTTGGAGGAGAGCGCCTTCCTGCCCGATGAAGCGTCCGCCGGGGTTGCCAGCCGCTCCGGTCCCCGCTTCTGTTTCAGGGTGCCCGAGGGCGAGCTCCAGAAGCGCAGGCGGGACCGGGCGCAGCTCTGGTTGGGAAATAATCTGAAACGGGCCGTCATCGATGTGGGCTCCCGGTTTCCCTCCGACGACTGGGTCCACCTGGCCCTCCAGCTCCGGGCCGACGGGCTCGCCTCGGTCTTCCTGCACCGGGAGTTGGCCTATACCTCGTCCCTCCGGATTCCGGTGGAAGCGGGGGGCCGGTGGCGCATCGAGCTCAGCGGGGCAGCGGTGGACACGGAGCTCCTGGTCCGCCACCTCGTTCTCTGGCGGGGAGAGCGCTTCAGCATCGGGGGCCCACCCCCCGGCGGGTAGGGGCCGGGGAAAGCCCGGACAGAAGCAGAAGAAGGGCAAGAGCATTCAACGGAGGAGGATCCATGGCGGTAGCGGGCCGGCGTATCCCGAACACCGGTGGTGGCCCCCGAATCCCGGTTGCGGGCTTGTGGAGGGGAGTGGCGGCCTCGTCGGCTGCCCTGGTCCTCCTCTTCACCGTGGCTTCCCCCGCACAGGGCCAGATCCTCAACCGGCTCAGGAAGAAGGCCGAGGAGGCGCTGGACCGGACGGCCGTGCTGGAGCGCCTCCTGGAGGAGCCTCCGGGCATCACCACAAGCATTCACGACGCCCGCTTCGAGGTTCCCTTCCTGGACGGCCACGACCCCGGAGGTCATGCGAACATGGGAGCCCTTCCCCGCACGGATGAGAATGCTTTCTTCGCACCCCCCGGGCTCTATTCCATGGAGGCCCGGAGTTACTGTATCCATGCCGGGACATACGGGCCCACCGGAGGGAAGGGGTATGCACTGGCCCCCCTCGAGGGGGAGCTGGCGCCCGTTCTGAAGACCCTCGTCCGTCGGTCCGTGGATCATCCGGAGATCGCCCAGGACGATCTCCAGAGCCTGATCTGGGCCCTCCAGTCCCGGATCTCCGTCAACGAGCTGGCGCCTGAGCTGAGGGCGGTGGCGGAAACCCTTCTGGACCCTCAACAGCTCGACGATCTCTCGGAGCATGCCCTGGACCGGGTGAAAGAGGAGCTCCTGGAAGAGGCCCGGGACCGGATGCCGGCGCCGGTGAGACGGGTGGCCAGGGCGGAAGCCGAGCTTCGGGCCCTTCTCAGGGGAGGGGCGGCCTTCGAGAAGCTGGAGGAGGTGGCGGTCCTGGTGGGGACACCGCCCCCGGAGGAAACGGTCCGGGAGGTTCCCGGGGCCCGGTGGAACTATCATCCCGACGGCTACTTCGTGCGCTACCAGCCCCGCGGGTACGCCGAGACCCGGGTGGAGAGCTACGTGCCCGAGACCTACCGGGTGAGTAGGGACGGAGAGGGGCGGATAGCGGAGGTGGCCGGGCCCCGGGGAACCGAACTCGGCTTCGTCTATGGGGAGGACGCTCCGGAATCCGGCGGCGGGCCGGCGCCGCTCCGGGAAGTGAGGCTGGACCGGGTGAGGGGGCAGGAGGAAGAACCCCTTGCCACCTGGAAGGGTGAGGCGTGGACCTTCGTGGGGTCGTCCCTCCCCGAACGCTGGCCCGGCGGACGGATGGCCGAAGCCGGGATGGAAGGCCGCTTGGACCGGGCCCGGGAGGTGAAGGACCAGGTCCGGGCGCTGGTGGAGGCCGCGGGTCGGCCGGCGGCGGGCACTCCCCGTGCTGACCTGACCGACCTTGGGCATCTACGCATGGCCCTCCTGGACACAGGGGACGAGGTTTCCGAGGGCATCTTGACCGTCCTCACCCATGCATGGGCCTACTCCCTTTGCGTGGAAGCGGGTGGATGCGCTCCGCCACGGATCGCCCTTGCCCCCGCTCCGGCCGCCTTCCCGGCCGTCGAGCCCACGGGCGTCCACGGGCCGGCCGTCATCCCGACGGACGTCCTGCATGTCCGTCCCCCGACCAGTCCGCTCCTTTGGGCCGGAGGCGGGGCCTCCATGGACCCGGGGGGGAACGTAGCCGCTCCGGGGAACACCGGGGCGCAGAGGCTCCTTCAGTCCCCGAAGCCGACCGAGGATCCGGCGGACCGGGCCATGAAGGCGCTGGCAGTCTTCCTGGCCCTGGCCGACGTGGTGGCCTCCAGCGGTCTGGGAGAGGCGGCCTACAACGCCCTCGGCCTGGGGGGGCTTCCGGTGGGCCATCTGGGCCTGCCCATGATGATGGCCGGAGGCATGATCAGCCGGGTGACGGACACCTGGACCACGGCCACCGACGCCCTGGCCGGCGACACTGGAGGGGGCTCGGGTGGAGACGAAGGAGGCGGCGGAAGTGGAGACAGCCCCGGGGGATGGGGGTGGAGTGGCGGCGGGGGGGGGGGTCCCCCCCCGGACCCCCCCGACACCGGGGGGG
>CAYXGM010000095.1:0-11748 GCA_964464555.1 uncultured Gemmatimonadaceae bacterium | reverse complement strand
CCGGGCCGCCAGGGCCTGGGGATCCAGCGTCACCGAGACCTCCCGGGGCGCCCCGCCGATGACCCAGCTCTCGGCCACGTCGGGAATGCGCTTGAGCTCGGCGGCCAGCTCCACGGCCTGCTGCCGCAGGAGATACCCGTCCCCGGCATCGCTCCCTCCCGACAGGGTCAGGGTGAGGATGGGCACCTCGTTGATCCCGTGGAGGGTCACGAAGGGGGGCGTGGCCCCGGGGGGCATCCTGTCCATGTTCGCCATGAGCTTGCCGTGGAGGCGCGTCAGGGCGATCTCGGGCTCGGTGCCGACCTCGTAGCGGGCGGTGACCAGGGCTCCGTCGGACTGGGAGGCGCTGTAGACGTACTCCACGTCCGGGATCTCCCAGATGGCCCGCTCCAGCGGCTCCACCAGGCGACGGTCCACCTCCCGGGGGGTGGCCCCGGGAAGTCCCACGGCCACGTCGATCATGGGAACCCGGATCTGGGGTTCCTCCTCCCGTGGCGTGGTCATGACGGCCCCGATTCCCAGCACGACGGAAAAGGCCGTGAGAAGGGGCGTCAGCTTCGAGTTCAGGAATCGCTGGGCGATTCCTCCGCTGAATCCGGTCTTCATTGGGCGGCCTCGCTTCCGGCTTCATGGACGATCTCGTCCCCGGGGTTCAGGCCGCTGAGGACCTCGACCCGCTCTCCGCCTGCCACGGTTCGACCCAGCCGGATCCACCGGAGGGCGACGCCCTCGGGGGTAGCCACCCGAACACCCGTGAGCTGGCCCCGGCGAACCACGGCATCGGCGGGGATGGTGACGGCTTCCACGGTCCCCGACGGGATCAGGGCGGTGACGCTGACCCCCGTGGGCCAGTCCGCCGGCAGCATGACCCGGACCTCGATGGTCCTGGAGCGGGGATCGGCTCCCGAGGCCACGGTCCGGACCGGGACCTCCACCGAACGGCCGTCCAGGGTGGTCACCCGGACGGTGTCCCCGGGGGAGAGTCGGATCGCGGCCTCAACCGGGACGGAGAGGCGTCCCTCACGGGGACCTGCCTCCTCCAGGACGAGGAGGGGCATGCCCGGCGCCGCCACGTCACCTTCGTCGGTGTACCGGCTCACCACATCTCCGGCGAAGGGCGCCGGAATGCTGGCGTAGCTCTGGGCGGTTTCCACTTCTTTGAGGGTCGCCCGAGCCATGGCCAGTTGGGACTCGGCCTGGGTGAGGGCCAGGTGGGCCTGGTCACGTTGGACCCGGGCCACCACGTCCTGGGCCAGGAGCGTGTCCATGCGGGCGGCGTGCTTCGCCGCCTCGCCGCGGGCGGCGCCGGCCACCATGACGGCGGCCTCGGCCTTGGCCCGACTGGCGGCGATGTCCTCGGTGCCCAGGACAAGGAGAATGTCTCCCTCACGGACCCGGGACCCGACGTCCACGGCCAGCTCCGTGACCCTGGCCATCATGCGGGTCGTGATCTCGGCCCGGTTCCGGGCCACGACCGTGCCCTCTACGGGCACATGGAGCTGAATCTCCTCCAGCTCCACGGGCGTTCCCGACGCCGCAACGGCATCGCCGTGACGTGCTTCGGAAGTGTGGGACTCACCACAGGCGGTCAGGAGGGCCGTCAGCCCCAGCAGTGCGATTGCAGCTCTCATCGATCGAAGACTCCGTATGCAAGGTCCAGGGCCGCATGGGCCAGGACGAGGTCCCGGCGGGCGGCCAGCTCTGACAGGGTTGCGTTCGTGGCGGCTGCCTGAACGTCCAGCAGCTCGGTGATGGGGGCCGTCCCGGTGCGGTAGCGCAGGCGGGCCTGCTCCAGGGCCACCCGGGCCTCCCCGGCGGCGGCGGCGGCCACCTCGGCCCCTTCACGGGCCGCGGTGAGCATGCGCCGGGCCTCGAGGACTTCGACCTCGGCCTGACGGAACGCCGCCTCCCGCTCCGCCTCCATGGCCGCTCGTTCGGCCTTGGCGGCCCGGACCGATCCCACGCCGGAGAGCCCCTTGAAGGGCGTCCAGCTCAGCCCGATTCCGATGGTCCAGTCCCCGCTCCCGCTCCCCAGGGGTGCGTCCTTGGAGTAGTGCCCCAGGGCTCCGAAGGCTCCCAGGGAGGGGAGCTGGGAGGCCCAGGCCTTTTTCACACCCTCCGACGCGGCTTCCATCCCGGCGCTGTAGGCCTGGAGATCGCCCCGGGACTGCCAGGAGCACTCGGCTCCCCCGGCGGCGCAGACCGAAGTCATCCGGACCTCGTCGAGGTCGTCGGCGAGCCGCAACTCCACATCGTCCTCCAGGGCAAGAAGCGCCTTGAGACCGGAGAGGGCGTTCTCGGCCCGGGCTTCGGCGGCCAGGCGCCGCACCTCGATCTCCGAGGCTCGAATGTTGGCAATCCTGGCATCCAGCCCCGTCACCATCCCCTCTTCACGCATGGCTTCGGCCTGGCGGACGTGGGCCCGGACTGCTGCGAGGGCCGTGTCCAGGGCCTCCACCTGGCGAGCCGCCAGGAGGGCTCCGGTATAAGCTTGAATCGTGAAAAATCGTGTGGCTCCCGCCGCCCTCCGGGCTCCGGCCTCCTCGGCCTCGGCGGCCCTCCTGGCCGCCCGGTAGCCGAAGAGTCCCTCGGGAGCCAGGATGGGCATCTGCAGCGTGGCCGATGCGTTGTAGCCCGAGTAGGCCTCGGGCCGGTTCAGGGCGTCCAGGGCCAGATCCTCCTGGGCGAAGTTCTCCTGCCGGAGCTTCAGCCCGAAGACCGCCACCGGATCGGTGGTCCGCATGCCCTGCACTCCCAGAGAAAGGGAGGGCAGGAAGGCCGGGCTGGCCTTCAGGGGGAGCTGGGCCCGGGCCTCGGCCCTGGCCTCCTGGGCCCGGAGGGTGGGATTCTCATCCAGAGCCCGGGCCACGGCCTCCTCCAGGGAGAGACTCACGGGGGCCGCCCCCGCTTCCTGGGCCTCCAGTCCCGGGCCGGGGATCGCCGGAGCAACCAGAAACACGGCCGCAAACAATAGCACCATAGAAATGTTCATATGTCTTTGTCCAAAAAAAACGGGTTGCCTCTTATGACTCCTGGGCCTTGCCCCGGACGGCGCCATGGACGGCTGCCGTTTCCTTCGGCCATGCCTCGAGCCATCCTCACGGCAGCTCTTCGTCCTCACGACGCCTCCTCCTCCAGGTCGCAGTGGCGAATGCAGTCCAGGATGTGGGTGACCTTGGGCTCGATGATGTGGTAGTAGACGTGGATCCCGTCCCTCCGGGACTCCACGATGTCCCATCCCCGCATCCTGGCCAGGTGCTGGGAGACGATGGCCTGGGGAAGATCAAGACACTCCTGGATCTCACCCACCGCCTTCTCGCCCTCTTCCAGAAACTCCAGGATCCGCAGCCGGTCCGGGTGACCCACCACCTTGATGACGTCGGCCGTTTTGGCCAGAACCTTCGGATCGATACCTCGAATCAGTTCGCTCTTTGTCATGGCCGGATAGAATAATAGAGTTATCTATATGTGTCAATAGGGTGAAGCCCGGGAACCGCAACTCTCCGCCTCCCGCCCCTTCCCTCCCCTCTCTTCCTACCTCAGTATGCCATGGAGACACGGACCCGATCCGGGTCGGGCCACGCTGATTCCGAGAGCCCGGGAGAGGAGTTTCGGTGACTCGAGTCGCCGTCTGCCAGCCCTACTTCGTCCCCTACGCGGGCTACTTCCGCCTCTTCTCCACCACGGACCTGTTCGTGGTTCTGGACACGGTCCAGTTTCCCCGCCGGCACTGGGTCCACCGGAATCGGCTGGAGGACCACGAGGGAAGGCTCTCCTGGCTCACCCTTCCCCTGAAGAAAGGCCCCCGGGAGATGCTCATCCGGGAGATGGCGTTCGCCGCCGACGCCCCCGCGCGCCTCCGGGCCCAGCTCCGGCGCTTCCCCGTTTTCGAGGACCCCGACGTGGAAGACCACCCCCTCGTGAAACTCCTCCTGGACCTCTCCGTCCCCCCCCTGGGTTACCTGGAGAGGCTCCTGGAAGCGTGCTGCGGGGAGCTGGGGTTCCACTTCCAGACCACCCGGGCCAGTGCGTTGGAAGGCCTGGAAGGGCTTCGCGGCACCCCGCTCATCATGGCCATCGCCGAAGCCATGGGGGCCACAGAGTACGTGAATCTCCCCGCCGGGGCGCCCCTCTACGACCGGGAGGAGTTCCGGAGGAGAGGGATGAAGCTCCGGATCCTGGGGGACTGGGAGGGATCCTACGAGAGCATCCTGGGTCGCCTCCTCGAGGAGGGGCCCCGGGACATCCGCAGGGAGATCCTGGCGAGTCCCTGACGGAGGCGTGCAGCCGGCGACCAGCCGGGGCCGTGCCGGACCGGGTCAGGGCTTTCCTCTCAGATACTGGACGGGCCAGGAGACGTCCTGCCCCAGCTCCCGGGCCGCCCTCAGGGGCCAGTGGGGCTCCCGGAGAAGTTGACGGCCCAGAAGGACCAGGTCGGCCTGACCCGTTCGCACCACGTGATCGGCCTGGGCCGGGTCGGTGATGAGGCCCACGGCCCCGGTGGGAATCCCCGTTTCAGCACGGACCACCTCGGCAAACGGAGTCTGGAAGCCGGGCCCCGCCGGAAGAGCCTGCCGGGGGTCCAGTCCCCCCGAGGAGCAGTCCACCAGGTCCACGCCCAGGGGGGCGACCGTCCGGACCAGCTTCACCGTGTCCTCGGGAGTCCATCCCCCCTCCATCCAATCGGTACAGGAGAGACGAAGGAGGAGGGGAAGGTCGTCGGGCCAGCCATCGGATTTCAGGGACCTCTGAGCCGAAAGCCGGTTTATCAAACGGGACATCGTCGAAGACGGGATGACAATCCCCTGTCCCTCCAACCGGACCGTCCCAGGCCTCCACATGCGCGTCAAGCTCGGCACCATCCTGCTGGTCTTTCTCGGCTTCCTCGCCCTCCCCTGTCCATCCGGGGCCCAGGTCTCCAGGGCCGACAGCGCCGCCGTTCTCCTTCAGGCCGCCCGGACCTTCGAGACCGAGAGTCGGGATGAGGTCGCCGTAGCCCTCCTTCAGTACATCAGCGAGCGCTTCGGCGACACCCCGGCCGGTCTCCGGGCGCTGGCGCTCCTGGAGGAGGCTCCAAGAGAGGGATCGGACTCCGGGAGCCGGGTGGAGCTCATGGTGTGGAGCACCCTCTACGGGAGCTGGCTCGGGGTGGCGATTCCGGCGGCGCTGGGGGCCGACGATTCAGCAGCCTACGGGGCCGGTCTCCTCCTGGGCGGCCCCGGGGGATTCCTGGCCGGCAGGGCCCTGGGCCGGTCCCGGGTCCTGAGCGAGGGGCAGGTACGGGCCATCACCTTCGGGGGCTCGTGGGGCACATGGCAAGGCTTCGGCTGGACCGAGGTTCTGGACCTGGGAGAGGACGAGGTCTGCTACGACGATATCTGCTACATCGACGACCCGGATGCCGAGACGGTGATGAGGTCCATGATCGTCGGCGGTCTGGCCGGAATCGCCGCCGGGGCGTGGCTGTCGAACCGCCCCATCCCCGCCGGGGTGGCCACCTCGGCCAACTTCGGCGCCCTGTGGGGGACGTGGTTCGGCGTGGCCGGCGGCATCCTGGCTGACGTGGAAGGGGATGCTCTCCTGGGTACCACGCTCCTGGCGGGGAATGGCGGCCTGTTGGGTGGGGCGCTCCTGGGCTCGGCATGGGAGCTCAGCCGTCCCCGGGCCCGCCTCATCTCCATCGCCGGGGTCCTGGGAGGGTTGATGGGCGGGGGTCTGGACCTCCTGGTTCAGCCCGAGGACGAGAAGGTGGCCATCGGCATCCCCCTGGCCGCGAGCATAGCCGGGCTCTGGGCCGGCGCCGCCCTGACCGCCGACAAGCGGAGCTTCGGAGGCAGGGCATTGGAGGGCAGCGGGCCCGACGTTCTGGACCCGGCCCTGATCCAGTTCAGCCAGGGAGGCTTCCGATCGGGGATTCCGGCACCGTTCGCGACGGTCCTCCCCGTGGAGACGCCCAGGGGAACATCCTGGCGGCCGGGAGTCGGGGTAACCCTCTTCAGCGCCGTTTTCTGAGGAGCAGGCTTCGGCGACGCCCCTTTCACGGGTCCGTCAGCTACCCTCCCCGCCGCCGATCTCCTCGAAGGTCACGTTCTCGATGCGGTAGCTTCGCCAGTCCCGGTGGTCGTAGTGCCACCACTCGGCGGGGTACACCGTGAAGCCGTGGGCCTCCATGGCCGTCCGGAGAAGCTCCCGGTGCCAGCGCTGGCGGGACGTCCCCCCGCAATAGTCCACGTGGGACCGTGGAGACATCTCATCGAAGCCGGCGGGCATGACCACCGGCTCCCCGGTATCCAGGTCATAGAGGGTCAGGTCCACGGCGCACCCCCGGTTGTGGCGAGAGCCGGCCGCGGGGTCCGCCACGAAGAGCTTCAGCCCGTCGGGGGTGGCATCCCAGAACATCTTCGTCACGTACCAGGGCCGGTAGCCGTCGTGGATCAGAAGGCCGTATCCCAGCCCCCGGAGCCAGGTGTTGGCCCGGGCCACGGCCTCCGCCGCGGGCCGCTGGAGGAAGGCCCGGGGGCTGGAGTAGAAGACCTGCCCCATGAAGTTGTTGGTCCCGGCGTACCGGATGTCCAGGTGGATGGTGGAGTCCAGGGCCGTCACATCCACCAGCTCGGAGGGCCGGAAGCTCCCCTCTTCGACGGGAGGCGTCGCCGCCAGGGCTTCCTCCCGCAGTTCCTCCGGGGAACCGAGGGGGTCGATGCGGAAGCTCTCTCCCCCGGCTCCACCCAGGTGAAGGCGCCGGTAGGCCCGGTCCCTGAAGACGACGGTTTCCTCCTCCGCCCCCGAGGCATGCTCCGGCGTCCAGGCCTCCCGCTCCCCACCCCAGGGGAGGGCGAAGAGCCCACCCCCGTCCTCGAGGATGGAGAGGGTATCGCCACCGGCGACGTAGTCCCCCACCAGGGCCAACTGGCCCGGTGCGGGAGCCGGCGGGGGTCCCGTCCGAAAACGGTCCGCCAGCGACTGCAGGGAATCGGAGGAAGCTTCCTGCGGGAGGGGAGCCTCCACGGCACTCCCGGCGGAAAGGGCATCGATGCCGCCCTCCCGGGCCGGCGGGCCCTCGCCACCGCAAGCGATGGCCAGGACCGGACCGAAGAAGAGGATCCTCATGCGGTAGCTCTGGTTCATGGTCGATGCCTCACAGGCTCACGGCCTTTTCCACGCTCACGACCTTCTCCGCGTTCACGGCCTTCTCCATGCCGGATCCGAGGTCCTTCTACCGACCCGCCCCGGTCAGCTCGTCGTAGATCCGCCGGCCGTCGTAGACCTTCAGGAAGGCCTCCAGAATAGCCGAGGAGTGCACGCTCACCGTCCGCTCCACCTCGTCCATGAAGAGGAAGCGGTTGGGAAGAAACTCGATGTTCCCGTCGAAGACCAGCCCCACCACCTGCGCATCCCGATTGATCACGGGACTTCCCGAGTTTCCACCGATGATGTCGTTGGTGGAGACGAAGTTCATGGGGGTGGAAAGGTCCAGCTCGTCCTCGGCCTCCGCCCAACTCTCCGGAAGGTCCCAGGGCGGCTCGTTATCGAACTCCGCCGCCCGGGCGAAGAGCCCGTAGAAGCTGGTCTTTGGGGGTGCGTAGGTACCGTTGTACCGGTACCGCTTCACCACGCCGTCGGTGATGCGGAGTGTGAACGTGGCGTCCGGCGGCAGGGAGTGCCCGTAGGCGGCGAAGATGGCCTGGCCCACCAGCTCGGCGTTGGCCGCGATGGTGGCGTTGAGGGGCGCCGCCCGTGCCGCAACCTCCGCGTCCAACCCGTCGATCTCCCGGGCTGCCACGATCATGGGATCGACGCAGTCGGCAATGGCCTGGGCGCCACCCTCCATCAGGGACTCCCGAAAAGCCGAATCGGTGAGGCGGGTTCCCTCCAATAACGCCCGGGCCGCCACCCCGGGGGAGCGCCCATCCAGCATGACCTCGAGAAAGGGGTCGCCTTCGGGCAGGGCCGCCCGGGCCGCCTCGAGCTGGGCGGTAAGGTTCATCACCTCCGCCTCCATGTCCACCGACACATCGCCCAGGAGGTTCGCCCGGGTTCGCTCCAGACGACTCCCCCGGAAGGCCGGAAGGCGGAGGGAGTCCGGCAGAGCCGCCTGGACGGGGAGGCGCACCAGCGTTCCGGCCATGCCCAGGAGACTCGAGCCGCCGAATCCGTAGAAACGATTCCGGGCATCGAAGGAGGCCAGCTCGGCCTGGGCCTCGGCAATGGCATCCCATGCGTCCCCGAAGCGTGCGTTCAGCTCGGGGTCGCCCTCGATCCGCCTCCGGAAGTCCGCCTCGAAGGCAGCTTTGCGCTCCATCCGATCCTCGTCCAGGAGCCCCCGCAGATACCCGCTCACCGCCTTGTAGGAGTTCTCCAGCCCCAGGATCGTGTTCTGATAGCGGCGGAAGTCCTCGGGACTGCGGGCCGCCAGGGTGCGGTACACCTCCAACCGGCGTTCATAGCCGGCGAGCCGGGCCGGGTAGTCGTAGTCCCTGAGAAACTCCATCTGGGCCTTGGTAAGGAGTCGGCCGGTGGAGCCCGGATTTCCGATGATGAAGACGGGTTCGCCCTCGGCGGCTCCGTTGTCGCTGAATTCCAGGTAGTGCTCGGGTTCCACCGGCTCGCCGTCCTCGTAGACCCGGAGCATGGTCACGTCCAGGTCGAAGCGGGGGTAGGTGAAGTTGTCCGGGTCCCCGCCGAAGGACGCGGCCTGATGCTCGGGAGCGATGACGAGCCTCACATCGTTGAACCGGCGGTACTTGTAGAGGGAGTACATCCCGCCCTGATAGAGGGTCACGACCTGGCAGGTCATCCCCGTCTCCCCGGCACACTCCTCCCCGATCACATCGACGATGGAGTCCCGCTGCTGGGCACGTACTTCCGGATCGGTGGCCGTTGCGGCGGCTCGTACCCGCTCCGTCACGTCCTCCGACCCCTGGAACTGGTCGGCCCACATACCCGGACACTGGATCTCTTCCGCCGGGGTCTCGGCCACGAATCCCGTCTCCATATAGCTCACATCTGGGGGAGACACCCGGGCGATGCATCCCCTGGAGCAGTGGTGGTTCGTCATCACCAACCCATTCGGCGACACGAAGGATGCGGAGCAGCCCGGAATGCGCAGAGACGAAAGGCGAACGTGATCCAGCCAGTCCTGGGTGGGCCGGAATCCGTAGGTCTCCTCCCAGTAATCCAGCGGAGGAGCCTCGAAGGTCCACATGGTACCGAATTCCTTGATGAACCCGGAGGAGGACTGGGCGATGGCCGGCTCGGGTCCATGGATCAGCGCCGTCGCGGCGGCGAGAAACAGCCCCACCGCGAGGACTCTCGTCGAGCTCGAGAAGATGGATTTCATGGCTTGGTTCCTATGGTTCGATCCTGCATTGGTGGTCATGTCGCGGCAAATGGGAAAAACAAACCTCACGCACCCTCGGGCGTTCTCATCCACCCGCACCCTCCCCCGCCGTGTCCGGAGGACTCACGAATACTTCGGGGGCATACTCCCGCAGGTGCTCCTCCTTCTCCAGGTAGGGCACGCCCTCGGTCATCCACGCGGGTGCAGCCTCTCCTTTGAGGTGGTGATCGAAGAAGTCCCTCAGACGGTACTGGAAGTCGATGCGGTTCTCCAGGCGGCGCAGACCGTGACCCTCGCCGGGATAGGAGAGCCAGATGATGGGCTTGCCCAGAAATCGGAGCCCGTTGTACCACTCCCATCCCTGTTCCCAGTTCACCGTGGGATCGTCTTCCCCGTGCAGGTAGAGGACAGGGGTGTCCATGGCCTCCAGTCCGCTGATGGGGGACTGCTCCCAGTAGAGGTCGAAGTCGTCGTAGGGGTTCGTGGCGTAGCGGCCCTGCCCGTAGATGTCATAGCGGTGGTTGTTCTGGCCGCTCCCCACGAAGAGCTGGTTGAACTCGCTCACCAGGTTGATGGGAGCGGCGCCGTGGGCCACGGCGGCGAACATGTCGGACCGGGTGGCAATGTAGGCCCCGCCCCCCCCGCTGTAGGAGTGTCCGCTGAGACCGATGGCCTCGGGATCGGCGTACCCCATCTCGATGACTTTCCGGGTGGCGGCCTCCACGCACTCCAGCATGTCCGAATGGGAGGACCCGACGCGGAAGTGAACGTCGGGTTGCATGATCAGGTACCCGTTGCTCACGTAGCCGGCGAAGTTCGGGGAATGGCGGTACGTGGGCATGGGGTAGCTGTGCAGGGCGTCGGAGTACTTCTCGTAGAACCTCACGATCATCGGCAGCTTCTGGCCTTCCGCGTAGTTGTCGGGGATGGCCAGCGTTCCCTGAAGGCGGACGCCGTCGTCGTTGGTGTAGTCGAAGAGGATGCGGTGGCCCCAGAGGTACTCGTCCTGTTGGGTGTTGGCCACCGTGACCCGCTGCCGGTCACCGAAGTCCCTCCCGCTCACCCAGAGGTCCGGGAACTCCCGGAAGGTCTGGACGGTGAAGAGGTAGCGCTCGGCATCCTTGGCCCTCTCGGGCCGGCCGAAGCGCCTGTCCTCGTAGGCGAGCTCCCGCATGCGGCCGTCCTCGAGCTCGAAGTACCCGTTCTTCTTGGTCCACTTGCCGAAGGCGCTGAAGAGCACCGGCTGATCCAGATCGATGAAGCGCTCATCCGGATCGGTGCGGACGTAGCGGAGGATGGCCTCGCGCTCGTCCCCCACACGCCGGGTGAGGTTGGTGGCCGCCGATCCGTCCAGGGGCTGGAGGTACACGTCGTACGCGTGGTTCAGGAGGACCGACTCCCCGTCGGCCGTCCATCCCGCCACGCCCAAGGGGGGCTTCTCACCGAAGTAGTCGTACTCCATGTCGGTGAAGTCCACCGGGGCCGAGGCTGTGAGGTTGGCGTGGGCATCGGAAGGAATGTGGTAGAGCCAGACGTCTCCGTCTTTCCAGTACAGGAAGTGCTCCGAGTCAGGGGAGAGGCCCAGGGTCCGGAGATGTCCTTCCAGGAAGAGGGTTCGCTCCCCGGTGCGGGTGTCCACCCGGTAGTAGTCGGCGTAGTCCGGCTTCCAATCGCTGACGTAGGGCGTCTCGTCCCGCCCCATGGCCCAGCGCCCGTCCCGGGTCACGTCCACGTCCCGCATGGCTTCGTCGGCCAGAGGGACCATGCGCATGTCGTCCAGGTGCACCGCCGCCCGGTAGGTGCGGTTCCGGTCCCGGGACGCGCTCTCTCGCTGAGCGGTGTTGATACGGTCGTCGGCCCAGTGCCAGATGTTGACGTCGGCCAGGGGAAGACCGTCCTCGGGCCAATCCTCCAGCTCCTCCTCCTGGAGACGGGTGCCCACGAAGAGGATGTCGGCGTCCTCGTTGAAAGCCAGGTTCCCGTTCTCGCTGATGACGTGGCCCTCGGGGAGACCCACGCCGGACTCGGGATCGAAGAGATGTCGCGGGGGCGCGCCGCCGGAGATTCCCGTAAAGGCCACAACAACGTTCTCCCGATGCATCTCCTCTTCGGGGGTGATGCCCCTGAGGACCGCCAGCGCCTCGCCCTCCTCGGACCAGGTGAGCCGGGAGTAGCGCTCCTTGGCGTTGTCCAGGGCCCTCCGGGACCCGATGGCCAGATTCACCAGGTAGAGCCCGTTTCCGTCCTGGTCCGCGGCGTCCACCGTATAGGCGAAGTGGGTTCCCGGGTCGTTGAATCCGTACTCGTCCACGCTCCCGATGAGCTCGTCGTAGCCCGCCGTCAGATTCCGCAGAATGAGGTCGCTGCCCCGGGGCGCGCCGTCACCCCCGCCATTCCGGCTGCCCCCC
>CAYXGM010000094.1:0-11908 GCA_964464555.1 uncultured Gemmatimonadaceae bacterium | reverse complement strand
GGTCTCAAAAACCTCTGGGAGCAATCCCTTGCGGGTTCGAGTCCCGCCCCCGGCACTTTCTTCCCTCTCCGTAACCACCCTGTAATTTCCGTGCACTCTCCGTTTCGACCTCCCCCCGCTCGCCCCATATTGCCGGGAACGTCAAACGTCACAATGAACTTCCTCCAGCCGCCCCGGACACCATGAGAACCATCGCAGCGCCCCACGGCCGACCCTCCACCCCGATCCTCCTCCTGGCCTTGGCCGGAATCCTCGCCTCGTGCGGAGATGAGCCCCCGCCCCCGCTGGACGTCCCCGAGGGCTCGGCCCGGGGGGTCGTGTTCGAGGATCTGAACGGCAACGGGATCAGGGAGGAGGGAGAGCCCGGGATCCCCGGGGTGGGCGTCTCGGACCAACTCTCGGTGACGGAGACCGACCAGGCGGGGCGCTGGTTCCTCCCCGGCCACGAGAAGGCCGTCTACTTCGTCATCAAGCCCCGGGGGTACATGACGCCGGTCACGGAGGAAAACCTGCCCCGCTTCTATTACCTCCACAACGCCGGAGAGCCGTTGGAGTTGGGGCCCCCCGCTGTTCCCCACACGGGGCCCCTCCCCGCCTCCATCGACTTTCCCCTGGTGCGCCGGGCCGAACCGGACAGCTTCGACGCCCTTTTCATGGGTGATCTTCAGCCCCGGGACCACGAGGAGGTGACGTTCATCGCCCACGACGTCCTCGAGGAGCTGGTGGGCACGTCGGCCAGCTTTGCCGTGACCCTGGGGGACCTCACCTTCGACCGGCTGGAGCTCTATCCCCACATCAAGGCCGTCACGGGGACCGTGGGCATCCCCTTTTACCACGCCATGGGGAACCACGACGCCAACTACGATGCCGCGGACACCTACGACCACTACGAGAGCTGGCGGACCCATTTCGGCCCCCGGTACTACTCCTTCGACTACGGGCCCGTCCACTTCGTGATCCTCGGCGACGTCCTCTTTCCCGAGGGAGGGACCTCCTACGTCGCCGGCTTCGGGGAGGATCAACTGGCCTGGCTCGAGGCCGATCTTGCCCGGGTTCCCAGGGACAGGCTGGTGGTGCTGAGCATGCACATCCCCCTCCGACCCGCCGATTCCTCACCGGAATTCGCCCGCCTCTACGAGCTCCTGGCCGATCGGCCCCACACCCTCTCCTTCAGCGCCCACTCCCACGTGGTGCAGCAGGGGGTTCTGCCCGAGGAGTTCGGCTGGCAAGGGGACGCCCCCCACTACCACATCAACGCCGGGGCCGCCTGCGGCCGTTGGTGGGGAGGGGACCGGGACGAGACCGACATCCCCCATGCCACGGGCTCCGACGGGGTCCCCAACGGCTACTTCATCGTGACTTTCGACGGCACCGGGTACTCCACCCGGTTCAAGGCCGCACGGAAGCCGGTGGACTACCAGATGGAGGTCCAGGCCCCCAGTCAGGTGGAGGGGGGCCGGCTGGCCGAGACGCCGGTGCTGGTGAACTTCTTCAACGGCAGTCCCGACTCGACGGTGGAGATGATGGTAGGGGAGTCAGGAGAGTGGGTCCCCCTGGAGTTCGCACCCCAGGAAGACCCCCTCTATGCCATGATCGCCGAGAGGCAAAATGGATGGAACGCATCCGTGGCCAACCACATCTGGGAGGGTAGGCTTCCGGTGGGGCTGGCCCCCGGCGGACATCTCATTCGCATCCGGGCCACGGATCACTTCGGACAGGAATACTCGGCAGCGCGCATCGTCCGGGTGGTGGATGAGCTTCCTGTGGCGGATGGGGCCAACCCGTCCTGAGGGGTGTCCTCCGGATCCACACAGACGATCACCGGCTCGTGCCCGGCGGTCTCTTCCGGCGCCAGGAGGCAATAGCTCAGGACCACCATCCGGTCTCCCACCCTGACCAGGCGGGCCGCCGAACCGTTCAGCTCTCCCCCGGCGGCCGGTTCCTTCCTACGTTTATGGTCGGGGACGATCCGGATTGCCTCCGTCGTCCCTCGACAGGAAAAACCGCCCGCTCAACGTGGAAAGGTCACGAATCATGCCCCGACGGCTTCTCCTTCTCCTGTTGGTCCTCACCGGTGCGCTGGCCCTCATCCTTTCGATCGACTCGAGTTCCCTGCAGGCCCAGGAGAGCGTGGTTCTCACCCGGCCCATCCCCGGACCCGTCGTCCCGCCCGCGTACTTCAGGGCGGCCCTGGAGCGAGGCACCCGCAGCCCCGACGGAGCGCCGGGCCCCGCCTACTGGCAGGTGGCCTCCGAGTATGAGATCGACGCCCGGCTCGATCCCGTGGAAGGGATCCTGGCGGGCTCGGAGACCATCCGGTTTCACAATCGGTCCCCCATGGACCTTCCCACCGTCCAGCTCTTCCTGCATCAGAACATTCACGCCGAGGGTGCGCCGCGGAATCGCAGGGTGGAGGTGACGGGAGGGGTGAGGCTGGAGGGCGTCCGGGTGGAAGGCCGGGAGCTCATGCCCGCCGCGAGTCCCCGGGAGGCGGGGTACAGGGTCCGGGGCGGGGTCATGGAGATCCTCCTTCCGGAGCCGGTGGCCCGGGGGGAGACGGTTGAGCTGGGCATCGACTGGAGCTTCGTGGTTCCCCAGAACGGGGCCGGGCGCATGGGACACTCGGACCGGGAGATGTACTTCCTGGCCTACTGGTTCCCGAAGATTGCCGTCTACGACGACCTCCGCGGCTGGGACGCCGAGCCCTATCAGGGGGCGGAGTTCTACGAGGGGTACGGGGACTACCGGGTGAGCCTCACCGTCCCCGACGGCTGGACGGTCATGGCCGCAGGGGAGTTGGACAATGCCGAGGAGGTCTACTCGCCCCGGACCCGGGAGCGGATGGCCGCCGCCCTGGCCGCCGACACCATGGTCCGGATCGTCACCCGGGCCGACCGGGAGGCCCGGACGGTCACCGTGCATCCCGAGGACGGTTCCCTCACCTACCGGTTCTCGGCGGAGAACGTCCGGGACTTCACCTGGACGGCCTCGGACACCCAGCTCTGGACGGGGACCAGCTCCCTGGTCCCGGACCGGGACGGGGACGGCGCCCAGGACCGGGTGGCCATCCACACCTTCTGGCGGGAGTACAGGGCGCCCCTGTGGGAGGATCAGGCCCTCTACGCCAAGCACTCCATCGAGTTCGAGTCCGTCTTCACCGGGTTCACCTACCCCTGGCCCCACATGACGTCCGTGGAAGGAACCGACATCATCGGCGGGGGGATGGAGTTCCCCATGTTCACCCTCATGGGGAGCTACCAGGGCCGGGAAGCCTTCAACCTGTACTCGGTGACGGCCCACGAGCTGGGCCACATGTGGGTTCCCATGATCGTGGGAGCCAACGAGAAGAGGCACGCCTGGATCGACGAGGGATTCACCACCTTCCTGGAGAACCAGACCGAGCCGGACTACTGGCCGGGCCTCTCGGATCAGGACGCCGAGGACATGGAGTCCTATCTCATGGTCGCTCGCCTGGAGCTGGAACAGAGCATGATGCGCCACGGCGACTACTACGAGCCGGGCCCCGGGTACGGGAATGCGTCGTACCAGAAGCCGGCATCCCTCCTGGCCACCCTCCGGAGCCTCCTGGGGGAGGACACGTTCATGGAAGGCTACCGCTCGTTCATCGGTGAGTGGGCCTACAAGCATCCCTCTCCCTGGGACTTCTTCAACACCTTCGAGAGGGTGGCCGGCGAGGACTTGGACTGGTTCTGGCGCTCCTTCTACTATGAGACATGGGCCCTGGACCATGCCGTGGAGTCTGTTGAGCGGGAGGGCACCGGCACGGTGATCACCGTGGCGGACCGGGGGTGGGCCTTCATGCCCACGCGCGTTCGGATCCGGACCACCGACGGCGGCCTCAGGACCGAGGAGATCCCGGTGGCCCACTGGCTTTCGGGAGAGACCGAGGCCCGGATCCGGATCCCGGCAGCCGATGGGGAGGTGGTCCGGGTGGAGATCGATCCCGAGGCCGGATTCCCGGACGTGGACCGGCAGAACAACGTCTGGGAGCGGGGGCGGTGACGGACTGGGTGTGATGGCCGGGGCCGCATGGCCCCAGAGATGCGAAAACTCACGGACAAGGACCCCTGGATGAAGAAGCGAACCGGAATCGTTGGCCCTCTCCTCCTCTCCCTCCTGGTGTTCGGCTGCGGGCCGGAGGGTGAAGCTCCGGCGGGCGGCGGGGAGGGGGACGCCGAGGAGGCTTCTCCCGCAAAGGCCGGAGCCCTGGTCATCGTCGGCGGAAGCCTGGATTCGGACAATGCCGGCGTCTACGATGCCATGGTGCGGGGGCGTTCGGGCACGGGGCCCTTCTGTGTCTTCCCCACGGCTTCGGCAAGCCCCCGAGAGTCCATGGAAGGGTACGTCGAGAACTTCAACCGATACCTGGCTCCGGATTCGGTCCGGGGCATCCGGATCACGGTGGACAACCCCGAGGCGGCGTCGGACTCGAGCATCGTGGAGACGATCCGGGGCTGCTCGGGCTTCTTCTTTACCGGGGGGTCGCAGCGTCGGATCGCCGGGACCTTCCGCCCCGAAGGCATCGACTCGCCGGCCCTGGGGGCCTTGAGGGAGCGCCTGGAGGCCGGGGCCGTCATCTCCGGAAGCTCCGCCGGCGCCGCCATGATGACCCATCCCATGATCGGAGGTGGGGGTAGCGTAGAAGCCCTGACCCACGGCCTGAGGGGAGCCGACGACGGGGAAGGGGTGCTCCTGATGACGGGGCTCGGATTCCTGGATGGCATCCAGGTGGACCAGCACTTCATCGCCCGGGGCCGCTGGGGCCGCCTCCTCACGGCTCTCCTCGCCGAGGAGGCCGACTCCCTGGCCTTCGGCATCGACGAGGATACGGCGCTGGAAGTGAAGGGACGGGAAGCCCGGGTCCTGGGGTGGTCCGGCGTCGTCTTCCTGGATGACCGGGACGCCACCCTGGAAGACGGGGGCCACGGGGGGTACGGGTTGATCATGTATCTTCTGGGTGAGGGGGACCGGGTGGATCTCTCTACCGGCCAGGTCACCCCCATGGATGGGAAGATGGAGCTCCCGGCCACGGGGGAGCCCTTTCCCGCCGATTCCTTTCCCGATGTCTTCGCCAGGGGCGTGTTGGATGATCTCCTGTCGGCTCTGGCCCTCTCCACCGACCCCCGGGTCACCTTCTCCCAGGAGGGGTTGATGGTGGAAATCCGAAAGGGAAACGACTTCCGGGCCCTGCATCTGGATCCGGCGCCCCAGGGCAAAGATGGGGTGTTGGATGCCCGTTTCCTGGGTCCCTTCGTCCTGAGCGTCTGGCAGGAGCAGGCCGGCTGAGGGCCCGCCTTCGGGCCATGCGAGTGATTTTTTTCACTCTGTGCATGGCGAGGCGGCATCTGCCCGCGTAAGTTGACATCCAACCGGATGCACCGGGCGTGTAGAACCTGAATCGATTCAAGAGTAAGGGCCCGATCGGGATGCCCACCCCTCGAAGCCAGACGCGCGCTTTTTTCGAACCAGCCGATCGCATTTCATATCCGGAGGACAGTCCATGGCAAGCCTCAAAGAAGTCCTAGCGGCACAAGTCCCCGAAATCCAGTCCGAGATCAGGAGTCTCGTGAAGGAGCACGGGGACAAGGTGATTTCCGAAGTCACACTCAAGCAGATCTACGGGGGGATGCGGGGCGTGAAGGCCCTGGTGTGCGACACCTCCATGGTGGATCCCATCGACGGTCTCATCATCCGGGGCATCCCCCTGGCCGACGTGACCGACCGCTTCGCCGAGGAGATCTTCTACCTCCTCTGCACCGGCGAGCTCCCCGAGGGCGAAGACGTGGAAGCCCTCCGGGCCGACTTCGCCAAGCGGGCCGAGCTTCCGGGCTTCGTGGTGGACGTCCTGAAAGCGTTGCCGAAAAGCGCCCACCCCATGGCCATGTTCATCACCGGTATTTCTGCCATGGAAGACATCTCCTATTTCCGGCAGCGCTATGACGAGGGCATGACCCGGAACGAGATGTGGGAAGCAGCCCTGGAGGACAGCCTCTCCCTCCTGGCCAAGCTCCCGGCCCTGGCTTCGGCCGTGTACCGCATCAAGTACGACAAGGGTGACCTCATCGAGCCCGACCAGAACCTGAACTGGGGCGCCAACTTCGCCCACATGCTGGGCAACGACGACCCCGACTTCTACGACCTCATGCGCCTCTACATGGTCCTGCACTGCGACCATGAGGGCGGCAACGTGAGCGCCTTCACCGCCCACGTGGTGGGTTCGGCTCTCTCCGATCCCTTCTACGCCGTGGCGGCGGGTCTCAGCGGTCTGGCCGGGCCCCTGCACGGGCTGGCCAACCAGGAGTGCCTGCGCTTCATCCGGGGTATCGTGGACAAGTACGACGGCGCGCCCACGGAAGAGCAGATGGTGGAGTATACATGGGAGGTCCTGAACAGCGGGCGGGTGATTCCGGGTTACGGCCACGCCGTGCTCCGGGCCACCGACCCCCGTTTCACCGCCTTCCACGCCTTCGGCGAGGACCACTTCCCCGAGGATCCCGTCTTCAAGACGGTCTCCACGGCCTTCAAGGTGATTCCCGATGTGCTGAAGGAGCACGGAAAGGCCGCCAACCCGTATCCCAACGTGGACGCCGGCTCCGGCTCCCTCCTGTATCACTACGGGATCACGGAGATGGAGTTCTACACCGTCTTCTTCGGTGTCTCCCGTTCCATGGGCCTCCTCTCCCAGCTCATCCTGAGCCGGGCCTGGTGGGAGCCCATCACGCGGCCGAAATCCCACACCACCGACTGGTACAAGGAGAAGGTGGGGATGGAGTAAGGCCCGACCATCGCCGGCCTCCGGGCCGGTGGAGGGCACGAGAGAGCGGCCCCGGCGGGAGGTTCCGTCGGGGCCGTTTTCACGTGCCATGTCCGTTGTGCGATGACCGGTTGCGCACCCCTCCCGGGATCGTTGGCGAAAGGCCGTGCTCGCCCCCTACCTCACGAAGAGCCGGTGCGAGGCGAACCGGGGCTCGGTGGTGAGGTTCACCCCCAGCTTTCTGAGACCGGCCTCGTCCCCGCTGCTGGGCATGTGGGTCATGTGGACCTCACAGCCCCGGAAGTCCTCGAGACGCTCGAGGGCGGCCCCTGCGCCCTCGTCGTGGGCGGCGCTGATGGAGAGGGCTATGAGGGTCTCGTCGGCGTCCAAGCTGATGCGCTTCCTCTCCAGGAGGTCGTTCTTGAGGTGAGCGATGGAGCGGATCACGTCCTCGGGCAGGACGTGGTTGGCCCTGGGCACCCCCGCCATCCGCTTCGCCGCGTTCAGGATCAGGCTCGAGGCGGCGTGCATCCGGGGGGAGTTGCTCCCGGTGACGATGGTCCCGTCGGGGAGCTCCATGGCGGCCCCGCAGTAGATCCCGTCGTTCCCCTTGCCCTTTCGTTCCGCATCCACCGCCGCTTCCCTGGCGGGCTTCACCACGGCGCGGCACCCCGGGCTGAGCTCCATCTCTTCCATCAGAAGCTCGATGCGCTGCACCGACTCCCGGTCCACGAGTCCCATGGCGTACTCGCAGGAGTACCGAAAGAAGCGCCGCACGATCTCCTGCCGGCCGGCTTCCCGGACCGCCTCGTCGTCGATGATGCCGAACCCCGCCCGGTTCACGCCCATGTCCGTGGGGGATTCGTAGAAGGTGGGCCCCCCGGTGATGCGCTGGAT
Organism: uncultured Gemmatimonadaceae bacterium; assembly: GCA_964464555.1. Classification (GTDB taxonomy): domain Bacteria; phylum Gemmatimonadota; class Gemmatimonadetes; order Longimicrobiales; family Gaopeijiaceae; genus CAYXGM01. The sequence goes on along the minus strand of CAYXGM010000094.1, from coordinate 4,236 downwards.
GATCCGCCGGAAGAGGGGGAAAGCGTCGATGTCCCGGTTGTAGTTCACCGCCTTTTCGTCGTGGGCCTCCAGGTGGAAGTGATCGATCCGGTTCACGTCCTTGAGCTCGGCGGTGGCGGCCTCGTAGGCGGCGTTCACCGGGTGCTTCAAAGGCAGGTTCCAGATGGGAAAGGTCTCGAACTTGGCGTACCCGGAGCTGAGGCCTCGCCGGTGGTCGTGGTAGAGTTGGGACAGACAGGTGGCCAGCTTCCCGCTCCCGGGCCCCGGGCCGGTGATGACGACGATGGGCTTTTCGGTCTCGATGTAGGAGTTGGCGCCGTATCCCCGCTCGCTCACCACCGTGTCCACGTCGGTGGGGTAGCCCTTGGTGTAGGCGTGGGTATGAACCTGGATCCCGCGGTTCCGGAGTTGAGCCTTGAAGGCCGCCGCGCCGGGCTGCTCTTCGTAGCGGGTGATGACCACGGCCCGGACGGGCACGCCCCGGTCTTCCAGGTCGTCGATGAGCTTCATGGCGTCGGCATCGTAGGTGATGCCGAAATCGGCCCGGATCTTCTTCTTCTCGATGTCCCCGGCGTAGATGCAGAGGATGACCTCGGCCCGGTCGCGCAACTCCTGGAGCAGCCGCATTTTCACGTTGGGATCGAAGCCCGGGAGAACCCGGGAAGCGTGGAAATCGAAGAGGAGCTTTCCTCCGAATTCCAGGTAGAGCTTGTCGCTGAAGCGGGCCACCCGCTCCTTGATGGCCGCCGTCTGCTCGGCCAGGTACTTCTCGTTGTCGAACCCGATCGTGGGCGGCATGGCGGGCTCCCGTCAGGCTGAAAAGGGAGGTTTCAGGATTTCATTCTCCGCATTCGCCATCCCCGGGTCATCCGTCGTCCCCGGGTCTCTCAATAGCTGAACGTGTCCAGCTTCACCTTCCCCCTGAAGATCCAGTAGATGCTCACCGTGTAGGCGATGACGATGGGCATTCCGATGATGGCGATGATCAGCATGATCCAGTGGGTCTTGGCTGAGGACGCGGCGTTGTAGATGGTCAGGCTGTTTTCGGCTACCGGGCTCGAGTAGATCATGTCCGGATACATCCCGATTCCGAAGAGGGCCATCAGGAGGGCCATGCCGGCGCAGGAGGAGAGGAAGGCCCGGAACTCCCTCCCCTTGTGGATCTCCCTGGGAATGTTGGCGATGGCCAGGGCGTTCAGCACCGGCACCACGAAGAGCACCGGATGGTCCCTCATTGCCATGATCATGTGGGGGATGAAGATGAGCGTCAGGGCCGTGGTGATGAAGTAGCAGGTGACGAAAAGGCCGATGAGCCGGGGGATCCAGCTCCGGACCCGGGCCTGGAGCTCCCCTTCGGTCTTCATGACCACGTAGATGGCCCCGTGCATGGCGAAGAGCGCCACCGTGGTGACCCCCACGAAAAGGGGATAGGGTCTGAGGAGGCCGATAAGCCCTCCCATGTACTCCCCTTCGGCTGTGATGGGAATGCCCTGGATCACGTTCCCCAGCGCCACTCCGATGAGGAGTGACGAGGTGATGCTGCTGACGCTGAAGCTCACGTCCCAGGTCTGCCGCCATCGTTTGGAGGGGCGTTTGCTGCGGAATTCGATGGCCACCGCTCGAAAGATGAGGGCCACCAGGAGGAGGATGAAGGCCAGGTAGAAGCCCGAGAAGGAGGTGGCGTAGACATCGGGAAAGGCCGCGAAGAGGGCGCCGCCCCCCGTCACGAGCCAGACCTCGTTTCCGTCCCACACCGGCCCGATGCTGTTGATCATGATTCGGCGGTCGCGGTCGCCCTTGGTGAAGAGATGCAGGGCCCCCACCCCCAGGTCGAAGCCGTCCAGGATGGCGTAACCCGCGAGGAGCACTCCGACCAGGATGAACCAGACGGTGTTCAGATCGAGATTCATGCCAGCCTCCCTTCCTCGACCGGTACCTCTTCGGGCCCGTGTTGGATCTTCTCGTTCAGGAGATACACGAAGAGGACGAACAACAGCAGGTAGATGAGGCCGAAGAGGACGAGGGACGTCAGGACCTCGTTGGCCGATACGGAGGCCGAGAGGCCGTCCGACGTCCTCAGGAGATCATAGACGATCCAGGGCTGCCGCCCCACCTCAGCCGACAGCCACCCCAGTTGGTTCGCGATGTGGGGTCCGAGGACCGAGAAGACCAGAATCCAGAGGAGCCACCGGGTTTCGAAGAGCTTCCCCCGCCACCAGAAGAAGAGACTGACCAGGGAGATGGCGATGAGGAGCATCCCGATGGCCACCATGATGTGGTAGGACTGGAAGACGATGTTCACCGGAGGACGGTCTTCCGGGACGAACTCCCGGAGGCCTGTCACCGAGGCGTCCGCGTCTCCGTGGACCAGCCAGCTCAGGAGACCGGGAACGGCGACCCCGACGGTTTTCTCGCTCTCCTCGTCCACCCATCCCATGATGTAGGCGTCGGCTCCGGCCTGCGTGTCCCAGAGGCCCTCGTAGGCCGCCAGCTTGGCGGGCTGGGTCTCGGCGATGCCCACGCCGCTGCTGTGACCCGTCACCAACTGGAGGACGGAGGCGAAGACGGCCAGGCTCAGGGCGATCTTTATGGATGCTTTTGCGAAGTCCTGGTGCTTCTTCTTGAGCAGATAGAAGGCGCTGACGCTCAGGACCAGGAAGGCGCCGGCCTGCCAGGCGCCCATGTAGACGTGGCTGATGCGATCCAGGAAAGAGGGGTTGAACACGGCCTCGGAGAAGTTCGTCAGCTCGGCCCTGTACCCGTCGCCCCGGGGCACCAGGTGGTAGCCCGCCGGAGTCTGCTGCCAGGAGTTGGCCACCACGATCCAGATGGCGCTGAAGTGGGCCCCTGCCGCCACCATGATGGTGGCAAAGAAGTGGGTCCCGGGCTTCACCTTGTCCCACCCGAAGAGCAGGATGGCGAGGAACCCGGATTCCAGGAAGAAGGCGAAGATGCCCTCGGCGGCCAGGGCGGCGCCGAAGATGTCTCCCACGTAGCGGGAGTAGGCCGCCCAGTTGGTGCCGAACTGGAACTCCATGACGATCCCGGAGGCCACGCCCAGGGCGAAGATCAGGCCGAAGATCTTCACCCAGAACCGGGTCATCCGGTGATACAGCTCGTTGCCGGTCTTCATGTACGTGCCTTCCATGATGACCAGCATGAGCCCCAGCCCGATGCTCATGGGCGGGAAGATGTAGTGGAAGGCTATGGTGGTGGCGAATTGTACTCGCGAGAGGATCTCGACATCCATGATTGAGGACCTCCGGGTTCATTCCGGTGGCTGGAAATCCCGGTTGCGGGGGTCTGTCCGAGCCGAAGGGCCGGACGATCCAGGATCCGGCCAACGTGTCCCCGGAACCTACGTCCGCCGGAAGAGGCAGGCCATAGGTGGGAGGCTAGCTTTCTCTCTCCCGGACCAGGAGCTCCTCGAGAGCGCCCAGGAGGTCCTGAGCAGACAGGATTCCCACCAATTCGTCCTTCTCATTGACCACGGGCAGAGCGCCGTAGCGGCGGTCCCGGAAGATCCTCACGGCCTCGAGGATGTCGTCGGAGGCCCGGACCGTTTCGGGGTCCGGGGTCATGACGTCGGAAACCGAGTGGGTATCGTTGACCTGGTAGTAGGTGGTCCAGTCGCCCAGCTCCTCTGCCCAGCGCGGACGGCGGAGATCCCGGTCGCTGATGATCCCGACGAGCCGATCTCCCTCCACCACCGGAATGTGCCGGACGCGGCGGGTATGCATGAGGAGGAAGGCCTCCTTGAGCCACATCCCGGGGGGAACGGTGATGAGCTTCTCGGTCATGTAGCGGCTGACGTGCATTGGTATGAGCCTCCGTTCAGTTGTCTTCGGTCTGGAACACCGCCAGCCCCACGATGTGACCGCCCGGGGTCCGGAAGAAGACCTCGTCGGCCCCGTAGAAGGTCCGGCGCCGGGGCCTGGCAACCTCGGCCCCCAGGCCCAGGAGCTTCTCTTCCATCCCCTCCAGGCTCTCGATTTCCATGAAGAGGACCGAGGGCCCCCGGGCGAACTCCTCGGCCAGGGCCGGGAGATCCGCCGCCACGCTGCCTCGGGTCTGGAGCATGAGCTCGAAACCCGCCTTCTCCAGGGCCACGAAACCCAGGCCTCCCTCTCCGGGGACCTGCATGGTCTGTTGAAAGCCCAGCCCTTCGATCCAGAAGGGAAGGGAGGGCTCGATGGCGTCCATGGTGAGGATGGGGGTCATGCGTTTCATGGTGGG
>CAYXGM010000093.1:0-11975 GCA_964464555.1 uncultured Gemmatimonadaceae bacterium | reverse complement strand
CGGTCTTCCCAGCGTCCCCGACAGGACTCGAACCTGTGGCCTGCTGCTTAGGAGGCAGCCGCTCTATCCACCTGAGCTACGGGGACTCTCCCGGACCGCCGAGCGTTTTGCGGCCACAAGAACCTGTAACATAGTCCCTTGGTGTTTCCCGTGGTAGGCAACGGGGGCTCACCGACTCCCCCGTGAGGAACACCCTTCTCCTCTTCAGGAAGCCTTGGAATTGCCCCCCTTTTCCTGCTTCCCGGCATCCCCGGATCCGCCCTGTGCTCTCCACACCTCCGAGGGCGCCTCGAGCCACTGAATGGCCGCCTCCATCTCCCGGAAAACACGGAGAGAGCGGGGGAGATCCTGGCTGAAGGCCTGGTACATGCGAACGACACCGAAGACGTGGTCGGCCGGTGCCACCACGGCGATCCGACCCCCGCCCAGGGTGACCTGGCGGGTACGGGCCCGGTCGGCCAGGCCCCGGAGCTGGACGGGGGTGGGCGTGAGCTTCTCCACCCGCGTGAGGTCGATGAGTTGCCGGAAGCCGGGTCGCCAGTCCGGGTCCAGGAGGAGGTCGTCCAGCCAGGAACGGAGGTCGGCGTAGCTGACGACGCCCTGCGCCAGGACCAGGAGAAACCTCTTTTCGGGAAAGACTGTATAGCTCACTGGCATGTTGACCCCGCCCGTGCGTTCAGTCGAAGGGGACCGAGAACGCGGCACAAGAACCGCAATCTGTTCACCACACGGAAAGAGAGCAAGAGTGAGGTTCGGCCTTTGGGCGGTGATTCTCGAGGGCCTCCCATGAAGGGCGGGGTATGGACCGGGCTCGGAGGCCTGCCCCGGCCTTGCCGATCAGGGGACCGGTCCGGCCTCCGTGCCCTTCAAGGGTCCCGCCACCAACGCCGCCACGGCCATGTTTCCCGTGACGTTGGCCACGGTCAGAATCATGTCCGGAATCAGGTCCAGGGCGATGAGGACGCCGATCCCCTCCATGGGAAGGCCGTAGGCCTGCCAGAGGGGGGCCATGACGAAGAGGCCACCGCTGGGGATTCCCGGGGAGTAGAAGCTCAGCAGGCCCATCCCCGCCGCCAGGGAGGCAATCTCCAGAGCGCCCAGCTGCACACCGAAGAGGGACGCCACGAAGAGGGTGCCCACGATCCGGCTCATGGGGGAGGCGAACTTGAAGACCGAGACGGCTGACGGAAGCACGAGCCCGCTCACCTCGGTGGGGAGCTTCAGCGTTTCCTCGGCTTCCTCCAGCATGGGGGGGAGGGAGGCCATGCTGGAGCGGGTGCTGAACCCCACGGCCTGGGCGGGTACGCACGCCCGGGCAAAGACCCTCACCGGGGTTCCCGTGAGGATCCGGACCAGGGGATAGCAGGCCAGGGTCGCGGTGACGAGGAGGATGGCTACCACCACGAGGAAGCCAAGGACCGCCGATACCACCGACCACCCGGTCTGGGCAGCCAGCCCCAGCGTCAGTGCGAAGACCCCCACGGGAGCTGTGGCCAGGATCCACTCCACCACCACCATGGTGGTTTCCGCCAGGGCCTTCGCGCCCCGGATGACCGTCTCCTGCAACTCCGGCGCAATGCGGGTGGCGGCGAGTGCGAAAACCACCGTAGCCATCACGAGGGGGAGAATGGACCCCTCCGCAGCGGCGGCGATGGGATTGGGGGGCAGGAGTCCGACGAACCAGTCCCGAAAGGGTGGCAGGGTGACTTCGGTGGCCTCGGCGGCGCCGGAGGCGAACTCGGGAATTTGCACGTCCTGCGCCCCCACCCAGCGGAGGAGAGTGGGGGCCGTGAGGCCGGCCAGAGTCGTCGTGGAGGCGACCAGCCCCAGGAACCAGCCCACCGTCCTCCCCCCCAGGCCAGCCAACGCTCGCCTCTCGGTGGACACGATGCCCGAGACGAGGAGGGACACGATGAGGGGAATGACCGTCATCCGGATGGCGTTGACCCAGAGGCCCCCGATGGGCTCGATCCAGGTAACGATCGCCGCGGCGGCCCCGGAATCGGCCGGCGCCAGAATCCCGCCCACGATGAGCCCGAGGGCGAGTCCCAGAAGAACCCTGGTGGTGAGGGACATATGGCTTCCCGGTTGAAGGTACCCGGACCGGACCGTCCATTCCGGCCGCCTGGGAGTTTGGTGGGGCACCCGGACTTTGGCAAACCCCGGGTCCGGAACGAGGAAAGCCCCCGGAGCCGCGGAGCTCCGGGGGCGACCCCACCGACCGGCGGCGGAGAATTACTCGATTTCGTCCGTCCTTCCCACGAGATAGCCCGCGATGTAGCTGCGAAGCATGGCATCCACAGGCTCCGTTTCGGGGTGGATCCGGAGGGCCTCCATTCCGTGCTCCTTCAGGTTCCTGGCCAGGGCCTCGATGATGTTCGCGGCGTGACGGATCTCCCACCGCAGGTCCCCTTCCCCGCTGATCCGGCTGACGTTGAGCCCTGACATGGTGGTTACCACGCCCTCCATGGGTTCGGCCCGGGTAATGGGATCATCCGGGGAATAGATGGCATCCTCCGGGATGTCGCCCTCGGCCCCGGTAATGGGATCCTCGGGCGAATAGAAAGCATCCTCGGGAATGTCGGCGCCGAACTCGTCGTCGTCGGATGTCTCGTCGGCATCCGGCGACCGGGGCTCAGCCGGCCCGGTATTCTCGCTCATGGATCGGTCTCCTGCGGGGGGCGGTACATGGCATGAACATGGTTACGCCAGGTGACAATAATATAGGCTTCCTTCTCCCTGATAGAAAAGGAAAGCTTGCCTGGAATGGGCTTCAGAGAAAGAGCTTGATGACGAGGAACCCCAGAACGATGAGGAGGCCGAAGACCCAGGTCAGGAGGTTGAAATAGCGGTCGATGAAGGTGCTGATGGAGCGCCCGAATCGGTAAATGAGCCCTGCCACGACGAAAAAGCGGAGGCCGCGGCTCAGTATGCTCGCCAGGACGAAGATGGGAAAGTTGATGGAGAACACCCCCGCCGAGAGGGTGAAGACCTTGTAGGGGATGGGCGTCAGGCCCGCCAGGAACACAGCCCAGAAATCATAGCGATCATAGAAGTCCTGGACTCCCTGGAAGGCTTCGGGGGTCACGCCGGGCACGTAGGAGAAGAAGAAGTCCCCCAGGAGGTGCCAGGCTCCGGCGCCGATGGCATATCCGACGATGCCCCCGAGCACCGAGGATGCGGTGGCGATGGCCGCGAAGCGGAGGGAGTTGGCCACGGCCCCGAGGCAGAGTGCCATGAGGAGGGGGTCCGGAGGAATGGGGAAGACCGAGGCTTCCGCGGCGCAGAGAAGGCCCAGGGCCAGGGGCCCGTAGGGGGTCTGGGCCCAGTGGAGCACCCAATCGTACAGGCGCCTCACCGGTCCCGTCCGGGGTGGATCCGTGGGCCCGGGCACCGTACTCATTCCTGGTCTCCGGAAGGCTCATCCTCCCAGGCGAAGCGCCCCAGGAGGGGCACGAAGGTACATCCGGCCTGGACTTCCTCTTCGATGACCCTACCCTCCTCCTTTCGCACCAGCATCAGGCTCTGGGACTCACGGGTGCCCACGGGGATGAGCATTCGCCCCGGGTCGTCGAGCTGATCCACCAGGGCCGGGGGGACTCGGGGAGAAGCCGCCGAGACCACGATGACCTGAAAGGGCGCGTACTTCCTCCAGCCGATGGTCCCGTCCCCCACCAGGAGGGCCACGTTCAGGTATCCCAGGCCGTCCAGGGCCTTCCTGGCCCGGGTGGAAAGCTCCCGGACCCGCTCTACCGAATAGACCCGATCGGCCAGGGATGCCAGGAGGGCCGTCAAGAACCCCGAGCCCGTGCCGATTTCCAGGACCTTCTCGTCCTCCCCGGGACGGAGGATGCTCAGATAGAGGGCCTGGAGGGAGGGTTGGGATGCGGTCTGCCGGTAGCCGATGGGGATGGGGGCGTCTTCGTAGGCTCGATTCCAGACCCCTTCCGGAACGAAGGCGTGTCGGGGCACCCGGTCGAAGAGCTGAAGGATCTCCAGGTCCTCGATGCCCCGACTCCGGATTTCCTCGATGAGGCGCCGACGGTAACCCCTGAAGCTCCGATCGTCTAGAGGGCCAGGTCCCACCCGCGAATCTCCTCCAGAAGCTCGTAGTTGGTGAGGTCCAGTTGAAGGGGCGTCACGGAGATGTAGCCGTCCCTCACGGCCCGAAAGTCCGACTCCTCTCTACCGGACCATGTCGAGATCCAGCCGCCGATCCAGAAGTAGTCCCGGCCTTTCGGGTCCTGGAGCCGGGTGATGGAATCGCTGTACTGGCGTTGACCCAGGGTGGTGACCTTGATCCCCTTGACCTCCCCGGGGGGAACCGCCGGCAGGTTCACGTTCAGGAGAGTATGACGTGGAAATCCGTTTCGGGCGAGGAGCTGGCCCAGGAAGCGTTCCAGGAGGGACGTCCATCCCTCCAGGCTCTCGTAGTCGTCTCCCACGTAGGAAAGGGCCACCGAAGGGACGCCGATGACGGTTGCCTCCATGGCCGCAGCCACCGTACCCGAATAGAGGACGTCCTCCCCCATGTTCGATCCGTGGTTCACTCCGGAAAGACAGAACTCCGGCCGCTCGTCCAGGAGCTCGTTCACCGCCATGATGATGCAGTCGGTGGGCGTCCCGTCCACGACCTGCACCTGATCCCGTGTGACACGGGCCCGGAGAGGACGGTGGATGGTAAGGGCGTGGCTGGTGGCGCTTTGTTCCCGGTCCGGCGCCACGACGTCCACATCGCCCAGGGTGCGGGCCGCACTGGCCAGGACCTCGAGGCCCAGGGCCATGTATCCGTCGTCGTTGGTGCAGAGAATTCTCATTCGGAGGCTTGGGATGGGGGGGGCGTGAGGATTCGGGCCAACTCTTCCAGCTCCTCCTTCATGGCGGAGAGGAACTCGGGGGTGACGACCTCGTGCTGCTCGTCTCTCAGCTCTCCTTCCTTCCTCATGTCCAGGAGTTTTTGATTGGCTCCCTCGATGGTGTACTTCTGCTGATAGAGGAGATTCTTCACCAGAAGGATCAGCTCGATGTCCTTGGGTCGATAGACCCGGTTTCCCGCCCGGTTCTTCGTGGGACGGAGAACGTCGAACTGGGTCTCCCAGTACCGGAGGACGTGAGGCTTGAGACCGGTCAGGTCACAGACCTCTCCGATGGAGTAGTACACTCTTTTGGCAATGAACTCGCTCATGCCGATCTCCTTGGCTCCGGTCCGGAGCGCCGTTCTCGACGTCTCGGCACCTTGTGTCTCAGGACCATACTTCGGGCTTGGGATCCCGGAGCATGAGATTCCGGACGGCCTCCTGCGGAGTCCTGCCCTCCCAGAGCAGGGCGTGGACCTCCTCGCTGATGGGCATTTCCACGCCCTTGTCCCGGGCCAGCTCCCGAACGGCCTGGACCGTTCGGACGCCTTCGGCTACGCCTCGCATGTCGGCGAGGATCTCCTCCAGGGATTCTCCCTGTCCCAGTCGGAAGCCCACGGTCCGGTTCCGGCTCAGGGCTCCCGTGCAGGTGAGGACCAGGTCGCCCATCCCGGCCAACCCTGAAAAGGTAGCCGGATCCGCGCCCATGGCCACGCCCAGCCGGGTGATCTCGGCCAGCCCCCTGGTGATGACGGCCGCCAGGGTGTTGTGGCCGAAACCCAGCCCCGCCACGGCCCCGGCGGCCAGGGCGATGACGTTCTTCAGGGCTCCTCCCAGCTCAACACCCAGGACATCTTCGTTCGTGTACACCCTGAAATATTCGGTCTGAAACGCGGCCTGGGCCCGTTCGGCGGCTTCGGACGACCGGCTGGCCACCACCACGGCCGTAGGCGACTCGGCGCATACCTCGGTGGCGAAGCTGGGGCCGGAGAGGAAGGTGAGGCGATGGGCCTGCTCCGGGGTCAGCAGGCTTTGGAAGACCTCGTCCATCCGCCGACCCGTGGCCACCTCGATGCCCTTGGATGCGCTGACGATCTGGACACCCTCGGCCAGCTCTCCCGCCACCGGCTCGAAGACGGCGGAAACGAACTGGGAAGGGACTACCGAGACGAGGAGGTCCTTGTTCCTGACCACGTCCGCCAGGTCCGTGCTCGCCTGAAGAGAGCCCGGGAGTGCCACGCCCGGCAGAAAGGTCCGGTTCTCCCCCTCTTCCAGGATCTGGGCGACCACCTCGGGCTCCCGGGCCCACAGGAGGGTCGGGTGTCCCCGCTTGGCCAGGAGGCGGGCCAGGGCCGTGCCCCAGCTCCCGGCACCGATCACGGCGATGGTCGGCGATTTCGGGCTCACGATTCTCCCTTTCCACGTCTGCCGAAGCGGTTCTCTTCTCCCCGGATCAGCCGCCGGATGTTGGACCGGTGGGCCCAGAAGACGAAGACAGCCAGAACGAGGGTGAAGAGCTTCAGGGCCCTCCCGCCCTCATGGGGGAGGAAGAAGAGGGAGAGGGGCAGAAGGAGCGCGGCGCTCAATGAACCCAGCGAAACGATCCGCGTGGTGAACACGACCCCTACCCAGGCGGCCAGTGCCAGGATCACGGGCTGGGGGGAAAGGGCCAGGAAGACTCCTGCACTGGTGGCGATTCCCTTCCCTCCCCTGAACCGGACCCAGAAGGAGAAGACGTGCCCTACAATGGCGGCTCCTCCGTATGCCAGGGTCCACATCCACTCGGCCGACAGGTCCTTCTGGGGAAAGTACCAGACGGGGAACCATCCCTTCAGAATGTCGAAGAGTGCCACGGGGAGAGCCGCCCGCCAGCCCAGGACCCGGAAGGTGTTCGTGGCGCCCAGGTTTCCGCTACCCCTGGTCCGGAGGTCCACGCCGAACACCAGGCGTCCCACCCAGTAGCTGGTGGGGGTGGCTCCGATGACGTAGGCCAGGATAATGTACAGAATCGGAATCCAGCTGATGACGGTATCCTCCAATCTCACTCCGGCTCAGTGATTCCGTCCCCCCCGGAAACGGATGCGGATGGGGACGCCCATGAAGCCCCACCGGCTTCTGAAGCTATTGTGGACGTAGCGAATGTAGTGGGCCGGGATCTCCTTCGGGAGGTTGGAGAAGAGGATGAAGGTCGGTGGGGCCACCGTCGCCTGGGTCCCGTACTTGAGCTTGACCGCCCGGCCCCGGGCGTGGGGCGGGGGCTGGTGGCGGACCAGGGCTTCGAGAGTCTCGTTGACCTCGTGGGTGTCGATGCGCCGGTGTCGCTCCTCCTGGACCTCCAGAATCAGGTCCAGGCCCTTGCGGATGCGTTGGCCGGTGAGGGCGGATGTGAAGAGGATGGGAACCCAGCGGAGGAAAGGGGCCTTCTGGCGTATGGCCTTCTCCCGTGCCGGGGCGGTGTGGGTGTCCTTTTCCACCAGGTCCCATTTGTTGACCAGGAGGATGACTCCGGCTCCTGCCTCCCATGCCTGCTCCATCACCCGCAGATCCTGGGAGGACAGCTCCTCGGTGCCGTCGATGAGGGCAAGGCAGACATCCGCCTCCTGCACGACCCTGGCCGTGCGCAGGTTGGAGTAGTACTCCAGGGAGTTTTTGATTCGTGACTGTCGCCGGAGCCCTGCCGTATCCACGAAGATGAGGGTTTTTCCGTGGTACTGCATGGGTGTATCGACGGGATCCCGGGTGGTGCCGGCCTCGGTGCTCACCACCATCCGCTCCTCTCCAAGGAGCCGGTTCACCAGGGAGGATTTCCCCACATTGGGCTTTCCCACAACGGCGACCCGAATGGTGTTTTCATCGGCCTCATCCGGCTCCACTTCCGGCAGATTGGCCACGATGGCATCCAGGAGGTCCCCGGAACCCTTTCCCGAGATGGCGCTCACGGGATGGGGGTCCCCCATCCCCATGGACCAGAAGTCCAGGTGACTCTGTTCTTTGGGGAGATTGTCCACCTTGTTCACCACCAGGATCACGGGCTGTGGGCTCTTCCGAAGGATCTCGGCCAGCTTCTCGTCCAGGGGGTGGGGCCCGCTCTTTCCGTCCACGATGAAGAGGATGGTGTCGGATTCCTCCACGGCCGCCAGAGCCTGCTCCCGAACGGCTCGGTCCAGAGGCTCCTCGCTTCCCTCGATGACGCCCCCCGTGTCCACCACGAAGAAGGTGTGTCCTGCCCACTCCGCCCGGGCGAAGTTCCGGTCCCGGGTCACCCCCGGTGCGTCGTCAACGATGGCCATGCGCCGCCCCAGGAATCGGTTGAAGAGCGTCGATTTCCCCACGTTGGGACGGCCCACCACGGCCACGACCGGGATCTTCCGGCTCATAGCGTCTCCAGTGCCCGGGCCAGATCCAGCGCCGGCACGACCCGGGCCGGGGCCGCACCGGACTCGAACTCCCCAAGGGGCATGGAATCGATGAAGAGGTCGTCGGCGTTGAGGGCTTCGGTGGGGAGCAGCACGATATCTCCCTCACCCACGTCTCGTGCGGCCTCCAGGAGGTCGCAGCCGGCCAGGAGACCGGCCACCGTGACCAGCTCGCCGTAGAACTCGTTCTTTACCGCCCTGACGTCCACCCCGGCCCCCGTGGCTTCCCGAAGGGCCGCAGAGAGGTCCTCCATGAAGGGTGCCATGGAGGTTCCCGTCAGGATGACCAGGCGACGACCGTCCAGCCTGGGGGGGCTCTTCTGCAATCCCTCCTCCGACGCTTCCAGGAACCGGACCACCGAGCCTACACCGTTCTCGGTGAGGTCCCACTCGTCGTAGTACGCCTTGCCCGGGAGGGGTGCGCCGGCTGCCAGATACATCTCATCGGCGGTGTACGCCCAGCCCTGCCCCCTCTCCTTCCTGGCTCCGGGGCGGAAGCCGTCGACCTGCCGGATGGCCTCGGCCGCCTCCGAGGCGGTGAGGGGGCGCACCGGGCGATTCACGTTGAAGCGGGTGAGCCCCACCGGCACCACCGACAAGGAGCGGACCCCTGAACCCAGACCGAAAAGGTCCCCCATGGTGCGGTCGAGGTGGGCTCCATCGTTCCACTCCGGGCAGAGCACGACCTGGGTGTGAATCTCCAGCCCGTTGTCCAGAAGGTACCCGAGCTGATCCAGGATGAGGCCGGCCCTGTCGTTCTTCAACATCCTCACCCGGACGTCGGGTTCCGTGGCGTGCACGGAGACGTAGAGTGGAGAAATTTGCTGCTCCACCAGGCGCTCCAGCCCCCGGGGGCCCAGGTTCGTGAGGGTGACGTAGCTCCCGTAGGTGAAGGAGAGGCGGAAGTCGTCGTCCCGGAGCCAGAGGCTGGGCCGGACCCCCCGGGGATTTCCGTCGATGAAGCAGAAGACGCATTCGTTGGCGCACTCCCTGACCGGGTCCGGTGCCGGAATGATGCCCAGGGGGCGGCCCTCGTCCCGGCGGATCTCCACGAGCCGCACCTCCCCGTCGGGGGCTACGGCCTCCAGCTCGAGCTCGGGCTCGGCGGTCAGGTAGGTCAGATCGATGCCGTCCCGGACCCGCAGGCCGTTGATGCGGACGATGCGGGTTCCGATTTCCAGGTGGAGCTCCTCAGCGACGCTCCCGGCCTCGATCTCGGCGATTCGGACCACGATGACTCGTTTCAATGGAAGGGAAAAGGGCCAGGAAGTATAGAAAAATCACGGATTTCCATCAATCGGAGAAGGGCTTTCTGCCGGGGATGGTGCGGAGGACGGGGGACCTCCCTGCCGTGGCGCCGGGAGAGACGTGTCAGCATCTTGTCAGGTCTTCCCGGCCCGGTCGGCCCGAGGGGAACCAAACGGTCTGTTCACCGTAGGGTATGGAATGAACAAGGTCCCGAGTCCGCCATCAGGAGGCTCGAAGCGTCGGGCTTCCTTTCTGCCTGCCTTCGGGGCGGGAGAGGTGGAAGATCGTCCACGTCCCCGGGCCCTCGTGTCCACGCCCTGGGCCCTTTTCGCCCTGGTCCTCTCGGCCGCCACCCTGGCCTCCGCCCTCATCGTCGTGGGCATGGATGCGGCCCCGGAAATCGCCCGGGACTTTTTCAGGGAGCCCACCCCCCATGAAGACTACCGCCTGGGGTTGACGGAAGCGGGCCTGACGGAGTCGGCTCTTGGCCGTGCCTGGGTGGCTGCAGCCGAGGCGGCCGTGAAGCGGCCCCTGGAGGTCGATCTTCCCTACCAGGAGGCGGGGTTCTTCCCCTCCGAGGAGCCCCTGGCCCTGGGCTACCGTTTCTCCCTGAAGCGAGGCCAGCGGCTTACCGTGGGGGTGTCCTTGCAAGGGGCCGCCGATGCCAGGCTCTTCGTGGACGTCTTCCGGGCCGCCCCCGACACGGTGAGGGCTCCGGTGGCGGTCCTCTCCGGGGAAGCAGGTGGCGAGTTCGTTTTCGAGCCGCGGCGCAGCGGAGATTACCTCCTCCGGGTTCAGCCCGAGTTGCTTCGCGGGGGACGGTTCCATGTGACCATCGACAACGAAGCCTCCCTGGAGTTCCCGGTGGCCGGCCGGTCCACCCGCTCCATCGGGAGCTTTTTCGGGGATCCCCGGGATGGGGGACGGAGGGAGCACCATGGGGTGGATGTTTTCGCTCCCCGGGGCACGCCGATCCTGGCCGTGTCCGAGGCCCGGGTGGTCCGGGTGGACACCACTCCCATCGGAGGTCGGGTGATCTGGCTCCGGGACGAGCGGAGGAACGCCTCGGTCTATTACGCCCACCTGCACCGGATCTTAGCCCGGGAAGGCACGGTGGTGATGCCCGGTGACACGCTCGGGACGGTGGGGAACACGGGGAATGCCCGAACGACCCCGCCCCATCTGCACTTCGGGCTCTATTTCCGGGGGGAGGGCCCCCTGGATCCCTGGGACTACCTCTACCAGCCCCCGGGCGAGCTGGAGGAGGTGGAGGTGGACCTGGCCGCCCTGGGCCAGTGGGCCAGAGTTCGGGGCACCGACATCCGTCTACGGGAATACCCGAACCGTCGGGGGGCCATCATGGCGGAGCTCCCCCTCCACACCACGGTCCGGGTGATGGGGGGGGTGGGGAGCTGGTACCGGGTCCGACTCCCGGACGGCGGTTGGGGCTTTGTGGCCGCCCGTCTCACCGAGGGCATTTCCGAACCCCTTTGGCTGGAGAAGCGGGCGGGAGCCCAGGCCCTTCAGGCCGAGCCCGTGCCGGGAGCTCCGGTGGTGGACGAGGTGCCGGAGGGGGCCGAGTTGCCCGTCCTGGGGACCTTCGGGGAGTTCCTCTACGTCAGGGCGCCGGATGGTCGCCAGGGATGGATGGCGTCGGTCAGCGAAGAGGAGGACCGGATGTAGGTCAGAGGCCCTCCTGCCGCCTCGGGACTGTTTGCCGGCAGACAATCGGGCCGAGGCAACCGGCGGGGCCAGCAAAACGAAGAGCCCCCAGGGCGCCAGGTCCCTGGGGGCCTTTCTTTTTTTTGTCCCAGAGCGGGCGACCGGAATCGAACCGGCGACCCTCAGCTTGGGAATCACGCGCCGGCCAACTGTGGCCGCTCAAAACCCGCATAAAACCTAGACTTTCGGTTTCCCTTCGCCCGCCAGCAACCGCCAGAAACCACCGGGTTTGTCACCGTTACTGTCACCGCGAAAGTGCAAAAAGTGGCCCAGGATTGGGCACACAAAGGCCCGGCGAGTATCGCACCCGCCGGGCCCCGTGTCCTCGAGCTGGACTACGCTTCCTCGACGTGCTCGCTGAAGTGCTCCAGGATGGCGTCCGATGCCTCGGTTGTCCCTCTGGACTCCAGGAACGCGATGGCGTCCTCTTCGCTGACGGGCTCGATGGACTCACCGAACCCACGGCCACCACCGGGAGCCGGGGTCGCCTGGTCCGTCATGGCTCCGCCCTCGTGGTGAATGAACAGGGTTCCCTTGCTGGTCCGGTAGAGGGTCTTTGAACGGTACTGGAAGTCCGAATACGTCTTCCGGTTCGTCCACTCGTGGAGGAGTTCCGCGGTGTCGGTGTCGAAGAGCTTGCCGCCGATGACTTGGCGCATGGTAGGACTGCCTTTCCGGCCTCACGCTTAATCTACGGCCACCCTCTGACACCCGCTACCACCACGTCCCCGGA
>CAYXGM010000092.1:0-12463 GCA_964464555.1 uncultured Gemmatimonadaceae bacterium | reverse complement strand
AGCACCCCCTCCCCGCCCCGTTTCACCCACCGGGACCCGATGAGGCGCATGCGGACCAGGGATACGCCCTGCCGGGCCGGTCCCACCACGGTCATCCTCAACTGCTTCACGGCCCGCCAGTCCGCCTCCGTGACCCGTCCCCCCACGTTCAGGGCGTCGGGGCCCCGGAGGGGAATCCGGTAGAGCTGGAAGTCGCTCCTGGTCTCGTCGGAGGTCCTGGCCAGGTAGGGGGAGCTCCCGTCCAGCTCGACCACGTAGCGGTAGATGCGGTCCCCCGTTCCCAGGTTTCCGTCGCCGTCCAGGTCCTCCGTGTCGTTTCGCCCGTTCCCCCGGGTGCAGTTGGCCCGCCTGTCGCCCAATGCATAGATCTGTCCCCGGGAGCCCCGGCACGTCTCCACCCACACCCCTCTCTCATCCAGGGCGTCGTTCCAGATCTCCCCCTTCCTCGGGTCCGCCTCCTGATCCAGGATTCCCAGCCCCCACGGCTCGCCCGTCTCGGGATGGACCCCCGAAGTGGAGCCGTCGGGGGCCACGAAGAAGGCGTCTTCGCTTACCCGCCCCAGATCCAGAATGAGGGTGAGGCTCTCCCCTCCGGCGGCGTAGAACTCCAGGAAGTCGCTCCGGGTCAGGTCCGTGCCGGTGTTGGAAAGGGTGGTGGTGATGGAGCGGAACTGCGGTTCCTGGCCTCCCCCGGTCCCGTCGAAGGTGAGTCGGAGGCCGGTCTGCCGGGTCTCCACACCGGCGATGTTGATCTGCTCGTCGATGTCCCGGCGGGGCAGGTAGCCCTCGAAGATCCCCAGGCTGTCTCCCCCTGGGCCCTGGCGGATCCAGGTGTGCTGCCACACCAGGGAAGCGGCGCTCTCCCCGGTCAGCGCCGGAGGGAGGATGCCCTCGACGCCGCTTCGGTCCTCCATGGCGCTCCCCAGGTCCCAGTCGTAAGAGCGGAGGGAGAGGGGGAGCTCGTCGGTGGCGTCGAAATCGTCCAGGTAGACGGCGCCCCGGGTATTGGGATCCGGGAGGGAGAGGGCCATCTCACCCCGCACCTGGAGGCTGGAGGCGGAGTCGGCCCCGGCGCCGGGGAGGCGGCGGGCCGCCCGGTCCAGCCACCCCGCATCGAAGCGGAGATCGGCGTTCACCCCGCCCATGACGATGGCCGCCGGCTCCACGCCGAGCTGGGGACGGGTCCGGAGGGTCTGCTCCCTCTGGTACAGGCCCAACACGTGGAGATCACCCCGCCCCCCGAGGCCGTAGCGGGCATTCATGCCGAAGATGGAGGTGGGGGCGATCTGGAAGAGGGCCTTCTGCTCCCAGCTCGCCCGGATCCTCCCCCTGGGATCGCTGCTGAAGAGGGCCTCGGGGTTCAGGAGGGTGACCTGCCCGATGTCGTAGTCGATGAGGTAATCCTCTCCCGCCTGCAGGAGCCGGTCGCCGAAATGGATCCTCTCGCTCCCGTCACGGATGCCCAGAGCTCCCAGGGAGAAGGCCGAAATGAGGCCTTCGCTGCGGATGCGGAAGGGGATGGTGAGCCGGTAGAGCCCCCCGTTCTCCCGCTCCACCGGGTCCACGGCGTCGTAGATGGCCTGGTTGGCGTCGGCCCCCAGGATGGTTCGGGTCTCCTGGGCCGTGAGGCCCAGGGAGGGAAGAGGCGGTGGCCGGAGGAAGGGCTCCAGGGTGGGAAAGACGATGAACGTACCCGACACCGGGGGCTGTTCCTGGAAGAAGTCCTGGGCCGGCCGGTAGATGGTGTTGGGGTCCACCTGGTCGATGGGGGCTTCCTCGTCCAGGCCCATGAGCTTGAGGAGGGTGACCTCCTCTCCGTCGGGCCGGCGCTTGAAGGTCCGTCCTGCGGAGAGCTCCCCCAGGGAGAGGGCCAGGGCCACCGAGGAGGGCTCCACGTCATCGGACCCCGAGACCCGGTAGACCTGGTGCATCTCTCTGAGCCAGGTGGGGCTCCCCGGCTGGTGCTTGGGCCCCGAGGCCTTGAGGAGCCGGAGGGTGGGGCGTCCGCCGGCGTTGTGGATGGCCTCGGGATTGTAGTCGCCCACCGTGTCCCCGGCGGCGGTAACGTAGGTCACGGCGAGCATCTCGTCCTGGCGCAGGGGCCGTCTCAACACCACCCAGAGGCCGCTGGGATGGAGAAAGTAATCCACCGCCGGCCGCTGGTAGCGGAACCATCCCGACTCCTCCACCCTTCCCTCCTCACCCTCCGCCACCGCCGTGGCCTGGATGTAGCCCTCCACCTGCTGCCGGGTCACCGGATCGTTCTCGAACCGGTAGAGCTGAATGGGCCGGGCCCCGGGGGCCACGGAGGGGGGAGCCGAGCCGGGCTCCAGGGAGAGGACGTCCAGGTGGGGAAAGTCCTCGATCTCCCGGGGATCGGCCAGGAAGAAGAACTGACCCTTGACGTAGTCGGCATCGTCCAGGACCAGCGTGTCTTCCTGGATGAAGGCCTCCCGCCCCCCTACGCCGGAGAGCTGGAATTCCCGGGATGAGAGGTCGCCGTTCTGCTGGGCCCAGACGGTCTGCATCTCCAGGGGACCCAGGTCCGTGAGGGCCCTGAAGCCAAAGTTGCCCGCGGGAATTCCCTGGGTGAGGAACCGGGACTCGGGAAACCGCAGGGTCACGTCCCCCACCTCTATGCGCCGGAGGAGCTCCCCCGGCTTCCCCTGGTAGTAGACGTTGATCCTGTTGGCGGCGGAAAACTCCCGGGTCTCGTCGTAGTCCACGTCCACATGGACCCGGTCCGCCACCGTCCCGTCCACGATCAGACCGAACTGGATGTCGGGACGAAGCTCCGGGAAGAGTCCGGGATCACAACTCTCCTGGAGTCCCGTCTCGCAGGGACGGAATCGATTCCAGTCGCCTCCGAACTCGCCCCTGGCCCGGAGGAGCACGCCGACCTGGGCGTACTCGGACTGAAGGAGGGGCTCCAGCTCCTGCTCCCGGAGGGGGTCGGTCGGGGGTTCCCCGGCCGCCGCCGCCTCCGACGGCAGGAGAGGAAGGTTCGGAGTCAGGAGGGCCGGGGTGACGTCGAAGGGAGAGGGCGTGTCCCCGGGGGCGAAGGGGTTGCGGCTCCGGATCCCGGCCGGGAGGTCCCCACCCGGCTCCGGCTCCCGCCTCAGCGGATAGGGGAGGCGGGGAAGCTCCCCCAGGTGAATGGTGAAGGGGAGAAGCATGGGCTGAAGTCCCAGGCGGAGGGGCACCCCGCCGGCCACCGGCTCCCGGGCCGGGGGCGGGATCTCCTGGGCTCCCATGCCTGCAGCCCACCCCCACCCCAGGAGGCCCACGGTCAGCAGGAAAAGCCGGTGGATCATGAAGCTCGGAGGGGGGACCGGAGGCGCCGGTTTCGTGTATCTTGTGTGATGGCCATTCTCACCCGCTATCTGATCCGGAGCCACCTGGGCCCCTTCATCTTCTCCTTCAGCCTCCTCACGGGGCTCCTCTTCCTCAATACCGTCGCCCAGCGCCTGGACCAGCTCGTCGGGAAGGGCCTGCCCTGGACGGCCCTGGCCCAGTTCGCCCTCCTGGCCCTCCCCCACACGGTGGCCCTGACCCTCCCCATGTCGGTCCTGGTGGCGGTCCTTTACGCCTTCAGCGTCCTCTCGGCGGAAAACGAGATCACCGCCATGACGGCCGGGGGCGTGAATCCCGTCCGCATCCTCCTGCCCCTGGCGGGTATCGGCGTCATCCTGGCCGGATCCATGTTCCTCTTCATGGACCGGGCTCTTCCCGAGGCCAACCATGCGCTAAAGAACCTACTGGTGGATATCGGCCGCAAGAGCCCCACCTTCCAACTTCGGGAGCAGGTCGTCAACTCGGTCGTCGCCCAGTCGGAAGAAGCACGGCACGTCTATTACCTCCAGGCCGTCCGCATCGATCCTGCCACCTCCATTCTGGAGGACGTGGTCATCTACGACGTGAGCGATCCACGAGCCCGTCGTACAACGTACGCTGAAAGGGGGACCATGGCTTTCAGCGAAAACCAGACCGATCTCTTCCTCACCCTGTACGACGGGATGGTGCTGGAGGTCCCCAGGAACCGGACGGGGGGCTTCCAGCGCTCCACCTTCCGGGAGCAGTTCTTCCCCATCCGGGACATCGGGAACGTCTGGCAGGAGGGCGCCGGAGGAGGCTACCGGACGGACCGGGAGATGTCCACCCGGATGCTGGCCGATACGGCCCGCCGGTTCGACGCCCGCCGCGACAGCATCCGGGCAGCAACGCAGGAGGAGGCTTTCTACGCCGTCAGGCGGGCCCTGGGGTGGCAGCTCGCCGGAGACACGCTGGTGCCTCCCGGGGAGGGCCGGCCCGTCGCCACGGCGAGAGGGGAAGGAGATGACCTGGACGGGATGGACATCCTCCCGCCGGACGACGTGACCCGCTCGGTGATGCTCACCACCCGGAGCAACGCCCAGGTGGCCCGGGACCTTCGGCTCAACTCCATCAAGTACAGGGTGGAGATTTACAAGAAGTGGGCCATCTCCTTTGCATGCCTGGTCTTCGTCCTGGTGGGCGCCCCCCTGGCCCTCCGTTTTCCCAGAGGGGGCGTGGGCATGGTCATCACCGCCTCCGTGGCCATTTTCGCCCTCTTCTGGGTCTTCCTCATCGGTGGCGAAGCCCTGGCCGACGACGGAATCCTGAGCCCGGCCCTGGCCATGTGGGCACCGAACCTCATCCTCCTCCCCATAGCCCTGGTGCTGGTGGCCCGTATGTCCAGAAGCATGGCCACGGCCCGGGCCGGAGGCTGGGACGACCTCTTTTTCACTCTCACCAGGCCCTTCTCCCGGTTCTCGGGGAAGCTCGTGGGTGCCGGCGGGGGGAGGGCATCGTGACGAGGATTCTCGATCGCCTGATCGCCCGGTCTTTCCTGAAGGTGTTCGTGGCCTTCGTCGTAGGGGCTCCCATCCTCTTCGTTCTGGGCGACGTGACGGAGAAGCTGGAGGACTACCTGGACCAGGGGCTCACCTGGCTGGAAGTGTGCAAAGCGTACCTGTACATGCTGCCTCAGTTCGTCCAGTGGTCCTTTCCCATCGCCGCCCTCATCGCCTCGGTCTTCACCATCCAGATCATGACCATGCACCGGGAAATCGTGGCGGCCAAGGCTGGGGGCATCTCCTTTCACCGGCTCATCGTCCCCATCATCGTCCTGGGCGTTCTCCTCACCGGCGCCGCGCTGGCGCTGGAGGAGGTCGTTCCCCGGGCCAACCGCCGGGCCGCCGAGATCCTCCGGCAGGAGGACCGCCGGAGGGACTACCGGGCGAACTTCGTCTTCCAGGGAGCCGAGGGCCGGAACTTCTCCATCAGGGGGCTGAACGTGGAGCGGGGATCCCTCTCGGGCGTGGTGATGGAGAAGGTGGACCCCGGGGCCAGCCGCCCCTCGGCACATCTCATCGCCGAGACCGCCCAGTACGAGGAGGCGGAAGGGTGGACCTTCCGGGACGGGTACTACCGGATTCTCCTGGACGAGGGCCGGGAGAGGACCTACCGGTTCCAGGCCCTGCAGCTCCGGGGGCTTTCCGAACGTCCGGAGGATCTTCTGGATGAACCCAGGCCGCCGGAGGAGATGACCTACGAGGAAATGGGCCGCCTGGCCGAGATCATGACCCGGTCCGGCGGGGATCCGGCCAAGCTCCTGGTGGACCGGCAGGAGAAGCTCGCCATCCCGGTGGCCACCCTGGTCATCATCCTCTTCGGAGCGCCCCTGGCCACGAGCACCAAGCGGGGCGGGACGGCCTACGGAATCGGGGTGGCTCTTTTGTCCACCATCCTCTACCTCCTCCTCTTCCGCATCTCCGGGGCCGTGGGCGAGACCGGAGTCCTCTCCCCCTTCGTCGCGGCCTGGCTCCCGAACCTCCTCTTTCTGGGAGCCGGCCTCGTGTTCCTCACCAGGGTGCGGACCTGATCTTCATGACCAGGGTGGGGACGTGAGCCTGGAGGGGAAGCTGAGCCTCAGGGCGAGGCCCCCAGCTCCCGGATGAACTCGGGCCGGAGCTTCCCCTCCATGACCGGCCGCACGGGGCCCTGAAGCCGGACCTCCAGCTCGGAGCTCACCTCCACCAGGAAGTCCCCCCCTTCCATCTCCACCCGTATGGGTCCGGGAGCATTCGAGCCCCGGTGAACCGAGGCCGCGGCGGCGGCGCACGCGCTGGTCCCGGAGGAGGCCGTCCGCCCCACCCCCCGCTCCCAGATGAGGATCTCCACCCGTCCGGGGCCGGGCACACGGGCGAGCTGGACGTTGGCCCCGGCGGGAAAGGCCGGGTGGGCGGTCATGAAAGGCCCCAGCCGCAGGAGCTCCGCCTCCGTCAGCTCGACGCCGAAGAGCACGCAGTGGGGGTTCCCCACCGACACGGGTTGGGCCTGGAGGGGCTCCCCGTCCGGACCGGGAAGGGTTCCCGGCCCGCCGGGCTCGTCACCCGCCGTTCCGCCCACGGCCTCCGGCCCCATACGGGCCCGCCCCATCTCCACCGCCACGTCCACCTCGCCACTTGCCGTCTCCTCCAGGATCTCCATCCGCACCTCATCCCCCCCCACCCGAACGGGGAAGGGCTCCTTCAGGCCGACCCAGCCCCGGGAACGGAGGAAGGAGCCGAGAATGCGGAGCCCGTTTCCGCTCCGCTCGAACTCACCCCCGTCGGGGTTGAACATCCGCAGGCGGAAGGGCGGTCCCGGCGGCTCGAGGAGGGCCACGATCCCGTCGCCCCCCACCCCCCTCCACCGGTGGCAGACGGCCTCCACGCTTCTTTCCGTCACCGACCAATCATCCCCCTCCTGAAAGACCAGGTAGTCGTTTCCGTGGCCGTGGCCCTTGAAGAAGGAGCGGGAAAGGCTGAGTTCGTGGTCCACCGGACCTCCTGAAACAAGGGTGAAGGTGAGTTACCGGATCTCCTGAATCGACGTGGGGAGACCGGCGGTGAGGTTCTCGTGGCCGTCCTCCGTCACCAGGACGTCATCTTCGATGCGGACGCCGATCCCCTGGAAGCGACCCGCCTCACCCACCTCCGAGCCCGGGGGGACGTAGAGTCCCGGCTCCACCGTGAGGACCATGCCGGGCTCCAGGAGCCTCGGCTCCCCGTCCGTGGCGTAGTCCCCCGGGTCGTGGACATCCAGTCCCAGCCAGTGTGAGGTCCGGTGGGGGAAGAACTCCTTGTGGGCCTCCCGGGCCACCAGCTCCTCCGTGTCGCCCCGCAGCACGCCCAACTCCACCAGTCCGGCCACCAGCCCCCCCACCGCCGCGCCGTGCACCTCCTTCACCGGCACGCCTGGACGCAGGGCCTCCAGGGCCAGGTCGTGGGCGGCGAGCACGACCTCGTAGACGGCCCGCTGCCCCGCCGCGAAACGCCCCCCCGGGGGAAAGGTCCGGGTAACGTCCCCGGCGTAGAGATCCACCTGGGCGCCCCCGTCCAGGAGGAGGAGGTCGTCCGGGCCCAGGGTGTCGGCGTTGGAGGAGTAGTGGAGGATGCACCCGTTGGCCCCGGAGGCGGCGATGGTGGGAAAGGCGGGTCCCTGGGCTCCCTGCCGGCGGAAGGAGGCTTCCAGGAGGCTCTCCACCTCCCATTCCCCCATACCCGGGCGGGCCCCGGCCATGGCCTCACGGAACCCCTGGACGGTCACCGCCGCCGCCCTCCGCAGGCGCTCGATCTCTTCGTCGTCCTTCCTGAGCCGGAGCTCGTCCAGGATCTCACCGGGATCGACGACGCTGCGGGGCCCCGTCCCCTTCCGCTGTCCCCGGGCCCGTGCCTCCTCCAGGGCCTCCACCACCAGGCGCTGGACGGGAGGATGGTTCCCCAGGCGAAAGAAGATCCTCCCGGCCCCCTTCAGGAGCTTCGGGAGTCGTTCCTCGAGCTGGTCCCGGGAGTGGACGGCATCGGCCCCGAACACCTCCCCGGCTTCGTCGGGACCCATCCGGGGTCCCGTCCAGAGCTCGGCTCGGGGGTCCCGCCGGGGAACGAAGAGGTGGAACCGGTCCTCTTCCCCCGTGTCCAGGAAGAGAGCCACCACGTCGGGCTCGGTGCATCCGGTGAGGTAGAAGAGCTCCGAGTCCGGCCGGTACCGGTATTCCGTGTCCCGGGAGCTGTGGCGGAGAGGGGCGGAGGGGAGGAGCATGGCCCCACCGTCCAACTCCTCCATCACCCTGGACCGGCGCCGGAGGAAGGTCCCGGGAGAGAATCCGAGGAAGGGGTCGCCGGCGCTCATCCCTTCAGCACCCCCAGGGGCCTCAGGCGGACGACCTTCCGGCCGATCCCCGCCCGATCCACCACGTCCACCACGTCGGCCACGTCCTTGTAGGCCTCGGGGATCTCTTCGGCAACCGTGGAGAAGGAGGAGGCCCGGACCTGGATGCCGAGCTCGTCGAACTCGGCTCTCAGGTCCCTGGAACGAGCCGCCTTCTTGGCCTGCCGGCGGCTCATCCTACGGCCGGCGCCGTGGCAGGTGGACCCGAAGGTCTCGTCGTAGGCTCCCTGGGTGCCCAGGAGCACATAGGAGTAGCGTCCCATGTCTCCCGGAATGAAGACCGGCTGACCCAGGTCCCTGTGGGTCGGGCTCAGCTCCGGGTGACCCGGCGGGAAGGCCCGGGTGGCTCCCTTCCGGTGAACGCAGAGGGTCTTCTCCCGCCCGGCGACGCGATGCTTCTCGTACTTCGCGATGTTGTGGGCCACGTCGTAGACCAGGCCCATCCCCAGCTCCCCGGCGCTCCGGCCCAGCGTCGTCTCGAAGGCTTTCCGGACCCGGTGGCTCATCATCTGCCGGTTGGCGAAGGCGAAGTTGGCCGCCGCCCTCATGGCCCCCAGGTAGTCGTTGGCCTCCGGAGAATCCAGGGGGGCGCATACGAGCTGCTTGTCGGGGAGGTCGATGTCGTAGCGCTTGGAGGCCCTCAGCATCACATCCAGGTAGTCGTCGCAGACCTGGTAGCCCAGGCCCCTGGACCCGGAATGGATGAAGACGGTGACCGTGCCCTCCTCGAGCCCCAGACGCCGAGCCGCGGCCTCGTCGTACACCGTCTCCACCTCGCCGACCTCCACGAAGTGGTTTCCGCTCCCCACCGTCCCCACCTGGCTCCTTCCCCGCTGCACCGCCCGATCGCTGACCTGATCGGGATCGGCCCCGGCGAGGGCTCCCCCGTCTTCCATGTGCTCCAGGTCGGAGGGGGTCCCGAATCCCTCGTCCACGACCCAGGCGGCCCCGCGGAGGAGGATGTCCCGGATATCCCGGGCCCCCAGGACGAACTCCTTGTACCCCTTCCCCACGCCGGCGGGAATGGTCCGGTACAGCTCGTCCATGATGGAGGGGAGGTGGTCACGAAGCTCCGCGCCCTGGAGCCGGGACCGGAGGAGCCGGACCCCGCAGTTGATGTCGTAGCCCACCCCTCCCGGGGACACCACGCCGCCCTCGTCGGGGTCGAAGGCGGCCACCCCCCCGATGGCGAACCCGTAGCCCCAGTGGATGTCGGGCATCCCGATGGAGCGCCCCACGATGCCGGGAAGCTGGGCCACGTTGGCCACCTGCTTCGTGGCCTCGTCCCCCCGGATGTCCCTCATGAGGTTCTCGTCGGCGAAGAGGAGGCCATCCACCCTCATCTTTCCCCGTCGAGGGATCAGCCAGCGGTACGCGTCCAGGCGAACGATCTCAGACATCGAAAATGACCCTTCCCTTCCAGTGGTCACCCTCCCGCCGCACCTCCAGGGCGTGGAGAGTGACACCCTTGATCTCTCGAACTCTGGGGCCCCGGTCCGCCACCCCTTCCACCCGGGCCCGGAGGGCGATGCCCAGCCCGTCGTCCGGTGCGCAGGCCGGGATGGGGAAGAGGGAGATCCGTGCCCCGGTGGTGACGAAGCCCTCCTCTTCGTCCCACAGGAGAAGGGCCCGGAGCCAGGCCCTGAAGAGGGTAGCCTCATCGTCCTCGACCAGCTCCAGGGATCGGGCCTCGGACCCGGAATCCGTGCCTTCAGGAACTCGCTCCAGGACGAGCCACATGGCGCCCTCGGCGGCCCGAACAAAGAGCTCCGGCAGGGACCCGGCCCTGACCTCGAGCCCCACATCCGCCGTGTGCTCCAGGGTCCTGACTCCGGGAACGGGGCACCCGGCGGGGTCGCTCATGCCTCCCTCCTCCCCTACGGTCCGCCGGGAGGAACGTCCACGAGCCAGTGCTCGAACCAGCTCCGGATCCTCTCCAGCCGATCCACCAGCAGCCAGGGCTCTCCGGTACGGGAGAGCCCGTGGGAGGAGCGGGGATACCGGACCATCTCCACGGGCACACCCCGCTTCTTCAGAGCCATGAACCACTGCTCGGCGTCGGCGATGGGGGTGCGGTAGTCGTTCTCCGAGTGGATGATGAGGGTGGGGACGGTGACGTTTTCCACGTAGGAAATGGGCGAAAGCCGACGGTACAGGTCCCGCTGCTCCCAGGGCGGCCCCAGGAACTCGAACTCGGTGAGCCCCTGGGCGTCGGAGGTCCCGTACCAGCTCTCCCAGTTGGTGATGGAGCGGGAGGTGACGGCGGCCTGGAACCGGTCGGTGGTGGCCGTGAGCCAGTTGGTCATGAACCCGCCGTAGCTCCCTCCCGAGACACCCAGGCGCCCCGGGTCCGCGCCGGGATGGAGCTCCAGGGCCGTGTCCAGCCCGTTCAGGTAATCCTCCTTGTCCACGATTCCCCACTCGCCCCGGGTGGCGTACTTGAAGTCGTGCCCGTAGCCGGCCGAGCCCCTGGGGTTGGTGTAGAGGACGAAGAAGCCGGAGGCCGACAGAACGTGAAAGGTGGGGAAGAAGGTGTTTCCATAGGCGCTGTGGGGACCGCCATGGATCTTCAGGATGAGGGGGTACGACCGTCCCTCCCGGTACCTCACCGGCCTGATGACCCACCCCTCCACCTCCGTCCCGTCCCGTGCCGTCCAGCTCAGGTTTTCGGCGGGCATGAGGGTCACGTCCCGGAGCCAGGCGTCGTTGAAGCCGGTGGCCCTCTGCTCCGTGGAGCCGTCGCCGCTGGCCACGTAGAGCTCCGAGGGGGTGACGACGTCGGCGCCCACGTAAGCCAGCACCTCGTCGGTGGACGAAGAAGAGAAGGAGCTGAGCCGCCGATCCCCGGTGGTGACCTGGGCAACCCTCCCGCCCACGGAGGGGATCCCGAAGAGGTGGGAATTCCCGCCGATGCGGGTGCTGAACCTGAGGAAGGACCCGTCGGCGGTCCAGTAGGGGGTTCCGGGGGTCAGGTCCCAGTTCTCCGTCAGGTTCAGGGGCTCCCCCCTGAAGGTCCCGTTGGGGCCCAGCTCCACCACCATGAGGTCCGTCTGGGCTCCCCTGGCCGGAGTGGAGAGAAAGGCCATGCGGTCCCCGTCCGGGGAGACGGCGGGCCGGGACTCGGATCCGGGATTGCTGGTGAGACGGCGTGCGGACCCCCCGGCCACGGGCACGACCCAGAGGTCCTGGGTCAGCTCGTCCAGGAGCTCATCGTCCTCGTACTCGTCACCGGAAAAGAAGATGAACCGGCCGTCCCCGCCCCATGCCGGCGAGCCCACGTCGAAGTCCAGCTCCGTGAGCTGACGTGCCTCGCCCCCGGCGGCCGGGACCACGAAAAGCTGGTCCTTCTCCTCCACGGAAAAGTGGGGACGAAGGGTGGCGACCCCGTCCCGTTTGTAGCGGATGGAGGTGATGACCCGTCCGTCGAAGCGCCGGGGATCCAGGGTGTTCGTGACGGCATCGGGGGCAATCCACCCGTCCCTGGAGTCCTCTTCGTCTTCCTCACCGTCCGGAGCATGGGTGAAGGCGATCCATTCCCCGTCGGGAGACCAGACCGGACGTCCCTGCACGCCCTCGATGTGGAAGGCCTCCCCCCCCGGCCCCTCCACTCTCAGGAACCAGATGGGGTTGGGATCCCCCTCCCGCCTGGAAGAGAAGGAGAGAACGCTCCCGTCGGGTGACCAGGAAGGAGACGAGGATTCCGCCGTGGGGCTGGTGATGCGGAAGGGATCCCCGTCGGGCCGCCCGCCCCGGAGGGGCTGGAGCCAGATCTCCCGGTGACGGGCGTTTTCCTCCTCCACGACGGTGGTGACGGTGAAGGCCACGTAAGCCCCCGGGGGGGACACGGCCACGTCGGACACCGTGACGATGTCGTAGTAGTCCGAGGGACGGAAGCCCCGGTCCTGGGCCGTGAGGGGCCCGGCCAGGACCAGGAAAAGGAGGAGATGACTGAAACGTCGAGCCATGGAGGGCTCTCCCGTTGGTGTGGGGCCACCCGCCCCGAGCCCGGTTCCCTTCGGTGACGGAGGGGGACCGTTGGCGGGCAGGAGCCTGGATCCGCTGGTGAAATCTACCGGACCCTCCCGGCCCGACTCAACCCGGGGGGGCGGCCGCCGCCGGGCCGGGGTCCGTCCGGCACGGCCAACCTGCCTTCCCGGAAGCGCGACCCCGCCTTATCGTCCCGGGTCGGTACCCCCTGTCCCGGGGAACCGTCGAGGACCCTTCGGCTTGC
>CAYXGM010000091.1:0-12770 GCA_964464555.1 uncultured Gemmatimonadaceae bacterium | reverse complement strand
TGCGGTTCGCCATCCGTGAGGGTGGCCGGACCGTGGGCGCCGGCGTGGTCACCGAAATCATCGAGTAAGGCACCGACATGCCCAGGGACAAGATCATCCTCGCCTGCAAGGAGTGCGAGGAGCGGAACTATTCGAACACGAAGAACAAGCGGCTGCACCCGGGCCGGGTGGAGTACAGGAAGTACTGTCCCCGGTGCAGGACGCACACCAAGCACAAAGAGACCAAGTAACCGGACTTCTGACCCATGATGCAGAAGATCGCCAGCACACGGACGTTCATCGAAGAGTCCTGGGCGGAGCTCCAGCGGGTCACCTGGCCGGACTATGAGCAGCTCAAGAACGCCACCTTCGTCATCATCCTCTTTTCCATCGTCGTGGCGATCATCATCTGGATCATGGACTTCGCGTCGAGGACCGTCATCGACCTGATCATGCGGGTCTTTGGAGCCTAGATGTCTGAAGACACGATGGAAGGGATCCGGTGGTACGCGGTCCAGACCTACTCGGGGCACGAGAACAAGGTTCAGAAGCTCATCGAGCGGAAGATCACCGAGGAGTCCGGAGAGGAGCCTGAGGAGAAGGAAATCCAGGACGCCCTGGTCCCGACGCAGGATGTGATGGAGATCCGCAACGGGAAGCGCGTGAACGTCACCCGTCGGCTCTACCCGGGGTATGTGTTGGTGAAGATGGTCCTGAACGACCGGACCATGCACATCGTCAACAACATTCAGGGCGTCATCAAGTTCGTGGGCTCGGGGAAGGCTCCCCAGCCCCTGCGGGAAGAAGAGATCAACAAGATCCTCGGCATCAAGGTCGAGTCGGAGGAGGAGAGCCACGAGGAGATCCCCTTCCACGTGAATCAGGTGGTGGAGATCACTTCGGGACCCTTCACCGACTTCAGCGGCACGGTGCAGGAGGTCTA
Source organism: uncultured Gemmatimonadaceae bacterium (assembly GCA_964464555.1). Taxonomy (GTDB): domain Bacteria; phylum Gemmatimonadota; class Gemmatimonadetes; order Longimicrobiales; family Gaopeijiaceae; genus CAYXGM01. The sequence goes on along the minus strand of CAYXGM010000091.1, from coordinate 11,848 downwards.
CCGAGACAAGGGCAAGGTGAAGGTCGAGGTATCACTCTTCGGACGACCCACCTCCGTGGAGTTGGACTTCACCCAGTTGAAGGGATACTGAGGGCCGGGAACGGCGCAGAAGAGGCATGGCGAAAAAAGTCATCGGATTCATCAAGCTCCATGTGCCCGGAGGACAGGCGAACCCGGCACCCCCCGTGGGTCCGGCCCTGGGTCAGCACGGCGTGAACATCATGGAGTTCTGCAAGCAGTTCAACGCCAAGACGCAGACCCAGCAGGGCGTGATCACCCCGGTGGAGATCACGGTCTACGGCGACCGGAGCTTCTCCTTCATCACGAAGACGCCTCCGGCCTCCTATCTCATCAAGAAGGCTGCGGGCCTGGAGAAGGCCTCCGGCGTTCCGAATACCGAGAAGGTGGGGGTCGTCACCCGGGATCAGCTCGCCGAGATCGCCGAGACCAAGATGCGGGACCTGAACACCACCGACGTGGACTCGGCGGTGAAGATGTTGGCGGGGACCGCCCGGAGCATGGGCATCGAGGTGACGTACTAGCAGGGAGGCCCGGACGCCGAAGGCGTTCGTAGCGAAGCGGGGGAGCCGAGAGAGCTCCGAAAGCCAGGGCCCTGAACACCATAAAGCCCGATCAACCACCCACTGTGAGCCGCCAGGGGTGGGAGGGCGAGACGAGCCGGCTCGTGAACTATGCCAAGACGCGGAAAGCGTTACAAAGACGCCAAGGCCAAGGTATCGGTTGGCCGCAAGCTTCCCCCACAGGATGCAATCCGGACGGTAAAGGACCTCTCCTTCGCCGGCTTTGACGAGACCGTCGAGGTGGCTGCCCGCCTGGGGGTCGATCCCCGGCAGGCGGATCAGGTGGTCCGGGGCACGGTCGTCCTCCCCAACGGAACGGGAAAGGAGATCCGGGTCCTGGTCATCGCCGAGGGAGAAAAGGAAGAGGAAGCCAAGGAGGCCGGCGCCGATTACGTAGGCGTGGAGTACGTGGATAAGATCCAGGGGGGCTGGCTCGAGTTCGATGTGGCCGTCACCACCCCGAACATGATGGGCAAGGTGGGTCCTTTGGGCCGGATCCTCGGTCCTCGGGGCCTGATGCCCACGCCCAAGGCCGGGACGGTGACGTTCGACGTGGGTCAGGCGGTCAAGGAGATCAAGGCCGGTAAGATCGAGTATCGGGTCGATCGGACGGGGAACGTCCATGCGCCCATCGGGAAGATCTCCTTCGATGCCGACCTCCTCACGGAGAACCTGAACGCCTTCATGGACGAGATCGTCCGGGCTCGGCCGGCTTCGGCCAAGGGCACGTACCTGAGAGGGGTGAGCGTGTCCAGCACCATGGGTCCCGGCGTCGCCATCGATCCCAACCTCTACCGACGGAGCACCTGATGAAACGCGCTGACAAGGAAAGCTTCGTCCAGGATTTTCGTGAGAGACTGCAGGACTCACCCGCGGTCTTCCTCACCGATTTCACCGGTCTGGACGTGAAGTCCATGACCGTTCTGCGGCAGGAGCTCAAGGAGAACGGCGCCGAGTACCTGGTGGTGAAGAACCGCCTGGTGAAGCTGGCCCTGGAAGAGCTGACGCTGCCGGACCTCACCGAGTGGTTGGACGGCCCCACGGGGGTGGTCCTGGGTCACTCGGGTCCGGTGGAGGCCGCCAAGACCGTCGCGGACTTCGCCAAGGGACATGGCGACCGGCCTGTGTTCAAGGTGGCGGTGCTGGACGATGCCCTGCTGAATGCCGAGCAGATCGCCGCGCTGGCGAAGCTGCCGCCGAGAGACGGGCTCCTGGCCATGTTGGCCGGGGTCCTCGAAGCACCCCTGGCCAACCTGGCGGGGGCCCTGGAAGGGAAGCTCCAGGAGATGGGCGGCCTGATCGAGGCCCTGAAAGAGAAGAAGGAGGAGGAGGACGACTGAGGTCGACCTCCTCCCTCAAGAGACTTTGTATTCCCAGAGTGCCGGCGCTGTCCGGGTTTGTTAAGGAGGATTCTTCATCATGGCTGTGAACCACGAAGAGCTTCTCGAGACCATCGGCAACATGACCGTTCTCGAGCTGTCGGAGTTTGTCGAGGCCTTCAAAGAGAAGTTCAACGTCACTGCGGTGGCGGCCGCACCGATGGCTGGTGCCGTGCCCGGCGCCGCCGGCGCTCCGGCCGAAGAGGCTGAGGAGCAGACCGAGTTCGACGTCGTCCTGGAAGGGATCGGCGACAAGAAGATCCAGGTCATCAAGGTGGTCCGCGAGGTCACCAGCCTGGGCCTGAAGGAAGCCAAGGAGCTGGTGGACAACGCTCCCGGCACCGTGAAGGAAGAGGTCTCCAAGGAGGAGGCCGAGCAGATCAAGGCCAAGCTCGAAGACGTGGGAGCCACCGTCGAGCTGAAGTAGGCTGTTTCGCCCCCTTCCGGCAGGGCCCGGGATGGTCCCGGGTCCCCGGGGGGCGGGGGCCTACACGCCTGTTTCGGAAGGTCGGATCGCCCTTCCGGACATGAAAAACAAGGCAGTAGGTGCAGGTCCCCGCCGCCGGGAGGGTGAGCCGAAGGCCACCCCGGACCGAGGTTCACGGCGCGACGGGGATATCTGCGCTTGGCCTCTTGCACCCATTCCATCTTGTCGGGCCGCACCGGGCGGAGCGGTTCGAAAAAAGGGGGAAGTCCCGTTGGATATTCGGAGCGATGGTCGATCGGTCCTGAGCTTTGCCAAGCTCAAGCCGGTCATGCCGATGCCTAACCTGCTGGACGTTCAGCTTCGTTCCTTTGAAAAGCTCGTTGAGACGGAGGTCCCGCTGGAGGAGCAGTGGGACTTCGGTCTGGACCGCGTCTTCGGGGAGATTTTCCCCATCAGCGACGTGAACGAGAACTTCACGCTGGAGTACGTGACCTCCACGCTGGGGGAGCCCAAGTACTCGGTGGAGGAGTGTATCGAGCGGGACATGACCTACGCGGCGCCCCTGAAGGCGACGCTGAGGCTCATCGTCTGGGAAGACGTGGAAGAAGAGGACGAGCGCCGCCCCAGAGACATCATCGAGAAAGAAGTCTACCTGGGCGACCTCCCTCTCCTCACCGAGCTCGGCACCTTCATCATCAATGGGGCCGAACGGGTGGTGGTGAGCCAGCTACACCGCTCTCCCGGGGTCATCTTCGAGGAGAACGTCCACCCCAACGGGGCCAAGCTTCACAGCGCCCGAATCATCCCCTTCCGGGGATCCTGGGTGGAGTTCACCGTCGATATCAACAACATCAGCTACGTCCATATCGACAAGAAGAAGAAGTTCCCGGCCACGGCCCTGCTCCGGGCCTTCGGCTACGGGACCGACGCCGATATCTATCAGCTCTTCTTCGACGTCAACGAGGTGGATCTGGCCGAGGCCGAGGAGGCCAAGGGCGGACCCAACGACGTCACGGGCCTGGTGGTGGCCGAAGACGTGGTGGATCCGGAGACCGGGGAGATCGTCCTCGAGGCCTCCTCGGAGCTGACCGAGGAAGTCCTGGAGCGCCTGCAGCGGGCCGAGATCGAGACGATCAAGGTTTACGGAAAGGCCGAGGGGAGTGGCGCCCGGGGGGACAGCCCCATCGTCAAGAACACGCTGAAGAAAGATCCCACCAACTCCGAGGAGGAGGCTCTTTCGGCCATCTACTCCCTCCTCCGTCCCGGCGAGCCGCCCAACATGGAGACGGCCCGGACGACGCTGGAGCGGGTGTTCTTCAACCCCAAGCGCTACGACCTGGGTCGTGTGGGCCGCTACAAGATCAACCAGCGGCTTCATCTGGACACTCCCCGGAGCACGACGGTCCTCACCAGGGACGATTTCATCGCCATCCTCCGCTACCTCATCGACCTGAGCGAGGGGGTCGGCTTCACCGACGACATCGACCACCTGGGCAACCGCCGGGTGAGGACGGTGGGCGAGCTCATCGCCAACCAGTTCTCCGTGGGGCTGTCCCGGATGGCCCGTCTGGTGAAGGAACGGATGAGCATCAACACGGACCCCGAGAAGATCAACATCGACGACCTGGTCAATGCCCGGACCGTGTCCGCCGTCATCCAGGCCTTCTTCGGGTCCAGCCAGCTCTCCCAGTTCATGGATCAGACCAACCCCCTGGCCGAGATGACCCACAAGCGTCGTCTGAGCGCCCTGGGGCCGGGTGGTCTGACCCGGGAGCGGGCCGGCTTCGAGGTTCGGGACGTCCACTATTCCCACTACGGCCGGATGTGTCCCATCGAAACCCCCGAGGGTCCGAACATCGGCCTCATCACCTCCCTGACCACCTACGCCCGCATCAACGGGCTGGGCTTCGTGGAGACGCCGTACCGGAAAGTGGTGGACCTGAAGGTCACCGACGATCTGGAATGGCTCAGCGCCAACGAGGAGGAGGAGGCCCGCATCGCACAGGCCAACGCTCCCCTTCTGGACGACGGGAACTTCAAGAACGAGTTCGTCCTCTGCCGGGAGCGGGGAGACTTCCCGCTGCTGCGGCCCGAGGACATCGACTACATGGACGTGGCCCCGGACCAGCTCGTGAGCGTGGCGGCGGCCCTCATCCCCTTCCTGGAGCACGACGACGCCAACCGGGCCCTCATGGGCTCCAACATGCAGCGGCAGGCCGTGCCCCTCCTCCACACCGACGCTCCCCTGGTGGGGACGGGGTTGGAGGCGAAGGTGGCACGGGACTCGGGAGCGGTCATCACCGCTCGCCGGGGCGGCCAGGTGGTCCATGTCACCGCCGACGAGATCATGGTGGACACGGGGGCCGTGAAGACCGGCAAGGCCGAGCAGCCCCTGGCCAAGCTGGCCCAGTTCGACCGCTACAAGCTCAAGAAGTTCTGGCGCACCAACCAGGATACGGCCATCAACCAGCGGCCCCTGGTCCGGAAGGGCCAGAAGGTCGAGCCCGGGCACATCATCGCCGACGGGCCCTCCACCGACCACGGGGAGCTGGCCCTGGGCAGGAACGTCCTTTGCGCCTTCATGCCCTGGTACGGGTACAACTTCGAGGACGCCGTCGTCATCAGCGAAAAGCTGGTGCGGGAGGATGTCTATACCTCCATCCACATCCAGGAGCTGGAGCTCCACGTCCGGGACACCAAGCGGGGCATGGAGGAGATCACCCGAGAGATTCCCAACGTGGCCGAAGAGAGTCTTGTGGACCTGGATGAGCGGGGCATCGTGCGCATCGGCGCCCGGGTGAGGAGCGGGGATATCCTGGTGGGGAAGATCACCCCCAAGGGCGAGACCGAGCTCTCCCCCGAGGAGAAGCTCCTGACGGCCATCTTCGGAGAGAAGGCCAAGGACGTGAAGGACTCGTCCCTGCGGCTGCCTCCCGGGATGACGGGAACCATCATCGACGTGAAGATCTTCAGCCGCCGCATCGACGATCCCCTCCTGGAGAAGGAGCATGGGGCCAAGATCGGCGAGCTCAGGACCGAGGAGCGGGAGGAGATCGGGCGCATCACCGAGGCCCGGGACGAGGAGATCCGGGACATCCTCCACCTCCAGACCATCGCCCTGTGCCTGAAGAAGGGGACCGTGGAACCCCACCTGAAGGAAGGCACGAAGGTCACCAAGGACGTCCTGGATGACCTTTCCTTCAAGGAAGTGGACCTCACGACCCTGAAGGTCCAGAACAGGGACAACTCCGAGAAGCTTCGCCGTGTCGTCGACGAGGCCCAGCGGCGCATCGACCGGGTGCGGGAGAAGACCGAAGAGCAGATCGACAAGGTCTTCCAGCCCGACGAGCTGCCCCCCGGCGTGGTTCAGTTGGTGAAGGTCTACATCGCCGAGAAGCGGAAGATCTCCGTGGGCGACAAGATGGCCGGACGCCACGGAAACAAGGGCATCATCGCCCGGATCGCACCGGAGGAGGACATGCCCTTCCTCCCCGACGGCACGCCGGTGGAGATCGTGCTGAATCCCCTGGGTGTGCCCTCCCGGATGAACGTGGGGCAGATCCTGGAGACCCACCTGGGGTGGGCTGCCCAGATTCTCGGATTCGAGGCGAAGACTCCCGTCTTCCAGGGGGCATCGGAGGACGAGGTGGGTGCGCTCCTGAAGGTCGCGGGAATCACCTGGGCCCGGGGAGCCCTCCTCGGCAGGCCCGAAGCGGCTCTGGAGGGGGAGGGCCTCGAGGACCTTCTTGCGGTCATCCAGGCCTTCGGCGGTTCCCGGAGCTCCGGGTCTTCCAGGACCAATGGAGGCAACGGCGGGAGCCCGGTCAATCGGGGCATCGGACGTTCCCTGGACGAGTACCTGACCCCGGATCTCTCCAAGAACGAGAAGGGGCAGGCCGCCTTCCAGCGGCTGGTGGATTACACCGTGGAGACGGGCAAGATGGTGGCCGTGGTCCGGGGCGAGAAATTCACCGAGGCGTTCCCCGCCGTGGCGGCCCTGAACCGCAAGAAGACGCTGAAGGAGGGGTTGGACGACGCCGTCGTGGAGCTCCTGTCCGCCGCGGAGATCCAGGCCGGCGGGAAGCTCTGGCTCAGAGACGGCCGGAGCGGGCACCGTTTCGATTTCCCGGTGACGGTGGGCGCCATCTACATGCTCAAGCTGAGCCACCTGGTGGACGACAAGATCCACGCCCGGAGCATCGGCCCCTACTCCCTGGTCACGCAGCAGCCCCTGGCCGGAAAGGCCCAGTTCGGCGGACAGCGTTTCGGGGAGATGGAGGTCTGGGCCCTGGAAGCCTACGGGGCCGCCCACACGCTCCAGGAGATCCTGACGGTGAAGAGCGACGACGTTACCGGGCGCTCCAAGGTGTATGAGGCCATCGTCAAGGGAGACAACCTTCCCGAGCCGGGGATCCCCGAGTCGTTCAATGTGCTTGTGAAGGAGTTACAGGCACTCGGCCTCAGCGTGACCCTTGGCCGGGAAGAATAGGAGGAACCGCTGACCTTGGCGCATCCCGGCGTTGGACTCCGTGCGACTCGCTGCGGCGCACCCTTCAGTGCGCCTCACTCGTCGTACTCGTCCGCCTTGGACTGCATCCAATCTCAGCGGTTTGGTTGTACGACCAGGGGCATGCATGCTCCATCGCATCCCCCAGCAGTTCGCAAGCAAGCTTTTTCGACACCCTCTAGCTAACACGGGTGCATAACGCATGATCGATTTTCCCAGGGCCAGAGATTCCAGCTCCGCCGACTTCGACTTCATGCAGCTCAGGATCGCCGCGGCAGAGGAGATCCGGAGCTGGTCGTTCGGCGAGGTCACGAAGCCGGAGACCATCAACTACCGCTCCTTCAAGCCCGAGCGGGACGGGCTGTTCTGCGAGCGGATCTTCGGGCCCGTGAAGGACTGGGAGTGCCACTGCGGCAAGTTCAAGCGGATCCGCTTTCGCGGGCACGTCTGCGACCGCTGCGGCGTGGAGGTCACGCTCTCCAAGGTTCGCCGGGAGCGCATGGGGCACATCGAGCTGGCCGTGCCCATCGTCCACATCTGGTTCTTCAAGACGCTTCCCAGCCAGTTGGGCTACCTCCTGGGCATCACCCTCCGGGACCTGGAAAAGGTCATCTACTATGCCAACTACGTGGTGACCAATCCCGGGGCCCAGGACCTGGAGTTCCTGGACCTGCTGGACGAGGACGAGTACTACGATCTGCGGGTGAAGGCCCGGGAGGAGGGGGACGAGGAGTTCCGGGCCGAGATCGGCGCCGAGGCCATCCGCGCCCTCCTCAAGATGCTGGATTCCCCCGAGCGGGACATCGAGGAGCAGAACGTGGACGGCCGGGGGCTGGACCGCCTGGCCCAGTGGCTCCGCCACGAGATCGCTACCGAGACGAGCCAGCACCGGAAGAAGAAGAAGCTGAAGCGACTGAAGGTGGTGGATGCGCTGCGGAACTCGGGCCACACCGTCGAGGCACGGAACCGTCCCGAGTGGATCGTCATGGACGTGATCCCGGTCATTCCCCCGGACCTCCGTCCCCTGGTCCCCCTGGACGGCGGAAGGTTCGCCACATCGGACCTGAACGACCTTTATCGGAGGGTCATCAATCGGAACAACCGCCTCAAGAAGCTCATCGAGATGCGGGCTCCGGAGGTCATCCTCCGCAATGAGAAGCGGATGCTCCAGGAGGCCGTGGACGCGCTGTTCGACAACGGCCGCCGGTCCAAGGCCATCCGCGGTCGGGGCAAGCGGCCCCTGAAGTCCCTCTCGGACATGCTCAAGGGCAAGCAGGGCCGTTTCCGCCAGAACCTTCTGGGAAAGCGGGTGGATTACTCGGGCCGCTCCGTCATCGTGGTGGGACCGGAGCTGAAGCTTCATCAATGCGGCCTTCCCAAGGCCATGGCCGTTGAGCTCTTCAAGCCCTTCATCATCCACGAGCTGGAAAAGAGGGGTGAGGCCGAAACCGTCAAGCGGGCCAAGAAGATCGTCGAGAAGGACGATCCCAAGGTCTACGAGGTTCTGGAGGACATCATCAAGGACCACCCGGTCCTCCTGAACCGGGCTCCGACGCTGCACCGGCTGGGCATCCAGGCCTTCGAGCCGGTCCTGGTTGAGGGGAAGGCCATCCGCATCCATCCCCTGGTCTGCGCGGCCTTCAACGCCGACTTCGACGGGGACCAGATGGCGGTCCACGTTCCTCTCAGCTTCGAGGCCCAGCTCGAGGCCAGGGTCCTCATGCTGGCCTCCAACAACATCCTCCTGCCCTCCAACGGGCGTCCGGTGGCCTCGCCCACCCAGGACATGGTCATGGGGTCCTACTACCTCACCAAGCCCGTTCTTGCGGTGAACGACGTGGAGGAGGTGCTGAAGGACGGCAAGGCGCCCAAGAAGGTCCGGACCGAGGCCGAGGAGAGGATGAACGAGCTCTTCGCCGAGGCTCCCCGCTATTCCTCCTACGGCGAGGTGGAGATGGCCCTGGGCACGGAGCGGGCCGACTTCCACACTCTGGTGTGGTTCTGGTTCCCGCCCCGGGACAAGCGGATGCTGCAGGAGGAGGGGAAGCCGGGCCGGTGGATCCGGACCACGGCGGGCCGGGTCCTCTTCAACTCCATCATTCCCGACGAGGTGGGCTTCCTGAACCGGACCTTCGGCAAGAAGGAGCTGGGGGATCTGATCTTCGACTGCTTCACCGTCGTGGGGCTCAGCCGCACCACCGAATTCCTGGACAACCTCAAGGACTTCGGCTTCCGCTACGCCACCATGGGCGGCGTGAGCGTGGGCGTGGAAGACCTGGAGATCCCGGTGGAGAAGGCGGAGATCCTCACCGACGCCGACGAGCAGGTGGGGCGGTTCCAGCGGGCCTACGCCAGCGGATTCATCAGCAATGGTGAGCGCTACAACAAGGTCATCGACACCTGGACCCACGCCAACAACGACGTGGCCGACGCCATGGTCCGGCACCTGGAGCGGTCCAAGGACGGGTACAACCCCGTGTACATGATGATGACCTCCGGGGCCCGGGGGAACCGGGACCAGATGCGTCAGCTCGCCGGGATGCGGGGCCTCATGGCCAAGCCCCAGAAGAAGCTCACGGGTGGGATCGGTGAGATCATCGAGAGCCCCATCAAGTCGAACTTCCGGGAGGGCCTCAGCGTGGTGGAGTACTTCATCTCCACCCACGGCGCCCGAAAGGGGTTGGCCGATACCGCTCTGAAGACCGCCGACGCCGGCTACCTCACCCGGCGCCTGGTGGACGTGGCCCAGGACCTGACCGTGACGGATGAGGACTGCGGCACCATCCTGGGGCTGGAGATGACGGCGCTGAAGGAGGGGGAGGACATCATCGAACCCCTCCGGGACCGCATCGTGGGGAACGTGGCGCTGGAAGACGTCTACGATCCCATCGACGGCGAGCTGTTGATCAAGGCCGGGGAACTGGTGGAAGAGGACGCCGCCGACTCCGTGGAGGACGCCGGCATCCAGTCGGTGAAGATCCGCTCCGTGCTCACCTGCGAGGCCAGGCGAGGGATCTGCCGTGCCTGTTATGGCCGGAACCTGGCCACCATGGACATGGTGGACATCGGGGAGGCCGTGGGGATCCTGGCGGCTCAGTCCATCGGTGAGCCGGGAACCCAGCTCACACTGCGGACCTTCCACATCGGAGGTACCGCCGCCCGCATCGCCGCCCAGACCCAGCGGAAGTCCAAGATCAACGGGACCATCGCCCTGGAGAGGGTCACCTTCGTGGAGACCCCCGACGACCAGAAGATCGTCACCTCCAGGGAGGGGCAGATCATCCTCAAGACCCCGGAGGGTCAGGTCCGGAGTCGGCTGTCGGTGCCCTACGGGGCGACCCTGGCCGTGGAAAGAGACCAGGAGATCGAGGCCGGCGACCTCCTCTTCAGTTGGGATCCGTACTCCGAGCCCATCGTGGCCGACTCCGAGGGTGTGGTCCACTTCCAGGACATCGTGGAAGAGCAGACCATGCGGGAGGAGCTGGACGAGTCCACGGGCCGCCGGCAGATGACCATCATCGAGGACCGGGACAAGAAGCTCCACCCCACGGTTCAGATCCGCAAAAAGACCCGGGGCAAAAAGCCCGGGGAGAAGCTCAGGGAGTTCATCCTCCCGGTGGGCGCCCAGCTCATCGTCACGGACGGGACCAAGGTCACGCCCGGAGACATCCTGGCCAAGATCAGCCGGGAGGTCTACAAGACCCGGGACATCACCGGGGGTCTGCCCCGTGTGGCCGAACTCTTCGAGGCCCGCAGGCCCAAGGATCCCGCCACTATTACCGAGATCGACGGGGCCGTCTCTTTCGGGGAGGTCAAGCGAGGCAAGCGGGAGATCGTCGTCACGCCCGAATCGGGGAACGAGCGTGTGTACGACATTCCGGTGGGTAAGCACCTCCGGGTCCACGAGGGCGACCAGGTTCGGGCCGGAGACCGCCTGAGCGAGGGACCCATCAACCCCCACGACGTCCTGCGCATCAAGGGCCCCCGGGCCGTGCAGGAGTACCTCCTCAACGAGATCCAGGAGGTCTACCGCCTGCAGGGCGTGAAGATCAACGACAAGCACATCGGGGTCATCGTCCGGCAGATGCTCCAGAAGGTCCGCATCACGGACCCCGGCGACACCGAGTTTCTGGAAGGGGACCACGTGGACCGGGTGGATTTCCGGGAGGTCAACCAGCGAGCCATTGCCGACGGACAGAAGGCGGCCCGCTCCGAGCCCCTCCTGCTGGGGATCACCAAGGCCAGCCTCACCACCGAGTCCTTCATCAGCGCCGCTTCCTTCCAGGAGACCACGAGGGTGCTCACCGACGCCGCCGTCCGCGGCGCCCGGGACGACCTGAAGGGGCTGAAGGAGAACATCATCATCGGGCACCTCATCCCCGCCGGAAGCGGGGTGCACCGCTACCGGGACGTGGAGTTCGTCGTGGAGCAGGACTTCTACGACGAGGAGATCCTTCCCCTCTCGGAGGTGGACGAGCTCATTCCCGGACTCGGCTCCGAAGCCGAAACCACCGAGGAGGCAACGGCGGACTGAGGCTGGCTCAGGAGAGGTTCTGCGGGAGGGGGGGGCGGTTCCCGGCGCCCCCTCTTTGCCGATGGAGCCTCAGGCGCGGCTCTCCCGGTCCGTGACGAGGTCGAAGAGGTAGCCGGGAGAGCGGCCGAGGAAGCCCGCACCCCTCAGCAGGTAGTCGGCGAGCTGAGTCGGGAGGCGGGGCCTGTCGTTCCAGGGGGCCATCCGCCGGGAGGTGGCCTCCAGGGCGTTGGCCCAGCGGAGGCGGGCCACCCTCAGGAGGGCCCGGGGGCTCAGGAGGGTCGAGCCCGGGTCCGGGGTTCCGGGGGCCATGTAGTGGGCCCGGGCGCCGAAGGCCTCCAGGGCCGCCGGCACCATCCAGGAGGGGAGGGGGGCCTCCCGCCACTTCCGGGGCACGCCGGCCCCCTCCAGATCCACGCCCAG
>CAYXGM010000090.1:0-12963 GCA_964464555.1 uncultured Gemmatimonadaceae bacterium | reverse complement strand
TCTAGAGGAACGACCTATCCCGGCGGGAGCACCCGCGTTGGGACCAGCTTGTTCGACTGGGTGCCGTTGCCGAGGATGCCGAACCATCCGAGCCCCCAACAGTAGGTGGGCCCTGCGTCCGTCGTCGCACAGGTGCTGAGGTTTCCGGCTGTTACGGTGGCGAAGGTGTGCCCACCCGAGACCAACGTCGGTTCAGACGCGTCGGCCGTCGCCCCGTTTCCCAGCCGACCTCCCCTATTGTCTCCCCAGCAGTAGGTTTCCCCACTGGTGGTCAGGCCACAGGTGTGCCAGCCTCCCGGGCTCACGGACCGGAAGACCAGTCCCCCGGCCACGGCCGTGGGCGCCAACCGGTCCGTGGTGGAGCCGTCCCCGAGCTGGCCGGACTCGTTGTCGCCCCAGCAAAAGCCTTCCCCCGCCGCCGTCACCCCGCAGCTGAAGTCCCAGCCGGCGGTCACCGAGGCAAAGGTGGCGGAACCGGCGACCCGCGTCGGGACCAGCCTGTCCGTCGTCGATCCATCCCCGAGCTGCCCGCTTCCGTTGGCTCCCCAGCAGTACGTCTCGCCGTCGGTGGTTCGGCCGCAGGTGTGGTCGCTCAAGCCCGCGGCGACCGACTCGAAGGTGATACCCCCGGCCACGAGGCTGGGAGTCTCTCTCCCGGTCGTGGTCCCGTCTCCCAGACGGCCGTCGGTATTCTCTCCCCAGCAGTAAGCGTCCCCGTCGGTGGTGACTCCGCAGGTGTGGCGACCTCCGGCGCTCACGGTCGTGAAGGTCAATCCGCCGGCGACCGGAGTGGGCAGCGGTTGCTCGGCGGAGGATCCGTCACCCAGTTGTCCCTGGCCGTTGGCTCCCCAGCAGTACGCTTCACCCGAGGTGGTTACGCCGCAGACGTGCTTGCCACCCGCGGACACCTCCTTGAAGGTCAACCCTCCGGCCACCGGAGCCGGGATCCACATGGGGGTTTCCTCGGGCAGTCCGGTCCCGAGGCGATGATCCTGATCGGTGCCCCAACAATAGGCTTCTCCGGCGTCCGTTACCGCACAGGCATGGGCACCTCCGGGACTGGTGGAAGTGAAGCCGAAGGGGTCCACGGTTACCGTCGCTTCAGCCATGAGTCCCTCAGCGGTGGCGGAAATCGTCGTGCTCCCCTCCCCGGTTCCATTTACCAGGCCTGTTTGGGATACCATGGCGATCTCGGGGTGGGCGGAGGCCCACGTCACCGCTCGTCCCGACAGGAGGTTTCCCGCTTCATCCTTGAGAGTGACGGACAACTGCAGGGTAAAACCTTCCATGACGGTGCCGGCCGACGGATCCATCTCGATGCTGGCCAGGGGGGCCGGAGCCACCACCACCAGCACGCCGGCTGCGACACCTTCACTTTCCGCGGTGATGGTCGTGTTGGCCTCGCTCACCCCTGTTACCAGGCCCGTGGCATCCACGGACGCCACGCCCTCGTCGCTGGAGCTCCACTCGATGGACCTGCCCGTCAGCGTGCTTCCGTCGGGCCCCAGGAGGGTAGCGGTCAGTCGGAGTGTGCCGCCCACCCACACGGCCCCGGGGGAGGGAGTTACCTCGATGTTCGCGACGGGAGTCACCTGGGTCGGGCTCGAGTCGCAGGCGGCAGGAACCAGCAGCGACAGGAAAGACGCCAGTCGCAGAAGAGAGGAGCGTCCCATGGTCAATCCCCGAGTCTGGTGCGGCCTATCCGCGTGATCGTTCCTCCACGAAGGTCCCGGGACCATGCTCCCCGTAACCCACAGGCCGGCTGACGCGGATGACAGAGAAGACGAAGACCCGGGGACTTGCCCGGGAAGAATGGCCGGGACGGGGGACGGGGGCAAGCAGAGGAGTTGAAGGAACTGCGTCGGGTTTCCTCACCTCCGCTGCAGCATGTTGAGCTGCCAGAGGTCCCGGCTGGAGGTGTGCAGGAAGGGATCGATGGCCAGAAGACCCGCTTTTCCCACGCTCTTCTCCAGGTGGCGGAGCTCCTGGAAGCTGGCTTCCAGCGATGGATCATCTCCCGGATCCAGCCCCGCTTCACGCATCAACAGGGCCCCTTTGGCATGGATGGAGAGCTCCACGTGGAGCTGAAGGAGGCAGAAGAGATCCACCATGGTTTCGGCGGGGAACCTCTCCCGCAGGCTGTCCAGGTAACGCCCCACCCGGGTCCGGGGAAAGCTGCCCGAACGCATCGCTTCCAGCAGCTCCTGGTCGGTATCGAACCCCACGCCCAGCCACTCTCCTGTGGCCTTCTCGCTCCGCTCGAAGACCACCAGGGTCAGCAGGGGGAAGGTGAGAAGTTGAAGGGCCGTGGCCAGGAGGGGGTGCAGGAAGAAGTGGTTGTAGATGGAGTGCAGGGCGAAGGCCACGCCGAGCCCGGGCACGAAGGCCAGGAGCCCGACCTCCAAGGCCCGGGCCCCGGCCGAAGTCCTCCGATCGTGGAGTGCCTTGGACACCATCCCGAAGATGGCCGTGGTGCTGCCGTGCATCACGGCGGTGCCCAGCCCCCGAACCACCCAGATCCAGACCGAGGCCTCGGGGTGGGCCTGCAGGTAGGCGAGGTTCTCGAAGAAGCCGAAGCCCGCCCCTATAGCGAAGCCGTGGATGGCCGCATCCACGAGGAAACCCACCCTCGCCGTCCGGATGAGGATCATGAGGTAGGCGGCCTTCAGCGTCTCTTCCACCAGGGGGGCCACGTAGCGGGAGAAGGTGGAAAACTCCAGGTCCAGGACGGCGAATAGCCCCTGGTTGACGCCGAACCCCACGGCGGCGGCCAGCACCCCCGCCAGGATCGAAGCCAGGACGGTCCTGAACCCAACCAGCTTATAGCTGTCGATGAGGACCAGTCCGGCAAGGAAGGCAAAGACCGGAAGCAGGCCGGCAGCCCCGTGCAGGACGAAGGTCACAGGATCTTCAGCGAGATCATGAAGGCCGACGAGGGTCCCCGGCCCTCCTCGGCCACCAGGCCGTACCCCAGAGAAAAGGTGGATTTCATGTGGGAAGCCGTCACCAGTCTGAGGTCTATCTGTGCCCCCGCATTCACCAGGGTGCGGCGGAGGGCGTCCCGATCGACGTTGGTGGCCAGCCCGGCGGCAAAGAACGACACGCCGGCCCAGCGCAGGTACAGGCTGGGCACACCGACCCGGCGGAACCGCAGAGGCGGCAGCACCCACTCCACCTGCACCTTCCCGAAATTGGTGCCTCCCACCTCGTTGATGCCGATGCCGGGCAGGCTCCGACTGTCACGGAACCGCTTGTGGTCCTGGTAGTCGACCCAGTTGTTCCCGAACCCCCCGAAAAAGAAGTTGGCGAAGGGCTCGTCCCGTCCGGTGGTCAGCGACGTTCCCGCCGAGCCCCTGAGCCAGACCGACGAGTGATTCAACGGCAGCAGGAACCCTCTGACCAGGTGGGCGCTCAATCGGGGAAAGGCCCTGGAGTTGGCCACGTTGGTTCTGAGCGAGAGGCGGAAGGTGACGCCGGACTCGTCCTCCACGGCCCCCAGGGACTTCTTGAGGAGCTCGTAGTCCAGGCCCGCATGGAAGGACAGGAGCTTATCGAAGGAGCTTCGGATGTTCTGGAACTCGGGCAGCGTCTCCAATCCGCCGTAGCCGGCTGTCTGGAGGGTGTAGGATAGTTGCCTGGTTCCATCGAAGACGATGCTGTGTCGGTAGCGGACCCCCAGGGAATACCCCTTCCGGCTCGTCTTGGTGGGCCCGAAGAGGTCATAGAAGTCGGCCCGGTTGTAGCCTGCCGTCACCTCCCAGTCCCAGTGCCTCAACCGGAAGTCCAGGTGCAGGCGCTCGTCGGCGTCCAGCCTCCCGTCCGGCGAATACGATCCGGCCAGATCCAGGGATGTGGCCCCGACCCGGTCGGACAGGTTCAGGCGCAGCCCTGCGGCCACCGCGTCGGCGCCGGCGGCATCCTCGTATCCCTCCAGGATGGGGTAGGCCGAATCCAGCGTCAGATTGCGAAAGGCCGAGTACGGTTCCTGGAGGTCGGAGGGGGAGTCGATCTGGATGAGGGTCGGCGACGGGAGGACCCAGTCCTGAACCACGGGCTGCGTTCCGGCGATCTCGTTACCGAGAAAGGTGATGGCGCTGACGGCTCCGGGGACCTGGTTGGGGATCAGGGAGGGAACGAATCCGTCTCCGGAGTAGCGGAAGACCAACAGCGAGTCCTCGGAGACCGGAACCGGCTTGAAGAACCCGGTCTCGGCGTTGCTCAGGGGCTCCATGACCTCCCGGGCAAGGTCGTACCGGAAGATGTTGGACACGCCCGAATAGTAGGAGGAGCCGAAGAGGTACCGACCGTCCGGGGAGAACACGAAGTTGGAGGGCGACCAGTTGCCGAAGTCGAAGAGGACCTCGTGCTCGGTGTCCCCTCCCATGAGGTCGTCCACTTCCAGCTTCACCAGGCGCTGTTTCCCACCCGCATCGGCAAGGGATCCGATGAGCGTGGAGCCGTCGGGGGAGAGATCCAGGTCGAAGAGATCGCTGCCGTAGGGCAGGGTGTAGATCTGGTTCCACTCCTCGTAGGGGTGGGGGATCCGGACCAGGGTGGAAAAGCCGTTGTCGTGGCGGATCCCCCAGAGGGAGCGGTCCCGGCGATTGAACACCAGGTCCCCGACCCGGATGTTCCGGACCAGGGTTTCCGACTCCCCTGTGTTCAGGTTCAGGGCCACCAGGTGACGCCAATCCCGGTTGTTGATCGTGTAGAAGAGCGTCCGGGTGTCGGGATCGAAGGCCAGGGAGGTGACGTAGAACCCCGACGGTCCCAGAACGTCGGTGATCTTCTCCAGGGTGCCGTCATCGATGTCGATGGCGCCCAGGTGGGCCGTCTGGCCGGGGTACCGGATGGCCACGTAGACCTTGTGGTGGGCGGGATCGAAGTAGGCCCGGGACACGGATCCCAGGGCCTGGTCGGTGACGGGGCGGGAGGGGGTGGTGGGGTTGTTGCGAATCCGGTCCAGGTTGGCCCTCTGCCACCGCCTCTCCCACTCGATCCACTCCGACCACTCCTCGTGCAGGGAGATGCCGTAGACCTCCTGGAACTGGGCCGAGAAGAACCGCTTGCTATCCTCCGATCGATCATACCACCGTATCAGCTTCTCGTTTCCGTACCGGAGGGCCAGGTAGCTGACGAACCGGGTCCCGTAGAGGTAGGAGTTCACCCCTACCTGGAAGTCGATGGTCGTACCCTCCGACTCCAGGCCAACGATGTCGTAGATGGTCCTGTCGTCCAGCACCATGGTCCTGAACACCATCTCGTCGTAGGCCCCGATGGCCCGGCCCATCCCTCCGTTCATCCAGGTTTCCAGGTAGACGGCGATGCCCTCCAGGTACCACCGTGGCGAGTACCACCGGGGGGTGGTCAGGTAGCTGTAAAGCATGGTGAGGGGTTCTTCAGGGTTGGGGGTGACCTTCCCGAAGAACGCCGAGCGGAAAAACCGGTCCGTGGAGGTGGCTTTGTCCGTGGTGACGATGTGGGCCATCTCGTGGTTCATGGACGAGCCCATGCGCTCCGGGGCCGGAGCGGACTCGTAGACATGAGCATAGGGAGACAGACCGAGGGTGATGTGGTTGTGCGGCATGGATCGGGCCCCGGCATTCCCGTAATGCCACAGATCGTGCATGAGGACGTTGATCTTGTCGGGAGAGGTGTAGTCGAAGAGCTCCCGGTGGAACCGGAGGGAGTTCTCGAACGCCCTCATCACGTGGGGCACCAGGTAGGACTGCTGGGGAGCCGTGTAGACCAGCCGGAGGTGGTCCGTCTCCAGGGTGAGGAACTGCCCCTCCAGCCCGGGGGGCGTCCAGAGCGCCCCCAGGGCGAGGAAGGACAGCAGGAGGATGGGGCGTTTCATGCCGCTAGTAGATGGCCTGGACCTCCCGGGCGAAGGCCTCGCTCAGGGCCTGGTTGGCCTGAAGCTGCTGGAATGCCTGGTTGGCCTGGAGCTGCTGGAAGGTCTCGTTGGCCTGGAGCTGGTGGAACCACTGGAGGTTCTGGAGCTGCTGGAACCACTCGTTGGCCTGGAGCTGCTGGAAGGCCTCGTTGGCCATCAAATAAGTGAAGGCTTCATTGGCTGCCAACTGCTGGAAGGCCTCGTTGGCCATCAAATATGTGAAGGCTTCATTGGCTGCCAACTGCTGAAAGGCCTCGTTGGCCTGGAGCTGCTGGAACCACTGGAGAGACTGGAGCTGCTGGAACCACTCGTTGGCCTGGAGCTGCTGGAAGGCTTCGCTGGCCTGAAACTGCTGGGACCACCCGCTTGCCTGGAGCTGCTGGAAGCTCTCGTTGGCCTGGAGCTGCTGGAAGGCCTCGTTGCTCAACAAGATCCAGAAGGCCTCGTTCGCCTGGAGCTGTTGAAAGGCCTCGTTGGCAAACAACACCGAGAAAGCATCGTTGGCCTGGAGCTGCTGGAACGACTGGTTGGCCTGGAGCTGCTGGAAGGCCTCGCTGGCGAACAGCGTCGATAGGGCTTCGTTGCCCTGGAGCTGCTGCCATGCCTGGTTGGCCTGAAGCTGTTGCCAGGCGTCGCTACGGATTAGATCCAGGACCTGGTCGTCCTGGAGGAGGGCCTGGATTTCCGGGTGTTCCAGGGAGATGTCTTCATCGCCCAGAGCTCCGCCCCGGTACCGATCGGCCTGCTCGACCCCGGCGATCCCGCCTCCGGTGGTGTCGGCAACTCCGATGGTGCCTGCACCCTCGCCCCGGGAGGGGGGAAAACCGGAAGAGAGGATGTAGAGGACCAAACCTGCGGTCAGGACACCGGCCGCCAGAGCAAACAACAACTTTCTGTTCACGGGAACCTCCACCTGAGAAGAAGTGCCTTGCACTCAAATGATCTCAAACAAGCTGTCAAAGCGGGCGTAGTCGAAGACGAGTCGAATGTGCTCGGGCATCTTGACGAGGGTGAGGCCATGCCCGTCGGCCATCAGTCTCTTCTGTGTCTCGAGCAGAACCGCAAGCCCGGCACTGGAGACATACTCCAGTTCCTGCAGGTCCACGGTGCAGGAAGTGGTCAACTCTCTGAACACGGCTCGGGCGCGGTCAGTTTGGGACGCATCGAACCGCCCAGCAAGCCGAATGCGTCCGTCCTCGCTCACGTCCAGTTGCAGCCTCGGACCGCCGGATTCCGAATTTCGAATCAAAATCCCTCTCTCTTTACCTCTGCAACAATGGCGGGGCGGGGCCGGATGGACAAGAGCATAGCGGAGTTGAAGGAGGAGGGGTTTGAATAAAGATGGGCGTGATTCCTCTGGCATTGCCCGGACGGTCGAGAGAGACCAGACTCTCTCCATGATGAGCAACTCTCCCTGGACGTTGGCCTCTCAACCGTCTGGGCGTTGGCCTTTCTACCGTCCTCCGAGGTGGTGACCATGTCTTTCCTTTCCGTTCGCCGCGGAACCCCGACTCTGGCGTCGGCGCTGACGTTATTGGCCTGCGCAGCCGCCTTCGCTTCCCCCCTGGCCGCCCAGAAGCGGCCCATGACCATCGTGGATCTCATCGCCGTGCCCTCGGTGAGGAGTCCCGTGGTTTCCCCGGACGGGGAACGCATCGTCTACGTGAAGTCCGAGGCCGACTGGGCCGAGAACCGGACCATCAGCCACCTCTTTCTGGTGAACGCCGACGGGACCGGGACCCGGCAGCTCACCTACGGGAAGGAAGGCCAGTCGAGCCCCCTCTGGTCGCCGGACGGAGAGCACATCGCCTTCCTGGCCCGGCGGGGGGATCAGGACAACACCCAGATCCACCTCCTTCCCGCCGACGGCGGGGAGGCCCGCCCCCTCACCGACCACGAGACCTCCGTGGGGAGCATGGAGTGGTCCCCGGACGGCGCCTTCCTCTACTTCCTGGCCACGGACCCCATGACCGAGGAGGAGAAGGAGAAAGAAGAGCGGGGAGACGACGTCTTCGCCTTCGACGAGGAGTACCGTCAGCGGCACCTGTGGAAGGTGGACGTGGAGACGGGGGAGGAGAGCCGGGTCACGCAGGGGGACTTCAGCATCGGGGGCTACGCCCTCAGCCGGGACGGCGCCCGGGTCGCCCACGTGCGCACCCCCACGCCACTCCTCAACGACATCGACAAGGCCGAGATCTTCCTCATGGACATCGACGGGGGCCGGCCGCTCCAGCTTACCGCCGACACGGTGCCCCAGAGCGGCCCCGAGCTCTCTCCCGACGGACGCCACGTCCTCTTCACCGCCGACTCCAACGAGGAGTGGGACTTCTACTACAACGACAAGATCTTCATCGTGCCGGCTGACGGGGGCGAGGCTCGGACGCTCCTCCCCGACTTTCCCGGTTCCGTTTCCGGGGCCACCTGGTCCGCCGACGGCCGCTCCATTCTCTTCGTGGCCAGCGTGGGCGTGCGCCGGGAGCTCTTCCGGGCCGACGTGGCCACGGGGGAGCTGACCCGCCTCACCCGGGGGGATCACGCCGTGGGGAGCGTGGACTTCGATCCGGACGCCGGCCTGGCCGCATTCACCCTCCAGAGCCGCACCAGCCCGGGGGACGTCTGGATCATGGACATGGAGATCGGTTCGGCGCCCCGCCAGGTGAGCCGGGTCTTCGACTACCTGGACCAGGACTTCCTCCTGCCCCGGCAGGAGGCCATCCGGTGGCGGGGTGAGGACGGGGTGGAGGTGGAGGGGCTCCTCTTCTATCCCCTGGAGTACGAGGAGGGCACCCGCTACCCCCTCATCGTCCAGACCCACGGGGGGCCTGCCTCGGCGGACCTTTTCCAGTTCGGGGGCTCATCGGACTACATCCAGGTCCTCACGTCCAAGGGCTACTTCGTCCTGCTCCCCAACTACCGGGGGAGCACGGGCTACGGGGACGATTTTCTGAGGGACATGGTGGGCCACTACTTCAACCAGGCCCACCTGGACGTCATGGCCGGGGTGGATCACCTCATCGAGCTGGGGCTGGTGGACGGCGACCGGATGGGGAAGATGGGGTGGAGCGCCGGCGGTCACATGACCAACAAGATCATCACCTTCACCGACCGCTTCAAAGCCGCCTCGTCGGGGGCCGGCGCCAGCAACTGGGTGAGCATGTACGCCCAGAGCGACGTCCGGGTCTACCGGACGCCCTGGTTCGGGGGCAACCCCTGGGAGGCCGACGCCCCCATCGAGCAGTACTGGGACGACTCGCCTCTGAAGTACGCCGCCGACGTGACCACGCCCACCCTCTTCCTGGTGGGCCAGAACGACGCCCGGGTCCCCATGCCCCAGTCGGTGGAGATGTACCGGGCGCTGAAGGCCAACGGGATTCCCACCCACCTGTACGTGGCGCCCCGGCAGGGGCACGGGTGGCGGGAGCTCTACCACCGTCTCTTCAAGGCCAACGTGGAGATGGACTGGTGGGAGCGCTGGGTCATGGACCGGAAGTGGGAGTGGGAGGAGGCGCCGGAGGGAGGCGGAGGATGAGCATCTCCAGACGGAGGTTCCTGGCGGGTGCGGCGGGGGCCGTGGGTGCCGCGGGAGCGGGTCTGGCGGCGGACGGCGTTTCCGCGGAAACGGCCCGACGCAGGACCGCTGGATTGGCCGAACGCGTCTCCGCTGAAACGGCCCAGAACGTTTCCGCTGAAACGTCGGGTCGGATAAGGGCGGAGGGGGGCGGGGTTTCCGACACGTTTCCCGCCGACCGCTTCGATCCCTGGGTGGAGGTGGACCCCGAGGCCCTTGCCTTGAACGCGAGGGTCATCTCCCGGCTGGTGGGCGGCAGGCCCATCCTGGCCGTCATCAAGAACAACGCCTACGGGCTGGAGCTGGTCACCACGGGGAAGATCCTGGCCGAGCTCCCCCAGGTGTGGGGGCTGGCCGTGGTGAAGACCGAGGCCGCCCTGGCTCTGAAGGAAGCGGGGATCACCAAGCCCGTGGTCCTCATGGCCCTCTTCGGGGAGACGGACGGGCCCGAGCTGGTGGCCCGGGGGGTGGATCTGTGTTTGGCCGACGAGGATGCCGGGGACCGGGTGGCCCGGGCGTTCCATGGAGCGGGCATCGAGCCGGGAGCCCCCGGGGCGCCCCGCCTCCACGCCTACCTGGACACGGGGATGAGCCGCATGGGGGTGCCCCATCACCGGGCCGCGGCCTGGATGGAGGACCTCCACCGCCGTGGACTCGGCGTCGACAGCACCTTCATGGGCTTCACCGAGGATCCGGAGTACGACCGGGTCCAGCTTCAGCGGCTCCTGGACTTGGCCCGGGAGCTGAGGGGCCGGGGAATCGATCCCGGGACCCTACACGCCGCATCCTCGGCGGCGGTCTTCAACTTTCCCGAGTCCTACCTGGACATGGTCCGGCCGGGCCTCTCCCTCTTCGGGGCCTACCCCAGCAACGAGGGCGCCGAGGCCGAGATCGCCGAGCTTCGCCCCGCCCTTCGCGTCCGGGCCCGGGTGGTCCGGGTGCAGCAGCTACGGCCCGGAGACAGCGTCAGCTACAACCGGAACTACATCGCCGAACGGCCCACATGGGTGGCCACCATCCCCCTGGGCCACTCCGACGGCTACCCCCGGGAGGCCGTGGAAGGGGCCCGGGTCCTCATCAATGGAGAGCTGTACCCGCCCGTCGGGGCCGTGAGCGCCAGCCACACGGTGGTGGAGGTGGGTGACGAGCCCCGGGTGAGGATGGGCGATGTGGCCACCCTGGTGGGGCCGGACCATCCGGCCGTCCATCCCAACGGCCTGGCCACCCGCACCGGTCGCTCGGTCTACGACGTGCTCATGCACCTCTCGTCCCGGATGCCCAGAGTGGTGGTGTAAGATTGCAACTATTTCGGTGCTGATCTCGTCTTAACCCCTAGAAGTTCTAGGGAGAGACGAAACCATGCCCAAACCCAAAGCCGATCTCCTGAAGGGGACGCTGGATTTCCTCGTTCTCAAGGCTCTCACCTTCGGACCTCTGCACGGGTACGGGGTGGCCCGCTGGCTGGAGGAGTCCTCCAATGACCTCCTACAGATCGAGGAGGGGTCCCTCTACCCGGCCCTCTACCGCATGGAGAAGCGGGGCTGGATCCGGTCCGAGTGGGGTCAGTCCGAATCGAACCGGAAGGCCAAGTACTACCGCCTGACCACCCGGGGGCGGGAGCAACTGGAGGCCGAGGCCGAGGGGTGGGACCGGTTGGTCCATGCCATCGGCCTGGTCCTCGGCCATAACCCGGCCTGAGGAGTCCCCATGTCCTCCCCCCTCGACCGCTGGGCCCGACTCTGGTCCCGCCTCTCCCGGCGCCGCCTGCGCCGGGAGGTGGACGACGAGTTGGGATTCCACCTGGAGATGCTGACCCGCCGTTACGAGTCCCGTGGTCTGGATTCCACAGCTGCCCGGGAGGCGGCCCGGGAACGGTTCGGCGATCTGCCCCGCATCCGCCGCCAGGCCTACCGGGCCGAGCGGTCCCGTATTCAGCAACAGAAGCGAGCGCTCTACATGGACAACCTGAGGCAGGATCTCCGGTTCACCTTTCGTCAGCTCTGGAAGCGGCCCGCCTTCAGCATCATCGCCCTTGCCATGCTGGCCCTGGGGATCGGTGCCAACACGGCCATCTTCAGCGTTGTCTACTCCATCCTCCTCAAGCCCCTTCCTTTCCCTGAACCGGACCGGCTGGTGCGGGTCTGGGAGTCGCGGCTGGACCGGGGGTGGGAGCGGGCCAGCGTGGCGCCGGGCAACTTCTGGGACTTCCAGGAGATGAACCGGAGCTTCGAGGCCATGGGTGCCTTCCGCTGGTCCTCGGCCAACCTCACCGGTCAGGAGTACCCGGAGCTCCTGAGCGTGGGAAGGGTCAGCACCGGGTTCTTCGGCGAGGTCCTGGGGGTGCGGCCCGTCCTGGGGCGCACCTTCCACCCCGATGAGGGACGGCCCGACGGGGATAACCGAGTCGCCCTCCTGAGTCATCGCTTCTGGCGCACGAGGTACGGGAGCCATCCCGGCATCCTGGGTACCCAGCTCACCCTGGACGGGGACAACTACACGGTGGTGGGCGTCCTGCCCCCGGGTCGTCCCTGGCTGGACGACTCCCGCCTCTTCCTGCCCATGGTCCACACGCCCAACCAGACCCGGACCTCCTTCGAGATCGCCGTGGTGGGACGTCTGAAGGAGGGGATGACGCTGGAGAGCGGGCGGAACGACCTGGGAGCCGTGGCCCGGCGGCTGGAGGAGGCCTATCCCGATGACCTGGAGGGCATCGGCGTCGCCGTGGGACCCTCCAGCGAGTGGGTGGCCTCCGACGAGACCCGCACGGCGCTCTGGGTTCTCCTGGGGGCCGTGGGCTTCCTCCTCATGATCGCCTGTGTGAACCTGGCCAATCTTTTTCTGGCCCGGGCCACGGGGCGCACCCGGGAGACGGCCATCCGGGCCGCCACCGGGGCTTCCCGAGGCCGGCTCATCCGGCAGGGCCTCACCGAGTCCCTGGCCACCTCCCTGCTGGGGGCGGGGTTGGGGCTGGGCATCGCCGTCTGGAGCGTGGACGCCATCACCGCCCTGGCTCCGGCGGGGCAGATTCCGGGTCTGGCCGACGTTTCCATCAACGGTTGGATCCTCCTCTTCACCCTGGCGGCGGGAGTGGTGACGGGTGTGGTCACGGGCCTGGTACCGGCCGTTCATGGCTCGGGGAAGGATGCGGCCACAACCCTCCGGAGCGGGGGACGGGGCGTGAGCGGGAACCGGACCCAGCAGCGAATCCGGAGCGGGCTGGTGGCCGTGGAAGTGGCCCTGTCCCTCATGCTCCTGGTGGGCGCCGGGCTCCTGGTCCGGAGCTTCGGCGAGCTCATGGACGCCGAGCGGGGATTCGAGACCGAGAACAGGCTGGTGGCTTCGGTACCCTGGACCGACGACGTCAGCCCCCGGGAGGCGTACCAGTTCATCACCCGGCTCGTGGAGCGGATCTCCAGCCTGCCCCCGGTGGTGAGTGCCGCCGGGGTCCACATCCGTCCCCTGGCCCAGGGGAGCACGGGGCAGGGGTTCGCCCGGCCCG
>CAYXGM010000089.1:0-13129 GCA_964464555.1 uncultured Gemmatimonadaceae bacterium | reverse complement strand
GGGCTCGGGCGCCTGCTCCACGCCCTTGGCCCTGAGGGCTTGACCGGCTTCTCCGGGCCCCAGGAGGATCACCACGGGCGTGCCGTTCTGGCGCACCAGGGCCGTGTCGCCGCTGCCCGGAATGAAGTACGAGGTGCAGGCGGTGGTGATGGACGCCACATTCGTCATGAGGGGGTGGTCGGCGATCTCCGTCGTTTCGCCCTGGAGGCAGGCATCCACGTAGGTGGCCCCGGATCCCATGGCAGTCATGATGCTCTGGACGTTGGCGTTGGCGTCGTCGAAGACGCTCACGTAATTCTCTCCCACCAGGACCACCAGCCCGCCGCCGTCCACGTAGCGTCGGATCTCATCCATGTCGGCGGCGCTCAGCGGATCCTGGGGCAGCCAGATCCAGAAGGCCGCCGCACCCTCGGGAATGGAGAGGCTGCCGGTGGTACCGGTGGTGACCACGTCCAGGGTCCGGCCCAGGGTGACACGAACGAAGTCGATGGCGTAGCTGAAGTAGGTGTTGGGGCTTCCCACCCATGAGTCGTGGCCGAAGTACCAGACCACACCGGTCCTGCCGCTGTTGGTGACCAGGTTCTCGGTGAGCTGCCTGTGATCGGAAGTCTGCAGGTAGGAGCTGCTGCTTCCCCACAGGTTGAGGTCGCCGAAGACGACGATCCCGCCGTCCCCCTCCGGGACCGGCGACCGGAGCACGAAATCCGCCTGGCCCCTGGGGTTGTCCCTGTCCAGGGTCACCGAGGCGGTGTGCGGATCGGCGGCCTGGCCGGCTCCTACGACTGGTTGGACGGTTACGGACCCTCCGGGGATTCCCTGGAAGCCGTACCGTCCGTTGGCGCCGGTGGTGACGGACCCCAGGAAGCGGCCTCCCTGCCGGGCCGTGATCTGGACGCCCTCCAGAGCCCCTCCCCCGGGGCTGGTGACCCTGCCGGTGATGTAGGAGTTTACCGTGATGGGTACCGTTCGCATCCGGTCTTCGACGGTGAAGACGAGGGAGGCTCCATCGTTCGAAGAGGTCGGATAGATCCCGGTGACCAGGCCCCTCTGGCCGTACCCCGTGACGGAGATGTAATCGGAGCCGGCGCTCCAGGTGATGGGGGGTGGGTCGGGGAAGGGATCGCCGACGATGTCCAGGAGCTGGACGGAGAACCAGGTGCTTCCACCCACGTCCACCGTGGCCCGCTGGGGCCTGATGCGCACCGTGTGGAGGAGAGGGTTCAGCGGCACGGGTGCCGTCGCCGTCTGAGCCGGGGCGACCCGGACCTCCTGGGGATTCTGCACGGCGGCTCCGCCGGAAGCCGAGGGGGACCCGTCCAGCACGAAGCCGTCGGGAGGGGTGGCGTGGAGCTGGTATACGCCGGTTTCCACCCGGTCGAAGCGAGCCTGACCGGAGGCGTCGGTGGTGGCCGTGGCCACCTGGCTTCCGTCCTTTCGCAGGCTCAGCTCCACCCCCGCGACGCCGGCCCGGGGGGGCTTGGTGGCCACCGCGGCGATGGCTCCCGGCGCCGGCGTGAAGCTCGCGGCACTCTCACCTCCTGTGTTCGTGCCCACCGTGATGTGACCCACCCCCACGGCCTCCGGGACCCGGGTGCGGAGGGCATCGAAGGTGGCGCCGAGAATGTCTCCGGGAACGCCGGTCCCGTCGTCGTTCTCGGACGGTGCCGTGAACTCGGGGGCCGGGAAGTAGACCTGGTTGTTGTCGGGAATGATCCAGTCGAACCCTGATCCCGAAATCACCACCTCGTCTCCCGGGGCGGGCTCGGCGGGCTCGTAACCCTCCACGGCTACGGTGACGGGCTCCGCGAGGGTGCCGCCCGGCTTCCAGGCCGGATCGCTTGCTTCCTCCGATCCGGCCAGCAACAGCGGCGGACCGCTCCCGTCCGCCGGCATCAGGAAGAGGGCGGAGGTGCCGCCGGACTGCGCCGCGGCAAGGACCCAGAGGCCGTCGTCGCTCATGGTCGGCCGAGACAGGGCGGTGAGCTCCCCCTGGCCCTCGGCGGGAAGGAGCCTCTCCTTGGCTCCCCCGGCGGAGGTGATGACGTAGACGCTCCCTCCCTGCAGGTAGGCGAGAGTCTCACCGCAGAGACAGAGGAAGGGAAGCTGAACGCCCGAGGCGCGGTCCAGGGTCCGTCGATCAGTGTCGTCGGCCCGTACCCTCTGAAGACTGCCCCCCGCCAAAAAGAGGTGCTCCCCGTCCACGTCCCACTGGGGGTTGGAGCCGGGAGGGCCCTGGGTGGGATTGGTGCCGTCGGAGTTCAGGAAGTAGACGGCTCCCTCCCGGTCCGCGGCCAGCCTGGTTCCGTCGGGATGCACGGCCGGGTGCCGTCCTTCCGCCAGGGGCTCGTCGTTCCCGGCCCGGTAGATCTCCCCGCCGTCATGGAAGTAGAGGGTGGAGCCGTCGGCGCTCCAGGCCGGAGCTCCTGCATTGTCGGCTTCAGGAGTGAGGTCGGTGGACCCCTGGGTGGAGAGGGGGCCCGCGAAGATGTGGCCGTCTCGGGCAAAGGCGATCTCCCCGGATGCCACGTAGATCCAGGCAGACGCCGAGAGGCTCGTGGGCGTGGTGACGGTGACCCGGGCCCTCCCGTCCTCCCGGGCCTGGACCATGCCGTCGGAAGACACCGAGGCGATGGCCGGCTCGTCCACCGTCCAGACCACCGGCACATCGATGAGGAGCGTTCCCGATGCGTCGGTGATCTCAACGGAGAACCGCTGGCTGGTCCCGGGATTCAGGGCCACCCCCGAGGGGGTCACGGCGATGCTCGTAGCCGAAGCTCCGGGTCCGGCGTAGCTGAGGGGAATGTTGATGGGTGCCGGAGCCGACTCTCCTGGAAGGGTCGGGTGGACGGTGATGGGTGGGGAGGTGAAGAGAACGACATCATCCTCCAGGGCGGTGATGACGGCCGAAAAGCTCTCGTCGTCGGACCATAGCTCCACCTCCAGGCTCAGGTCGTAGACCTCCTGGCCCGGCGTGACCTCCACCGTGGTATCCAGGGCCAACTCGCCCCCGGGAATCCGCGTGAGGACGATGCGGAACCGATTCACCCTGTCGAAAGCCGCCGCCAGGGCACTGGCTCCGTCCTCCGCCTGTGCGAAGGAGAAGGACGGCTCGAAGGCGAGGATGCCGACGCCGCCGGGGACGGAGGGGGCCCCCGGGCCGTCAACGCAACCGCCCAGGAGTAGGGTCAGGGAAAGGAGGGCCCCGGGGCGTCGGATCAAGGATGTCCATCTCTGCTTCATCATGAGGCCGTTCGTCTCTTCAAACCGGGCCCGTCACGGGGATCGCACCGGAGTGGGGCGGCCCGATTCCCGCTCCCCTCTCCGGCTGCGAAAACTCCGGGACCCGGAAAAATATTTCACCAGCAGAACTGTTTCTGCAAGAGAAAACCTCGGGGGCCCAGGAGCGGCTGGCTCTTTCTCCGGGAGCGAACATATGTTTAGATTGGAGGTTTCGTCGTTCCCCGCCCAAGGGAGGCCCCACCGTGCAATTCGAGGATCAGAACATGCCCTTGGAAGAGGTCCTTCCCCTGCTGAAGAAGATCAGCTTCTTCGAGGGGTTACCGGAGGAAGACCTGGAACTCATCGCCGACATCGTGCAGACCGCCTCGGCGGATGCCGGCGATATCCTGTTCGAGGAGGATGATCCCGGGGACGCTTTCTACATCGTCGTGGAAGGGAGCGTCGAGCTCTCGGTTACCCGGCCGTCGGGGCGGGTGGAGAAGCTTGCCATCCAGCGGCGGGGGGGCTCCTTCGGGGAGATGTCCTTCCTGAACGACGCTCCCCGCTCGGCCACGGCCACGGTCCTGGAACCCACCCGGCTTCTGGCCATCGACAGGGAACGGTTCTGGGATCTCCTTTCCAACAACCGACTGGCGCTGCGGGTTCTGACGGCTCTCTCCAACGCCCTCAGGGCCCTGGACCTCCGGTTTGCTGCCCAGGAGCGTCTTGCCGCCGGGAAGGAGCGGGGGAATGGAGAGGCGGACCTGGCTGCCATGAGTCGGGTGCTGCAACGGGGCCTCATGCCTGCGGAAGCGCCTCGGGTGAGTGGCTTCGATATCGCAGCCGGAACCAACGTGGCGGACGATGGGCCTGGACGGACCCTCTGGGATCATTTCCTCCTGGGGGACGGGAAACAGGGGTTGCTGGTGTTGAACGTCCAGGGGGAGGGGCTCCCTCCGGGGCACTATCTGGCCCTGACCCGGAGCCTTCTTCGGGAGCTGGCCAGGGATCACGATGATCTTCAGGCGCTCCTGGCCAGAGTGAACTCCGGCCTGACCACGGCCACGGTCGAGGGGATGGAGCAGCACGTAGAGGCCGGGATCCTCCTTCCCTCCGGTCGCGAAGTCGTCTGGGCCGGAGCCGGGAGATGTCCGGGTGCGGTGATCCGGCGGAGCGGCGTCTTCGAGGAATTCTCCTCTCACGGCCCCCCCCTGGGCATGCTGGAGGGGTTCCAGTACGGAACCCAGGCGATGGAACTGGGAGCCGGCGATGCGGTAATCGTTCTTTCCGAGGCCTCCCAGGGGATCTTTCGTGGGACGGCCGACCTGGTCGCTACTTTGCAGGGAAAGCCGGTGGGTGAGATCGTGTCCACCGTTCACAAAGCCCTGAAAAAGGCGGCGGAGGGCGACGCGCCCCCGGAGACGTCGGTTCTCTTTCTCAGGAAGCAGTGACGCTGGGGGGGACCGAAGGGGTGACCCCGGACTCAAACAGGGACGAGAGACGAGAAATCATGGCTGTAGAAGAAAAGGTCGTCAGGGACGCTCTGAAGAAGGTGAAGGACCCGGAGTTGAATCTGGACCTGGTGACGCTGGGACTGGTCTACGACATCCAGGTCCATGACGCCGACGTGAAGGCCATCATCTCACTGACGACCCCCATGTGTCCTGTGGCGGATCAGATCGTGGACGAGGCCAGGTTGGCCATCGCCAAGGTGGAAGGTGTGGACAATGCCGAGGTGGAGCTCACCTTCGATCCGCCATGGACTCCGGAGAGGATCAGTCCCCTCATCCGTTCCTCGTTGGGTCTCTGACCTACTTCGGCGAACGGCTCCCGGACCATTATCGGTCGGGCAGGCCTTCCGGAGCCCGG
This sequence comes from uncultured Gemmatimonadaceae bacterium, assembly GCA_964464555.1. Taxonomy (GTDB): domain Bacteria; phylum Gemmatimonadota; class Gemmatimonadetes; order Longimicrobiales; family Gaopeijiaceae; genus CAYXGM01. The sequence goes on along the minus strand of CAYXGM010000089.1, from coordinate 8,041 downwards.
AAGCGGTCAGTTCACGAGCTCGACCTCTTCCAGGAAGTCCTTCAGAGGTTTGGCCACGGCGATGGCCCGTTCGGTGAGCCCTGCGGCCAGCGTGCTCGAGCCGCTCTCGGACCCGGCCAGGTTGGCGGCCACGGCGATCCCCAACTCGGCATCGGACCGCTCCGCCGCAGCGTAGTACTCGGCGTACCGGGCGCTGACCCGCTGCTCGAAGAGGGGGAGCTGGGGTTCCGGAGTGCCGTTGTCCATCATGTCCTGGAAGATGGCGGAGTGGAAGGCATCGAGGCCTTCCCGCACCAACTCCCGGGCGGAGCGGCCCACGAAGGCCAATTGAAGACCTCGGGTGTGGGCCCACATGAGGAAGATGAGAATCTCCTCGGCGACGGCTTCGGCGGGCAGACCGTCCTCGTGTGTCAGGCCCAGGTCCCCCAGGAGGGACTCGGCGTCCCCGTCTGCGATGAAGTCCGAAAAGCTCTCCCAGACCAGGCGGGCGAGAGTGTCGGCCAACTCCTCCGGGGTCATGCTCTGCGGAGCGCTGAATTCTCTCGTTTCGTCGACCATGCCAGGAACACTTGTAAGCATATCGATTCCATATCGTTAAAAATGTGTACCCAATTCCGCCGAAAATGGGCTGAGTGTCAAGGTTCACGATTGGAACCCGGGGAGGGCGGCGCGAGTAAGGGGGGTGCGATGAGCAAGGGGGTTGGAGAGGGAACGGGCTGCCCCCGAGGGCAGGACTTGCAACCCGGATCGAAGCGTCAGAAACCCAGGAGGAAGATCATGGAGACTACGTCTCCTCCAACGTTGTCAACGTCCGGCCGGGGCCGGGTCAGAATGATGGCCCTCGGTTTTCTGGCTCTCGGCCCCCTGGCCTGCGCGGGAGGGGGGCCACCGGAGCTTCCGGATCCTCGCCCCATCGTCGTCCGGTCGGGTGAGCGGATCCATCCGGACATGGAGCGATTGAGGGAGATCGACAACTGGCTACGTCCCCAGATGAACAACATCGAACAGGATCCCACCTTCATGGTGGAGGTGGCGATGCGGGACACTCCGGCCTACCCCTGGGAGTCGCTCTTCATCGTGGCGGACACGGCCAAGATCGGGGTGGAGGGAGGAAAGTCGCCCCAGGCCCAGTACTCCTACATGCTCTACGCCCACTACCACCTCATGCACGAGATGGATCGCCTGGACGAGTTCCTTCCCGAGGAGCTTGTCTATGCCGACGAGTACACCCGGGAGCGGGCGATCATGGAGCGGGTGGCCGAGTCCTGGTACTACGCACGAGGGCTATACGACGCTGAAGCCTTCGAGCTCCTGGAGGAGATCCTCTATGCCAACGAGTTCGGGCACCTGGACGCCTTCATCCTCACCGCCCGTCCCGAGGACTTCCCCGAGGAGCGGAAAGCCTGGCTGGAGGAAGATCCCGAGGGCCTGGAGACCTATCGGAGCTGGTTCGTGGAGACCTTTACCCGTGAGCCGCCGGGGTTGAGGGACAGCGGATCGGTCCCGGCGCCCCTGGTCGTTTCAGACGGGTCCGGTGAGCTGCCACCGAACTGAGGTCTTCGGCCTGGCCCCGTTTCCGTCCAGGCCCACCACGACGTCGATCTTCCCGGTTCGGCTGAGGCGGGCATCGGACGGCTTGCCGCCCATGAGAGCGAAGCCCAGGACTTTCAGGGTCTCCGCCTCTCCCTCGGGAGAGCGGGCCTGGAACGTGGACCCCTTGATCTGCCGTATGGTGGGGGCGCTTCCCTCCTGGAGGCGCAGCCGGAGCACGCGCCCGGTATAGGGGGCGTCCATCGCATCGATGACCCGGAACACCGTCTTCGACGCTTGCTGTTGAGTTGCCATGGATCCTCCTGGAATCCCCTGGTTGTCCTGGACTCGCTGCACCCCGCTCCGATCTTCCCCCCACCCTGTGATTCGCTCGAGAGCGGCGAGACACTAAGATATCAGGAAGGAAAGGTCAACGGACCAGAGGGGGAGGACGAGGATGGCAGGATCCGGGGAGGGAAGCGCCGGGAACGTCGGCGAGAATCACACCAGGGGCTCTGCGGGGCCCGCCGGCGCCTCGGGATTGCAGATGCCGCCGGAGGAGATGCGGCGCCTGGGTTACCGGGTGGTGGATTCGTTGGTGGCCCGGTGGACCGAGCTGGACCGGGGACCGGCCCGGGAGTGGGCCGGCAATCCTGAGCGGGGGACGGTGTACCTCAGCGATCAGGGCCACAGCTCACTGGAGCGGGCGGCCCGGATTGCCGGGATCCCCCGGGAGCGGGTGCGAAAGGTGACCACCGGAACCGACTTTCGAATGGTGGTCGAGGCCCTCCGGAAGGCCGTTCGCAGGGATCGAGATGCGGGTCTGTATCCCTTCTGCGTTTGTGCCAACGCCGGGGCCACGAACACCGGAGCCATCGATCCCCTGCGGGACATCGCCCGGGTCGCCGAGGAGGCCGACAGCGTAACGCTGGACCCTCATAAGTGGCTCTTCCAGCCCTACGAGACGGGATGCCTCATGGTCCGGGATACCGGGATCCTGGAGGATGCCTTCCGGGTTCTTCCCGAATACCTCCAGGACGTGGATCTGGGCAGAGAACAGGTGAACTTCGCCGACCGCGGCGTGCAACTGACCCGGCGCTTTCGGGCCCTGAAGGTCTGGATGTCCATCCAGATGCTTGGCCTCGGGGCGTTCCGGAGAGCCATTGCCGAGGGGATCGAGCTGACGGAGGTGGCGAAGGAGCACATCCGGGCGTCCAGAGGCCTGGAGCTCACAGGGGAGACGTCGCTGGGAATCGTGTGCTTCCGTTTCAACCCCTCCGGCCTGGAGATGGCCGAAGGCGAGCTGGAGGAGCTGAACCGGTCGATTCAGGACGAGATTCTCGCGGAGGGGCTGACCATGATGTCGTCCACCCGCCTCGAGGGGCGGTTCTCCCTCCGGCTGGCCATCCTCAACTACCGGTCCACCCGAAAGGACGTCCTGGCCGTGCTCGAGGCCGTGAAGACGCTGGGGGACGGGAAAACCGGAGGGTCGGGGATCCGTTGAGCGAGTTTCCTCCCGAAGTCTCCCGGGTAGTGAAAGGAGCGGGGGCGGTCTTTCCCCTTCTCGCTTTCCTCTTCTGGCTCACCACCCCCCTGGGGCCCTGGGATGCCCTCTTACTGAGCTTCCTTCTGGAGCTGCTGCCGGTCATGGCCGTGGCTCAGCTTCCCCTCATCGATGAGGAGGAGGACCTTCCCCGGATTCCCGTCTACCTCTCTTCGGGCGGGCTGATCCTGGGGGTGGGGTGGCTGGCGCTTGTGGTGGGTGGAGGAAGCGTGGGAGACGAGGCCATGGGGCTGACGAAGGCTCCTCTGGCCGAGGTGCTGGGGTGGACCGCTGGCCTGCTGGCGGGAGTCCTCCTTCTCCTTCTTCTCTTCTATATCATCCGGAGGGGCTTCGGGCTCAGGGAGTCGCCCCTTCTCCAGAGACTCCTGCCCCGGACCGCCGGGGAGAAGGGCATCTTCGCCCTCCTTTCCCTGGCTGCCGGAGTGGGGGAGGAGCTGGCCTACCGGGGCTATCTGATCCCTGTTCTGGCACAGATCCTGGGCTCGGTCTGGGGAGCGGCCCTCCTCTCTTCGGCGATCTTCGGGGTTCTCCACGCCTACCAGGGTTTCCTGGGGATCGCCCGGACGGGACTCCTGGGTCTCGGCCTTGCGGTCTCCTTCATCCTTTCCGGCTCCCTCTGGCCAGCCATCGCCGTGCATGCCATCCTGGACCTCATGGCAGGGCTGGTCCTGGGGGACATCCTCTTGAGAGAGTAGGGTACCATGGAAGTCGATCTCGCACTCCTGGCCGATGCCGCCACCGTGGACGGCTCGGGAAAGCTCAACATTCTGGGCGTATTCGACCGGATCTCCGCCAGCGGATTTCCGGCTCCCCACCCCCACCTCGCACTGGTCCTCCGGTTCATGGCCTCCATGAATGAGGCGGGGAGTCGCCAGGTGGAGATTCGCCTCTCCAGCCCGGGAGGGGAGGAGATGCTGAAGATGAACGGAGAGATCCAGGTGACGCCGGGGCCCATGGCGGCCGGGGGGCAGGTCAGGGTGCCCCAGGTGGTGAACATCGAGCGTTTGGTCTTTCCCGAGCCAGGGCGCTACTCCTTCGATGTTTCGGTGGATGGAGAGCACCAGATCACCCTTTCCCTCTTCCTCCAGGATCAGGGCGCGGCTCAGCCACCGGCTCAGGCCTGACCGTGGCGGCGCAGACGTTGGAGACCTTCCGTCGCCGGGATGGAAAGGTCTGCTTTGGCCAAAACGCCGTGGTTGCCTCGTCCGGTAGTTTCGGAACCGGCGCCGACGTACATATTGTAGAGAGGGGCCCGCCAGGGCCTTCCCTGCCCCAGGAGGATGACGGGTTGCCCTGAAACAATCCCATGGCGGGTTGGTAGGGACAGTCGGGGGGAGGTCGGGGCCAGGAATCGAGCTCATGGGATCCTAGGAGGACCAGGTCCATGATTTTGCGCTGCAACTTCGAGGAGTTGGGTGCCCTGAAGCAGGGCGCCGACGTCCTCCTCTCGGAGAGCCGGGGGGAGAGCTACCCTGTTGCAGCCCCTCCCGAGGGTCGCGAGGAGGTGGAGGCCCTGCTCCCCCGCCTTTCCGGCGACCTGGCCATCGAGACTCTGGCCGAGCAGCAACGGGTGTTCACGGCCGTCTCCGCCATCGTCGCGCAGCTCAAGGACGAGATGGATGTCTGCGTCATGGCGACCCACCCCGCCGATGAGAGTTCCGTTGCAGCGTACTTCCTCTATGCCCATGCTCTCACGGTCCTGACGCGACTCTCGGAGATGGGTCAGGAGATGGAAGCCCTCATCGAGGTGGTGACGGGCGTGCCGGCGACGCCCGAGGTGGCCGCCACCTTCTTCTTTCCCAACTAGCCGCCCCCCTTCGCCCTAGCCATGAGCCAGAGCCGACTCGAAACCCTGCAGGCGATGGCCCGGGGCAACCCGGGAGACCCCCGTCTGCAGTTCGGGCTTGCGGTGGAGTACATGAATGCGGGTCGTCTGCAGGAGGGCGTGGAGGCGTTGCGGAGCTACCTCGACCAGGCCGAGGACGAGGGGAACGGGTGGGGTCGGCTGGGCGCAGCGCTGGCCGAGCTCGGCAAGAGGGAGGAGGCCCGGGAGGCCTACCGGCGCGGGATCGAGGTGGCCTCCAAACGGGGGCATGACGGCCTCACCGAAGAACTGGAGGAAGCGCTGGAGGATCTGGCGTGACGGACCCGGGAGAGGGGAAGGGAGCCGGGATGGAGCCGTCAGTTTCCTGTCGAAGTGCGGCTTTGGTCCTGTACGCCAATCGACGGGCTTGCGACGGTCCCGGGATTCTGGGAGCTTGAGGCCGCCCCCCGGGGCACCGGGTACCGTGGCGGGATCCGCCACCCATCGTTTCACCCCCCACCGAGCGAACCGAAGGAATGGCACCGGCCGACAAGCGAGAACGAATCCTCTCCCGCCTCATCGAGGAGGAGATGAAGGAGTCCTTCCTGGACTACTCCATGAGTGTCATCGTCCAGAGGGCTCTCCCTGACGTGCGAGATGGTCTCAAGCCCGTGCACCGGCGCATCCTCTTTGCCATGCACGAGCTGGGGCTGACCCCTGATCGGCCGTACAAAAAAAGCGCCACGGTGGTAGGGGACGTCCTGGGCAAGTACCACCCGCACGGAGACACCGCTGTCTACGACACGCTGGTGCGGATGGTTCAGGACTTCTCTCTTCGCTATCCCCTGGTGGACGGACAGGGGAACTTCGGCTCCATCGATGGAGATTCGGCGGCGGCCTACCGGTACACGGAGGCGCGCCTGGCGGCTCCGGCCCTGGAGATTCTCTCCGACATCGAGAAGGAGACGACGGACTGGAGTCCCAATTTCGACGACCGGCTCCAGGAGCCGGCGGTTCTCCCCGGCCTCTTTCCCAACTTCCTGGTGAACGGGAGCGCGGGGATCGCCGTGGGGATGAGCACGAACGTGCCGCCGCACAACCTTCGGGAGGTCGGAGAGGCGGTGAAGATCCTGGTCAACGATCCCGAATGCACCATCGACGACCTCATGCGCGTGCTGCCGGGGCCCGACTTTCCGACGGGCGGCTTCATCGTGGGCACGGGCCGGATCGAAGAGATGTACAAGACCGGCCGCGGACGACTGGTCATGCGGGCCCGGGTGGTGAAGGAGGCCCTCCGGGGCGGGAAGAAGCAACTGGTGGTCACCGAGCTTCCCTACGGTGTCTCCAAGGCGAAGATCATCAGCCAGATCGCCGATCTGGCCCGAAAGGGGAAGATCGAGGAAGTGAGCGAGCTCCGGGACGAGTCGGACCGGGACGGGATGCGTCTGGTGGTGGAGCTCAAACGGGGAACCGATGCCAAGCGGGTGTTGAGGGTCCTCTTCAAGCGGACCTATCTCCAGGCCACCTTCGGAGCTCACCTCCTGGCCCTGGACCACGGCCAGCCCCGGGACTTCAACATGAAAGAGATCCTGGAGCACTACCGGGATCACCGCCTGGAGGTCATCCGACGGAGGTCCCGCCACGACCTGGAGCGCGCCGAGGCTGATCGCCACGTCATCGAAGGGCTCCTGGCGGCCCTGGATCAGATCGATGAGGTCATCGCCATCATCCGGAAGTCCAAGGACCGGCCCCATGCCTCCCGGCGCCTGCAGGACCGCCTGGGCCTGAGCGAGGTTCAGGCCGACGCCATCCTGAACATGCGGCTGGGCAAGCTGACGTCTCTGGAGCACGAGGAGCTCAGGGACCGCCTTGCGGAGCTCGAGACCCGGATCAAGGAGCTGAAGGGGATCCTGGAGAGTGAAGACCGGCAGATGGACGTTCTCGTCGGGGAGCTGGAGGAGGTGGTGGAGCGATTCGGGGACGAGCGCCGGACGGTCCTTCTCGAAGGAGGGGACGAGGAGGAAGCTTCAGTGGAAAGCTCCGTGGCCGACGAAGACGTGGTCGTCACGGTGAGCCACGAAGGGTTCGTGAAGCGCATTCCCATGCACCTCTACCGCAGGCGGGTGACCACGGGGAAGGCGCTGGCAGGGATGGAGCGCTACGACGAGGACTACCTGGAGCGGATCTTCGTTGCCAGAACCCAGGGCTGGATCCTGGCTTTCACCCGGGAGGGGCATGCCCACTTCCTACCCGTCCTGGATGTGCCCGAGGGGAGTCGGGCATCCCGTGGTCAGTCCATCTACGCCCTCGTCGAGGCCAAACGCACGGACCCCATCGTCTCGGTCCTTCCCGTGGATGACCTGGAGGCGGACCGGAACCTGGTCTTCCTCACCAGACAGGGGCTCATGAAGAGGACGGCGCTGTCGGAGTTTTCCAACCCCAGGGCCGGGGGTGTCATTGCGGCCGGGGTGAAGAAGGGCGATGAGGTCTTCTCGGTGGCCCTCTCCGACGGGAAAGCCGAGGTCATGGTTTTCTCCAGGTCGGGGCGGGCCATCCGCTTTCCCGAGCAAGAGATCTCGGAGTTGGGCCGGACGGCTCAGGGTGTGAAGGGCATGGGTCTGAAGGGCGACGACAGGGTGGTGGGGATGCTCCTGGTGCGACGGGAAGCCCACGTGCTCACCGTTACGGAGGACGGGATGGGACGTCGAACGCCGGTGGACGAGTTTCCGGTGCAGAAGCGTGGGGGGGTGGGGAATCTGGCGTTGGCCGGCGGGAAAGAGGCCGGAGTGCTGGTCTCTGCCCTGGACGTGGTGGGGGGCGAGAGCGTCATGGTGGTCACCGCCGCCGGAGAGGTGCACCGGGTCCCCGTGGAGGACATCCCGGAACAGCAAAGGAGGGCGAAGGGCCGGCGGATGATTGCCCTGGGGACCGGAGACCGGGTCGTTGAGGTGACCCGGACGTCGGGTTCGGACAAGACCGGGAAGGACTCCTCGCCCCGGCGTGGGAGGAAGGGGGAGGAGAGCTCGGAGGACCTGGCGCAGATCGACCTCCTGAATTAGGGCGACCCTCAGTTCCGCCTGCCCAGGAAGGCCGTGAAGGTCATCCGCTCACCGTCGCGGAGGACCACCACCTCCACCTCGTCT
>CAYXGM010000088.1:0-13167 GCA_964464555.1 uncultured Gemmatimonadaceae bacterium | reverse complement strand
GGGCCCGGTGGACCCGGGACCTCCTGGAGCTGGGGGAGCTGGTGCGGGAGGTGGGGGAGGAGGCCCGTGCCATGGGGGAACTGGCGGAGGAGATCGAGGAGGCCGGGTCTCACCCCGACGCCGTCCTGGCCAAGAGCACGGACCTCGCCCGGGAATGGCGGGAGCTGTCGAACCGGACCCGTCGCCTCAGGGGTGAGGTGGAGCAGTGGGTCGGCCCCCTCACCGGCCAGCAGCGGGCCCAGCGGGCCTTCTACCGGGAGATGCTGGAGGCGCTCCGGACCGAGACGGAGGAGCTGAGGGAGCGGGCGGGAGGATGAAGCGCGGATCCCCCGGTCGGCCGGTGGCCCGAGCCCTGGCCGCGCTCCTCCTCCTGGCCCTCTCCGCCGTCCCCGCGACGGCCCAGACCACGCCCGTTGCCTTCACCCACGTGAACCTCCTGCGCATGGACCGGGAGCGGATCCTGGAGGACCACACGGTGGTCGTCCGGGACGGCGTGATCCAGGCCTGGGGACCGTCGGAGCGGGTGGAAGTCCCGGGAACGGCATCCGTCATCGACGGGAAGGGCCTCTTCCTCATGCCCGCCCTGGGGGACATGTACGTGCATCTGCCCGGGGCCGGAGCCACGGGCCAGGAAGTGGAGGATTTCCTCTTCCTGTGCCTGGCCAACAACGTCACCGTAGTCCGGGGAATGCACGGTGTGCCGGCCCACCTGCAGATGAAACGGAGGGTGGCCACCGGGGCCCTCACCGGGCCCACCATCTACGTGGGCTCCCCCACCCTGGAGGGAAGCTCCCTCACCGATTCGGCCACGGCCGTGCCCACGGCCATCAACCGCATGCTGGCCTACCGCTCGGCGGGGTACGACTTCCTCCAGACCGGCCGGTCCATCCCCCCCATCCCCTGGGACTCCCTGGCCGAGGAGGCCCACTCCAGGGGTTACACCTTCGGTGGCCTCATCCCCGATTCCGTGGGTCTGCGTTACGCCCTGGGCACGGGGATCTCCACGGTGGACCACCTGGACGGCTACCTGGAGTGGATCGTTCCTGAAGACCTTCGGCACCGGATGGATGAAGGAGAGCGGGTACCCCTGCGGACGCTCCTGGAGGCGGCGGAGGGTCGGCGGATGCGGGCCATGGCCGCCCACACCCGCTCCAGCGACACCTGGGTCGTCCCCACCCTCCACTTATGGGAGACCACCTACCGGCCGCTGGACGTGGACTCCCTCCTGGCCCTTCCCCGGATGGCCTACGTGCCCTCCTCCACCAGGGAGTACTGGAGACGACAGAAGGAGGCGGCCCCCACCCTGGACCCGGAGACGGCGGAGCTCCTGGTGGAGGTCCGGAGGCAACTGGTCCGGGCCATCACCATGTCAGGAGCCGGCGTCCTGGCCGGGTCCGGAGCTCCCCGGCTCTTCAACGTCCCGGGCTTTGCCCTCCGGGACGAGCTGGCGAGCCTGGAAGCCGCGAACCTCACCCCCTACGAGGTTCTGGTCATCGCCACCCGGAGCGTGGCGGCCTACGCCGCCCGGGAGCTCAGGGAGCGGGGCAACTTCGGGATCGTGGCCGAGGGGAACCGGGCGGACCTGATTCTCCTCCGGGCCAATCCCTTCAGGGAGCTGGAGGCCCTCTGGGACCAGGAGGGGGTCATGGTCCGGGGCCACTGGCTGTCCCGGGAGACGATCGAGGAGGGCCTGGCGGAAATCGCCGAGAGACACGGAGAAGACGGATCCTCGGCACAAATAGGCGAGGTTGACTCAGGTTGAGTGAGGTTGGCTGAGGCCGCCGGAGGCTGTCTCAGCTTCATTTGAACCCACAACGGAAGGTCCGGGCGACATCATGTCCCTGACCATCAAAGTCCTCATCGGTCTCATCGGCGGGCTGGCCGCAGGCATCGGAGTGGCCGCCGCCGGCATCCCCTTCCTGGAGACGGCGGCGGGCTGGATCGAGCCCCTGGGAACCCTCTGGGTGAACGCCATCCGCATGACGGTCATCCCCCTGGTGGGCTCCCTGTTGGTGGTGGGGGTGGTGGGCACCGACATCCGGGCCGTAGGGCGCATCGGGGGGCGGGCCATCGGCCTCTTCCTGGCCCTCATCGCCGGGGCGGCCCTCCTCACCGCCGCCGTCACGCCCCCCCTGGTGGCCCGCCTCCCGGACGACCCCGAGGCCTCGGCGGCCCTCCGGGAGAACCTGGGCGCCGCCGGGGAAACCGCCGCCCGGACCGACGTCCCCACCATCGGGGAGTGGCTGGTGAGCCTGGTCCCCACCAACCCCATGGCGGCCATGGCCGACGGGGCCATGCTCCCCTTCATCATCTTCACCCTCCTGTTCAGCCTGGCCGCCGCCCGCATCGCCGCCGGGCACCGGGACGCCCTGGTCTCCTTTTTCCGGGCCATCAGCGAGACCATGCTGGTCCTCATCGGGTGGATCCTGGACCTGGCCCCCATCGGCGTCTTCGCCCTGGCCCTGACGCTGGGGATGAACATGGGGCTGGCCGCCGCCGGGGCCATCCTCTACTACGTGGTCCTCCACTCGGGCCTCTGCATCCTCCTCCTGGTGGGCATCTACCCCCTGGCCGTCCTGGTGGGCAAGCTTCCCCTGAAGGAGTTCAGCGGGGCCAGCCTCCCGGCCCAGGCCGTGGCCTTCAGCTCCCGCTCCTCCCTGGCCTCCCTTCCCCCGGCGGTGGAGGAGTGCGAGAACCGCCTGAAGCTTCCGCCGGCCATCAACTCCTTCCTCCTGCCCCTGGGGTTCAGCGTCTTCAGGATCACGGCGCCGGTGCCCATGATCGTGGGCGCATACTTCATCGCCTACTTCTACGGGATCCCCCTGGAGGCCACGGATCTCCTGACCATGATCCTCACCTCCATCCTGGCCTCCTTCACGGTGCCGGGGGTGCCCGGGGGCGGGGTCATCGCCGCCCTGCCGGTGTTGATGGCGGTGGGGCTTCCGGCCGAGGGCCTGGGCATCCTCCTGGCCGTGGACACGATTCCGGACATCTTCCGGACCACGGCCAACGTCACCGCCAACGTGGGAGCGGCGGTGATGCTGGCCAGGGGGGAGGGAGCGGCCTCGGAGGAGGTCGCCGGGTAGAGAGCCGGTGGGGAAGAGAGGGTGCGGTCCGACGGACGGACGGGGACGACCGGGTTAGCCCGAGACCGGCAGCGCCATGGCCTCCGCCAGGGCCCTGAGCTTGGCCTGGACCCGGGCGGCGTTGTCCGGTCCCATGCGCACCAGGTGCTTCTCGGCGGAGGTCAGCCCCTCCAGCTCGGGGTCGGCAAAGGCGTAGGCGGGTCCGTATTCCACGAGGACCGGCGGCTCCCGGGGAACGGATAGGGTCAGGAGAGGCCCCACGGCCCGGGCAAGGACCTGGTGGAAGCTCCCGTCTCCCAGCCCCAGCTCCCTGTAGGCCTCCTCCATGAGGGGGAGGAGGCGCCGGTAAAGACGGGCCGTCCCCTCCGTGTCCAGGGACACGAAGGCCTCGGTGAGGCCGTCGTAGCGCCGGTATGCCGCCGGGTCCATCCGGATCATCCCGCCTTCGGCCTGGACGGCGAAGTCCCCCTCAGGGGCCATGAAATCCAGGCGGGAGGCCGGGCTGGAGCCACGGGCCAGGTTGGTGACCGACACCACGAACAGGCGGATGATCTCCTCGGTGGCGAGCCACTCGGCCAGGCGCCGGACCAGGGCGTCGCTGGCGTTCAGCCCCGGCAGATCCACCGCCAGGGGAGCCGGGGTCCCGATAGTGGAGGCCGCCGACTCATGGGAGGCCGCAGCGGCGGCCTCGGGGGACAGCTCCCTCACCTGCACCGGAGGGAGCTCGGCGTCCCGTCTCAGCCCCCCCAGGACGGCCACGGCCAGGAGGACCAGCAGCACGGCGAGCACGGCTCCCATGGCCCAGAAGGAGGGATCGATGGACCGGCCCCGACGTCTCCTGGAAGTGAAGAGGGGACGTCCCTTTTCATGGCTCACGTCGCTGATGGACTCGCTCATCCTGACTCCCCTCCCTTCCTTTCCGTCCCGGCCTAAGTGACCGGAGTCGGGAATGGACCCGGCTCTCCCCGTCCCCTTTCGCCACACCCTCCCACTCTTTGTAGTCCTGAAAGGGAAGCACGATCCATGCCGCCCCGAGGAAGGGGTGGAAGGCGAGCGTTCTTGCGGTCTGGCGCCCCCGGTCCACGGGAATGGACGCCGGACGCACCCCGATCCTGACCCGATACGGGTCATGGGCCATGGCGCCCTTCCTGTGAATCGCTACAGCCCGGGGGGCCGAGGAGCGCCCCTCCCCTCCACCTCCACGATGCGGCCGATGGGGAAGACCGTCCCTGGCTCCAGCAGCTCCCCGAAGTCGGGCAGGGGGGGCAGGCCCCACTGGGACCGGGGCTCCAGGAGGCTCACGATGAGGTTGGTCCGGAGCTGGTCCGTCCATACGATGACGTCCCCCTCGGGGATCACCGTGGGTCCCCGGGTCTTCGTCACCTCCACCTCCAGGAAGTCCTTGTCCTCCTTGGTGGTCTCCGTTGTGCTCCGGATGGTGTACGCCTCCACTATCGCTTCCAGGGGGGCCTCCACCGGTCTCATCTCGATGCCGTGGCGGGCCAGGACCTCGAGCACCGAAGTGAGGCCGCCGGGGACCACGTAGCCCATGGGCCGGGAAACGAAGACCGTCGCCTCCACCCTGGGGTGGAAGTCCTCGATGACCAGCTCCTCCTCCGCGCCGGTCTCCATGTCGATGACCCCCACCGTCACCGTGGGCCTGGACGGGTCCGGGACGTAATCCATGACCAGGGCCACCTCCTGTCCGGGCTCAGCCGCCTCCAGGGCGGCCCGCTCCCTCTGCACCAGCTCCCTGATCTCTCCGGCGTGGTCGGCGGCAAAGGTGATGAAGGCCTTCATGGTCTCGAGTTGCTGCCGGCCCCGCTCCCGGATGTCGTCCTCCACCGTCAGCCCGTTTTGCCCCTCGATGAGGAAGGAGAGGGTGTTGTAGATGCCCATGCTATTGCGGCCGTCGTTCAGCGCCGTGGTGCTGAAGCGAAAGCGTTCGTCGGGACCGCCCGTAACCAGGTAGCGCCGGAGGTAGACCTCCCTGGGCTCCAGGGCCTCCTTCATGGCCGGAATCATCCGGTCCCACGCGTAGCTCCGCACCGCCATGGACATGTTGGCGTTGGAGAGGGCCCCGATCTGCTGACCGAAGTCCTTCCGAATGCCCTGGTCCACCCAGGCGCTGCTGGTGATCCCGTACTCGTGGACGTCCAGCGTCACGTGGGGCATGAGTTCGTTGAACACGGCGTGGAGGGCAGAAACCTCGGGGGTGGAGAGAACGAGATGGTCCCGGTTCAGGTCCATGCCGTCGGCGTTCCGCCGCTGCCCGGCCTCGGACCCGTCGGGGTTGACCTGGGGAATCAGGTAGAGGTCCGCCGACCCCAGGAAATCGGTGAACCGACCCGTGGCGATGTCCCGGGCCAGGGCGATGGCCGCCTCCTTGCCGCTGGGCTCGTCTCCGTGCTGCTGGGCATAGACGAGGATCTCGAGCGGCTCCTCTTCCCTGGGCGAAGCCCCGGCGAAGTGAAGGAGAACGAGACTACGGCCCTCCACGGAGGTCCCGATGGTGTCCAGGGTAAAGGCCCCGGTCCCGGCCTCCAGTCCCTCCAGGTAGGCCATCATGTCGGCGTGGGAGGTGAGGACATCGCCCTCCGCCTCTTCCAGCGGCGTGGCGAACCCCCCGCCGCATCCGGCTGCAAGGAGGGCCGTGACCAGGAGGGCGAGGGAGGCCAGGGGCGACAGCGTTTTCGACGGTCGAATCATCCTTCAATCCTTGTCCGGTGTTCGAGCTTCAGATTTCATCCGGTATTCGAGCCTCAGCTCCCCGGCTGCGTCTCGTCCTCGTTGATCTTGGGGGCGATGGCGAAGCCGGTGAACCCGTAGGTGAGGGCCACCACCACGCTCAGGTAGCACATGAAGGCGAAAGGGGCGTACTCGATGGTCGGGACGCCCAGCGTTCCGGCCATGTACACCCCGGCGATGCTCCAGGGCACGATGGGCACGATGACCGTACCCGAGTCCTCCACCGTCCGGGAGAGGTTCTTGGCCGCAAGCCCCATCCGCTTGTAGGCCGGGGCGAAGAGCTCTCCGGGGATGAGGAGGGTGAGGAAGGAGCTTCCCGTCATGACGGCCACGGCAACGCTGGATGCGGCGGTGGCGGCGATGAGGCGCCCCGTGTTGTGGGCGAATTTCGTCATGGCCTGGAGGAGGACGTCCAACATCCCGGCCTTCTGCGTGATCCCGGCGAAGGCGAAGGCGCACAGCGCGATGAGGGTCACGTCCATCATGTTCAACATCCCTCCCTTGGTGAGGAGGATGTCCACCATGGGGATGCCCACCTCCGACACGTGACCGTGGACGACGGCGTCCATGGCCACGGCCCACGGCACGTCCTGGACGAAGACGGCCAGGAGGAGGGCCACCACCGAAGACACGATCATCCCGGGAATCGTGGGCTTCTTGGTGATGGCGGCGTAGAGGGTGATGATGGGAGGCAGGAGGAGGACCGCGCTGAAGCGGAAGACGGCGGGAATCGTCTCCATGATGGTGGTCATCTGCTCCGACTCCAGGGTACCCGTCACCCCCCGTCCCATGAAGTAGTAGAACACGAGCCCGATCAACCAGGCCGGGGTGGTGGTCCAGAGGGTGTGCCTGATGTGGTCGAAGAGGTTCGCCCCGGCGGCGATGGGAGCCAGGTTCGTGGTGTCGGAGAAGGGCGAGAGCTTGTCGCCGAAGTAGGCCCCGGCCACGATGGCACCCGCCGCATGGGAGAGGGGAATCCCCAACCCCTGGGCGATACCGATGAAGGCCACCCCCACCGTGCCCGCCGTCCCGTAGGAGGTCCCCGTCACCACCGAGATGATGCTGCACACCACGCAGGCCGTCACCAGATACAGCGAAGGAGAGATGATCTTGAGGCCGTAGTAGATCATCATGGGAATGGCGCCGCAGCTCATCCACGTTCCGATGAGCATCCCCACCACGATGACCACCATCATGGCCGGCATTCCCTTGGAGATGCTGTGGACGATCCCCTCCTCCATCTCCTTGTAGCTGTAGCCGAGTCTCAGGGCGAGGATGCCCGAGACGGCGGCGGCGGCGATGAGGAGGACCTCGATGGGAAAGTGAAACACCCCGTACCCCACGCCCAGGAAGAGGGCGATGGAAAAGATGGGGATGAGGGACTGGCCGAGGGTTGGCGTTTTTTTTGTTTCGTCCATGAGAACGACCTTGGCGGGTTTTTGCGGACCGGCACACGATCCGCCAAGATGGGATGGTCCACCCTCTCAGGCCACCCGCCAACGCCGGGACCGTCGAGATACCGCACCGGGAAGCTCAGCTTCCCGAGCCTCCCTCGTCCCTCACTTCCTCGAACCGGTACGCGCCGAAAGCCTCCGGGGGCGCCGATTTCTCCTTTCCGCTCCAGATTTCGATGTCCACGCGGTGGACGGCCGTCCGCTCCAGACCCTCCGGCTCGATGGGGGCGTAGGCAGTCCCGTACTCCAGGTGGGAAGCGTACTTTTCCATGAGGAGCCGGAGGCCGTGCTCGGCCTCCTCCGGATCGGTGACCAGGTGGCCGCGCCCCCGGACGATGACGCTGGCATACTCCACCCCGAACTCCAGGGCCTCGTCGGCGGGCAGCAGCCGCCCCATCTCGTAGACGGTGACGGCCACGGGGACGCCATGGCCGGAGTCGGCCTCCAGGAGGGTCCCGATCTCCCCCCCGTGGGCGCCGTGGAAGTAGAGGGCGCTCCGGTCCCGGTCGAAGACGTAGAGGCGGGGAAGGCAGGTGGGGCGTCCGTCCCGGACCGCGGCCAGGACCGCCGCCGCCCCCTTGTGAAGGAAGGCCCGGATCCAGTCCGGATCCTTGGAGAGGTCCCGTCGCCGGGGAAGCCTGTGTTGGGGAGTCATGGGGCTCCTCGTTTTGACGTGGTCTCGCCGTGGGGGCGCGCCCTCATCCTTCTCTCCCGTCCAGCTCTTCGATGGTGGCCGGAGGTCCGGGAGCGGAGATCATGGGCCTTCCTTCCGAATTGTGTGGATGGACAGGCTCTCTACCTCATCCCGCACCGCCGGTTCCCTCAGGCGGAGCGAGCCCCGGTCCTCTTCTCCATCTCGTCCAGGACGAACTCGGCGAAGGGGAGGGCGCAGGTAAAGGCCGGAGAGACGGCGTTCAGGACATGGAGGGAGGCGTCGTCCCCCTCCAGGACGAAGTCCATGAGCATCTTCCGCTCCTTCCTGTGAAAGAGCTGGGCCCGGATGCCCGGTTTGCCCCAGGTGCGGAAGGATTCCATGGGGGTACCGTCCACCAGGAGGGCACCCTGCTTCACCAGCACCGACCGGAGGTACTTCCTGAGCTCCTCCACGGCGATCTCCCTGAACTCGAAGTCGTTGCGCAGGAAGAGCCCGGCTTCGGTGAGGAGGATGGAAGCCACCTCGGGAAGGCTGAAGTTCTCCAGCCCCCGGTAGTGCTCCCTCCAGAAGGCGGGGATGGCCGTGGGCCCGATCTTCACCTCTCCCCCGACCCCGATGGTGTAGTGCACACCCAGCCAGGGCCTGGAGAGCTTGGGCACGGGATAGATGTGGACCCTGGGCCGCTTCTTCCGGGGGTCGCCGTAGAGATAGACGCCCTTGAAGGGAAGGATGTCGAAGTCCTCGCCGAAGCCGTAGCTCTGGGCCAGCTTGTCGGCGTAGAGCCCGGCGGCGTTGATGAGATACCCGGGCTCGAAAAGCCCTCCCGTGGTCTCCAGGACCCTTCCTTTCCGCCCCAGGGCCCGGACGCCGAAACGGAGCTCCACTCCGGCTTCCTCCGCGTCCCGGGCCATGGCCCGTGTGACCTCCACGGGATCAACCGATGCCGTGGTGGGGGACCAGAGGGCCCTCTCGAAGGTCCTGGCGGCGGGATCGATCTCCCGGGCCTCCGCCTCCGAGACCTCCTCCAGCACCACTCCGTTCCGGTCACCCCGACGCTTCAGCTCCCGGAGGCCCTCCAGCTCGTGAGGTCCCTGGGCCACCACCAGCTTCCCGCACCGGTTGACGGCCAGACCCCGCTCCAGACAGAGCTCCGTCCACCGCCGGGTGCCGTCACGGGAGAACCGGGCCTTCAGGCTGTCGGCGCTGTAGTAGAAACCCGCGTGCAGAACCCCGCTGTTCCGGCCCGAACCGTGGAGGGCCACCTCGTCTTCCTTCTCCAGGAGGGTGACGCTCTGGTCCGGCCAGCGGGCCCGGGCGGCCCGGGCCACGGTGAGGCCCACGATTCCGCCGCCGATGATGAGGATGTCGGGTTGTTTCGTGTTGGTCATGATTCGTCCGCATGCACCGGAATCAGCCTCGCCTGTTCGAGGCCGCACTCCCCTCCCGAAACGCCCTTTCGGGGGCAACGAACACCGGGGGGCGGCCCGAACCCCGGCCCGCATGGGCGCGAAAAGCCCGACCGGAAGCAACGGTGTTGGCCGGCGGTGGTCAAGGCCCCGGGGGTTCCGGAAGCAGGAGAACGGGCAGAGGCCGGACGCCTGGGAAACAACCTCCTGGGCGGTTCACGCATCTCACTGCAAACGGACGTTGAAACGGCACTCAGCCATTCAAAGGATCGCGGCTTAACGGTCTTCCCCGGCGAAGCCTCTATCAGACAAGCCGAGGCCATCAGGGGCGCGGGAAACGGACGGGGATCAAGGAAGGGAAGGAATGAGCGAGAACCGGAGGGTGGGAGAGGAAGGAGGGCACAGGAAGGTGCCGGAGACCGGATCGGGGTCCGCCGGGGGGGGCACCCCGGACGGAGCCGTGCTTCCCCTGGCGGGACTCGGACGCTTTTTGGACGAGATCTCCAGGCGAAGAGTGTGGCGGACGCTCTTCGCCTACGCGGCGGTGGTTTTCGTGCTTCTGCAGCTCGGTGAGATCATCCTTCCTGCCTTTGGAGCCCCGGAGTGGGCCCTCCGACTCCTGGTCGTCCTCTCTTTCCTGGGATTTCCGCTCACCCTGACCCTGGCCTGGGTCTTTGACGTGACCCCCGAGGGCATCCACCGGACCGACGAACCCGTTGAAAGAGGGACCTCTGCCGAACCCGGGGGGGCTTACCTCCCCCGCCTGGCTCTCCTGGCCGTCACCCTCGCCACCGTGGGAGGCGTGGGCTGGTGGAGCGTCCGGGACACCCTGACCACCGAAGGCGACACGACGCGGGCAGACCCATCGAGTCCGGCCGCCGCCTTCTCCGAGGACCCTGTCCTGAACGTCCAGTCCCTGGCCGTCCTCCCCCTGGACGACTTCAGCCAGGAGGAGGGGGGTGAGCACTTCACCGCCGGGTTCCACGACGAGCTCATCGCCCAGCTCAGTCGGATGGGGGCGGGTCAGGTCATCTCCAGGACTTCGGTCATGCAGTACGACCGGACCGGAAAGGCCATGCCGGCCATCGCTGCGGAGCTGGGCGTGGACGCGGTGCTGGAGGGATCGGTGTTCAGGGCAGGCAACCGGGTTCGAATCACGGTGCAGCTCATTCACGGCCCCACGGACCAGCACCTCTGGGCCGAAAGCTACGATGGGACGCTGGAGGATCCCATCGCCCTGCAACGAGAAGTGGCGTCGGCGATCGCCCAGGACATCCGGAATCACCTCCACCGGGAACAGGCCACGAAGGGCGTAGAGGATCGGATGGCTCATACCCCCATGGCCCGAAGGGAGTACCTGAGGGGGCGCCTGGATCTCTCCCGGGCCACGCCCCGGGACCTGCGATCGGCGTCGGAGCACTACCTGGCGGCCCTGGCGGAGGACTCGACCTACGCTCCCGCCCACGCAGGTCTGGCGGCCACGCGCTTCCTGCAGGAGTGGAGCAGGGCGGGCTCCGCAAAGAGCGGCGCGGCGGACTCCGTGTTCCCGGAGATCCTCTCCCATCCCGGGATCATCGAACCCCTGCAGATGGCCCTCCGCTTCGACAGCACATCTCCGGAGGTGCAGGCGGTGATTTCCACCATCCACGAGGCTACGGGTCGTCTCCCTGCCATGGAGCTTCCCCCCAACATCACATTCGTGGCCCACCTGGACACCCTCGTCCGGGACACCGGATCCCTGGATGCATCCCAGATGGCGAGAGAGCTCCGCTCGGTGATCATGAGCCGCAAGGAGGAGCTCGAGGATCCGGGGGCGGCGGCAAAGCGGTTGGTCCGAGCCCGGAACCTTCAACTGGAAGCCAGCTTCGGCCAGGCCGAGGAGCTCCTCCTGACCCTCATCGAAGAAGCCCCGGGAAACGATGAGGCATGGAAAGCTCTGGAGCAGCTCCGAATCACGCGGGGGGACTATGCGGACGTTCTGGACGCACGAAGGGCCCGGCGGCAGCAGAAGGAGGGCTCGAGCCCGGAGGAAGAGGCCTCTCTGGCACGACTGGAGGAGCTGCTGGCGTCTCGAGGAGAAGCCGGGTTCTGGGCCTGGCGGCTGGAGGAGCTGGAAACCCGCCGGGGGGCGGCCTTTGCGCCCGTTGGACATCGGGTCCATTCTCATGTCTCGTGGCGTGGGACAATGTTTCCAGCCGCCTACGGCCCCCCGATCCGGAGCGTCCGATGATCCTTCGCGTTCGTTCGATCTGGCTCGCGGCCCTGATCCTGGCCGCCGCCGCCCCATCCCCTCCCCTCTCATGCCAGGCACCGCCGGGATTCACCGACGGCTGGGCGGAGCTCTCGGCCGAGCTTCGCGACACCCTGGAGGCGTCGGGGATGGTGGGGAGCTCCTGGGCCTTCCTGCAGGACGGGGAAGTGGTTGCCTTCGAGACCTTCGGGTGGGCCGACCTGGAGGACGATCGGCCCGTGGACCGGTCCACCATCTATCACTGGGGCTCCATCACCAAGACCTTCACGGCCATCGCCGTCATGCAGCTCCGGAACCGGGGGCTCCTGGCCCTGGATGATCCCGTTCTCCGCTACGTGCCGGAGCTGGCGGCGGTCCACAACCCCTTCGGTCCCGTGGAGACCATCACACTCCGGCACCTCCTCAGCCACTCCGCAGGGTTCCGGGGCCCCACCTGGCCCTGGGGCGGCGGGGAGGAGTGGCACCCCCACGAGCCCACGCGGTGGGACCAGATCGTGGCCATGATGCCCTACACCGAGATCCTGTTTCCTCCCGGAAGCCGTTACTCTTACTCCAACCCCGGGGTGGTCTTTCTCGGGGAGGTCATCGAGCGGCTCAGCGGCGAGGAGTGGGAGGTCTACGTGGAGAAGAACATCCTCCGGCCCCTGGGCATGCATCGGAGCTACTTCGACTTCACGCCCTATCATCTCCTCCCCTTTCGCTCCAACAACTACCACGTGGAGGACGGCGTGCCCCGGGCCGACGGGCTGGATTTCGACACGGGGATCACCGTGTCCAACGGCGGGCTGAACGCTCCGGTGGGGGACATGGCCCGCTACCTGGCCTTCCTCACCGACTCGGGGCCGGAGGACCGGAGAGCCCTCTATCCGGTGATCCTCGCCCGGAGCTCCCTGGAGGAGATGTGGGAGGAGGTGGTCCCCATCCAGGCATCCGGAGCTCTCCGCGAGGCCATGGCCCTGGGGTTCTTCCTGGAGGAGTATGAGGGCACCCGATACGTGGGGCACACGGGGAGCCAGAAGGCGTTTCAGGCCTTCGTGTACGTCCATCCGGAGAGCCGGACCGGGGTCATCGCGGCCTTCAACAGCACCGGCGTTCGGAGCGACGGTCCCCCACGGCCCGCCACCCGGTCCATCCTGAACTGGCTCCGGGAGGAGATGTTCCTCCGGATCTTCCCCCTCTTTCGATGAGGTCCGTGCCATGACATCGTCCGAACTACCTCCTGCCTACGGCGGCCCCGGCTGGCGGCCACGAGCCACGTCCCTCGTCGAGGAGCTGGGCTCCCTCTGGGCGGCCTGCGGAGTGGACTCGGAGTGGCGGCCCCTGCGATCGGTCCTTCTCCACCGGCCCGGAGAGGAGCTCGCCGGAGGATTCGACGATCCCGAGGCCTCCCTCCTCCTGGACACCCCGGACCTCTCCGTGGCCCGGAGCCAGCACGACGCCCTGGCCCGGGCCTACCGGGACGCCGGCGTGGAGGTGCACCGGGTCGCCCCCCCCTCCACCCCTCCCCCGAACCAGCTATTCGCGGCGGACCTCTTCGTCATGAGCCCCGAGGGCGCCATCCTGGGCA
>CAYXGM010000087.1:0-13304 GCA_964464555.1 uncultured Gemmatimonadaceae bacterium | reverse complement strand
GACTCCACCTGGGTGTGCGGTCTGGACGACTACGCGTGCGAGAACACCGGCCCGGCGTCGCCAGGACCGCGAATGCCATAGCCGTCTTCATGGTTCCTCCTGATCGGGTCATTGGATGCTCCAGGACCCGGAGAACCTACCCCACCCCATGGGAAGCCGCACGGGGCGGAGCTCACCCCATGACGAAGTCCCCGCTGGATCAGCACGTGGCCCCTCGTTCCTCCGCCATCCCACGTCCCGGACCGGGAAGCGGCCTCAGACCTTCCAAGAGAAGCGGCCTCAGACCTTCTAAAGGTTCCGGGGCCTGCCGGCGACGATCACCCCTCGCTTCGGGTCCATGGTGATCACCTGTCCTGTATCGATCTTCGTCCTGGCCCGGGAGACCCCCACGATGACCGGGATGCCCAGGCTGAGGGCGACGATGGCGGCGTGGGAGGTCAGGCCTCCCTGCTCGACCACCAGGCCGGCGCTTTTCTCCATGGCCGGGATGAAGTCCCGGTTCGTCATCTCCGTGACCAGGATGTCCCCCTGCCGGGCTCCAGCCACGGCGTCTTCGGCCCGGTCGGCCACCAGGGCGCGGCCGGTGACCACCTCCTGGCCGATTCCCACGCCCTGGGCCAGCACCGTCGAGACCGACTCCACCTTGATCAGGTTGGTCGTGCCAGGCATACCCATGGGCACCCCCGCCGTGATGACGACGGTGTCGCCCTCGTGGAGCATGCCCACGTCGGTGGCGGCCTGGACGACGGATTCGATGAGGCTGTCGGTGTCGTGGCCCCTGGCGATGAGCAAGGGCATCACGCCCCAGACCAGGTTCAGCTCCCGGAGCGTCTCCCTCTTGGGGGTGGGTGCGATGACCATGGCCCCCGGTCGGAAGCGGGACACCTGCCGGGCCGTCGAGCCCGAATGGGTAGCCGTGATGATGGCCGCGGCGTCCAGGGCCTTGGCGATCTGGCAGGTGGCGGCGCTGATGGCCAGGCCCACGGTGTGGGCCGGCAACTGGCGCAGGTTGGGGAGCATGTTGGCAACCAGCGTCGGCTCCGTCTGCTCAGCGATGCGAGCCATGGTCTTGACGGCCTCGATGGGGAACTCCCCCACGGCCGTCTCGTTGGACAGCATGACGGCATCGGTGCCGTCGAGGATGGCGTTGGCCACGTCACTGGCTTCGGCACGGGTGGGCCGGGGAGCGGTCACCATGGAATCCAGCATCTGGGTCGCCGTGATGACAGGCTTGGCGGCTTCGTTGCAGAGGGCGATGATCCGCTTCTGATGGAGGGGCACCTGCTCGGGGGGCGTTTCCACGCCCAGGTCCCCCCGGGCCACCATGACGCCGTCGGCGACGGCGACGATCTCCTCCAGGTCCAGGAGCGCCTCCTGACGCTCGATCTTGGCAATCACCGGCGTTCGCCGGTCGAAGCTCTCCAGGTGGTCCTTGGCCTCGAGAACGTCGCTCGCCCGCTGCACGAAGCTGATGGCCAGGAAGTCGACACCCTGCTCGACTCCGAAGCGGAGGTCTTCCCTGTCTTTCTCGCTCAGGGGACTGACCTGCATCCTCACGCCGGGGAAGTTGACGCCCTTGTTGGACTTCAGCGTTCCACCGATGACCACCCGGCAGATCAGCGCTTCTCCGTCCCTCCCCACGGCTCGCAGTTCAAGCCGGCCGTCGTCCAGGAGGACCGTCGCCCCGTCCGGGATGCCGTCGGGGATGTGCGGATAGGAAACGTAGATGTGCTCGGACGTGCTCGTTTCGTCGCCGCTGACCAGACGCAGCTCTTCACCCGCCATCAGGACGACCTCACCCCCGACGACCTGACCGACCCGTATCTTGGGCCCTTGCAGGTCCTGCATGATGGCGGTCGGTCGCTGGAGCTCCCGGGCCGCTTCGCGTATCCGCTGCACGACCTCGGCATGGCCGTCGTGGGTGCCGTGGGAGAAGTTGAGGCGGAATACGTCGACGCCGGCGTCGATCAGTTGGTGGATTCGCTCCACGGAACGGCTGGCAGGGCCGACGGTGGCCACGATCTTGGTCCGCCGCCGCCGGGGGCGACGCCCTTCTTCGTCCGTCGTGATCGTGGTCTTCAGAAGCGTTGTCATCTCAGGGCCACCGTCCCGGTCTCGGGGAGATTCTCCTCCATACACCTGCACATACCGCTCTGGACCCCTCCCGTTTCGTCCCGTCCGGGTTCCACCGGCAGCTTCAGGGGCGCAGGGGCCCTCAAAGAAGCCCTGTACGGGGCGGGTGGTCAACAGACCCTCCACTCCATCCGGATGGCTGGGCTCCAGGAGGGAGACGCCGCCCTGAGTCCCTGATCAGGACCGCCGGGCCTCCAGGAGATCGGTGGGGCCGGGCAAGGGAAGCCGCCGGACCTCCTCGAATCCCACCGACCGCAGCCAGTCTTCGTACTCCTCCATGCTGTAGGAGCTTCCCCCACGGGTGCCCACCAGCATGTTCAGGGCGAACAGCGCTCCCGTCCGTGGGGCGGTCTTGTCGGCGTCCAGGATGAAGTCCTGGATGACGACCCGACCCGAGGGTGCCAGAGCCTCGAAGGCCTTGCGGAAGAGGGCCCGGTTCTCCTCGGGGCTGTTCATGTGGCAGATGGCGGACAGGAACAGGAGATCGTAGTCCCTTCCATACGACTCGTCCCGGAAGTCACCCACCCGGGCCGTCGCCCGCTCCCCGAGCCCCGCTTCCTCGATGTGCCGCCGGGCGATGGGCACGACCCCAGGCCGATCCAGGATCTCTGCCTTGAGTTCGGGCAGGGCCCGGGCGAACGCCAGGGAGTAGGCCCCCGATCCTCCTCCGAGATCCAGGAGGCGCTCCACCCCTTCCAGCTCCAGGGAGCGGACCACCAGGGGAGCCCGGAAGGAGGCGTTCTTGTGCATGGCGGCAATGAATGCGGTCGTCCACTCGTCTTCCTCGCTGGTATCGGACGGGCCCTCCGGCTTCCCTTCCTCCTCCATCACCGAGGTCCCTTCCCGGACGCAGTCGGTGAGGGTCGACCACCGGGGCCAGAGGTGGGCGGTGTGCAGGAGTGCCGCCCGGGAATCGTCCCTGCCCCCTGCCGCCAGGTACCGGGCCGCCACAGGGGCGTTTCGGAAGACGCCGTCCTCCTTGTCCAGGACCTCCAGGGCCACCAGGGCATTCAGGAGGGTCTCGGTGGCTCCGGAGTCGGTCTCCAGAGCCCCCGCCACGGTTTCGGCGTCAGCCCCCGATCCCACGGTCGTAAATACGTCGAGCTCCACGGCGGTGAGGAGGGCACGGCTCTCCCGGAACCCGTTGATCTCCTTCTGGAGGTCGTCGGGGAGAACTCCGGCCTCGTCTCGAGCCTCGAGAGCCGCCAACATCCTTCGTTTGTTGGTGTCGATTTCCTCCCGAACCTCGGCGGCCTTTCCGCTCAAGAGCCGCTCGACCACCTGTCCCCGGCCGAAGTGCTCCCGTACGATCTCCTCGGCGTCGCCGGGCCGGACCCCGGAATACCAGACACCCTCGGGATAGACCACCATGTTCGGCCCGCTGCCGCAGAGTCCGAGGGACCCGCAGGTGGTGACCTGAACCTCGTCGGCCAATCCCTGCTGCCCGATGGCGCGCCTGAGCGCCTCGAGGGTCCCGGGAGACCCGTTGGCGGTGCAGGACGGGGCCCCCTCCGGCTTCTGCTGGGTGCACACGTACACGTGGTGGCGAAACGGTTCCATCTCTTCTCCTCTTCTGCTGGGGTCTTCGGCCGATCATGAAGGTGGTCGGTTCCAACGATGCCGTCGTGGGAGCAGAAATGCGACCCCACCGCTTCTGAATCCCTCGATCCCATGGACGGCCCCGCGCCCCACGGCGGATTCCGACGCGGTCCGGAGCGGACGGTCTGACGGTGGATGAGAGCGGCGGGACCCCGTCGGCATAGCGAGCCCCGAAGAAACCCAAACGAGAAAGGCGAGCGCCCCCCGCAGGGACGCGGGGGTGGTTTTGTGCGCTCTATCGTAATTCCTGACAGGCTCTATCGTAATTTCGGCGGTTCGGGCTGGGTGCTCTATCGTAATTGCGTGCAAGTCGTGTGGTGGGTGTACATGGAGACCGCGGACGTATCCGCCCCGAACATGGGAAGGCAAGGGGGGCACGGCCACTGAGGAAGTCTGACATCGCCCGCCCTTGCGCTCGCTGCCACTAATGGTATAAATAGTGGCAGTGGATTGCCAGTATTTATAGGTGTCGCGGCAATCCGGTGCCGCTACCGCAAAATCCCTTGCGGGAACCGTTTTTGCCTGGAGGCTCCGATGGCTCTTTCAAAAGACCAGATTCGAGACAACCCTTGGTGGGGATCAGCGGATGCCATTGAGCGCGACACACAGATTGAGGAGTTGGCGGGCCTACCACTGGTCTTTGAGCATCAGATTCCCTTTGATCTCCACAAGGATTCCGTGCGCACTATCCGCGGACCTCGGCAGGTGGGCAAGACGACTTTCCTGAAGCGAATGATTCAACTTCTGATCCAGGAAGGGGTTCCTGCTCGATCAATCATGTACCTGGACGTTGAGGGTGCAAACATCCGAACCCCACACGATCTTCAAGAATCTATTCGAGAATTTTTGGAATGGATGCGTTCAACCCTTCCAGATCGCAGAGCGTACATCTTTCTCGATGAAATCACTGGTATCGAATCGTGGGGCACCGCGATCCGAGTCCTTCACGGACGCGGCGATCTTAGAAATACCACGGTGATGTGCACAGGCTCTCACGCTCGGGACGTCAAACGTGGAGCTGAGCGGGCCCCCGGTCGAAAGGGACGTGTTGAAGCCTGGGACTGGATCATGATGCCCTTATCCTTTCGCGATTACGTGTTAATGCATGACCCGTCGTTGTCCGAAAAACTCCCGACTTTCGATCCGACAAATCCGGTGGAAGCTTTCTCCATTGCGCAAGAACTACAGATCCACCAGAAGGTCATTGATCCCCTGTTTGAGCGTTATCTGTTGACAGGCGGCTACCCACACGCGGTGGCTGCTGAAGTAGAAGGTCAGGAGATTCCCAGAGGGGTATATCGGTTGTATCAAGAGGCATTCCGCGGCGAAATCGTTCGCGCAGGCCACCGTGAGGACCTGTTTCGCGAGCTCGTGAGTTGGCTGAGCGATAGCCACCTGGGAGTCGAGTTCAATTGGAGTGATGGCAGCGGAGGTACAGCGATCGGCTCACATCATACTGTGCGCGAATATCTTGAGGATGCGCAGGCTGCATTCATGTGGCACATCCTTCACCGTGTGAAGTCTTTGGACGAACCCGTAGGAGCTCCTAGGAGTCCCAAGAAACTCTATCCTGTGGATCCATTCGCGTGGCAGGTTCTTAGGAGTTGGGTATCAGGCAGTTCTAACCCGTGGCGCGACTCTATCGCTTTTCTTGGCGATAAACTGAACAGGAGTCTTCTGGTCGAATCTACCGTGGGCGACCACCTCTCCCGTTGGCGTGGTCCATTCACCCTTTATCATCGGGCATCTCAGGGTTCCGAGGAAATTGATTTCGTGTCATTTTCGGACTATAAGCGGTCTTTGGTGGAGGTTAAGTATCGCACCCAAATTAAGGCCACTGACAAGAAGATTCTTCGGAAATACGGGGGCGGTATCCTCGTCACCCGGGATGATTTATTCTTGAATGAAGATAACAACGTGACTGGGATTCCGACTCCCCTTTTCTTGGCCGGCCTGCCTGATTCGCTCACGCTGTACCCCTCCCTTGAATGACCAATTGCCTCCGGGAGCGGATTACGAAAGAACCTGCACAGATTTCCGATAGACCGTGCTCATGAATTACGAGACTGCGTGCAAGACCACAGCCGTTATCACCAAGAGAAAGGGGCTCCGATGATCGTTCGCGGAGGCCACCGTGGGGACCTGCTTCGGGAGCTCGTGAGCTGGCTTGGTGATAGCCACCTGGGCGTGGAGTTCAATTGGAGTGATGGCAGCGGAGGTACAGCGATAGGCTCGCATCGCTCCCCCGCCGGATTGGAACTCACCCACCCACCACAATCTCCCCGATCATGAAAACCAGGACCGCTCCGGTGACGATGGGGAGCACATACCTGACCACAGCCAACCACCCGGGAGTTAACCAGCGAGTGGTGGCATTGCCCCCCTTGCGCAGCTCCTCATCAGGGTTCTGGACGAACCAACCGACGGCAATCACCGTGAGAAAGGCTCCAAGCGCCAGCGCAATCTCTCCCGCCACTGTGTTCATGAGTGAGAGCACCGAAAGGGAAAAGGAGGGAGCCAGACCGAGCAGTACCACCAGTCCGCCAGCACCCAAGGCGGCCGTCCTGCGCGGGACCCGCCACTCGTCCATGACGGAGGAGACCACAACCTCGAGAAGCGAGATCGTGGAGGTCAGGGCCGCGACGGAGAGGGCGGAAAAGAAGACCAACCCTAGAACCCTCCCTGCCGATCCCATGGTCGCGAAAGCGCCCGGCAGCGCGATGAAGAGCACGCCTTCAGCCTCACTCGCTCCCAGGCCGATCACCTGGTCGCTGAAGCCCAATGCGAACACGACCGGGAACACCACCAACCCCGCAAGGAAGGCCACGGAGAAGTCCGAGAAGGCGATGATGGTTCCTTCCTTCACCAAGTTTGCATCGTCCCTCATGTACGACGCGAAGGTCAGGCTGGCTCCCATCCCCAGGCTCATGGAGAAGTAGGTCTGGCCAGCTGCGTTGGCGACGACGCCTGGATCCAGGAGGTCGGACCACGCCGGGGCCAGGTAGTAGGCATAGCCTGGGCTGGCTCCATCCAGACCGGACGCCCAGATAGCGAGTCCGATGAGGATCAAGAACAGAAGAGGAATGAGGAGAAGAGCTGCCCGTTCAATCCCCTTCCGTACCCCCGCCGAAACCACCATCACCGTCGCCAGGACGAAGAGGACGTGAAACCCGGCTGCTCCAGGCCCCGAGGCCATTTCGCCGAATCGGGTAGCAGGGTCGGTGGGAAGACCAAAGACCAGGATCTCAATCCCGAACCGGACGGCCCAACCCGCGATGACCGTGTAGTACGAGAAGATGGTGAGGCCTGCCAGCACGAAGAGGTATCCCACCGGGACCCACCGTGGGCCTGCAGCCCCCCGGAGAGCTCCGATGGGACTCAGCCTCATGCGTCGTCCGATGGTCAACTCCGCAAGAAGAAGAGGAATCCCCACGACCAGTGTCAGCCCGAGGTAGAGGAGGACGAAGGCCGCTCCCCCGCTGTGTGCCGCAGTAGCCGAAAACCTCCACATGTTCCCGAGCCCCACCGCACCCCCAACTGCGGCAAGAATGAACCCGACCCGGGTCCCGAACGCCTCCCGATTCCCCCCGCTCATGCCACCCTCCCAGTCATGATGAGAAAAACGCAGAAACCAGGTTCCGGAAATACTCTCGATCAGATCGATGCAACTGCCCGCGGGAGAGGCCGAGGATCCCCTCCATCGCCCGGTGAACGGCCTCGTGGCGAGCCAAAAAGGAATCCACGAGGCTCTCTTCCCTCCGTTCGGCCCGCACCAGCTCCATCATGAGGTCGTCCCGCACCGTCTGGGTAAGGAGGAGGAGCACCCGGGTGGCCGCCTCCGGCTCTCCCGGATCGAACACTCCCTGTCCCATGCCGTCCCGGATGCACTCCGTGAGAGGAGCGGTCATGAGGCTGAGGCCCCGGGCCCTGGTCCGCTCCCTCAGGAGCACGTTCTCAGGAGAGAAGACCGACCGGGCGAGTTGCCTCCTTCCGGCCAGGTTGTCCAGGCGCCACCTCCGCACGGCGTCCAGAAAGGCATTCAAACGGTCCAGTGGATCCACGTCTTCATCCAGGAGGATCTGCCGGGTGGCTTCACCGGCTTCCCGGGTCAACCCGGCCACCACCGCATCCAGCAACTCGGACTTGCTCTTGAAGTGGTGATAGAAGGTCCCTTTCGACAGGTCGGCTCGATCCAGGACGGCGTCGACCGTGGTTGACTCATAGCCACGGGCCAGGAACAGCTCCTTGGCGGCCTGAACCAGGCGACTGCGGGTCTCCTTGCTCTTCTCTTCCCGTGTTCGGCCCCGCGGTTCCCTCGATGCCATCCTCTTTCCTCTCCGCGCTCAATCGATTCCGCTCAGCGTTCCGCCCACACCAGGAGGTACTCTCCCGTACTCCCCCGGATCAGTCCCTGCTCCTCCGGCGGCGGGATTCTCCTCGCCGGTGTTTTCGGAGGGCGAAGATACGTCCCTCCTGGAATAGCCGCTCCCGTGGCCGGCCGATCCCGAGAGATCCGTGCCGGAAGGAGCAGCACCGGCTCGGGTCAAATCCTCGTCCATTGCTGCCGCCGTCTGGTGACTGACGAAAGAGAACGACCACCTAATATACCATTGGTCTAGACTAATAGTCTATAATCTTGTACCATCAGGGTCACGCAGGGGAATGAAACAAGGGAGGCGTTCCATGATCGAGAGGGCTCTGGTGGGAAGCCGGCGTTTTCATCTATGGCTTCTGGGACTCTTCGTCCTGACCCTTCCGGCGCCGCTCCTCTTCGGGGTGCAGCTGCGGGAGGGACTCACCGTCACGGCCATGAGCCAGGAGATGCCCTGGGGGTTCTACATCGCCCAGCTCACCTTCCTGGTTGGGGTCGCGGCCTCTGCGGTGATGGTGGTCCTCCCCTACTACCTCCACGACTTCCGGGCCTTCGGGAAGATCACCATCCTGGGGGAGTTCCTGGCGGTCCCGGCGGTCCTTCTCTGTCCCCTCTTCGTGGCCGTGGACCTGGGCCAACCCGCCCGGGTCATGAACCTCTTCCTGCACCCGCGCCCCAACTCGATGCTGTTCTGGGATACGGTGGCCCTCGGGGGATACCTCCTCCTGAACCTGGTCATCGGGTGGCAGGCCCTGGAGTCTGAGCGGAGCGGCGCGCCCCCGGCCGGCTGGGTCCGGATCCTGGTTCTCCTCTCCATTCCGTGGGCCGTGAGCATCCACACCGTGACTGCCTTCCTGTACGCCGGCCTTCCGGCCCGGCCCTTCTGGTTCACGGCGGTTCTGGCTCCACGCTTCCTTGCCTCGGCCTTCGCCTCCGGTCCCGCGCTCCTCATCCTCCTGGCTCTACTACTGCGCCGGGTCTCATCGTTCGACGTGGGAGACCAGGCCATTCGGGCCCTCGCCCTCATCGTCACCTATGCCATGGTCCTGAACCTGTTCCTGTTCGGAGTGGAGGTCTTCACCGTGAGCTACAGCGGCATCGAGCATCACCTCTCTCCCTTCCGCTATCTCTTCGCAGGGCTGGACGGGCGGATGAGTCCCATCGCCCCCTTCATGTGGCTTTCCTTGGCCATGAGCGTCTCTGCGACGGTTCTGCTCCTGATCCCCGGGGTCCGGGAGGACGTCCGGGCCCTGGCCGTCCTCTGCGGCCTGGTGGTCCTGGCCATCTGGCTGGAGAAAGGGGCCGGGATGCTCACCGGCGGGTTCGTCCCTTCGCCCCTGGGAGAGATTCCACCCTACTTCCCTTCATGGACGGAGGTGGGCATGGGGATCGGATTGTATTCGTTTGGCGCGCTCCTCCTGACCCTCCTCTACAGGATGGTCCTCTCCGTGAGGGGGGCTTTGTGAGGTCCCGGCTGAGCTGGATCGATCCTGAGGATGCCCCGGAAGGAACCCGGGACATTCTCCGCGGCCTCGTCGTGATTCCGAATCTGCTCTCCGTCATGGCGATCTCGGCTCCGGTTCTTCGTGTTTTCGAGGCCTTCAAGGTCGAATCGGAGAACCTCCTACTCTCCCACAGGGAACGGGAGATGGTGGCTCTGGCGGTTTCCGAGACTAACCGGTGTCCATACTGCCTCGCGTTTCATTCGGCGAATGCAGTGGACGGCGGAGTCCTGAGTCGGAACGAGAGCATGCGGGCCCGGCACCTGCAGAGTCCCGTGGCCAGGGAGGGGGCCCTCCTGTGGTTGACCCGGGAGATTCTTCGCACCGGGGGCCACGTCAGCGACGAGGCGCTGGCCGATGCATCCAGGGAGGGAATCGAGAGCCGTGAGATCGTCGAGCTGATGGCCGTCATCGGGGCCATCACCCAGGCGAACCTGACGGCCAATGTCGCCCGTCTCGAGCTCGACCGTCTCGAAGCACCCTGTCTTCCTCCACCGGGAGGTTCGGAGTGAAGATCCTGGTCACGGGAGCCACGGGGTTCATCGGCCGAAATCTCACGGAAGCCCTGGTGGCGGGCGGGCACCGTGTGGTCGCCACGGGACGGAACCAGGCCATCGGTAGGGAATTGGAGGTCCTGGGGGCCTCTTTCCGGCCGGCCGATGTCCGGGACCATGACCGTCTGAGGTCTCTCCTGCCCGATGTGGAAGCGGTCATCCACTCTGCTGGAAAGAGCGGGGATAGAGGCACAGAAGGTGAATTTCATTCCGTGAACGTCGGGGGCACAGAGAATGTCCTTTCAGCCTGTCTGGAGAGTGGCGTTTCCCGCCTGATCTTTTTGTCTTCGCCCAGTATCTACTATACCGGAAAAGACCGACTGGATGTGCGGGAGGATCAACGGCTTCCGGCCAAGCAGAAGTCGGCGTACGGGCGGACGAAGGTGGCCGCCGAAAAGGCCGTCATCGCAGCCCAACGGAGGGGGCTGCCCTTCATTATTCTCCGGCCAAGAGGAGTCTACGGACCCCATGACAACACCATCCTGCCCAGGATTCTTCGCCTGTCCCAGGGGAAGCGATTTCCCATGGTGGATGGTGGCCGAGCCATGACTGATATCACCTACATTCACAATCTCGTGGATGCGGTTGAGTTGGCACTCCGGGCAAAACCGGAGGCGTGGAACCATGCCTACAACATCACCAATGATGAAGGCATCACCGTGCGCGAGTGGTTCGAGGGAATGCTGCAGGAGCTGGACCGTGAATTCCTTCCCCGTACCATTCCCCGAAGCGTGGCCATGGCACTGGGAACGGCGGCCGAACTGGCGAGTCGTCTGCCCCTGGGACCGGAGAGTCCCCCCATCACCCGATTCTCCGCTGGATACATGGGCACGTCCATGACCCTGTCCATCCAAAAAGCCAAGGACCTTCTCGGGTACCGTCCGACCATCAGCAATCGGGAGGGGTTCCGGAGGACGGGGCGCTGGTGGTCCCGGGGACGACCCGGGACAGGGCCTCATGATGTCTGATTTCCAACTCTCTGAAGCCCTGGAGATTCTTGAGCGAACGCCCCGGATTCTTGGAAGCTGGCTCGAAGGGTTGTCCTCAAGCTGGACGGAGGTGAATGAGGGCCCCAACACCTGGAGCGCGCGTGAGGTGGTGGGACATCTCATCCATGGGGAGCGAACGGACTGGATTCCACGGGCGCGACAGATACTTCAGGGCGGTGGTCACCGTCCTTTTGAGCCCTTCGACCGCTTCGCCCATCTCGAAAAGAGTGGAGAGAAGGACCTGGTCACCCTCCTGGACGAGTTCGAAGCCCTCCGGAAGGAGAACCTCGAGACGCTGAGAGGTTTCCAGCTCACTGAAGCCAATCTATCCCTTGAAGGGATCCATCCCGAGTTCGGCCGCGTGACCCTCCGCCAGCACCTGGCAGCCTGGGTGGTGCATGACCTGAGCCACATCGGGCAGGTCGCCAGGGTCATGGCGGTCCAGTGGGAGCACGCCGTGGGCCCGTGGAGGAAATACCTGAGGATCCTGGAAACCGAATAGCTTGAGACATCCTCCACTCCCCCTCCTGGTCGGAACCGTCCTTCAATCTCACACTACCCTGAGACTGGACCAGGTCTCGTCTAAGGGGGGCATCTCACTACCAACCCTGGGAGCCCGGCGCGGACGCGTTCAGGATGCGGGGACCCTGCGGGGCTTCAGCGGCATAGCGAGCCCCCGGGGGAAAGGAAGCGAAACTGGGCGAGCGTTCCCCGGGGGGCCGGGCCCGCAGGGATGCCGTTATCACCAAGAGAAAGGGACCCGCCGAAGCGGGCCCTTCCCTTTCAAGTCGGAGCGGCGCTCGCCGCAGCCGTACCCCCCTACTCCACCATGGAAATCATGTTGAAGATGGGCAGGTACATGGCCACGATCATGCCACCCACCACCACACCCAGCACCACGATCATGATGGGCTCCATGGCCGCCAGGAGGGCCTCGACGGCGGCGTCCACCTCTTCGTCGTAGAAGTCGGCGATCTTGGTGAGCATCTCGTCCAGGCCGCCCGTCTGTTCACCCACGTTGATCATCTGCACCACCATGGGCGGGAACACCCCCGATTCCTTGAGGGGTCCGGCGATGGTCTCCCCCCCGGCGATGGAGGCCCGGGAGCCCATGACCGCGTCGTGGATGACCCGGTTCCCGGCCGTCTTGGCGGTGATCTCCAGCCCCTCCAGGATCGACACGCCGGAGGAAACCAACGTCCCCAGCGTCCGGGTGAAGCGTGCAACGGCGGCCTTGCGCTGGAGGTCCCCCAGGATGGGAAGGTTCAGCAGGAGCCTGTCGATGGCGAGCTGGCCCCCGTCGGTGGCGTAGATCTGCCGGATGGCGAAGGCCCCGCCGACGATTCCCAGGATGCAGGCCCACCAGTAGCCCTGGAGGAAGGCCGACATGTCGATGACGAGCTGGGTCATGAAGGGCAGAGGCACACCCGCCGACTCGAACATCTGCTGGAAGGTGGGAATCACGAAGAGGAGGAGGATGACCACGGCCATGCCCGCCACCGAGAAGATCACGGCGGGGTAGATCATGGCACCCTTGATCTTCCGGACCAGGGCGTCGTTCTTCTCCAGGAAGGTGGCGAGCCTCAGAAGAATGGTGTCCAGGATACCCCCGGCCTCACCGGCGAAGAATAGGCATTCCAAGGACCCTACAAGGCTCTGTGGCCGCTCTGGGAACGTGGGCGAGGTGGGTGGGAGGGGTCAAGAACGGCCTGTAGAGGAGGATCTCGGCCAGGCGGTCGAGGCCCGCGCGGTCGGTGGCCTCGATGCGGACGGTGACGCCCAGGCTGACCCCCGGCGCTGGTCGTCCGTCGAAGATCCATGTGGTGTTCGCCGGGTGGTTGGGGTGGTGCCGGCGATGCAGAGGGCGCCTACAGGGGCTGCCTGGAGGTGAGCCAGGACGTGACGGGCATCCGGGAGCTGGAAGGGGAGCGGTGGGCCCTGGGGTGGAGCTGATCGCCGCGGCCGTGCCCCCCCTTCGGCAGCGTCCTACGTGGTCTCCCGGATCATGGTCAGGAGCATCTTGAAGGGCTCCGGAGCCGTGAGGGCGTGGGGGACGTCGGCGGGAAGGAGGAGAAGCTCTCCGGCTCCCACTTCATGAGGCGTGCCCCCCACGGTGATGGTTGCCGTCCCCTCGACGATCTGCACCAGGGCGTCG
>CAYXGM010000086.1:0-13371 GCA_964464555.1 uncultured Gemmatimonadaceae bacterium | reverse complement strand
CCCCAACTCCCACAATGGCGTTTGACCTGGGAGGTGCCTTATTTTTCCTATCCGTTCCTTGGAGTTCCTACTCAGCGCTCCCCGGTATGAGGAGGCTCCTTCATGAGCCGCTCGCTACGCCACACTCGTACGACGCGCACCCGTCCACTGTCGACGCGGTAGACGATGCGAAACGGGGGCTGGATAACCTCCCTCAACCCGGCAATGCCGAACTCCGGCACCACCCGACCGCTGAAAGGAAAGTCACCCAGGCGCTCGACCGCAGATACGACCTCGCGGACAAGTCGCTCACCGACGTCGGGAACACCCAACTCCCCATACCAGGTGCGGATGCTCTCGAGGTCCCTGACCGCAGACTCCGCGAAGCTGACCAAGTGAGCGGCGGGCACGTCAGACCAGTCCGAGGCGGGTCTTCACCTCGACCAGGCTCGTCTCTCTCCCCTCCTCCAGATCCATGAGGCCCCGGACGACGCCGCGGAGAAACTCCAGTTCCTCGGTGTCAGCCTCGTACCTCGCCAACGCCTGAACGACTGCCACGCCCCGGCCTCGGTTGGTGAGGAGCACCGGTCGGCGGGTCTGGTCGACCTGATTTACGACCCGACCCGGATTCGTCTTCAGGTCGCTGAGTGGAACGATATCTTCGGAGAACTTGGTGGACATGGACATAGATCCTCTCAATAGGTACTGTTTACCGTACCTATAATAGCACCAATCAACAGCACTGCACAGGGTGGAAGCGTTGTGGGTAGCGATAACCTCATCGGGCCCGAGATTACCGGGTTCTTGGGCACTCGTTGAGAGCGGGCAGCGATGGAGGAATGGACCAGGATTGCGGTATGGGGCCTCGTGTCGGCGTTGCGGAGTCGCCGGGATCTGGCCCTTGAGAACATGGCCCTCCGACAGCAGCTGATGGTCCTTCAGCGACAGAAGGGGACGGTGCGCCTGAAAGACCACGATCGAGTCTTCTGGATATGGCTCCGGCGCGTCTGGCCGGGTTGGCGCCGGGCCTTGGTCCTCGTCCAACCGCCCACTGTCGTCGGCTGGCACCGCAGAGGTTTTCAGGCCCACTGGCGCCGGAAAAGCAGGCCCAAAGGAGGACGGCCGCGGATCGATCGGTCGGTCCGGCGTCTGATTCGCCACGCTTCACCGACCCACCGTGCATTGGACGGCGACTCCCCTGATGGCCGGGCGGTTGAGCCACCCGAGTTGGGCGAGGTAGTCGCGCACGCGCAGGTTGGCGGGATCCATCACCGCTTCGCCCACCGGGCGGCCTGATCTTCCGGTCCGCAGAAGAAGGCTCTTCTCGACGTTCAGTCCGCCGGATCCAAACCATGGCGTGCCCCACACCCCGATTGTCGTCACATGCGAGTCCCCGAACGGCCACATGCCCCCTCTCCGGCTCCTCGCCTGGGCACATGATCCCGCCCGCCACTCCACCGTAGCTGTCTCGTTGGCCCTCGGCCAGCCGTTCCCGCACTGCGATGGGCTTTTCGCTACCCACCGGGATCGAAAACAACTGAAAAAAGTGCCTTGCCATTTTGGCAGGAAAACAAAAAGTGGCCTACGATATTCGCAGACCCGTAATCGGCTTGAATCCATATTTTTCAGTGGTTTTCCAACAGTGGAGCCAGCCGGGTTCGAACCGGCGACCTCCGGCTTGCAAAGCCGGCGCTCTCCCAACTGAGCTATGGCCCCGTGATGGGCGCGGATTCGGGCCGAATCCGGCACGGCACAAAACATAAACGGACTTGGCGTGGGTTGGTAGATGAGGGGGGGGGCGGATTCAGCGCTGGACGTCCCCCCTCACCCCTTCGTCCAGAAGAGGACCACCCCGCACCGGCCCTCGGGCGTCAGAACCGACGGCCGGTACCGCCCGCATCAGGTCCGGGAATCGCCGACCCTCTCACCCTCCCGCCTCCCTCAACTCCCCGATGGACGCCCTGAGAAGGGCCCGGGTGTAGCGGGGGTTGTGGACCCCCAGGGTCTCCCGCAGATACCCCTCGGCCGTGTGACAGTGTGCGCACCCCGGCTGGTTCATGCTGAGCCGGTCCGCCATGGAGTCCATGGAGCGGGCATGGGGGGAATTTCGCCACTGGTCCAGCTCGACTTCCTGGGCGGCGACGGGGCCGGGAGCCACCGGCCCCAGGCCCGGAAGGGCAAGAACGGTGAAGAGGACGAGCTTCTCCCGGCTCCCGGCCATGGTTATCGCGATTATCTCCCGTCTAAAAGCCGGGTCGGCATGGGTGTGGGCGTCATGAGCTTATAGATGGGCACAACCGCAGGGCCCTGGCGGCGGTAGCGCTCCATGTACCGTTCCACGAACTCCGGAGGTAGATCGTCCGGCAGGCCGGCGCGGAACTCCTCCTCGCTGGGCCGCGGACGGGGAAGCCAGGCGTCCATGGTGTTCCAGTACACCACGTTGTCGTCCGTCTCGGGCTCGAGCATGTGGGCAACCAGGCGACCGAGGAACTGGGCCGTGGGCACAACGTAGGTCCCCACGGGAAAGTCCTCATGCAGGGTGAGGGTTTCTCCCACCTCCACCCGGGTGGCGGCGGCGTGGTTGTAGGCCCGCTCGTGGGTCACCCCGGCGACCTCGTAGGCATCCACTTGAAGGCTGTCCACCTCCTCGGTGAGGACCTCGACGGTGATCCCGTGGCGCCGGAGGAGCTCCACGGCGTCCACGGCGTCCCGGGGGATCAGGTACGCCCAGGGCCGGGGACGCAGCTTGGTGGCCACGGGATTCTTCATGAGCTGGGCCCCGGTGACCTCGATGGTGTCCACCGGAGTGTCGGGATCGCTTCGCCTCCCACCGGTGATGATGGTGTAGTCCACCAGGTAGTCCTCGGGTCCGTACTCCATCTCCACGGCGATCTCGCCTCGGGGCTCGGCGCCCAGGGCCATCGTCTCCAGGCGGGCGTTTTGGACCAGATCCATCACCCGCTCGGCGTTCTCGGCCGCATACTCCACCACGGCCAGGTTTCCCAGGTACCCGGCCCGGGCACCCGCCTCCAATTCCTGCCCCGGGGCTTCGAAGAGGATGCCCACGGAGTTGATGAAGCCCCCGTAGTTCCGCCCGATGCGGGCCTGATATCCGCCCCCGCGCCAGCTCTCCTCGTCTCCCCCGCTGTAGTACCACGACCGGAGGCCCTCATCCTCCAGCTTCGCGTCGATAAGGGGGAAGATCTCCCGGTCGCAGAGGAGGGTGAGAGCCTGGTTCGGATCGTAGTGGCTGGGGCACTGATAGCAGAGGTTGTAGGGGCGGGAGCCGCCGTTGTGGGCATCCACGAACATGTGGGGGCGCCAGACGCCCAGAATGTTCTCGACGTAATCTGCCAGGGCCGGCTGCTCCAGCTTCACGTAGTCCCGGTTCAGGTCGATGCCCCAGGCGTTTCCCCGGGTGCCTCGCTCCGACGCTTCGTACCCGTCGGGGTTGATCTGGGGAACCACCACCACCGTGACCTCGTCCAGGAGGCTGTTGGGGTAGGTCCCCGGCGTTGCGAAGTCCCGCATGAGGATCAGGAGCCCCTCCCGGAAGGTCCGTTCTCCACCGTGGACATTGGCGGCGAGGACCACCACGGGGCGATCCAGACCCCAGGCCTCCCACGGCTCCGCCACCAGCGGCTTGCTGAAGACGGCGTACGCCAGATCCCGGCCCTCCCAACTCTTCCCGTAGCTCCCCAGGCGCATGTCCATGCTCACACTCCGGAGATCCTCCAGGTACTTCCACATCTCCTCGTGGCTCGTCGTGGTCTCGAAGTCCGCCACCTCGGCGGATGTGCGAGGGAAGCCGTCGGCCGCAGGAGTCCAGTTCTGCTGGGCTGACGCGGGAACCGTAGGAGCGGCAAGGAGGAGGAAAAGAAGAAGGAAAAGAAAAAGGGGAAGCGCCGCAGGGCGGACGCCGGCAGGGATGCGGACACGGTATTCGCTCATTGTCGACCTCAGGCTCGAGAAACGGTGCCGGGATCGTAGAGACGGGGTGGGTCCTCCGCAAGAAGGAGGCCGACCCAGGCGGACGCAGTCATCCCCGCAGCCAAAAAAGAAAGGGTCTTCGCCCGCAGCCGGCCGGACACCCGGAAATTCGTACCCTTTACCCCTTGACGGATTTTCGGGTGGCCTTCCGCTGAACTCCGGGCCCTGACCTTCTCATCCCCGTCAGTCCCCCTGCCCCTCCGCCTGCGCCCACTGGCTCCACTACCGCACGGGGATCGACCTGGGCGCGGCCCGGGGATGCACCACCTCCGAGCTGGAGAGGTTGATCCGGGCCTACCGCATCGGGAGCCGGGCCACGGAGAAGGAGGGAGGCAGACATCCCGAGGGAGGTGTTCCTTCCGGCCATCGAAGCCATCGGGGAAGAGGGAGGCTGAGCCCTCCTCCCTTACTCGGCCATCTGCTACTCGGCCATCTGCTACTCGTCCATCTGCTGGTCGTCCTCCAGACCGTCCTCGAAGCCGGCGGCCCCGGCCTTGTAGAAGGAGGCTTCCAACGGGTAGTCGGCCACTTTCGCTTCGATGGCGGCCATCTGGGCGGAGTTGAGCTGACTGAACTCGGCGGCTACCGACACGTTCTCCTCCAACTGCTCCACGTTGTCGCACCCCACGATGACGGTGCTGATGGGCTGGCTCATGGTCCAGAGGAGCGCCTCCCGCATGGAGGTGAGCCCGCCCTCCCGGAAGATCCGGCTCCGGGCCGGGATCTTCATGGCAATGACCCCCATGTTTTTCTCGTTGACCAGGGGGAGGAGGTTGTCCATGAAGGGCCGGTGGTATCTGTCCGCCGGGTTCAGAGCCATGAGGATGGTGTCGAAGTCGAAGCGGTTGATGAAGGAGATGAGGAGATCGGGATCGGTGTGCCCGGTAATGCCCAGGTTTCTCACCACCCCTTCCTCCTTCGCCCTGGTCATGGCGTGGATGGCCCCATCGTCGGCGAAGACCTGGTCCAGATCCTGCGACCGCCGGATGTTGTGAATCTGCCAGAGGTCCAGGTGGTCGGTCTGGAGCGACTCCAGGCTCTCCTCCAGGAGTCGCATGGAATCGTCGTAGCTCCGACGGTGGGTTTTCGTGGCCAGGAAGACCTCGTCCCGGCGGGTAGCCATGACCCGCCCGATGCGAATCTGGCTGATCCCCCCACCATACGAAGCCGCCGTGTCGATGTAGTTCACCCCCAGGTCGATGGCCCGGTTGATGATGGCTTCCGACGGAGCGTCGGCATCCGGATCCCTGCGCTCGATGGTGGCCTGTCCCCCCAGACTGAAGAGGCGGACGTCGTGGCCGGTCAGGCCCAGAGGCCGCTCGGGCATGGGAGGAGGGGCAGAAGAGGGGGCACCGGCATCGGACCCTACTTCTGCGGCGCCGGCTCCTTTGACCTGCCCACCCAGGACGAAGCCGGCGGTTCCGGCTCCGGTGACCTTCACGAAATCGCGGCGAGAGACATCGGCGTCGGACATGGCTGGCGCACCTCGAAGAATGGGGGTTGGAAAGGGCGTACCGATGCCCATAACATTTCACTTTCGCAGATATTTCTCAACTCCCACAGCAACGGGAGCCGCGCCGTCACCCCCGGGGAAGGACGGGCCTCAGCCCCCGGACTGCACGATCTCCGCGTCCTGGATCCGGTCCAGCTCGGGGAACTCGGCCAGGTACTCCGCCCCTTTGGCGATGGCCATGGCCTGATAGACCCCGTCCTCTCCTCGGGGAGGCCCGTCACCGTAACCGGCGTAGAAGGAATCCACCACGTCCATCCCCTCCACCACCTCCCCGAAGGGCGCGAAGCCCTGCTCGTCCAGCTCCGGATTCGGATCGGTGTTCACGAAGACCTGGACCGTCCTGGAGTTGGGACCGCTCTTGGAGAAGCTCACCCGTCCCCGGGTGTTGGAGACCACGACGGGATCATCCTCGAGGACGGCCTGTCTCCAGGCGGCGTTCACCCAGGGATCGTCGTGGATCCCCCACTCCGTGGTGAACCCTTCCAGGACCCGATGGATGGCCATCCCGTCATAGAAGCCGGACTTCACCAGGTTGTAGAACCGGTCGGCACCCCTGGGCGCCCACCCCCGATGAACCTGGATCACGAAGGTGCCCTCCGTGGTTTCGAACCGGGCTCGGTACTCGGCCGGGGCCTCCTCGTTGAAGGCCCGGGGGTTCAGAAGGGGATTCTCAGGGGGGGGATCGGCGGCCTCCTCCCGGGGCTCACCGCCGCAGGCCGCCAGAAGGAGAAGGAAGGCACCGGCAGGGCAGCAGAATCGGGGCAGCATGCTCAAGAAGCTCAGCCTTTCAGGGAGCCATCGTCGGACTCGTTCACCGTGTCTCCATCCATACGCTAGGGTGGGCGGAGGAGGATGCCTACGCAAGTTGCAGGAAGGCCTTCCCCACCCTACCCTTTCGCCGGCAGCCGAACCAGCCGAATCCCCGGCATCACCGCAGGCCATCCGTCCCCAGGAGGAACCCATGTCGCGTCTCGCATCGCCTCTCGTCCTGCTGATCCTGTGCCTGGCCCTGACCCCCGGTCTCGCCCGAGCCCAGGCCCAGCCCGACGGCAACCTGGGCCTCTACCGTTTTCCCGACCTCCACGGGGACGTCATCGTCTTCGCAGCGGAAGGCGACCTCTGGAGGGTTTCCACTTCCGGGGGCGTGGCTCAGCGCCTCACGACGCATCTGGGGGAGGAGCGGCACCCCCGGATCTCCCCCGACGGGACGGTGCTGGCCTTCAGCGCCGTGTACGAGGGCCCCACCGAGGTCTACACCATGCCCCTGATGGGCGGACTGCCGGTGCGCCGGACCTACGAGGCGGAGACCTCCACGACCACGGCCTGGACACCCGACGGACGCCTGGCATACACCACCACCCACTACGCCACCCTCCCCAAACCCCAGATGGTGGTCGTGGACCTGGAAGAGAACGTCCGGGAGCGCGTTCCCCTCTACGAGGCATCGGAAGGCTCCTGGGACGGGTCCGGGGAGGTCTTCTACTTCGTCCGGCCGGCCTTCCACAACAACGTGACCAAGCGCTACACCGGAGGGACGGCCCGGGACGTCTGGAAATTCGCGGATGGAGCCGAGGAGGCCGTTGAGCTCACCGGCGACTACGACGGGGAGAGCCACTCTCCCATGGCCTGGGACGGACGGGTCTACTTCGTCAGCGACCGGGACGGGACCATGAACGTCTGGTCCATGACCCCCGACGGGGGCGACCCGCGCCAGCACACGCGTCATTCGGGGTGGGACGTGAAGAACCCGGCACTGGACGACGGTCGCATCGTGTACCAGTCGGCGGCGGATCTCTGGATCTACGACATCCGAACCGACGAGTCCCGAATGGTCCCCATCACCCTGGCCTCGGACTTCGATCAACTGAGGGAAAAATGGGTGGACGATCCCATGGACTACCTCACCTCGGCCCACATTCATCCCGAGGGGGAGAACGTAGTCCTCACCGCCCGGGGCCGGGTCTTCGTAGCTCCCGTGGGCCGGGGTCGCCTGGTGAGGGCATCGACGAAGGAAGGAGTCCGCTACCGGGACGTCACCTTCATGCCCGACGGTGAGCGCCTGGTGGGCCTCTCCGACGGGTCGGGGGAGCTGGAGTGGGTCACCCTCCCCGCCGACGGGATGGGCGAGGGCGAGGCGCTCAGCTCCGGTGGCACCATCCTTCGCTTCCAGGGGCACCCCTCCCCTGACGGAAGATGGCTCGCCTACACCGACAACAACGCCGACCTCTGGGTTCTGGAGGTGGCGAGCGGGAAGCAGACCCTGGTCTCGACGGATAGGGAGGGCGTGGGCACCGCCACCTGGTCCCCGGACAGCCGGTGGCTGGCCTACGAGAAGAACGCACCCAACACCTTCCGGCAGATCAAGCTCTTCCGCCCCGCCGACGGCACCCGGGCCCAGGTCACCAGCGACCGGGTCAACTCCTTCTCCCCGGCCTGGGGCCCCGACGGGGACCACCTCTACTTCATCTCGGACCGGAACCTCCGTTCCGTGGTGGGAAGCCCCTGGGGACCACGGGCCCCCGAGCCCTTCTTCGACCGGCCCAACGAGCTCTTCGTGGTGACGCTACGCTCAGGGCTCCACTCCCCCTTCACCCCGGACAACGAGCTCACGGAGGAGAGCGGCAGCCCGGAGGAAGCCGGCAGTGTAGGGCGCGGCGCTGGCACAGGATCGAGCGGCGACTCCTCCGACGACGCGCCGGACCCGGTGGAGATCGATCTGGAAGGCCTCATGCACCGGGTGTACCGGATCCCGGTCCGGGCCGGGAACTACCGGGGGCTGGCCGTCAACGACGGCGCTCTCTTCTTCGGGGACCGGGAGCCCGGGAGCTCCGGGGGCGGCTCCCTCCTGGCCGTGGAGATCGAAAACGAGGAAGAGCCGGAGCTGGTCACGGTGGCCGAAAACATCTCCATGTACGAGATGAGCGCCGACGGGAAGAAGCTCCTCCTGAGGCAGGACGACAACCTCTTCGTGGTGGATGCCCACCCGAGCCGCATCAGCTCCATGAACGACCACCGGGTGGACCTCTCCGGCTGGGCCTTCTCCATGGACGTCAGGGAGGACTTCCGCCAGCTCTTCATCGACGCCTGGCGCCTGGAGCGGGACTACTTCTACGACCCGGGCATGCACGGCACGGACTGGGAGGGGATTCGGGACAAGTACCTCCCTCTGGTGGACCGGGTCACCACCCGGGACGAGCTCTCCGACGTCATCGGCAGGGTGGTGGGGGAGCTGAGCGCCCTGCACACCAGCGTCCGGGGCGGAGACCTGCGCTCCGGGGACGACAACATCCGCATCGCCGGTCTGGGAGCCAGGCTCCTCCGGGACGAGGACGCCGGCGGCTACCGCATCGACTACATCTACAGGTCCGATCCCGACTACCCCGACGAGATGTCGCCCCTGGCCGATCCCTACCTGAAGATCTCCGAAGGGGACGTGATCCAGGCCGTGAACGGGCAGGACGTCCTCTCGGTGTGGGACATGGGAGCCCTCCTCCGTAATCAGACCCGGCAGGTGCGCCTCACGGTGCGGCCCGGCGGCGGCGGGGAGACCCGGGACGTCATGGTCACGCCCACCCTCTCCGAACGGGGCCTCCGCTACAGCGACTGGGAGCACACGCGGCGTACGCGGGTGGAAGAGGAGGGCGAGGGGGAGATCGGG
The DNA here is from genome assembly GCA_964464555.1 of uncultured Gemmatimonadaceae bacterium. Lineage (GTDB taxonomy): Bacteria > Gemmatimonadota > Gemmatimonadetes > Longimicrobiales > Gaopeijiaceae > CAYXGM01. The sequence continues at coordinate 4,231 of CAYXGM010000086.1, read as the reverse complement.
TACCTGCACCTCCGGGCCATGAGCAGCGGGAACATCACCGAGTTCTACCGGAACTTCTATCCCGTCTTCGACCGCCGGGGACTCATCATCGACGTGCGCCGAAACAGCGGCGGGAACATCGACTCCTTCATCCTGGAAAAGCTCATGCGGGAGGCGTGGATGTACTGGAAGGGCCGGGTGGGCGATCCCACCTGGAACATGCAGTACGCCTTCCGGGGACACATGGTGGTGCTGGTGGACCAGAACACGGCCTCGGACGGGGAAGCCTTCGCCGAGGGCTTTCGTCGTCTGGGGCTGGGACCCGTCATCGGAATGCGGACGTGGGGCGGAGAAATCTGGCTCTCCTCCTCGAACCGTCTGAGCGACGGGGGGCTGGCACGGGCGCCCATGACGGGGGTGTACGGGCCGGAAGGTGAGTGGCTCATCGAGCAGATCGGGGTCATCCCCGACATCGTAGTGGACAACCTCCCCCACGCCACCTTCAACGGGGAGGATGCCCAGCTCGACGCCGCCATCCGTTACCTGAAGGAGAAGATCGCCGAGGATCCCCGGCCTGTGCCCGAACCTCCGCCGTACCCGAACCGGGGTTTCGAGTATCCGACGAGGAATGGAGGGGGGGAACGATAGGCCCCGTCGAGCGCCTCGGTGCTGCGATTCCCGGCTCGGCGCCGCTTCCTTCCAGCCCGCCGGAACCGGAGGAGGACCCTGGTAACACCAGGCGAAGAAGACGATATTGCAAAGGAGTCCATCCAAGTTCCGAACGTTGAGTAACGTACCCGCAATGGGTGAGCCGTAGTGTCGCTTCTCCATTCATTAACGGTCCTCCTTCTCCTGGGCGGAGGAGGTTGGGCCCTCTCCCTGGCCTTCCGGGGGAGGGACCCATGGGGCCGGGGATTGGCTGTGGGGATCGCCGTCCTGGCCGGCGCTCACACCTACCTACTCCTCTCGGCTGCGTCGGGGTGGCAGATCCGGGGGTGGGGACCGGCAACCGACCTGGCCGACGTAGGCGTGGGGGTGGCACTCCTCCTCTCCGTCAGCATCCTGGCCCGGCTCATATCCAAGCACGAGGTCCTGGAGGGACGGCTGGGGCGAAAGGAGGCCTACCTCGAGAGCCTCTTCGACAGCTCCTCCGACGCCATCGTGTTCATCGATGCCGAGGGGAGGATCCTCCAGGCCAATCCCTCCTTCATGGAGCTTTTCGGCCTTTCCCTTTCAGCGGTGGAGGGAGGGGTGGTTTCCGAGCTGGTAGCACTCCCCGACCGACGAGAGGAGTTCCGGGAGCTGTCGAGAAAGGTCGTGGCAGGGGAGAAGCTCGCCATCCGCACGCTGGGGACTCGCCCGGACGGTGGCCTCCTCGACCTCTCGGTCCTGGGAGGTCCGCTCCGCCTGGCGAGTGGGCAGGCGGCCGCTTTCCTCCTCATCCGGGATATCACTGAACTGGTCCGGCTGGCGGGGAAGACCCTCCGCTTCGAGCAGACGCTCGATACCATGCAGCTCGGTGTCACGATCACGGACCTCACCGGCACCATCATCTACACCAACGCCGCCGACGCGGAGCTTCACGGCTATACGCAGGAGGAGCTCCTGGGCCAGGACGTGCGCATCTTCGCGCCCCAAGGGACGGCCAAGCCTCTCTCTCCCAAGAAGATCGAGAGCATGCGACGTTGGGCCAGAGACACCCGGAACCGGAAGAAGGGCGGGGGGCTCTTCCCGGTGCGTCTCCTCTCCGATGTCCTTCGAGACGAAGACGGGCGTCCGGTTGGGGTGGTCACCACATGTGAAGACATCACCCGGAGGAAACGAGCGGAGCAGGCCCTGAAAGAGAGCGAAGAACGCTACGCCCTGGCCATGCGGGGGGCCAAGGACGGTCTCTGGGACTGGAATCTCAACACCGGGGAGGTCTACTACTCGGCACGCTGGAAATCCATGCTGGGATTCGAGGACGTTGAGCTCGGCTCCACGGCCGAGGCCTGGCTCGATCGGGTCCACCCCGGCGATCTCCTGGAGCTGAAAGCTCAGATTTCCGATCACCGGGAGGATCGGGCAAGAGAGATCCACCACGAACACCGGATCAGGCGAAAGGACGGAGAATACCGTTGGGTCCTGGTCAGGGGCATCGCCGAACGGGACCCTCAGGGCGCACCCTACAGGATCGTGGGGTCCATGTCCGACATCTCGGCCCGCAAAGATCTGGAAGAAAACCTGGCCCGAGACGCCCTCTACGATCATCTGACCCGCCTCCCCAACCGGGCTTTCTTCAACGACCTCCTGCACAGGACCTTCGCCCAGGCAGGCCGTCATGAGAATGACACTTTCGCCCTTCTATACCTGGACCTGGACCGGTTCAAGGTCGTGAACGATTCCCTGGGGCACGCCGCCGGTGACCAACTCCTCATAGAAGTGGCACGGCGCCTGGAAGCCTCGATCCGGCCCGGAGACGTGGCCGCCCGCCTTGGAGGAGACGAGTTCTGCGTCCTTCTCTCGGAAATCCACGACTCCAGCGATGCCACGCGGGTCGCCCGGCGGATACAGGAGGCCATGGAGCCCCCGGTAATCCTCGACGGCAGGGAGGTCTTCACCAGCGCTTCCATCGGGATCGCTGTCTACGAGGAGGGCGTCACCGAGGAAGAACACCTCCTCCGCCATGCAGACTCGGCGCTCTACCGGGCCAAGAGCAGGGGCAAATCCCGTTTCGAGATCTTCGATGAGGAAATGCATTCTCGAGCTCTGGCCCTTCTCCAGTTGGAAACCGACATCCGGGACGCCGTGGAAAACGGCCAGTTCAGGGCCGTGTACCAACCGGTGGTTCGCCTGGAGGACCAGACAGTGACAGGAGTGGAAGCCCTCCTGCGCTGGCAACATCCCAAGCGGGGTCTGGTTCCCAACCACGAGTTCATGCCCCTGGCCCTGGAAACGGGGCTCATCGTCCCCATCGGGAACTGGATGATAGAGGAAGCCTGCCGCCAGATGGCCACATGGGCCCGCCAGTTTTCGAATCTGTCCGAGTTGAAGGTCAGCGTGAACCTGGCCTGGAAGCAGCTTCGCCAGCCGAAGCTGGTGGAACTCGTCGAAAGGGCGCTGACCAAAGCGCAGTTGGCGCCCGACCGACTCCTACTGGAGGTCTCGGAAGAGGACCTCATGATGGACGCGGACCGAAATATCGAGACCATCCAGAGGCTCAAGGAAATGGGCGTTCGGGTGCAGATCGACGACTTCGGAACGGGTTCCTCCTCCCTCACCTATTTGAACCGGTTCGAGGTGGACACCCTCAAGATCGACCGGTCCTTCGTGAGCAGCCTGGGTATGACGAACGACCGGGCCGCCGTGGTTCAGGCCATGATCACCCTCGCCCGAGACATGGGCATCCAGGTCATTGCCGAGGGGATCGAGACGGTGGAGCAGTCGGACCAGCTCAAGAGCTACCACTGCGACCGGGGGCAGGGGTACCTCTTCTCCAGGCCCCTGGAAGCATCGGACACGGAGAAGTTCCTGCAGTCACGCCTGAAAGCATGACGCCAGGGGGGCTCCGCTACCCCTCCTCGACCACCCCGAAACGGACCCGGACATCCTCTCCAGCGAGGTCGTCGAAATCCGGGGGCCAGACGCCCCGGTCCCCGGGCCCCAACCTCACCCGCCGGACCCCCTCCAGCCCAAGGGGGGTGGAGGGGATCAGGGTGGCCGGACCCGTGGCCCGGTAGAGCCGGACTCCGGCGGTCCTGGGCCCGAAGACACGGAACTCCCCGGCCTCGAGGACCAGGGCGGCCCCCTCGTCCAGGCCGATCCCAACGACCTGGCCCCGTCCCTTTTCCCGGAGAAACCGGGCCAGGAAGGCCAGAAGCCGTCCCTCCCGGTCCCGCTCCGCGAAGTGACTGTCCACCAGCATGCCATGGAGCTCCGGGAGGGCGAAGGCCGGGTAGGAGAGACTCACTCCGCTTGTGAGGGGGTCCGCCAGGGCCTCGGCGGAGGTCACCGTCCCCTCCCGGGCGTCGAAGGCGGCCTCCCCGAGGGAGACGGCGCCGGCGCTGGTCCCCCCCACCACCCCGCCCCGGGTCGTCAGTTGAGCCAGACCCTCATGGAGGGCTGCCGGCCATCCCCCCAGGTAGTCCCACTGGTTGCCCCCGGCGAGCCAGACGGCCTCGGCCCGCCCCAGCCGGCAGAGGACAGCGGTGTCCCCCCCGGCCGACGGGTTGTCCGTCCGGACGGTGACGGCCGAGGCCGGCGCCGGGGAGGG
>CAYXGM010000085.1:0-13699 GCA_964464555.1 uncultured Gemmatimonadaceae bacterium | reverse complement strand
TGGGTCGGGGATGGCGTCGGGAAAGGCGATCATGGGATGCGTTCTCCTCGGGCGGTACTCAATCCGCGTTCTCGTTGCTCCGGCGCCGTGGGCGTCCGTGCCCTCCCGGCAACACGTCGGCGGCTCCGGGAGCGAGCCTGTTCCGCATACCTTTAATATATACGGGGTTTGTTCGGGTCTCGAGAACGGCCCCTCCCGGCAAAAGGCAGGGTCGGAGATCACAAAAGGTGGCGGGGATCGGGCTTAAAGAGCAGGAGGCCGGGGAGGCGTCTCAGGCGCCGGATGGCGGGGCAGTCCGGGACCTGCCCCATCCCGGGCCCGAAATCTTGTCAAGCCCCATTGTGGGCGGTGGCATGCTCCGATCGGAAGAAGGTCGCGTTCCGGATCTCCTCCATTCCGGACGGGAAACAGGGTCAGGGCCCCGGGAAGCTCACGTCCCCTTCTCGTCCCGTTCCCTCCGGCGGTCCCGCTCCTCCGCATCCCGGTTCAGCCGCTCCGCCACCTTCCGGTTCAGGCGTTCCGCCGCCTCCCGCTTCCAGGCCTCGATCCTGGCGTGATCCCCGCTCTGGAGCACCTCCGGCACCCGGTGCCCCCGGTACTCGGCCGGACGGGTGTAGGAGGGAGGGCTCAGGCGCCCCTCGTCGTAGAAGGAGTCGGAGGAGGCCGATTCGTGATCGCCCAGGGCCCCCGGCAGGAGACGAACCACGGCGTCGGCGATGACCAGGGCCGCCGGCTCGCCCCCGGAGAGAACGAAGTCCCCGATGGAGATCTCCTCCGTGGCCAGGTGGTCGGCCACCCGCTGGTCCACGTCCTTGTAGTGGCCGCAGAGGAGGGTGAGGTCGGGCTGGAGGGAAAGGCGGACGGCATCGTCGTGAGTGAAAGAGCGCCCCCGGGCCGAAAGGAGGATGACGGGCCCGGTCCGGTCCAGGCTCTCCACGGCCTCGAAAAAGGGTTCGGGCTTCATGACCATCCCCGCCCCACCCCCGTACGGGTAGTCGTCCACCGTCTGGTGCCGGTCGTGGGTGAAGTCCCGGAGGTCCAGCACCCGGTACTCCACCAGCCCCTTCTCCCGCGCCCGCCCTGGAATGCTCGTGCTAAGGGGAGCTTCGAAGAGGTCGGGGAAGATGGTGACGATGTTGATGCGCATCAGATTTCCAGGAGACCGTCCGGCGGATCGATGATTATGGTCCTTTTCTCAGCATCGATCTCCCGGACGATGGAGGCAAGGAAGGGAACCAGGTGAGTGCCCCCGTGGCCCCGGACCTCCAGGAGGTGGGCGGGACGAAGATCGTAGATCTCCATGATCTGGCCCACCTCCTCGCCCGCCGCCGTGACCACCCGCATTCCCAGAAGCTGGTGGTAGAAGAACTCCCCCTCTTCCAGGGCCTCCAGCTCCTCCAACGGCCGCATGAGGTAGCGTCCCCGGAGGACCTCGGCGGCGTTCCGTTCGTCCACCCCCCGGAGCTTGAGGAGGTAGCCCCGGCGGAAGGGCCGGGCCGACTCCACAACGAAGGAGGGAAAGGAGGGGTCGGGAGCGGCCCCCTCCCCGTCCCCCAGATAAAGAATCACCCCGGGAGCGAAGGTGCTCTCGGGGTGATCCGTCAGGGGCCAGGCGAAGAGCTCTCCCTTGGTGCCGTGGGCCTTGTTCAGATGGCCCACCACGAGGTAGGAGGGTTCGTTCGTGTCCATGGAACCCGATGCCGGTGGTGAAGAGAAGCCGCCGAAAGCTACTCGGACTTCTCGTCCTCGTCCGACGCCTCCGCCTCCTCGGCGGCGGGCTCTTCCCCGGCTTCTGCTTCAGCCTCCGCGGCCGGCTCTTCCTTCGCCTCGGTTTCCTCCTCGGCGGCGGGCTCTTTGTCGGCCTCGGGGGTGGCCTTCTCCTCGGACGCATCCTCATCCGCCGCCTCGGACGCTTCCTCATCCGCCGCCTCGGCGGCGGACTCTTCCCCGGCTTCTGCTTCGGCCTCCGCGGCCGGCTCTTCCTTCGCTTCGGCCTGGGCCTTGGCCTGGGCCTTGGCCTGGGCCTCGGCCTCCTCCTTGGCCGCGGCTTCGGCCTCGGCCCGACGGCGGGCGGCGAGGGCTTCCTTCCTGGCCTCCTTCACGGCCTCCTGATCCACCTCGCCCACCGCGATGGTGTCATCGCCACCGGCCCGAGCCCGCTTGAGAAGGCTCCGGACGGTATCGGAGGGCAGGGCGCCCTGTTCCATCCAGTAGTCGGCACGCTCCAGGTCCACCACCAGCCGTGCGGGATCGGACAGGGGCCTGTAGTAGCCCAGGCTCTCCACGAAACGGCCGTCCCGGGGAGAATCTGTGTCCGCCACAACGATGCGGTAGTGAGCCTGCTTGTTCCGGCCCATCCGCCGGAGTCGAATTTTGATGGACATCGTCCCTCTTCGTGTTGAAAAAAGGCGCAGGCTACATGGGCATGAGGCCCCGGACCTGCTTCATCATCTTCTGCATTTCCTTGAACTGCTTCAACAGCCGGTTCACCTCCGAGACCGGCCGCCCGCTCCCCTTGGCGATGCGAAGGCGACGGGAACCGTTCATGATCTCGGGCTTCCTCCGCTCCTCCGGGGTCATGGAGAGGATGATGGCCTCGATGTGCTTCATCCTCCTGGGATCCATGTTCCCCACCGGGAGCTTGGACCCCATTCCCGGAATGAGCTTCACGAGCTGCTCCAGGGGTCCCATGCGCTGAACCTGCCTCAGCGTGGTGAGAAAGTCCTCCAGGGTGAACTTCCCCTTCCCCATGACCTTCTCTTCCAGACGGGCCTGCTCCTCCTCGTCGATGGCCGCCTGGGCCCGCTCCACCAGCCCCACCACGTCCCCCATCTGGAGGATGCGCCCGGCCAGCCGCTGGGGATCGGCGGAGTCCAGGGCGTCCATCCCCTCACCCACACCCACGAATTTAATGGGCTTTCCCGTGACCCCGTAGATGGAGAGAGCCGCCCCGCCCCGGGCGTCGCCGTCCATCTTCGTGAGGATCACCCCCGTGACCCCCAGGGCCTCGTCGAAGCCCTCGGCGATGTTCACCGCCTCCTGACCCGTCATGGCGTCGGCCACCAGGAGGATCTCCTGGGGGTTCAACTCCTCCTTCAGGGCCCGGAGCTCGTCCATCATGGGCTCGTCGATCTGGAGCCGTCCCGCCGTATCCACCAGGAGAACCTGCTTCCGGTCGGCCCGGGCCAGGGCCAGGGCCTCCCGAGCCACGGAGAGAACATCCTCCCCCTCCGCTCCCCGGTGTACCGGCAGATCCACCTGCTTGCCCAGGTCCACCAACTGGTCCACGGCGGCGGGACGGTAGAGGTCGCAGGCCGCCATGAGGGGCCGCTTGTTCTGCCGGGCCAGGCGCTTGGCCAGCTTGGCCACCGTGGTGGTCTTCCCCGAGCCCTGGAGCCCCACCACCAGGACCACGGTGGGCGGCACCGGGGCCCATTCCAGGCGGCTCCCCTCTTCTCCTCCGAGGAGGGTCACCAGCTCGTCATGAACGATCTTGACGATCTGCTGGCCCGGGGACACGGACTTCAGGACCTCGTCCCCCTGGGCCTTTTCCTGGACCCTCTTCAGGAAGTCCCGGGTGACCTGGAAGTTCACATCGGCTTCCAGGAGCACGCGCCGGACTTCCCGGAGGCCCTCCTTGACCATGGGCTCCGTGAGGATCCCGCGCTGCCGGAACTTGCCCAGCACACCGTCCAGCTTTTTGCTCAGGTCTTCGAACATCACCCCGGTCCGGCCGTGTTTCCCCCTCTCCCGCTCCCCCATGCGGTCCGGCCTCCCCATCCGGGGAACCGACGGACCCCGGAGGGCGAGACCGGAAAAGCTTGATAAGCTACCCAGATGAGGGGGTCACCTCAAGGTTGAGCCACCGGGACCTTCCCATGACCACCTTTCGCAGATGGCCTGGTTCTCCGATGTTGGTCGTGGGCTCCTCCGGGCAAGGTTGTTCGTGGGCCCCTCCGTGCGGAAGATCGTGAAGCCACTCCACAGTTTCGATCAGATGGCCAATCCAAATCCCGATCCGAGCGCTCTTTCCGGCAGCCCCCTCCCCTGTCAGTCGCTGGACCGGGAGGGCCGCATCCTGGACGTCAACGATCTCTGGTGCCGGGAGCTCATGTATTCTCGGGAGGAGGCGCTTGGCCGCTGGTTCGGCGACTTCCTGGCGCCGGAGTCGAGGTCGGACTTTCCGGAGTACCTTGAGGACTTCTTCGAGGACGGGGCGGTGCAGGAGCTGCAGATGACCCTGATCCCGAAGGACGGCAGACCCATCCACACCGAGTTCTTCGGCCGCATCCTCGAGGAGGAGGGGGGGCCGCCGCGGGGCCTCTGCTTTTTCCGGAACGTCACCCGGAGGCGGGAAGCCGAGGCGGCCCTGGCGGAGCGGAACACCTTCATCGGCACCATCCTGGACAACCTCCCCATCGGGCTGGCCGTGAACTACATGGACGAGGGCACCGCCACCTACATGAACCGGAAGTTCACCGAGATCTACGGGTGGCCGAAGGAGGACCTCGCCGACATCGCCGACTTCTTCGAGAGGGTCTATCCCGACCCGGCGTACCGGAAGGAGGTCATGGACCGGGTCGTGGAGGACATGGAGTCGGGAGACCCTGAGAGGATGTTCTGGGAAAACGTGCACATCACCCGGAAGGACGGCAGCCGGGGCTGGGTCACCGCCAGGAACATCCCGATTCCCGAACAGAACTTCATGATCTCGACCGTCTGGGACGTCACCGAGCTCCATGAGGCCCGGCGAGACCTGGAGGCCACGGTCACCCGCCTCAGGGCCCTGGCCCTCCACGTGGAATCGGTGCGGGAGGAGGAGAAGCGCGCCATTGCCCGGGAGATCCACGACACGCTGGGCCAGGCTCTCACCGCCGTCGGCCTGGACCTCTCCGCCCTGCGCGAGAGGATGGATCCCGATCCGGAAGAGGCAGAGGACTTCGACGCCTTACAGCACCTGATGGCCGAGACCCTCGAGGCGACCCAGAACATGTCCGGCGCCCTGCGTCCCAATGCCCTGGACGCCCTGGGGCTGGCCGCCGCCGTGGAAGACTACCTGGCCATCACCACCATCCGGACGGGACTGGAGTGCGAAGTGGAATCGGGAATCCCGGACGACCTCTTCGGAAAGGAAGAGTCCCTGGTCATCTACCGGCTCATCCAGGAAGCCGTGACCAATACGGTACGGCATGCCGGAGCCTCCACCCTCAGGGTGAGGCTCGGTCGAGACGGCCCAAGAGAGGTCCTGGTGGAGGTAGCCGACGAGGGGCGGGGGATCACCGACGATGAGATCAACGGTGCCAGGAACTGGGGACTCATCGGGATGAGGGAGCGTCTGACGGCCCTCGGAGGCTCACTGGAGATCAGCGGAGTCCCGGGCAAGGGAACCCTGGTGCGTATGAGGATTCCGGTCCACAAGCAGCCCGAGGCGTGACCCTCCCGGGAGTCAGAACACCTGGGGGGCCTCCCCGTCGGGGGCAGCCGCCCCTCCGACCTCGAACCGGTCCGTGGCATTGTCGGCCTGGATCTTCTCCACTTCCTCCCTGGCCTCCAGGAACAGATCCACCAGCGTCGGATCCAGGTGGGTCCCCTTGCCCTCTTCCATCACGGCCCAGGCCTCCTCGGCGGGAAGCGCCGCCCGGTCCCGGTAGAGACGGGGGTTGGTGAGGGCGTCGTAGACGTCGGCCACGGCGCAGATCCTCCCCTCCAGGGGGATGTTCTCTCCCTCCAGCCCGTGGGGGTATCCGCTCCCGTTCCAGTGCTCGTGGTGGGTCAGAGCGATCTTCGCCCCGACTTCCAGGATCTTGGAGGGCGAGCCGGAGAGGATCCGGGCCCCGATGGAGGTGTGCTGTTTCACCACCTCCCACTCCTCGTCGGTGTAGCGGCCCTCCTTGAGGAGCACGCTGTCGGTGATGCCGATCTTCCCCACGTCGTGCATGGGGGCGGCGTGCTCGATGATCTCCACGGCCCGGGGAGCCATCCCCGATTCCCGGGCCATGATGCGGCTGAAGAGCCCCACCCTCTCAACGTGGGCCGCCGTGTCCTCGTCCTTGTACTCGGCCACGACAACGAGCCGGCGAATGGTATCCAGGTGGGCCGTGTGGATCTTCCGCCGGGCATCGGCCACCTCGCTCAGGGCCTCGCGGAGGGCGGCCGTCCGCTTCCCCACCAGCACCTCCAGCTCCCGGGACTCGTGTTTCAGGGCGTCGGCCGCGCGCTTGCGGGAAAGGAGATATTCGACGCGAAGCCTGAGCTCATCGACGCCCACAGGTTTGCGGATGAAATCGTCGATTCCCTCCCGCAACGCCCTGAGCCGGTCCCCTTCCTTCCTGAGCCCTGTGATCATGATGATGGGGAGGTCGGAGGTCCGAGGCTCCTCCCGGATGGCCCTGACCACTTCGTACCCGTCCATATTGGGCATCTCGGCATCCACCAGGACCAGATCGAAGTCCAGGGGAAGCATGGCCACGCCCCGGATCCCGTCTTCCGCCACCTCCGCCTCGTAGCCGAACCGCCGTGTGACCTTGGCCAGGGCGTCCCGAACGCCTTCCTCGTCGTCGATGATGAGGATTCGGGCCGAACCGCGCTCGTTTCCGTCCGCTTTCATGCTGGGACCGGTCCTTTCCCTCCAGGGCGATGCAGGCTCAATCCACCCGGATGATCTGCCGCCTGCGAGTACCCACGGACACCATCTTCACCGCGGTCTCGGTGATCTCGGCCAGCCGGTCCAGATACGTCCTGGCGTTGGCGGGAAGGTCCTCCAGCGTGGTGCACTCCGCGGTGGAGGTCTCCCAGCCCGGGAAGGTCTCATAGACCGGGACCACCTCGCTCAGGCTCTGGGGACAGGCCGGGAACTCCCGGACCACTCCACCGGGCGTCCGGTACCCCGTGGCGATGGAGATCTCCGGAAGGGTGTCCAGGACGTCCAGCTTGGTGACGGCCAGGCCGGTGAAGCCGTTCACCCGGGCCGAGTACCGGGCCAGGACCCCGTCGAACCAGCCGCAGCGTCTCGGCCGTCCGGTGGTAGCGCCGAACTCGGAGCCCAGCTTCCTGACCTTCTCGTCCATGGCCGGGCTGAAGCCCGTGGGCAGGGGGCCCTCCCCCACCCGGGTGATGTAGGCCTTGGTCACGCCCAGGACCTCGGTGATGGCCGTGGGGCCGATCCCGGCTCCCGACGCCGCCCCGCCCGCCGTGGTACTGGAGGAGGTGACGTAGGGATAGGTGCCGTGATCCAGGTCCAGGGCCGTGCCCTGGGCTCCTTCCAGGAGGACGTCCTTGCCCGCCTTCAAGGCATCATAGAGCTCCAAACCCACATCGGTGCCCAGTTCCAGGAGGCGCGTCCGGAGCCCCAGGGTGACCTCCACCGAGTCCCGGATGTCGCTCAGATCCCGGATGCCCAGGGCCTTCAGCTTGGTCGTCGCCCGCTCCAGCCCCTCTTCCAGGAGGGACCGGGCCCGGTCGGCGTCTTCGAGATCGGCCACCCGGAGTCCCCGCCGCACCACCTTGTCCTCGTAGGCCGGCCCGATGCCCCTACCCGTGGTGCCGATCTTCGTTCGGGTCGTGCCCTCCCGGGCCCTGTCCAGGAGCCGGTGGTAGGGGAGGAGGAGGTGGGCCCGGAGGCTGATCCCCACCCGGCCGGAGAGATCGATGCCCCGTTCCTGGGCCTCGTCGTACTCCTTGAAGAACTGCACCGGGTCCAGAACCACGCCGTTGCCCATGAGGCATCGCTTGCCGGCGTGCAGGATGCCCGAAGGGATGAGGTGGAAGATGAACTCCTGATCCTCCACGTGGACGGTGTGTCCCGCGTTCGCCCCCCCCTGGTAGCGGGCGATGAGGTCGGCCTCCTGGGCCAGGACGTCGACGATCTTCCCCTTGCCCTCGTCTCCCCACTGTCCACCCACCACCACGGTGCATCGACCCATCAGGTTGCCTTCGGCCACGGGGCTCACGGCTCCTTCCCGTTCCGGGGTCCCGGGGGGAGAGACCCCTGTCAGCGCAAAGAAAAGGCCCTCCGCGGGGGGAGGGCCTCTGGTTCCTCGATCCTCTGGGAAAAGCTAGACGGGACCTTCTGGCGGGTCAAGGAAGATCTCCCCTCTCGCAACGCCCTTCTCAGCCCAGGAGCCCGGCCTCGTTCAGGATCCCCCGGACTTCCTCCTTCTTCGTGTCGGAGATGGGGCGGAGGGGAGGCCGGGGGTCGCCCCCGCTCGAGCCCAGGAGATCCAGTCCGGCCTTCACGCCCCCGACCCCGATCCCGGCCACGATCCCGTTGTGCACCGGACCGATGCGCTCCTGGAGCCTGCCCGCCTCGGCGCTCCGTCCGGCCTGGAACGCGGCGTAGAGGGCGGCGGAGGCCCCGGGGGCCAGGTTCGCCACGGCGATGATGCCCCCCACGGCGCCGATCTCCAGGGCCGGGTAGAAGTGGGCTCCGCTCCCCACCAGGAGCTGGAACCCCTCCCTGCACTGGTCCAGGACCTCCCCCATGAGGTCCAGGTTGCCCCGGGAATCCTTGAGCCCCACGAGCTTATCATGCTGGGAGAGCTCCGCCAGGAGCCCCGTGGGAAAGTCCAGGGTGCTCATGCGAAGCGGCGCCTGGTAGATGATGACGGGCACGGGCGAAGCGTCGGCCACGGTCAGATAGTGCTCCCGGATGGCCTCCGGTGTCATGGCCCCCTTGTAATAGGCCGGGGGCTGGACCAGGACGGCGTCGGCTCCGGCGCCGGCGGCGGCCCGGGTCAGGGCTACCGTGGCCCGGGTGGACTCCACCCCCGTCCCAACCGTGAGGAGGATCTCCTCGGGGAGCACCTCCTTGGCGGCCCGGACCAGGGCCAGTCGCTCGTCGGGGTCCAGGAGGACGGCCTCCCCCGTGGTGCCGGCAATGACGATGCCATGGATGGGATGGCGGGCCCACGACCTGAGATTTTCCTGCATGGCCGGCAGGTCCACATCTCCCGAGCCCGGGAGGAAGGGCGTGACGGCAGGGATGAAAACTCCGCTGAGATCGATCAAGGCAATTCCAAGGGTTGAGTGAGGAGGGTCAGGCGCCGAACATGTCATCCATGCCGGACTGCTGGCTGGAGTTGCTCCCCTGCCCGGTGCTGTCGGAACCGAAGACGTTCATCTTCAAATCGAAGTCCGTGGGGCTGTTGGCCGCGGCACGGGCCACGTCGAAGGCCACCTTTTCCTCCCTCACCAGGTCCATGAGGTGCTGGTCGAAGCTCTGGGACCCGTAGGCCTGACGACCCTCCTCGATGAGGTCCTGGATCTCGTGGGTCCGGGCCTGGTCGGCGATGCAGTCACGGATGGTGCTGGTCACCACCATGATCTCACAGGCCGGCACCCGGCCTTTTCCGCCGACCGTGGGGAGGAGCCGCTGGCTGACCACGGCCACCAGGGTCTCTGCGAGCCGCTGGCGGATGATGTCCTGCTCCTCCGGAGAGAAGACGGCCAGGAGACGGGAGATGGTCTGGTAGGCGTTCTTGGTGTGAAGGGTGCTGATGACCAGGTGGCCGGTCTCGGCGGCCTTGATCCCGGTGTCGATGGTGACGGTGTCCCGCATCTCCCCGATGAGGATCACGTCGGGATCCTGCCGGAGGGAAGCCCTGAGACCCGTGATGAAGCTCTCGGTGTCGGTGCCGATGTCCCGCTGGGTGATGGAGCACTTCTGGTCCCGGTGGAGGAACTCGATGGGGTTCTCCAGGGTGACGATGTGGCGCTGGTACCGGGTGTTGATGTGCTGGACCATGGCGGCCATGGTCGAGCTCTTCCCCGATCCCGTGACCCCCGTCACCAGAATCAGACCCCGCTCGGCGTCGGAGATGTCGTGGAGAACCTCGGGGATCTGGAGGTCCTCGAAGGTGGGGATCTCGATGGGGATGGTCCGCATGACGATGGAGAAGCTCCCCCGCTGCCTCAGGATGTTCACCCTGAAGCGCCCCAGCCCCGGCACGCCCCAGGAGCAGTCGTAGTCCAGGAGGTCGTCGATCTGCTTCCGGTCATCTTCCCGGGGGATGAGCTTCAGGGCCAGCCCCTTGACCTGGTCCTGCCCCAACCGTTGCTGGGTCATGGGGACGAGCTTGCCGTGGAGGCGGGCCCGGATGACGTCACCGGACTTGATGTGGATGTCGCTGGCGCCCTTCTCGATGGCTGCCTTGAAAATCTCGATCATGCCTGGGTCTCCGGATCCTGAGGGGCGGCTGTGGGGGGTGTACCCCAAGATTACTGCATGGCTTTCCGCCAATCCATCCCCATCCGCTCTCGGACCTGTGCCATGGTCTCCCGGGCGATGCTCCTGGCCCGCGCGGCCCCCTGGGCCAGCACCCCCAGGACCTCTTCCCTCCGCTCCCGGTAGTGGGCCGCTCGTTCACGAATGGGCTCGAACTCCCGGGCGATGTTCCCGGCGAGGATCTTCTTGCAGTCCACGCACCCGCGGGTGGCGTTCCGGCACTGGCCGGCAATGTCCGGAAGATCCTCCGAAGGCGTGAAGAACTCGTGCAGGGAATAGACGTTGCAGACCTCCGGGCGACCGGGATCGTCCTTCCGGACCCGCTGGGGATCCGTCACCGCCGTCCTTACCTGCTCCCAGATTTCCTCGGGCTCGGCCAGGATGCCCACGGTGTTGCCCAGGGACTTGCTCATCTTGGCCTCGCCGTCCAACCCCATGATCCTGCCGGTGCCGCCGACGATGGCCTGGGGCTCGGGGAAGAGCTCCCCGTACTTGCCGTTCCACTTCCGGGCAATCTCCCGGGTGAGCTCCAGGTGCTGGAGCTGATCCTCCCCCACCGGCACCGCCTGGGCCCGGTAGACGAGGATGTCGGCGGCCTGAAGGATCGGGTAGTTCAGGAGACCGGCGGGGATGGAATCCAGGCGGGCGGACTTGTCCTTGTACTGGGTCATCCGCTCCAGATCCCCCACGGGGGTCACGGCGTTGAAGAGCCAGGCCAGCTCCGTGTGCTCCTGAACCTCGGACTGGACGAAGATGGAGCACCGGGCCGGATCCAGCCCCACGGCCAAGAGGCTCACGGCCATGTCGAAGATCCGCCTGGGGAGGTCTTCGGGATCATACTCCCCGGTGATGGCGTGCTGATCCACGATGCAGAAGAAGCACTCGTAGTTGTCCTGAAGCTCCACCCACTGGCGAAAGGCCCCCAGGTAGTTCCCCAGGTGGGCTTCACCGCTGGGTTGGACTCCGCTCAAGACTCGCCGCTTCTTGCCCGATACCGGCTGGCTGTTCATGGGAAAAGTCGGTCCTTCGTTCGTGGTCATCGTAAGGCGGCGAGGCATCGGCGGCGCTCCCGGTGGTCCGGGGCCCGTCGGCGCCTCGCCACGGAAGACGTTAAGTTACCGCTCCGTCCGGACCCCCGGAACCCTTCAGCGGGGCGATGGAACGCCCCCTCGCCCCCAAGCCGGCCCTTCTGAACCATGGATCCACTCGTCGCCACAGCCCTGGAAGCCGCCGAGGCCGCCGCCGACGTGCACCGCCGCCATTTCGGAGCCCTTGAGGTGACAGAGGCACGGGAAAAGGCTCGAAGCGACTACGTGACCCGGGTGGACCTGGAGGCCCAGCAGGCGGCTGTGGCCGTGATCCTGAACCGGTTCCCGGCTCACGAGGTCCTGGCCGAAGAAGAAGACGACGACGCGGAGGCGGGTGAGTCGGGTATGCCGGGGGACGGCGGGGAAGCCGTGGAACCAGCACGCGGCTGGCCCGAGGACGGCACCCCCCTCTGGATCGTCGATCCCCTGGACGGCACCACCAACTATCTGCACCGGCATCCCATGTTCGGAGCTTCGGTAGGGGTGGGAGCCGCCGGCGTCCTGGAAGCCGGGGCGGTGGTGGCGGCACGGACCGGTGAGCGATGGTGGGGCCGGCGCGAAAGCGGTGCCTTCAAGGACGGGCGACCCATCCGGGTCTCCAGCGTCCCGTCCCTCTCCAGCGCCCTGGTGGGCACGGGGTTCCCCTTCAAGGCACCGGAGCTGGTTCCCCCCTTCGTGCAGCAACTCGGGAGGGTCCTGATGCGCTCTGCCGGGGTTCGCCGGGGGGGCTCGGCGGCGCTGGATCTCTGCTATGTGGCCGAGGGGGTGCTGGACGCCTTCTGGGAAGAGGCCTACTTGAGCCCGTGGGACGTCGCAGCGGGCGTCGTGATCCTGAGGGAGGCGGGAGGCGTGGTCACCCGGATCGACGGAACGGAGCTCGACCTGGAGGACGGCTCCGTCCTGGCGGCCAACTCTCCCGCCCTCCGGGAGGCCCTGCAGGCCGCGGTGCGGGACTAGAAAACGGGCCCGGAGGCACGCTCCGGACCCGCTCTCGGATTGCGGGCCGGGTCACCGGCCCGGTTCTCTCATCGCCCCGCTTCGGGGACGTCCCCTCAGCCCTCGGACTTGATGGCGATCTTCTTCGCCTTGGCCTCGGGAGCCTTGGGCATCTGAACGTGCAGAATCCCGTCCTTGAACTGGGCGGAGATCCCGTCGGTCTTCACGGTGCGGGGGAGGGTGAAGCTCCGCTCGAAGGTGCCGTAGCACCGCTCCCACAGGTGATACCGGCGCTCCTTGTCCTCCTCCTCCCGCTCTTCCCTCTTCTCGCCGCGGAGGGACAGGACGTTGTTCTCGACCTCGATCTCCACGTCGTCGATGTTCATCCCGGGAAGCTCGGCGGTGAGAAGGAGTTCTTCCTTCGACTCCTCCACGTTCACCGAGGGGCTCCACATCGCCCGGCGGGCAGCCTCACCGGAGCCGGGCTCACTGAAGAGCCGGTTCAGGCGGCTGGACATGTCCTCCAACTCCTGCCAGGGAGAAAGGAAGGGAGAACGCCGGGAGTAACGAGTGATAGCCATGGTGAATCCTCCTTTTGATGGTTCCTGATGGTCATGTATGGCACCCGGGAAGGAGGCAACGCCTCGCGACGTCGAGCCTCCCGGGGCTCCGCTCTTTGTTCTTTTTCCCGTGCAGACCCCGTGCCAATTTATCGGAGGAAGAAATCTGCCAAAACGTCACTATGAAAGGACTTACGGCATTATTGAGCTTGTCGTTTTGACCGTGGAGGAGAGGAATGCCGGGGAGGGGCTGCCATTTCGGCAGATGCCGGGTTCAGGAGGGATTTCTGGGTGATCTCAGTCGGAGAGATCCCTGGCCAACGCCGCCGCTCCCCGGGCGGGGAGGACGAAACCGGGCCGGAGGATCCCCCCCATGGCCTCCACCAGGGGAGCCAGGAAGGCGCGGAAGGGCTCTCCCTCTTCCACCAGCCCTCCCACCAGAGCCATGGGGACGGGCTCGTCCCGGGGGATCCAGCGGCGCCGGACCACCTCCAGGTAGCGGCGGAGCTCGGCGGCTGCCTCCTCCACCAGGGCCGAGGCCGCTTCGTCGCCCCGCCCCGCCGCCTCCAGGACCAGGGGGGCCAGGGCAGCAACCTCCCCTTTGCTCGCCCGGGCCGCCCACGGAACCAGGGCATACGGGTCGTTCAGATGGAGCCGGGAGAGGATGGCTCCGCCGAGCTCCGTCTCAGGTCCCCGTCCGTCCAGGGCCCTGAGGATGGCCTTGAGCCCGTGGAGGCCCAGCC
Organism: uncultured Gemmatimonadaceae bacterium; assembly: GCA_964464555.1. Lineage (GTDB taxonomy): Bacteria > Gemmatimonadota > Gemmatimonadetes > Longimicrobiales > Gaopeijiaceae > CAYXGM01. The sequence continues at coordinate 150 of CAYXGM010000085.1, read as the reverse complement.
AGTAGCCGCTCCCCTCGTCGGCCAACATCCCCCCCCACCCACCGACCCGGATCTCCTCGCCCGACGGGTCCCGCCCCCACGCCTGGGAGCCCGTCCCCACCACCAGAAGGACCCCGGGGCTCGCGCCGAAGGCGTCCCGGTGGGCCGCCT
>CAYXGM010000084.1:0-13804 GCA_964464555.1 uncultured Gemmatimonadaceae bacterium | reverse complement strand
GGCCGTGAAGGTCATCCGCTCACCGTCGCGGAGGACCACCACCTCCACCTCGTCTCCGGGCCGATGGCCCCGGAGGGCGTAGGTGTAGGCATAGAGGTCGGTGATCTCTTCATCTCCGAACCCGACCAGGACGTCGCCCCCCTTCAGGCCGGCTTTTTCGGCAGGGCTTCCCTCACGGACGCCGGTGATGCGGACGCCGAAGTCCCGAGGCGTCATGTCGGGGATGGTGCCCATGTAGGCCCCGTACCCCCGGCTCACCGGCCGTGCCTCTTCGTCCTCGTCGGCTGCCGCCATGGCACCGTGGGGATTGCCGGCTTTCTCCACCAGGGTGAGGGCGAGCAGGTCGGCGGCGGTGGTGCCGGCCACGGACGCCGTGATATCGGCAATCAGATCGGTGATCCGCTCCATGCCCGGCGCGTTGATGAGATCCCAGTCGTCCTCGGGCCGATGATACTCGGGGTGGGTGTTGGTGAAGAAGTGGAGAACCGGGACCCCGGCCCCGTAGAAGGAGCTCTGGTCCGACGGGCCGTAGCCGTCGGGAATTGCGGAGAGGACGAAGGGCTTGGCCTGGTCGGCATTCGCCTCCTCCAGAACCCGTCCCCACTCCTCCGCCGTGCCGGTGCCGTAGACGGTGAGCGTGTTCTCCCTCAGGCGGCCCACCATGTCCATGTTGAGCATGGCCACCGTGTTTTCCAGGGGCATGAGGGGGTCACCCACGTAGTGCGCCGAACCCCACAGCCCCTTCTCCTCCCCGGTGAAGGCCACGTAGAGGACGCTTCGTGCGGGCCCGAAGGAGGCCCGGGCCAGGCGACGGGCCACGCCCATGACGGCGGCTGTGCCGCTGGCGTTGTCGTCGGCCCCGTTGTGGACGGCCCGTGAGTCGGGAGCCAGCGAGCCGCCCCCTCCGAATCCGAGATGATCGTAGTGGGCCCCGACCACGATGACCTCGTCGGCCAGCCTGGGATCGACGCCCCGGAGGAGGCCCACGACGTTCCTTGCCTCGACCATGCGGGGCTCCACCGTAGTGGTCAGGGTGGCTTCCCTGGTCTCCCTCGCGGCTTCCCGGATCCGATCCGCCTGGGACCCGGCGATGGCCAGGACCGGAATCCTCAGCGTCGGCCTCTCCTCCAGGGTGGGGTCGGGAAGGCGTTCCTCTTCGCCCAGGAGGATGAGGACGGCGGTGGCGCCACGTCCCTGGGCCACGGTGGCTTTGAAGTGCGGGTCCCCGGCCCCCATTTCCCCGCCGTGGGGGTGGGTGCCTTCCACCACCACGATCTTGCCGTCCAGGGCCAGGCGGGCGAAGCGGTCCTCCTCCCGTCCGGGCATGCTCACGCCGGGGCCGCCGTAGATGAGGGGGGCCGTCACGGCTTCGGAGGCGGAGAAGGCGAAGGGGATCCAGGCGCGGGAGAGGGGGAGAGCCTGCCCCGCGATCTCGAGGCGATTCTCGGCTCCCAGGATCGACCCCATCTGCACCTCGAAGGTCTGGAAGTACGTGCCACCGTCTCCCACGGGCTCCAGGCCCAGCTCTCGGAACACCCCTGCGATGTAGTCTGCGGCGCACCGGGCGCCCCGGGTCCCCGTCTCCCTCCCTTCCAGGGCATCGTCGGCCAGATACCGGACGTGTGCCATGGTGCCCTGGAAGCCCCGGGTGAGGGCCGTGGGGCTGGGACAGGTCCGGGCGCCCTGTGCCAGAGCCGCGGAATTCCCCGGTGCCAGGGCCGGTAGCAGGAGAGCCGTCAGAAGTCCGAGGGTACGGGCTCCAGGCCCACGGATAAATTTCCGGAACATCATCACGTATCGCTCCACAGGTTGGACTTGCCTATGCGCTTCTACCTGCTCTCCTGGTTTCACTGCCTGATCACGGGATTGGCTCTCCTGGCCCTTCCCCTCCCCGCCCGGGCCCAGGGCGGGCCGGGGGGAGGCCTTCCGAAAGCAGGCCGGTGCCCTTCAGCCGACCCAGGAAGTCGGTGAGGATCCGGTAGGTCAGGCCCCAGACCGCACGCCCTTCGACCCGGAAGCAGGGGAAGTCCCGGGTGGCACCGTCGTGAGTTATGGGCTCGGTGGCCACGGCCGCGGGATCCAGAAGGGCGGCCAGGGGCACCCAGTGGATCTCGTCCACCTCCCGGCTGGCCGCCCTTGCCTCGGACTCCCCGGGCATACCGAACACGAAGGGAAAGATGGCGATGGGGGGAAGTCGCTCGTTCCCCGGCCTGAGGGGTTCGAGTCGTCCCAGGGCACACCCCACCCGGTCCAGAGAGAGATCCGTCTCTTCCCGGGTTTCACGGAGAGCGGTTTCGAGGAGGGATCCGTCGCCGGGATCCCGGCGGCCGCCGGGTAGAGCCATGTGTCCCGACCAGGGATCCCCGTCCGCTTCGGCCCGGCGGATGAGCAGGACCTCCAGGGAGTCCCGGATCCTGAGAACGAGGGAGACGGCGGCGTGGATCCGTCCCGGGGCGGAAACCTCCCGGTTCTCCACGTCCCCCAGGGGATCGAGAACGTCGCGCAACCGGGCAAGACGGGGATCGAGGCGGAGGGAGGCCGAGCCGGACATGGAGAGCCCTACCCCCCGGGGTCCCCCGGGGTTCAGCCCGCCGAGCCGTCGATTTCGCCGGGAGAGCTCCCTCCGGGAAGCTCCACGCGGAACTTCACCACTCGCTGGACGTCGAGCTCGTCCCTCACCGTGGCCAGCACCCACTCCCTGGTGAAGAGGGGCTGGGGCGAGCGGGCGCCGAATCCCTGCGGGGCCTTCACAGCGCCGAGATACCGCCCGTCCTCATCGAAAACGTCGAAGACAACAGGCTCGTGCCACTCGTCAGGGAGAGCCTCGGGGTTCGAAGGATCATAGGTCGTGTCTTCCCTCCTGACGCCGGGTTGGGACACGGGAACCCAGATGGTGCCGTCCTCGCCCCCGAAGAAACCCTTGTAGGGGGGCTTGGTCTCGGGGATGGGCGGCCCGTTCCAGCGCCAGTTGGGATCGACGTGGCGCATGTTCCGGATGGCGAACGCTTCTTCCTCCGTTCGCTCCCCCGGCGCAACGGGAACGGGCTCGTGGACCTTCTCGACGCGCACCGGCCCCTCGGGTTTCAGGAGAGTGAAGGTGTAGTCGGTGCTGATCCCGTGGATCCAGTAGCCGTAGGGGTGGAGGGCCGTCTGTTCGGCGGGGGAGAAGGGGACGCTGTTGACCGAGGCACTGGTGTTGCCTTCCTCGTCCTCGTGCCGAGCCTCGATGGTGGGTGACTCGTAGCCGGTGCGGGGACGAGCCAGCGTGTCCCCGGGCGTGCCGTCGGGGAGGACCTGGACCAGACCGATCTCCCAGTCCCGCACATCGGCTTCGGGATCCAGGAGGACCATGACATGGGACCGGTCCAGGGTGTCCACGATCATGCGGCTGGAGGTCCGGAAGTTTCCCCGGATGCGCCAGGTATCCAGCGCCCCACCCTCGGGAGAGAAGACCTGGATGCGGGCGTTGGCCGGGTCCCGGAGGACGATGCGTCCGTCGGACAGGACGCCCATTCCCCCGTCGGGGCGCTGGTACTCTCCCGGGCCTCCGCCCTTTCTTCCGAAGGTGGTCCGGTACGTTCCGTCAGCGTCGTAGATCCTCAGCGCCGGGACCTGCTCGTCCATGACGTAGATGCTTCCATCTTCCGCCAGGGCCAGGGAGACCACCCGCCCGAAGATGTATTCCTCGGGCCCGTTCAGGACCCCGATGGAGACCTCGGGAACCAGGGTGGCCGTGTCCCCCCACACGCTTCCGGCCAGCGTCCGGACCACCACCGTATCGCCGACGGTGTCGTAGGCGGCCTCCCAGGCTCCGGCCCCGTTCGAAGCGTCTGAAGGGGAGCAGGCGCCGGCCATGAGAGTGAGTGAGACGGCGAAGCGGGCGGCGGGCAAGCGTGGCGAAAAATCCATGGCGGGGGTGCTCCCGTGTCTTCCGGACGGTCCGGGTCGTGTATTCCCGAGGGTCTCGTTGTCGGCTCCCCGGAGGTTACACGTCTTTGACGCAACGTGGGACTGGAAGGTTGGGCGGTTCTGGAACAACGGCACGGCGCGGCAGGCCCCGGGGTCAGACTCCCCGGGCCCGGGGATCCCAGATGAGCTTGTGGAGTTGAAGCTGAAGCCGGGCCGGAAGCCGGTCTTCCAGAATCCACTCGGCCAGGGCCAGGCGATCCATTTCGTCCCACACGGGGGAGATGAGGATGGCGGCCAGGGTTCCCTCCCGGACCCGGTCCGCCAGACCTCTCTCCCGGATCACCCGATGGGTCCACTCGTAGTCGGCCCGGTCCCGGACCACGAACTTGATCTCGTCCTTCCCCGTCAGGTGATCCAGGTTGCTCCAGAGGTTCCCCTCTTCCTCCCCCGAGCCCGGGCACTTCAGGTCCATGATCTTGTGGGCCCGGGGGTCCAGAGGGCTCACGTCCAGGGCACCGGAGGTCTCCACCAGCACGGTGAATCCCCGGTTCAAGAGTTCCAAGGCCAGGGTGACGGCTCCGGGCTGGGCCAGGGGCTCGCCCCCGGTGATCTCCACCAGGGAGGTTTCCATCTCTTCCACCCGTCGGATGACCTCCTCCATGGGAAGCTTCTCGCCCCCGTGAAAGGAATATTCCGTGTCACACCAGACGCACCGGAGAGGGCACCCGGTAAGGCGGACGAAGATGCACGGCAGGCCCGTCCAGGTGGATTCCCCCTGGATGGAATGGAAGATCTCGGTGACTCGAAGGTGGGTGGGCTCCTTCACGACTCCGTCCTGACCAGGGGGGGACGGCTGGTGTCCCCGCCGTCCGCGTTCAGCTCTTCTTCTTGGGCCAGAGGAAGCCCACGGGGGAGTCCTTGATGATGCTTCCCACGAAGAAGAGCATGTTGGCCGGCCGCTCCGCCAGCCGGCGCATGAGGTAGGGATACCAGGATACGCCAAAGGGAACGTAGACCCGCACGTTGTAGCCCTCTTTCCTGAGTTGCTGCTGCAGGTCCCGGCGCACGCCGTGCAGCATCTGGAACTCGAAGCGTTCGGTCCCGATGTTCTCCTGGGCGGCGAAGGCCTTCAGCGTGTCGATGATGGCATCGTCGTGGGTGGCGAGGGCCGGGTAGTTCCCGTCGGTGAGAAGAACTTTGGCCACGTCCACGAAGTTCAGGTCCACCTTGGCCTTGTCCTGGAAGGCCACCTCCGGGGGCTCTGCGTAGGCTCCCTTGCAGAGGCGCACCCGCACCCCGAGCTCGTTCATCCTCAGGGCGTCCTCCATGGTCCGACGAAGGTAGGACTGGAGGACCACCCCCATGTTCCGGTATCCTTCGGCCCAGAGCTCCTCGAAGGGATCCAGGGTGGCCTGGGTCCACTCCGAGGATTCCATGTCCCAGCGGATGAAGACGTGGGCTTCCTTGGCCCGATCCAGGAGTTCCCGGAGGTTGTCCTTGAAGAACTCCTTCCCGATCTCCAGGCCCACCTGCGTGGGCTTGACGGAGATGTTTCCCTCGACTCCGCCTCCCTTGATGCCGTCCAGGATCTCCAGATAGGCTTTCACCGCGTCCCGGGCCGTACGCTCGTCATGCTCCGCTTCGCCCAGGTAGTTGCCGGTGACGGTGAGACCGATCTCGTTCGCCTTCCCTGCGGCCTCGAGGAAGTCCCCCACTTCCTCCCCGGGCACGAAACGACTGCTCATGCGACGGAGGGGGGTCTTGGTGACGACGTTCTTGGCTGCGTCGGATTCGCTCAGGAAGATGAGAGTAGTTCGAAGCATGTTCAGGTCTCGGATTGCTTTCGGGCTACGGCGGCGTCCAGGAGGGCCCGGACTTCGGTCAGGGGCAGGGATTCCAACCTGGCCTCCACCTTGGCCGGGCTCGATTGTCGGGTGATGATGGGGGTTTCCAGGTGCCCGATGATGCCGGCGCCTGTCTCGGCCCAGCGGGGGAAGACCAGATAGCCCAGGAAGGGAGCTTGAAGGTCGGGGCTCTTCTCAACCTCCGCCGACACCGTGTAGGGATAGCCGTCGGACCCCTCGAACGCCGGAGGCCTGTTATGATGCTGGACGTACCCTCCCAGAGTTTCGTCTTCCTCCGGGGCGGCGTCCGTATCGCCGGGATCGGGTGGCTGATTGGTCGGAGTGAGGCCCATGGGCTTCCCTCTGAGAAGGAACCGGTGACGAACCGGTAAAAGGTAGAAGCGGCGCCAGGGGAAGGACAGGCCGGCGAAGGGGTCGGTGGATGGGAGGCCCCGACAACCTTGGTTGTCTCAATGGGTGGGGTTGGATACTCTTGCCGACCGGCTCGTTCCTGCGGCTCCGGGGCGTATCGGCCCCTTGGTCCGCTTCGGGCATGATCGGGTCCCCAGGAAGCTCACTGGAGAGGAAGTTTGCCATGAAAGCAGCGGTGTTTTCGGAGTTCGGCGGTCCCGAGGTGATCCGGTTGGAGGAGATGGAGATTCCCGAGCCGGGCCCCGGGGAGGTTCGTATCGCAGTCCGCGCGGCGGCCCTGAACCACCTGGACCTGTGGATCCGGCGGGGACTGCCCCTGGAGATCACCATGCCCCATATCGGGGGCTCGGACATCGCCGGCGTCGTGGATGCGGTGGGTGAGGGGGTGGATGGGGTGAGGCCCGGAACACGGGTCGTGGTGGACCCCTCCCTGGGCTACGACTGGTACGATGGCTCGCCCGGGGGACCTTCCCTGCCGGATCCCGAGTTCCGCATCATCGGTGAGCATACCCAGGGGGGGTTCGCCGAATACTGTGTGGCTCCGACGGCGAACCTGGTGGAAGTACCCGAGGAGGTGGCCTTCGAGACAGCCGCGGCGGCGAGCCTGGTCTCGGTGACGGCGTGGCGGGCCCTCATCTCCAGGGGAGCAGTCCGGGCCGGTGAGCGTGTCCTCGTCACCGGAGCCTCCGGGGGCGTGTCCACCATGGCCGTCCAGGTCGCCCGCCTGGCCGGTGCGGAGGTGTTTGCCGTCACCAGCGGAAGGGACAACACGGCGCGGGTGAAGGAGCTCGGGGCCCACCGGGTGTACGACCGCCTGGAGGAGGATTGGGGCAAAGCCGTGTGGAGGGACACGGGCAAGAGGGGCGTGGACCTGGTTCTGGACTCGGTGGGGAAAGCCATCTGGCCCCAATGTGTGAAGGCTCTGGGGGTAGGAGGACGTCTCGTGACCTTCGGGGCCACCACGGGGGCCAAGGGGGAGACGGAGATCCGTCTGGTCTTCTGGAAGCAGCTCTCCATCCTGGGATCCACCATGGGCAATCCCGAGGAGTACCGAAGGGTCATGGATCTGGTGTTCCGGGACAGGATCCGCCCGGTGATCCACGCCTCCCTCCCCCTGAACGAGGCCCGGAAGGCCCACGAGATGCTCGAAGCCGGAGAGGTGTTCGGGAAGGTGGTTCTGAAACCGTGAGGGGGATCGTCCCGTGGATCTGAAGGCCGCCCAGGCGAAGGTGGACGACTGGATCGGCGAGTTCGAGGAAGGCTACTGGCCTCCTCTCCACAATCTGGCCCGCCTCATGGAAGAGGTGGGGGAGCTTGCCCGGGAGCTGAACCACCTGCATGGCTCCAAGCGCAAGAAGGCGGAGGAGGGGGAGGGGGACCTGGCCATGGAGATGGCCGACGTCCTCTTTGCCCTCCTGGTCCTGGCCAACGAACAGAAGATCGATCTGGACGAAGCCCTGGATCGAGTTCTTGAGAAGTACCGGGCCCGGGACAGTCACCGATTCGTTCGAAAGGACCCGGATCGGACGGTGGAGCCGGACCGGCCATGCTCCTGAAGCTCCTGCGCAAGGTGGTTCCCGTGGAGCGGGAGGAATGGGGCCCCGTTCTCCTGGCCACGGCGTACGGGTTCTGCATCCTCTTCAGCTACTACATCCTCAGGGCCGTCCGGGACGAGATCAGCTCGGCGGACCGGGGCAACCTGCAGGTCCTCTGGACGGTGGTCTTCCTGGTGATGCTGGTGGCCGTGCCCCTCTACTCCCACGTGGTGTCGAAGCACTCCAGGGGGACCTTCATTCCCCTGGCCAACCGGTTCTTCGCCCTCCACCTGGTCCTCTTTTTCGCCGCTCTGAAGCTCCTTCCCCTGGAGGCAAGGCCCTGGATCGATCGGGTTTTCTACGTCTGGGCCAGCGTCTTCGCTCTCTTCGTGGTGACGGTCTTCTGGGGCTTCGTGGTGGACCTCTTCCGAAACCGCCAGGGAAAACGGGTCTTCGGGTTCATCACCGTAGGCTCGTCCCTGGGGGGGATCGGCGGGTCTTTCTTCACTTCCCAGATCGCCGACCTGGTTCCCACCTTCGTGCTTCTGCTGGTGGCCGTGGTTCCCCTGGAAGTGGCGTCCTGGCTGGCCCGGACACTGCACCGTCGGGCCGGGAGGGGCCAGAGCACCCTCCGGGAAGAAGGGCCCCACCGGATTCCGGGAACCGCGTGGTCCGGGATCGGACTGGTCCTCGGGTCCCCGTACCTGAGGCGGATCGCCGCGTATATCTTCCTCATGACCTTCGCGTCGGGGATCCTGTACTTCCAACAGGCCGAGCTCCTGGCCCAGGCCTTTTCCGATCGGGGTGAGCGCACGGTCTTTTTCGCCCGCATCGACCTCTGGACCAACACCCTGACCCTGGTCACCCAGGGCCTCCTGGCTGCCCACGTCATCCGATGGCTGGGGGTGGGACTCACTCTGGCTACCCTTCCGGCTCTTGCCCTTTTCGGCTTTCTGGGGTTGGGCACCTACCCCCTGTTATGGGTATTGGTGGCCTTCCAGGTCCTCTATCGGAGCGGGCGGTACGCCATCGCCCGGCCGGCCCGGGAGGTCCTCTTCACCGTGGTGGGTCGGGAGGAGCGCTACAAGTCCAAGGCCTTCATCGATGCCGCCGTGTATCGTGGCGGGGACCTGGTCACCGGCTGGATCTATGCGGGGCTGGCCTGGGTGGGGTTGAGCGTGGGGGCCATCGCCCTGGCCTCGGTGCCCGTGATGGCGGTCTGGGGCGTGGTGGGATTCCTGCTGGGGCGGGCCCAGGAGGAGCGGGTCAATCTGGAGGCGGGCCGAACGCCGGCCCCCCCGGGGACCGACGCCACGGAGGGGCTGGCAGGGACCTGACGACCTGCATGAAGCGTGTCGTCGGAGAGAGGATGCGGCGGTATGCCGAGTACGAAGTCCCTCAGCCCAGAGGGACCTTCAAGCCGATGCTGACGATGGGCCAGAACTTCAGGTAGTCCGCGGCCTGGTCCTCGATATCCTGGGAAATGCTGTTGAGCATGTTGCCCACGTCGGGATCCGAGGAGAGGGATCCGGAGGTGGAGAGGACCACGTCACCCTCTCCGGCCATGGCAACCCCCAGGTCCAGGAAGAACCCGAAGGACCCCTCGGTGTGCTTCCCGAAGCCGATCCCGGCATAGGGCGCCACGGTGCTCTGCTCCAACTCGCCGAAGATGGTTCCCGCGCTCTGGGCCGTGAACCCACCGACATCCTCACCCACCTGGACCGGCGATTCCACCCCCACGTTTCCCGAGCGGAAGAGGACCCCCCCCATGAGGCGTACGGGGCCCCCACCGGGGTAGAAGTCCAGGCCCACCGTGGCAAAGGAGGAGGGTAGGGTGAGGGTGTACTCCCTCCCTTCTATTTCGCTCGTGTACTCGAAGGGAACGAGTCCTACGCCGCCGCGAATGACCGCGGCGTCGGAGAGACCCAGAGCGATCTCGGGACCGATGCCGGCCGTACCGGCGCGGGCGCCGATGGCGAAGCCCTGGCCGTGAGCCTTTACGGGCACGAGGAGGAGGCCGGCGGAAAGGGCGAGCAAGGCGATCTTCTTCATCTGAGTCTCGAGGTTGAGGTCGTGGCCGTCATGCATGGAAGGCGTAGGCCATGTCTTCCAAAAGCTATCGTACACCGAAGGAAGATAAAGGCCCCTGTTTCGCAGCACCCTTCCAGGGCCTCAGGCGTACGTCACCAGCTCTTCCAGGAAGCGGTGGATGTCGGCTTCGTTGTTGTAGAAGTGGGGACTGACCCGGACGTGTCCCGGACGATGGTCCACGATGATCCCGGACTCGGCCAGATGTGCCACGGCCCCCGGTGCGTCGTCGTGGCGAATCATGACGATGGCGGACCGGTGCTCGGGGTCTTCGGCCACGGTGAGACCGAGGCCCTTCTCCGCGCAGCCCTCCAGGAGGAGGCCGGTGAGCCGCCGGTTCGTGGCCAGGATGGTTTCCAGCCCCACTTCCTCGATGATCTCCTGCCCTCCCAGGGCAGTATGCACGGTGGCGATGGCCGGGGTCCCCATCTCGAAGCGGCGGGCATCGCCGTGGGGCTCGAACGACCGGACGTCGAACTCGAATCCGTTTCTGGCGCCGAACCAGCCGGTGGTTCGGGGCAGGAGGTCGGCCAGGAGTTCGGGGCGAACGTAGAGATAGGAGAGACCCGGCCCCCCGCAGAGCCATTTGAGGGGACCGGTGGTGTAGAAATCCACGCCGTAGGCGGACACGTGCAGGGGCACCTGGCCGGCACCGTGATATCCGTCGATGAGGGTGTAGGCTCCGGCATGCCGGGCCAGGGAAGCGAGACGGTCCAGGGGTTGGATGAACCCGGTGGCGAAGAAGACGTGGCTGGTGGCAAGGAAAAGGGTTCGCTCGTCCATGGCCTCGGCGTACTGTTCCGGATCCATCCCGACCCCGTCCGGCGAGGGGAGGATCACCACGTCGAACTCCGGCTTGTTGACCCACTGGTAGGCCAGAGTGGGGAAGTCAAGCTCCGAGCAGACGATTCGATTCCTCCCCTTCCTTGCGGCGTCCCCCATGCTCTCCACGGCCTGGGAGAGGGCGGCGGAGGTGGAGGGGAGGAGGGCGACGGTGCCCGTTTCGGCGCCGATGAAGTCCTCCACCCGAGCTCGCAGGAGGGCCATTCTGCCGAGCCAGTGCTCGTACCAGGCCGAGGCGCCCATGGTGTGCCATCGGGCCCTGAAGTCATCGAGGTATGCTTCGGCCCTGAAGGAGAGGGCGCCCAGGGAGCAGGAATTCAGGTACGTGCGGTTCCGGAGGATGGGAAACTCGTTGCGGGCTTCGGCGGGCGTGAGGGCACTCACGAATCGACTCCTGGTGGAGGGGCTTGGGTGAAAGGGCCGGCGACTCCGGTGCGGATCCGCGGCCGGGACGGCAGGCGGGCCCCACGGTGCCAAGGTTAGGCCGGGAGCGGACATCCGCGCCAGGGTCGTCCCACAAGTCCCACAAGTGGCCTGCACCCGGTCGTTCGACGTCGGTTCCACACCTCTGGCTGTCCCGTCCCGTCTCCCGGCGGTGGCTGACGCTGAAGCCGTCCGCCTCGATGGAGCTTACCTTGGGACCATGGACCTCTTTCTTCTCCTCCTTCCCTGGTCCGCCGTGGGCCTCTTCGCCGCAGTGGCCGTCCGCTTCCCGCGCAACCTGCCCCTGCGTCCATCGTCCGGGGAGCGCGCCAAACCTCTTCTCTCGGTGATCGTGCCGGCCCGGAACGAGGAGGAGAACATCGGTGCGTGCGTTTCGTCCCTGGCGGCGTCGGAGTACCCGGCCTTCGAGATCCTGGTGGTGGACGACGAGAGCGAGGACGGAACGGCGGAGGTGGTGGAAGGACTGAGTCGGGGAAACGCCTCCCGGATTCGTCTGGTCTCGGGAAGCCCCCGGCCGGAGGGGTGGTTCGGAAAGCCGTGGGCGTGCTGGCAGGGGGCTCGGGAGGCCCGAGGGGACCTTCTGCTCTTCACCGATGCGGACACCGTTCATGGGCCGGACCTCCTGAGTCGGGCCGTGGCCGAGCTGTGCGCCGCCGACATCCACGTACTGACCCTCATCGGACGCCAACTCATGGAGAGCTTCTGGGAGCGGCTGCTCCAGCCCCAGTTTTTTCTGCTGCTGGCCTTTCGCTATCCCCGCACGGACGTGTCGCCCAAGCCCCGCCGCTGGCGAAACGCCATCGCCAACGGCCAGTACCTCCTCTTTCGCAGGGAGGTCTACGACGCCCTGGGGGGCCATGAGGCCGTGGCCGGCGAGGTGGTGGAGGACATGCGGTTGGCCCAGCTCATCGTCCGGGGGGGCTGGACGTTGGCGGTTCGGGGAACGGAGGCCCTTCGCACCCGGATGTACACGTCCCTGGACGCCCTGGTCAGGGGATGGGGGAAGAACATCGCCACCGGCGCCCTCCAGGCGACCCCCCGCATCCTACAGCCCGTGATTCTTCCATTCTCCTTCATCACGGGCACGCTGCTCTGGCTGGTGCCGCCGGTGGTCCTGGCCTGGTCGCTGGCCACGGGGAGCCTGGGGCTTGCCCTCCAGTGGAGTGCTGCGGCCACGGCCTTCGGCGTTCTCTTCTGGGGTCTGGCATCGGCCGTGATGAAGGGCAATCCTCTGTACGGGTTTCTCTTTCCCCTGGGCTCGGTGATCACCGCGTTTATCTTCGTCAGAAGCTGGGTGCGGGGAAGCAGAATCGAGTGGAAGGGGCGGCGGTACCGGATGCCCGGGGAGGTCCGGACGGGAGGCAAAAAATGATGGAGAGTTTCGTGCGCCGGATCAGGGCCAGGGGTCGGGAGTTGGGCTTGCAGGATGTGGGGGTCACCCACCCCGATCCCTCCGGTCATATGGAGCTGTATCGTCGGTGGATCGAAGCGGGCCACCACGGGGAGATGGGCTACCTGGCCCGGCCCGATGCCGTGGAGCGCCGGGGCGACCTCCGGATGACCATGGAGGCCGTTCGGTCCGTGGTGGTGGTGGCCCAGGACTACTACCAGGAGGATCCCCCCGGTGTGCCGGAGGACCCCTCACGGGGGGTGGTGGCCCGCTACGCCCGGGGAGAGGACTACCACGACGTCCTGAAGGCCCGCCTGGAGGAGCTCCTGGAGTGGATTCGGCGTCGAGCCCGGGAAGAGGGGGTGGCCGAGGATGTCCAGGGTCTCGCCTACGTGGACACGGGACCCATCCTGGAGCGGGAGCTGGCCCAGCGGGCGGGTTTGGGGTGGTTCGGGAAGAACACCATGCTCATCCATCCCAGGCGGGGCTCCTACTTCTTCCTCGGGCTCCTTCTCCTGGACCTTCACCTACCGGCGGACGAGCCTTTCGAAGCCGACCATTGCGGTAGCTGCCGAGCCTGTCTCGACGCCTGCCCAACCGGCGCCCTTCTGGGCCGGGACGAGACCGGCGCGCCGGTGATGGATGCCCGCCGGTGCATCTCCTACCTGACCATCGAGAAGAAAGGCGCCGCTCCCGAGGATCTGAGGTCGGGACTCGGGAACCGGATCTTCGGATGCGACATCTGCCAGGAGGTGTGTCCCTGGAACGTGAAGTTCGCCGAGCCGGCGCAGGAGCCGGCGTACCGGGCACGTTCGCTTCCCCGTGGCGCCGGGGGTGGTGGCGGCGATGCAGCAGCCGGGGCTGGCTCGGGCGCCGGGAAGCTCTCCGACACCGACGGACCGGAGCTGGTGGAGCTCATGACCCTCACGGGCCAGGAGTTCGGGCTCCGCTTCAGCGGAAGCCCCATCAAGCGGGCCAAGCGCGGGGGACTTCTCCGAAACGTGGCCGTGGCCCTGGGGAACTGGCGCTCACCCGACTCCCTGGAGAAGCTCGTGGCCGCCGTTGAAGATCCGGATCCCCTGGTCCGGGGCCACGCCGCCTGGGCTCTGGGGCAGATCCTGGCCCGGGTCGGCATCCCCGGGGATGCGGGCTTCGAGGTGGCCGAGGCCCTCCTCTTCCGGCTCCACGAGGAAGACGATCCCTGGGTGGAGGGAGAGCTGGAGCGGGCGCTGAGGGGGTAGGCGGAGCCCCGCCTCCGGCTTCCGCCGCGGCCTCTCATCCCTCTGTTGCAACCTCACCGGCCTTTTTGCCGTCCTAGT
>CAYXGM010000083.1:0-13915 GCA_964464555.1 uncultured Gemmatimonadaceae bacterium | reverse complement strand
AATGGGGAGATGGATCACGTTCATCTCCTGATTGGATTGCCACCGGACGCCGCGCCAAGCCGCGTGGTCGGCAGCCTGAAATCCCGAAGCTCTCGGTTGCTACGGCGAGACCACCCTACTCACCTGCGTCGCTTTTACTGGAAGCCGGTCCTCTGGTCCACCAGTTATTGCATCGTGTCTTGTGGCGGCGCCCCCCCCTGAGCGTGATTCGCCAGTACATCGAACAACAGAATCGGCCGCTGTAGCGGCCGCCGCGCTCCCGCCCCCAACCGCGGGCTGCGCCCGCCGGTCGGGGCACTGCGCGGAATCGGGTAGACGCTGTTCGGCATCCCGATATCTCCTCTTCGTTGGAGTGAGTGGTCAGGCTTCGACGGGGATGTTCATGACGATGGCCTGGAGCTTCTTCATGGTGTCGATGTAGCGATTGAAGTAGGCGTTGGAGATGAATCCCTGCAGGTGGTAGCCCATCCGTTCATCCCGGTCCATGAGGTACTTCATGGCCGAGTTCTGGATCCTCAGGACATGCCCGTCTGAGGAGCACGTTGCCGTCAGAGCGTAGGATGACCTGCCGAAGCCGAGAGGCCCGCCGAAGATGTCGCCGGGGCCGAGCGTGTCGATGACGATGTTGACGCCGCCTTTTCCGGGAAGGCGCAGGGTGACCTCCCCATCCAACACGATATAGAAGCGGTCGGCCTTTTCACCTCTGTCGTAGATGACCTGGCCGGCAAGAAGCTCGAGCTTCTCGGCGTTCTCGCTGATGACGTTTACCTGGTCCGGTGTGAGAAATCCGAACAGCTCCTGGGAGGTGAGGGTGCCTGCCATGGGGTCCTCCTTTGTCTCTGGGGAAGAGGGGGTTGGTACAGGCGGGGAATGGGCGTGGGCGGACCCTTAGCTGCGCCGGGAGAAACCGGCACCGGAACCTCCGCCACGTTGAAGGCTCACCTGACAATCCTCGGTCTGATGTATTGGGGCAGTCCAACCAGCCGAAACGGCCCTGCACGAAAATGCAGACGTTCAGGCTCCAACGCCAGGATTTTCCAGGGAAGGAGGGGGTGTCGAAGCGTTATCGCAGCCCCATGAGCCGCTGCGTGATCCGGGTCGCAAGCTGCTCGGGCAGCGTCATGAGAAGATCCTCCCGGGATCCGGTGAGCTGTTCCGACAGAACCAGTCGACCCGTTTCCAGCTCGTAGACCCAGGCCGAGAGGAGGGCGCCGGTGCGGTTGATGGCCACCGAGCCGGTGAGGAGGTGGGACGGTCCCTCGTCATTCATGGAGGCGAGATTGGCCTCAAGGTCCACGTATGCCTGGTCCCCCCGGTTCTGGAAGGACATGGCCTTCACACTGGAAGTGGGCACCCCGGCCATGTCCAGCTCCGTCTCCAGCATGAAGGCTACCACGTAGCCTGCGTCTTCAGCGGTTTCATCCGAGGTGGAGTCCATCTCCGGGCCGAAAACCTGGAAATCGAAGAGCATGAGCTCCCTGAGGGCGTGGCTGGGCTCGAACTGGCCCTGGTTCTGGATCTTCGAGCGGCGGGCATCCAGGTACAGGTGGATGAGGGCGGAATCCTCCAGGGAAGGGAGGAGAAGGACCAGGGGCGGCTCCAGGCTCAGGAGGCGGTCCAGTGCTTCCTGGATCCCGGCCGTATCCCCGGCCATGAGCTCGGCGCGCGCAAGGTACCGTAGCCCCTGGAGCCTCTGCTCACGGCTGCCCGCCGGCTCGAGGAAGAGGCTGAGATTGTCTACCGCCTCCTCAAGGGCCTCCCGGTAGTAGGCCTCCACGCCCAGACTCAGAGCGACCTCCACCTCCTCTCCCCGGGGGCCGGAATCCGGCTCCAGGGTGAAAGAGAAGGGACCCGCTCCGGCAAAGACCCCCAGGCCCACGAGTCCGGCCATCCCCGCCACCAAGCCCACGGCGATGGCCCGGCCGTAGAGGGTGGTCGGTCCCTCCTGGCCCTTCTCGGGAGGAAGCTCCCGGCCGATGTAGGGGTCCTCTTCTCCGGACCGCCCCACGGCGAAGAGATCCAGGGGCCGGCTCAGCCCTTTGAGCTTCCGCTGCCCCTTGGCTCGGGTGCGAAACTCGTGCCGGTGACGGACGCTCTCCAGGGCGAAGCTGCTCAGGAGGACCTGCCCCGGGGCGGCCACCCCCTGGATTCTGGATGCCGTGTTGACGCCGTCCCCGTAGACGTCTCCGTCCGGGGCCGTGGTGATCTCCCCCACATGAACCCCGATGCGGAGCTCGGCACCCGCTGCCCCGGCCGGTGGCGAGTTCTGGAACGCATCCCGGACCCTCAGGGCCGCTTCGACGCCTCTTCCCGCACTCTCGAAGGATGCCAGCACCGCGTCGCCCACGAACTTCACCACCCGTCCGTCGGCCTCCGGCACCACGCGCTCCGAGATGGCCTGAAGCTCCCCCACCAGGGCCAGGGCGGCGTCCTCGTCCCGCTCCGAAAGGCTGGTGTAGCCGACGATGTCGGCGAACCAGACGGCAGCTAGGCGACGGGTTTCCTCAGGGGGCATGGTGCCTCAGCGATCACTGACTCCGGCTTCTTCCAGCGCCGCGTCGATGGCGGTCCGGAACGCCTCCAGGGGCTGGGCTCCGAAGACCACCCGGCCATTGATGAAGAAAGCCGGTGTTCCGGAGACACCGTACGTGGAGCCGAGCTCGTGGTCCTCCTGAACCGTGGCCCAGGTATCTTCCGAGACCACGCAGGAGTTGAACCGACTCATGTCCAGATCCAGATCTTCGGCATACTTGAGAAGGCCGGCCTGGGAGAGGTCCGGATCCCGCTGACGGAAGAGTCGGTCGTGGTACTCGAAGAACGATCCCTGCTCCTCGGCACAGACTGCCGCCACGGCCGCCCGCGGGGCCGCCGGATGAATGCTGGGGCTGGGGAAGTGGCGGATGAAGTAGCGGATGTCCCCTTCATACTCGTCGAGGATGGTCTGAAAGGTGGACACGTAGTGCCGCTGGCAGAAGGTGCACTGGTAGTCCGTGTACTCCACGATGGTCACAGGGGCGTCGGAGGGGCCCAGAAACGCCCGGTCCTCCAGCCCGCTCATGGCCCCGGAGAAGGCAACGGAGGAGCCACCGGAGCCACTCCCCATGGCGAAGCCGACGGCAATTCCCAGCGCAAAGGCCAGGACGATCGTTCCCTTGCCTCCGGATGAGCCGGTGGCGCGGGTCTTCTGGGAGCTGTCGTCTGTCATGAATTCACGCTAGTCAAAGGGCCTGAGGGCAACAAGGGTGACGGGGCCTTCTCGCACGGCCCGGAGATCTTACACCTTTCTTACCGAAAATGAACCTTTTCCGGTCCCGGGGATGTTGCTGCCGGCTTTCCGGCCTTCCTAGCTTGGAGGTAGGTGAGGGGGCGGCCTGGTCGCCCGGCGGCCGGCCCCCTCCGCAGAACGCCAAGGAGGCCATCGTTGTCCCTCTCCGGAAAGCTCACGGGCCGCCCCCCCCGGCGGAGGGGACTCCCTCTCCTCCTGGCCTTCCTTCTCGTCACCCTGGGCCTCTCCCTCTGGTTGGGGTTCCAGGCGGTAGGAGCCGCGGCCTCCCATCGCCGGACGGCCGAAGGGGTGCTCAGGGACTACGGAGAGATCGCGGTGGCCGAGTACTCCCGTCGGGTCCAGGACGGGCTGGACCGGTTCTTCAGGCGCGCCTTCGACGAAGTCCCCTGGCGGGTCCGCCGCGAGCCCCCTCCCGCGCCGCGGGTGTTGGAATGGGAGTTCGAGGAGGCGCTGGACCGGGTGAATTGCCAGTGTAGGGATCTACGAGAGCGAGTCGTATTTCTGGCATCCGACCTCCATTCCGGTGTCGTGCGGGCCCTCCCCGAGTCTTTTCCCATGGACCAGGGTCACCGGGCCTCCAATCGGGTCGAGGAAGTCTGGTTGCGGAATCCATCCGAGCGCATCGGCTTCGCGACGGCTCCTGCCGGCGCCGTGCTGGAAGGTGCAACGGGCCTCTTCTACAACGTCTCGCTGGAGCCCAGCGGTGAGGAGGGCCAGGGGCGGGCCATCTACGTCATCCTCGCCCCTCTTGCTGCGGTGGGCGAGCTCTTTCGGAGTTGGTATCTGGAAAAAGGACTCCTGCCCGAGGCCGTAGCCGGCTCTCAGCCCAACGACTCCGTTCTTCACCTGGGGGTGAAGGGGCCCGGGGGGCTTCCCGTGTTTCGCTCGCCGCGGTATGAGGGAAGCGGCCTCGTGGCCCGGGACACTCTGCCTCCGGAATACGGCTCCCTGGTGGTGGAAGCCGCGATCCACACCAACGCTGCATCGTCCCTGGTCATCGGGGGGCTTCCCCGTGCGCGACTGCCGCTCCTTCTGGCTCTCATGGCACTGACTCTCGGGATCGGAGCCGCCGCGGTGGTACAGATCCGACGGGAGCAGGATCTGGCCCGCCTCAGAGACGATTTCATCTCCGGGGTTTCTCACGAGTTCCGCACGCCCCTCACCCAGCTTCGCATGTTCACCGAGCTTCTGGCCGACGGAAAGCTCAGGACCGACGAGGAACGGACCCGGTCCACCCGGGTCATCAACCGTGAGGCCCGGCGGCTCACCCATCTCGTGGAGAACATCCTCTTTTTCAGTCGCATGGGACGGACTCCCCTGCGGCGGGCGGGGAGGGAGAGGGTCCCGGTGCGGGAAGCCTTCCAGGACCTGGCCGAGGCCTTCACCCCCCTGGCCCAGGGAGCCGAGGCCACGATGGAGACAAACGTGGACCCGCCGGGACTGACCATCGAGGCCGACCGGGGAGGGCTTCACCAGATGCTGGCGAATCTCCTGGACAACGCACTCAAGTACGGACCCCGGGGACAGACCGTTCGTCTGACGGCCCGTGTGGATGGGGACAGGCTCCGGATCACCGTGGACGACGAGGGCCCCGGCATCCCAACCTCGGAACGGGAGAGGATCTGGGATCCCTACACCCGCCTGAACCGGGACATGTCCGGGGACGTGCAGGGAAGCGGCATCGGTCTGGCGGTGGTGGCCGAGCTGGCCGAGTTTGCCGGAGGATGCGTCCGGGTCGAGGAGGCCCCGGGGGGTGGCGCTCGGTTCGTTGTCGAGCTTTCCCGTGCGGCTCCCGCCGGGGCTTCGCCTCCCTCCATGGAGGAGGAGTGACGGCATGCCTCGGATTCTGTTGGTGGAGGACAACGAGGATCTGGCCTTCGGCCTCCGCACGGCCCTGGAGTTCGAGGGGTATGCAGTGGAGGTGGCTCAGGACGGTGAAGCGGGACTTGCCGCAGTGACCGCTTCGTCCCCGGATCTTCTCATCTTGGACCTCATGCTTCCGGATAAGAGTGGCTTCGAGGTCCTCCGGGAGCTCAGGAGGCGGGGGCGTCGCATCCCCGTCCTCATCCTCACGGCTCGAACCCAGGAGTCCGACGTGGTCCTGGGCTTCGATTCGGGTGCCGACGACTACGTTACCAAGCCCTTTTCCACTGCCGAGTTGCTGGCCCGGGTGCGAGCGCTTCTCCGGCGCATTCAGCGGATCGAGGCCGACGGAGGCGGAAGAAGACGGCGAGGGGAGGGGCGTGACGGTCTCGATGACTATGTCTTCGGGGAGGTTCAGGTTTCACCCTCTACCCGCAGCGTCCGCAAGGGGGGCGAGCCGGTGGAGCTGACCCCCAGGGAGTTCGATCTCCTGGTTGCTCTCCTGAACAGGGACGGAGCGGTCATCAGCAGGAAGGAGCTCCTGAAGGAGGTCTGGGGGTACGGGAATGCCGAGATCAACACCCGGACCGTAGACGTCCATCTCTCAGAGCTCAGGCGAAAGCTGGAGGAGAACCCTTCGGAGCCCGACCACCTCCTCACCGTCCGGAAGGCCGGGTACCGGCTGAAGCGGTGAAGGGGGGCGGTTTACCTGAGCTTTACCTTCTCCTGCAGGATTCTTACGCCCTTCGGACCCGCCCCTTCTTCGCTCCCGCCCCTCGGTCGGTCATCTTTGGAAAGTAGCTTCGCAGACGGGAACGGAGCGATTCCATGACCGAGGCCAACCGGGTGGTTCCATGACCAGTAATCGAGCTCTCTTTGCACTCTCCTTCCTCCTTCTTCTCCTCCCGACCCTCTCCCCCGATCGGGCCGGGGCCCAGCTCCAGGACGTCCTGCCCGGAGAACAGGAGGAGGAGAACCTCCGGGTATTCCTGGACTGCCAGCGTTGCGATTTCGACTACTTTCGGGAAGAGGTCCCCTTCGTCAACTACGTCCGGGACCGGGCCGACGCTGAGCTCCACGTCCTCGTGACACAGCAGCGCACCGGCGCCGGCGGCACGGAGTACACCCTGCACTTCCTGGGGCGGGAAGGCTTCAGAGGACAGCAGGATACCCTGCGCTACGTCTCCCTCCCCGACGAGACCGGCGACGAGACCCGGGAGGGGTTGGTGAGGACCATGAGGCTGGGTCTGGTGCCCTTCGTCTCCTCCACCCCGCTGGGCCGGCTTCTGGATGTCCGGCTCGAGGGAAGAAGGAGGGAAACGACACAGGAAGAGGCCGATGATCCCTGGAACCTCTGGGTTTTTCGTGCCCGGGTGAGCGGGGAGCTGGAGGGAGAGGAGCGGAGCAGCGACCGTTCCGTGGACGGCTCCTTCAGCGCCTCCCGGACCACGGAGGAGTTGAAGGTGGACATGTCGGTGCGGATGGACTATTCCAGCCAGACCTTCGAGCTGAGCGACGGAGACGAAGTGGAGAGCACTTCGGAAAACCATGAGGCCGAGGCCACGGTGGTCTGGAGTCTGGGACCCCACTGGTCCTTCGGCATGGACGGGTCGGCGGCGGTCAGCACCCGACAGAACCACGACCTGGCTGCTCGCTTCGGACCGGCGGTGGAGTACAACATCTATCCCTACGCCGAATCCACACGGCGCCAGATCACCTTTCTTTACACCGTGGAGCTGACCCACTTCAACTACGAGGAACTCACGCTCTTCGGCAAGATGGAGGAGACCCGCCCTGAGCAGACCCTGGAGGCGGCCGCGGCCTTCGAGCAGCCCTGGGGAGAGGTGGACGCGTCGGTGGAGTGGAGCAACTACCTGGACGATTTCTCCTCTCACCGTCTCGATGTCTTCTCCCGGCTCGAGCTGCGACTCTTCCGGGGACTGAGCCTCGACCTTTTCGGGAACGTTGCCCGGGTGAAGAACCAGATCTACGTCCCCAGAGAAGACATACCGGATGAGGACGTCTTCCTGCAGCGCCGGGAGTTGGGCACCGACTGGGAGTTCTCCCTGGACATCGGGTTCTCCTACACCTTCGGCTCGGTCTTCAACAACGTTGTGAACCCCCGGATGAGCCGGGGTGGGGGAGGGGGGCGGTGGCATTGAGGCGGGAGGGGGTGGAGGATGGCTCCTCGGGGCGCTGCCGGCCCATGTCGGCCGGTGACCGGTCTTTCTTCCCACTGACCCTCTCGCCACTTTGGGCGGCGCACGCAGCAGATCCCCCAAACCCGACTTCCGGCGAGGTTCCATTGACCGACACCACCCTCACTGCAGCCCTCATCACCGACGTCTTTCCGTATCCCGAAGACTGGGAACGACTTCCTCGAGTCCTGACCCGGGCCCGGGAGCGGGGCGCCGAGCTCGCCGTCCTCCCCGAGATCCCCCTGAATCCCTGGTCGCCAGCCTCCAAGAAGGCCCGGGAGGAGGACGCGGAGGAGGTGGACGGACCACGGCAGCAGGCCCTGGTCGCGGCGGCGGCGAAGTCGGGTGTGGCCGTGTTGGGGGGAGCCATCATCCGGGATCCCGACACCGGAATCCGGCACAACACGGCGCTGCTCTACGACGGAAAGGGGTCCTGCCTCACCCGCTACCGCAAGGTCCACCTTCCGGAGGAGGAGGGATACTGGGAGACCAGCCACTACGAACCCGGTACGGAGCCGCCGGCGGTTGTGGATGGCCTCGCGCTGAGGATCGGCCTACAGATCTGTTCGGACGTGAATCGTACTACGGGCTTCCAGCTTCTGGGGGCCATGGGCGCCGAGGTGGTCCTGGCGCCCCGATGCACGCCGCCTCTGAGCTATGAACGCTGGAAGCTGGTTCTGAGGGCCAATGCGGTGACCAGCGGGACCTATGTGATCTCGGCCAACCGTCCGGCGCCTGCACCGGACGGGCTGGTGGGCGGCCCCTCAATCGCCATCGATCCATACGGCGAGGTCCTGGCCGAGAGCACGGATCCCCTGACGCTCGTCGCCCTGCACCGCTCGGTGGTGGAGAAGGCCCGGGGGGACTATCCCGGCTACTTGAAGGTCTTCCCCGAGGTCTATGCCCGGGGATGGGAGGAAATCGAGGAAGGCTGAAGGTCCGGGAAGGGACTCAGCTTCCCGTTTCCTTCTTTGCCTTTTCCTTCTTCTTCTTTTCCTTCCGGGGCCGGCTGTTGCCGTAGCTCTTCCGAAAGCGCTTTCCCTTCCTGGTCTTCTTGTCTCCCTTTCCCATGGCGTTGCTCCGTGTTGAGGTCGAGTCCCGGGGCCGGCGGCCAAAGACCGGGCTCGGCCGGGACTCAGGCCAGGCTCTCCTGAATGGCCTCGGCCCGCTTCATTTCCTCGCGTCGGAAGGCTAGATAATCGGTCCGGGTCACGATGCCCACGATGTCCCCGTTCTCCAGGATGGGGAGGTGGCCGATGTTGTTGGAGAGGAGGAGATCCTCCATCTCCCGCACAGTGGTGGCCCGCTCGGCGTGAATGACCTTGCGGGTCATGTAGCCCTTCACCGGTGCGTGCATCTGATTGGCCCGGCGGCCCTTCATGATGTCTCTGAGCGTGATGAAACCGACCAGGCCTCCGCCGTCTCCTACCACCGGACATCCGGTATGGTTCAGCTCCTCCAGGAACCGGGCGGCATCCAGGAGGTTGATGGTCTCGGGGATCACGGTGACCTTCGGGGTCATGATGTCCTCTGCGGTCACGGCAGGCTTCAAGGAGGTTTCCAGGTACTCGAGGAGGGTGTCGAAAACCTCTTCCCCCTTCACGTTCTTGAGCGTGGCCGAGGCAGCCTGCTTGTGGCCCCCTCCGCCGAAGGCTCCCATGATCCGGTCCAGCTCGATGCCGGCCTTCTGGTTCCGGGAGATGATCACGACGCTGTCGTTGTGGGTGAAGGTGAAGACGGCGAAGTACGCGTCGGCATCCTCCACGTCGAAGATCTTCTCCACCACGGGGCTCAGCCCCTGCCGGGGGCCGTCAAGCTCGGTGTAGCTCAGGAGGATGGAGTTGCCCCGGATCTCACGGAACCGCAGGTCATTCAGGACCTGGTGGAAGGTGGTGATCTGCATCCTCTCCCGAAGGGGGCTCAGGAAGGTCTTGGCCAGCTTGACCGAAGCCCCCGAGTCCAGGAGGTAGGATGCCACCTCGAAGTCCGCCGCGCTCACGTTCTCGTGGGTGAAGTTCCCCGTGTCGGCGTAGATGCCGGTGAGGGCGATGGTGGCATCGTCGGGCGTGATCTCGATGCCCTTTTCCATGAGAAGGGTGCCCAGGAAAGTGGTGTTCGATCCGTAGGTGCTTTCGTGGAAGACGGCGTTGGGGATGTCCCTGGAGTCGGCGGGATGGTGATCGTAGACATCGATGCGGCCCGGCTCCCCTCCGAAGACCTCCAGATACTCTTTGATGCGGTCCCGGGAGCGGGTGTCCAGGACCACCAGGTGCTCGGGAACCTGTCCCTTCACGTCCTTGGGAGCAATGAGCTGAAGGTGGATGCGATACATGGTGACCAGGGTCCTGGCCACGGGGTGGACGTGACGGCTCTGCAGGGTGAGGTATCCCGGGTAGAGGTGCCGGGCCAGGGCGATGGATCCCAGACAGTCCAGGTCCATGTTGGAATGGCCGACGAGGACACCGGGGATCCTCTGAGTACCCATAGGTCTGGCTCCTGGCAGAGTCGCGACATCGTTCATGGGTGTTCCACAATAGCATACGTCTCGGGGACCGCTCAGAAAACAGTATCGGCAGATCGCCCTGGAGGGTGAGTTTCGGAGGGATTCTTGTTATAATCAATAACGAGAATGATTCTGAACTACTTGGCGTGGTTAAACACCAAGGAAGGACATATGGCGACTGCACGGCTGGTCAAGCGGGAAAAAACCCGGGTTCCCGAATATACGTGTCTGGGATGTCCCCTCACCAAGAGCCATTCTCTTTGGTGCCACAGGCTTTGTACTCCGAAGAACGGCATCGGCTTTTGCGGCCGGGTGGCTCCCCATGCGGTGGTGGGGCGCACCCAGATGGCCATCCTGAAGCACAAGGTCAAGAAGCAGAGGCAGAAGAGAGAGGCTGAGGTCCTGTAGGAGAGGGCTTACGGTCCGAAGCTTCCCTCATCCTTCGAGAAGGTACTCCAGGGTCGAGACCACGCGTACGGTCTTGAAAAGCTGGTTCTGCTCGGACTGGCCCACGGCCGGATCCCTGGGCAGAATCTGGAAGACTCCCTGGTTGGCCCGCCGGATCTTCCCCACCTGGCTCCCCGAAGCGGAGGCGAATTCCGCTGCCGCCTCCCGAGCCCGGGCGGTGGCCCGGGCCAGCATCTCGGGCTTGAGGTCGTTGAGCCGAGTGAAGACGTAGGTGGGTCCGCCCGGCCCGTACTCCTGCCCCGAGGTCAGGACGACACCTGCCTCCACCAGCTCACCTACCCGCTGACTTGCAGCCTGAAGCATCCTCGGCTCCTCGGAGCGGACCATGAGGGTCTGGGTGATGATGAACCGGTTGGCCACGTTGCCGCTCTGGTAGGCGTTGGCCTGGGCATCGGTGACCTTGAAGGCCTGAATAGTCACCTGGTCGTTGGTGACGCCGTTCTCCCTCAGGAAAGCCCGGGTCCGGTCCACCATCCGGTCCATTCGGGCCTGAGCCGCTCCCAGGTCGTTGTCGGCTGCGACGATTTGCAGAGGCCAGAGGGCCAGGTCCGCTTCCACGTCCCGCTCGGTGACCCCTTTCACCGTCACGAATCGGTCTGCGGTCCGCCCCGCGGCAAACCCCCAACCCATCAGCCCTCCTCCGAGGGTCATGCCCAGGGCAAGGATGACGGCTGGTGCGGTGACGTTCTTCATGTCGTTGTTCCTCCCAGTGCGCACTCGTTGCGGCCGACCTCGAGGGCATCCACATCCTTCTGCACGATGGGGGCCAACCCCACGTTCAGGGCCTTGATCTTGCGGTAGGCCTCGGGAAAGGGTGCATGGTTCCCGAGAATGAACTCGATGAAGGAGGCTTTGTCGGGGATCTGAAGGATGGGGTTTTCGGCCAGGAGCTCTCCGAGAGAGATCCCCACGGCCTGCCCCATTCTGCGCTCCGAGGATGACCCATAATGAGTCGGGTAGATGGCGGTGCCCGGATCCCACTCGGCTCGGACTCGCTCCACGGACGCCCACAGCTTCGGCGCCCAGGCCTCGGCCGTCTCCCCCAGGTCGGGGCGGCCGATGGACTCCACGAAG
Organism: uncultured Gemmatimonadaceae bacterium; assembly: GCA_964464555.1. Classification (GTDB taxonomy): domain Bacteria; phylum Gemmatimonadota; class Gemmatimonadetes; order Longimicrobiales; family Gaopeijiaceae; genus CAYXGM01. The sequence continues at coordinate 2,523 of CAYXGM010000083.1, read as the reverse complement.
AGGAAGTCGCCGGTGAGGGCGACCCGGCCCTCGACCAGGAAGGTCACGCTGCCCTCGGTGTGACCCGGCGTATGGACCACCTCGAGGGCCGACTCGCCGAAGGGAACGGTGTCTCCTTCGGCCAGGGCCCGGAACCGGATCTGTCCCGGTGTACCGTCGTAGGGATAGAAGGAATCGGCGGGGTGCAGATAGTAGGGGACATCGAAGCGTTGGCCCAACAGGACGCCGCCGCTCACGTAGTCGGCGTGGGCATGGGTGTCGGCCACGGCCACCAGATCGGCGCCGCTCTCCTCCACGGCCTGGAGGAGGGGGGCGAACTGGAGGGGCGGGTCCACCAGTACGGCCTTTCCACGGCTCACCAGGAGGTAGGAGAGGCACCCCTTGCCGATTCGGTCGAACTGAACCAGCCGGTCCAGACCCTGCGGGGGATCCAGCTCCCTGGGCACGAGGAAGCTCATCCAGGCAGCCAGACCGCCGGCCAGGGACATGGCGTCGGCGCCCAGCCGGTTCAGGTGGCCGGCCAGGATCTTCGAGTCCTTGCCGTGGCCGCATACGGTGACCACCGGATGTTCGGGATCCAGGCCCGTCGATTTCAGGTCGGAATATCCGGCGAGCACCGACCCTCGGATGTTGTGGTACCAGTCCTCGGGGACCAGGTCCAGATGGCTGGCGGCCACCCGCTCGGGCGCCCGCACATCCATGACCTGTAGTCGTTCCCCGGCCCCGATTCGCCGGACCAGATCCTCCGGGCAAATCTGCCGGACCTTTTCTTCTTGCGTCGCCATGGACGGGGTGCCTCCCCGAATCGTCGAAGTTCCGATGTGGCTCACAAACCCGTTTCGAAGTCCTGGGTACCCGAGTCTTCCCCGGACTGTTTCTCTCAGCCGGGACGTGGAGCCTTCCGACCCTCTTTGACGCCCTCTTGACGCCACCGTCCACCTTAGCGGATGCGGTACCCCAAGGCTATCGCCTTCCCCTGGAGTCAGGCGTCTCAGGGCACTTCCCGTGCCATGGGAAGCCTCGATACGAGAGTTGCCCCATGTGGACATTGGTTCGAACCCGAGCGTGCCCCCGGTGCGGGAATCGCACCCGGCGCATGGGTCCGTCCCTCACGACTCGCCTCTTCCACTTCATTCTGAGCCCCTTCTGCGTCTTCCAGCACCGGCGATGCGGCTTCTGCGGCTGGAGAGGGTGGGTGTTCCTCTCGCGCAGGGAGTTCCCGGACGGGAGGGGTGGGGGATAGGGACTGTCCGGAACCTCCGGTCCCTGACGGGACCACAGCGTCGGCTCGCACCACCTGGTTTCCCTTCTCAATGAATCGTTTTGCAGCCCCCCTGAACCTTACCGGGTGTTCGGGGTTACCTTACCCAGACGATCATCCGGCGGGCCGAGAGCTTTTCCTCCTGACCCGCTCCCATTTCCGAGGAAGTAGGACAGGCATGACTGAGGCAAAGAGTGGCGATTTCGTCCACATTCACTACACCGGTAAACTGGAAGATGGCTCTGTTTTCGACACCTCCGAGGGCAGGGATCCTCTCACCTTCGAACTGGGCAAGGGGATGGTGATCCCCGGGTTCGAGAAGGCCGTTACGGGGATGACCGAGGGAGAGACGAAGACGGCCGATGTCTCATCGGCCGAGGCGTATGGGGAGCGTCTGGACCAGCTCCTCTTCACCGTTCCCAGGGAGAATCTGCCCGAGGGGTACGATCCCCAGGTCGGGGAGATGATGCGCATGGAGACCCGTGATGGCCGCCAGATGGATGTGGTCATCACCGATGCCGATGAAGACCAGGTCCAGATGGATGCCAACCATCCCCTGGCCGGCAAGGATCTCACCTTTGACATAGAGCTGGTGAAGATCGGGTAGCTCTTCCGATCTTTCGGGCCCTCCCGTGGGCCCACTTTGCCTCTCCCCGAAAGCTGACCGTGTTAACGGTTCCCCGGGGGGAGGCTTTTTTCATTCGACGGGATCTCCCTCGCCGCCGTCTTTGGTTCGGTACTCCAGCGGTGGCCGGGCACTCAGTGGTGGGCCGGGACTACCTCCATTTGTCCTGTCGTCCCGGTCGGAAACCCTCCAGAGCCTTGGCGATTCCGGCCAGTAGCTCATCGTCCGACACCGGCTTGTAGAGGATGGACATGGCGCCGTAGTCCTCGGCCATGTCGAGCTGGTCGGCGCTGATGGCCGAGAGGGCGACGATGCGAACGTCCGGGTCCCTCTCCATCAACTCCCTGATGAGTCGGAGCCCGTTCAGGTCCGGCACGTAAAGCTCGGTAATCACCAGGTCGGGCTCCCGCTTCTCCCAGATGTCCAGGGCGGTCTGCCCATCGCCTGCAAAGAGGAGCTCGTGGCCGGCCTTCTCCAGGACGGACCAGTAGTACACGCGTTCGTCTTCTTCCCAATCCACCACGAGAATCTGGGCCATTGCGCACTCGGACGGTTGGCTGTTTCGGGGGTGTGCCTTCTGAAAAATAACAAGGGCCTCGGGCCCGGGGGAACATTTGTTGTTTCGGCCGGGCCTCCG
>CAYXGM010000082.1:12208-14126 GCA_964464555.1 uncultured Gemmatimonadaceae bacterium | reverse complement strand
CGGACTTTTAATCCGTAGGTCGTGGGTTCGAGCCCCACCCGGCTCACTTCAGGAAACCGCTTGCTTCCACTCCCCTCCCGGCCCCCTCATCCCTTCTGATCGAAGGCGCCGAGGATGGTGTCGGGCTCCCGGAGCACCTCTTGCACCCGGGCCGGCTCCAACGCCTTGGAAAAGAGCCATCCCTGTCCGTAGTCGCATTTCAGTTCCTGAAGAAGAGCCAACTGGGCAGGCGTCTCGATCCCCTCTGCGACGACGGACAGGCGCAGCCCCTTTGCCAGCTCCACGATGGTGCGGACGATGGCAAGGTTCTCGGGCCCGCTGGTGACCCCGGACACGAACGACCGGTCCACCTTGAGGGAGTCCACCGGGAGCCGGTGGAGGTAGCTCAGGGAGGAATAGCCCGTGCCGAAGTCGTCCACGTGCACGTGCACTCCAACCTCCTGGAGATCGTTGAGCGTGGAGAGGGACCGGTCCAGGTCTTCCATGGCCGAGGTTTCGGTGATTTCCAGGTGGAGGTGGTCCGCGGACAGCCCTGTCTCGTCCAGGATCCGGACCACCGACGGGATCAACTCGGGCTCGGAGAACTGGCGCCCCGGGACGTTCACCATCACGGCTACGGGGGGGGTGCCGGGGAACCGCCGGTGCCACTCCACGAGCTGTCCGCAGGCCCGCTCCAGCGTCCACCACCCCATGTGGGCCACCAGGCCCGACTGTTCGGCCAGGGGAATGAACTCCCCGGCGGGGACGAAGCTCCCGTCGGGCCGTGGCCAGCGAATGAGGGCCTCGAGTCCCACGATTCGAGGTGAGGAGAGGTCGAGGATGGGCTGGTAGTGCAGGACCATCTCGTCCTTTTCCAGCGCCTGACGGATCTCTTCCTCCCGCCGGACCCGCTCCGAGGCCTCTTCGTGGAGGACGGGATCGAAGATGCGGATGCTCCCGCTCCCCTCGCTTTTCGCCCTCCGAAGGGCCTTGGCGGCGTCCCGAAAGACCTCCTCCCCGTCCAGGTACTGCGGGTCCCCCAGGGCGATGCCCATGGTGGCCCCGATGAAGATCGTATGCTCCCCCAGGCGCACCGGCTCGGCCAGTCGCTCCCGGATCCGGTTGGTGACCCGGGCCACGTCGCTTCCGTCCCGGAGGTCGTCCAGGAAGACGGCGAACTCGTCGGCCGCCAGCCGGGCCGGCGTGTCCACCAGGCGCACCGAGGCCTCCAGGCGTCGTCCCACCTCTACCAGGACCCGGTCGCCCACCTTCTTGCCCAGCCGCTCGTTGACCCTGTGGAAGCCGTCCAGATCCAGGTGAAGGACCCCGAAGAGGTAATCGGCTTCCCGGGCGCTCCGGTTGATGCCTCCCTGGATCCTGTCCAGGAGGAGGGCCCGGGTGGCCAGCCCGGTGAGGGAATCGGTGAGGGCGTTCTTGGACGCTTCTTCCAGGGCGGCCCGGTGGGCACGCTCCTGCCGGATGAGGCGCTCGGCGATGGCGACCCTTATGGTCAGATAGACGGGCGTAGCCGGTTTGGTGACGTAGTCGTTGGCGCCGGCATCCAGGGCCGCCTCCAGCGTCTCCATCCGCTCGTCCCCGGTGATGAGGAGGATCATGGCCTTCTCGCCTCCCTCCAGCTCCCGGATCTTCCCGGCGAACTCCACCCCTGTCATCCCCGGAAGGTAGTTGTCCAGGAGTGCCAGCTCGAAAGGCTCCTTCTGGAACTCCTCCAGCCCCCTTTCCGCGTCCTCGCACAGGGTGGCCTCGAGTCCCCGCCGGGTGAGGACGGCTTCCAGGAGAAGACGGAAGCTCGGGTCATCCTCCACCACCAGGGCACGGATCGGGTCTTCTCCCTTGCCGGTGCCGTCGCGGTCCGGCTGGGTTCCAGGGGCATGTTGGCGAAGAGATTCGGTCACGTCGGCGGTCCGTTGGCGATGTC
>CAYXGM010000082.1:0-12108 GCA_964464555.1 uncultured Gemmatimonadaceae bacterium | reverse complement strand
AGACAATAATAAGGTTAGGCGCGGAAGTCTCTGCTGGCCAGATAAAAATGACTCAAGGGGGGTGGGAACGTACGTCCCCCCCCGCCTCCTCTCCCGCACCGACTCTTCGAGGCCGGGTCCCCTACCGACGGACCTCCAGCGTTCCCGTCGCCATCGCTTCGCCCACCGTCACCGAGACCGTGTAGGTCCCGGGGGAGGCCAGGGCCATGCGGCTCGGTCCCGCGCTCACGCCGGCTTGGGAGCGCAGGTCCCACTCCACGGTGTGGAGTCCCGCCTCGCCGCTTCCGCTCAGCTCACGAATCAGCTCACCGCTCTCATCCTCGATCCGGATGAGGGCCTGCCTGGCCCCGTTGCTCACCCAGTACTCGAGATTGGCCGTGACACCGGGAGACCGGTAGCCCCTGGGAAGGCGAGCCGGCTCGGGGGTGAAGAGGTGGACCGGCTCGGCCATGACGTCCGGGGTCAGCTCCTGGAAGGGTCGTACGTCCAGAGCCCAGAGGCCCCGCCCGTGGGTGGCGGCCACCAGGATGTCCTCCTCGGGGTGCACGACCAGGTCCTGATAGAAGGAGGTGGGGAGATTGCCGCCGGGCAGGGCGTGCCATTCCTCCCCGCCGTCCAGCGACGCATACATCCCCAGGTCGGTACCCACGTAGAGGACCTGGGGGTTTTCCGGGTCCTCCTTGATGACGTTCACCGGCCCCGAGGGAAGGTTGTTCACGATGCTGGTCCAGGTGTCGCCCCGGTCGGCGGACTTCCACAGGTAGGGGAGGAAATCATCGTCCCGCTTCCCGTTCTGGGCCATGTAGACGGTGTTCTCGTCGTACTTCGAGGCTACCAGCTCCGCCACCCACTTCACCGGCACTCCCCGGTTGATCTCCGTCCAGTTGCGGCCGCTGTCCTCGGTGCGCCAGACACGGCCGTCGTCGGTGCCCACGTAGATGAGCCCGAACCGGAAGGGGGACTCGGCGATGGAGAAGAGGGTCTGGTAGGGGATGTCCCCGTACTTCTCCGGATCGTTGAAGGTCAGGTCCGGGCTGATCCGCTCCCAGGAGTCCCCCCGGTGCATGGAGCGGAAGAGGTGGTTCATCCCGTGGTAGACGATGCGGGGGTTGTGGGGGGAAAGGATGAAGGGGGCCACCCACTGGCCCCGGTATGTCAATTCCCCCTCCGGAGCCCGGGGCACGATGGAGACCGTCTCTCCCGTCTCCCTGTCGGTGCGCTGGATGGTCCCGTAGAAGCCTGCCGAGTAGACGATGTCCGGGTCCGTGGGGTCGATGGCGTGGCTGCTTCCCTCACCCCCTGGAGCACTCTCGAACTCCACCGCCGGGATCTCATGGCGCCCCCGGGAGAGGTCCACCATGCCCCGGTAGCTCCCGTGGTCCTGGATGGACCCGTAGACCCGGAAGGGGTCGTCCATGTCGTGGGCCACGTTGAAGAACTGGACCAGGGGCACGTTGTCGTAGAAGGTGCGCCAGTTCTCTCCGGCGTCGTACGAGATGGCCACCCCCCCGTCGTTCACGTTCACCAGGTAGTCGGAGTTCGCCGGATCGATCCAGAGCCCGTGGTGGTCTCCGTGCATCCCGGGGAGGCGCCGGAAGGTCCGGCCCGCGTCCTCGGACACGTTCAGCGCCAGCCCCATGACGTAGATCCTGTCCTCGTCGTTGGGGTCCACCCGCATCTGGCCGAAGACCCACCCATACGTTCCCGACAGCCCTTCCATGAACCGGTTCTCCTCGCTGGTTCGGTACCAGCTCGCTCCGGCGTCGTCGGACCGGAAGACCGTGGCTCCCTTGATCACCGGCCCCCGGGGCCGGCCGTAGGCGTCGGTCTCCCCCTCGGGGGCTTCCCGGGCGGTCTCGTAGTTGTCCACGAAGGCGTAGAGGACGTCGGGATTGGAGCGGGCGATGTCGATGCCGATGCGGCCCCTTTGCTCCGCTGCCGGAAGACCCTCGGTGACTTCCGTCCAGCTCTCTCCTCCGTCCGTAGTCTTGTAGATGGCGCTCCCGTCGTACCAGGTCTCGTTCCTGGGGTCATTCCACTTCTCCCGTACCCGCTGCCAGGTGGCGGCGTAGAGGGTGCCCGGGTCCCTGGGATGCATGAGGAGGTCGATGACCCCCGTCTCCTCGTCGATGTAGAGGATCTTCTTCCAGCTTTCGCCCCCGTTTGTGGTCTTGTAGAGGCCCCGCTCCTCATTGTGCGTCCACTCGTGGCCGCTGGCCGCGACGTAGACGACGTCGGGGTCCGTGGGATGGACGATGATCCGGGGGATGGTGTTGGTGTCGGTGAGGCCCATGTGCTGCCAGGTCTCGCCGCCGTCGGTGGACTTGTAGACCCCGGCTCCGGCCATGGAGGACCGGAAGATGTTGGCCTCTCCGGTGCCCACCCAGATGATGTCCTGGTCCGAGGGGGCCATCGTCACCTCGCCGATGGAGGTGGAGGCGCCGTGCTCGAAGACGGGCTCCCAGGTCACACCCTCGTTGTCGGAGCGCCACACCCCTCCCGAGGCCCCGGCCACGTAGATGGTGTAGCTCTCACCCTTGGGGGTCACCACGGCGATGTCCGTCATCCGCCCGCTGATGTTCGTGGGGCCGATGAACTGCCACGCGTAGTCCTTGAATGGAGAGCTCTCCGTCATGGCCACGTGGGCCTCATACATCTCCATGCGCTGGGCCGGCGGGGTCTGCTGGGCCCCGGCCCCGGCCGGGGCCGGCTGAAGGACCGCCAGGGCCAGGAGGAGGGGGGGCACCCGACCGGTGGGTAACCGGTCGCGGAAGCTTGCGGCGCGGGTCGGCCGTCTGGAGAGCATCATCGCTACCTCCGAATCGAAGAGCATTGCCAAAAGGCTTCTACAGGGACTCGAAGCGCCCCTGGAAGAACCGGAGCTTCTCCGGCTCGTAGACGAACTTCAGCCCCTTCACGCTGTCCCGCCGCTCCCACACCCGGATGACGGCCTCGGCCACGGCCTCCATGTGGTCGTTGGTGTAGGCTCGCCGGGGGATGGTGAGGCGAACCAATTCCAGGGCCGGACGGTAGTTTTCGCCGGTCTCGGGGTTGCGTCCCTTGGAGACGTTGCCCCGCTCCATGGTCCGGACCCCCGACTCGATGTAGATCTCGGCGGCCAGACGTTGGGCCGGATACTCGTCCTGGTCGATGTGGGGGAGGAACCGCTTCACGTCCAGGAAGATGGCGTGGGTTCCCGGGGGCGTGACGATGGGGATGCCGGCCTCCAGAAGGAGCTTGCCCAGGTACTGGGTCTGCTGGACCCGGGCCCGGATGTGCCGATCGTCGGTCATCTCCTTGACCCCCCGGGCGATGGCGGCCAGATCCGCCGTGGCCAGGCCTCCGTCGGTGACGTTACCCTCGTAGACCCGGAGCATCTCCTCGGCGTCGGCGGCCCAATCGGGGTTGTCCCGGTAGGCCAGGCAGCCACCGATGTTGATGAGGAAGTCCTTCTTGCCGCTCACCGTACATCCGTCTCCGTAGAGCATCATCTCCCGGAGGATGTCCTTGATGGGGGAGTCGGCGTAGCGCGGGTCCTTCCACTGGATCATGTAGGCGTTCTCCACCGTGCGGGTGGCGTCGAAGAACACCGGGATGTCCAGGGCCGAGCAGTACTCGTAGACCTCCTTCATGTTGTCCATGGAGACGGGCTGGCCCCCGGCCATGTTCACCGAGTGCTCGAAGGAGATGTAGGCGATCTTCTCGGGCTGATGCTCCTGGACCAGGGCATCCAGCTTGGCCAGGTCGATGTTTCCCTTCCATGGAAAGTCGCTGGCCGGGTCGTGGGCCTCGTCCACGATGACGTCGGCAAAGATCCCGCCGGCCATTTCCTGGTGGAGCTTGGTGGTGGTGAAGTACATGTTCCCCGGAACGAGCTGGCCCGGGCTGACGTGGGTCTGGCTCAGGATGTGCTCCGCGGCCCGGCCCTGGTGAGTGGGGATGATGTACTCGTAGCCGAAGGCCTCCTGGAGTGCCTCCACGAAGTCGAAGTATTCGTCGTCGGTGGTGGCGCTGGCCCGGACTCCCTCGTATGCCGCCCACTGGTCCACGCTCATGGCCGTGGTTCCCGAGTCGGTGAGGAGGTCGATGGCCACGTCGGCGGAGCGGAGGAGGAAGGTGTTGTACCCGGCGGCCCGCATGGCCCTCTCCCGGTCCTCCCGTGACAAGACGCCCACCCGCTCGATGGTGTGGATCTCGTAGGGGAAGCTCTCGAACTCGAAGAGCTCCAGGTCCGGGAAGACCCAGTGGTAGGCCATCTCGTCCCGCCACTCCCCGTCCCCTGTGATCTGAAGGCCGTGGATGACGTCGGCCTGGGCATGAAGATGGACGATGGCCTCGGCCACCTGGTCGAGCTGCTCGTTGGTCATGGAGAGGCGGGGGACCTGCACGGGAAGGAGCGCGTCCTTCCCCACCAGACCCTGGGCCACCGCCCGAACGCCGGAGGTCAGGTACAGGGCCGCCGCCAGGGTGTCCTGGCGATTTTCTTCCAGGTGGGGGAGGAAGGCATCGGCCAGGAGGTAGGCTCCATCGCACCCACGCTCCAGGGGGACCCCTCCGTCGCGGAGCTGCTGGGTGAAGCGCTCGTTCTGGCTCATGACCCAGTGGGCTTCCCCCTCGTCCACCATTTCCTCGATTCCCCGGGCCAGGACCTCCATGGTCCGCCCGGCCATCCCCCCGTAGGTGTGGAGGCCCTCGTAGACCACCACCTCGTTCATGAACTTCTCGTGGTCGTCGGGATTGTCGGTGGTGAGGAGACCCCCCGTGTTGGTCTTGGCGTCCTGGCCCCCGTCGAACATGAAGACGTGGGCCGTCTTGGCGATCTGCTTCACGATCTCGGCGATGGATCGATCGGCCTGGCCACTCTCGTGCTTCTGGATGTACCAGGCGTTCTCCACGATGCGGGATCCGTCCACCACCAGCCGGATCCCCGCCTCGTCGGCCACGGCCCGGACCTCACGGAGGTTCTCCAGGGAGAAGGGGTGCTGGCCGTCGGCAAAGGTCTGGATCAGCAGAAGGGGCACGGGGCCGTCGGCCAGGGCCCCTTTCAGGTCCTCCAGGTTCACGTTGCCCGTGAAGATGCTTTCCAGCTCGTCCCGGACGTAGGGAGCGTCCACGTCCCGGGGCAGGAGGATGTCGATGAAGGACCGGGAGTTCGTGGGGACCGCCGAGGCCTCCGGGACCATGGTGCTCACCACCAGCTTCACCGAGCCCAGGATGTTGTGGGTGGGACAGAGGTACCCGTGGCCGAAGACCTGTGTTACGGCGGTCTGGAGCGTCTCGAAGTTCCGGGAGCCGGCGTAGGCCTCGTCTCCGATGAACTGCCCCGAGAGCTGTTCCTGGCTCATGGCCCCGGTCCCGTAGGAGCACATGTCGAAGACCACCTGGCTGGGCGTCAGGTGGAAGGTGTTGAAGCCGGCTTCGGCCAGGTACTTCTTTCGTTCCTGGAGGGTGGGGAAGGAGAGGAGGCGAACGGTCTTGATCTTATGGGGCTCGTGCGTGACCACGGGGCGTCTCCTGGAGGAGGTCAGTTCTCGTTCTGGACGGCACACTCATCTGCCGGAGGGTCTGCCGAGGGAGGAGGAAGACGGGGTCCCCCCAAGCCGGGGCAGGGCCGAGCCGAAAAGCTACGCTCCGGGGGCCCGCCGCGCATCCGTGTACGGCAGGAACTTCCTCGCACATCCGTGTGCAAGAGGGCCGGAGCTTCCGGGGAGGGTTGGAACCAGATCAGTCGTCGCGGCCGACCCGCCGGTCCAGTTCCCGCCTCAGGAGGAGGACCTCCATTCGGGCCACCAACTCCTTGTTGCCCAGGGGACGGGGAATGTAGCCGTCGGCGCCGGCTTCGAGGCCCGTAGCCTGGTCTCCCACCTCCGTTCGGCGTCCCGAAGCCAGGGCCACGTAGCTGTCGGCCAGGGAGGGCATGGCCCTGAGCTTGCGGCAGACGTCCCGGCCGTCCATGTCGCCCAGGACCACGTCCAGGAGGATCAGGTCCGGCACCTGCCGGCGGGCCGCCTCCAGGCCTTCCTCGCCGGAGCCGGCGGTGGTCACCCGAAATCCGGCCCGGGTCAGGGTCCTGGCCGAGAGCTCTCTGACGTCGGGCTCGTCGTCCACCACCAGAATCCGGAGGCCTTCCCGGGCAATCCCCTCCAGAGGATCGACGGCTGCCGCGGCCGCCCATTCCTTGGCCTTCCCGCGGTCCCTGAAGACCCGGGCCGCCACCTCGTAGTTGGGGGCCACGCCGGCCAGGAATCCGAGCCAGCGCAGAGTCGAGGGATCCTCGCCCCCCACCAGGGCGACTCGGAACTTCCATTGCCACGGGTTGGCGGTTTCCTCGAGGAGGGGATCGGCGGCCTCCTCGGAAAGCTCGAGGCGGGCTCCTTCCAGATCCACGAGAAGGGCGTATCCCATCTCCGAGACTTGCCTGCAGAGTTGCCGGGCGGCCAGCAGGGCCCGGTCCTCGTCGACGGTGCCGCTGCAAAGAACGGCATAGACCCGCCGGTTATGGTCCACATCGACTCGGGACTTACCGGCTTCGGCTCCTGATCGTCGGTCCTGCTTCTTCATCATCCGTGTCCTCGCGGGCCTTCAGCTCTACTCAAATCGGCAGGGAGACGCGAAAGAGGGAGCCCTCCCCCGGGGTACTCTCCACGGAGATCTGTCCCCCGTGGGCCTCCACGATCTTGCGGGCGATGACCAAACCCAGACCGGTGCTCTTCTCACCGCCGGTCTTCCTGGATTTGGCTTTTCCGAAGGGGGAAAAGAGGTGGCTCAGGTCCTCATGGTCCATTCCCACTCCCCGATCCTCCACCTCGATGACGGCCGTGTCTTCCGTCTTCCGTGTTCGGATCCACACCACATCGCCCTCCAGGGAGAACTCGACGGCGTTGGCCACCAGGTTCACCAGCGCCTGCGCCAGTCGGTCAACATCCACCGCGAGAGAGGGGACGTTCGGATCCTCCTCCACCCGGAGTTCCACCCCTTTCTCGTCGGCCTGGCCCCGTGTCGCCGAGAGGACGTTCTCCAGAACCTCCGACAGGCTGGTCTCTTCCCGATCCAGATCTAACCCCCCGGACTCGATGACCGATACGTTGAGGAACTCGTCCACGAGCTTCCGCATGTGCCTGGACCAGGCGAGAACCTTGCCCAGGTACTCCCGCTCCTCCTCCTTCAGGCGATCCTCCGCCTCGTCCCGAACGAGCTCGGTGAAGCCGCTGATGAGTCCCAGGGGCGCCCGCAGGTCGTGGGTGGCCATCCCCAGAAACTGGTTCTTGAGTTGGTTCAGGCGCTCCAGCTCGGCATTGGCCTTCTGCAGGTCCCGGGTGAGGAGGCCCAGATCCCGGTTCAGGGCCAGGATCTGTTGGCCCAACTCGTCCTGTTCGGCGGTGTCGGGCGTGCCGACGATCCAGGTGGCGCCGGGGCCCTGAAGGAAGGAGCAGAGGAAGTCCGTGGGGGAGCCGCTCCTGGTGGAAACGCCCAGGGAGCGGGGCTCCCCTCCCTCCCGGGCCAGGGCCCCGGGATCCAGGGATTCGGTGAAATCCACCAACACATCCCTGAAATGCAATCCGGCGGCGCCCCTGCCCAGAAGCTGGTCCGTGTGGAGATTGGCCGTCCGCACCGTCCCGTCCTCCCCCACCTCCAGGAAGAGAAAGGGCGCCGTGTTCCGTATCCATTGGGCGAGTCGTGGCTCGGAGGGTCGGCTCGTCACAGGGGCTCCGGGGTCAGCAGGTCTTCAGGTAGGATTCGAGCTCCTCGAGAGTGTCCAGGAGGGTGACGTCTTCGTAGCGCTCGGGGATGTCGCCTCCCCCCCGGCGGAAGGCCTGTCCTCCCAGGAGGATGGGGAGCTCGGGGTAATCCCCCCGGATCCTCCGGATGGCCTCTTCCACCACCGGGAGATTCCAGGGGATGGCCACGGAGAGAGCCAGGAGATCCGGAGATTTCTCCCGGATCATGGAGATCAGGTCGTCGAGGGGGGTGTCGGCGCCCAGGAAGAAGGCGTGCCACCGGTTCATCTCAAGGGTATCGGCCACCATCCTCCCCCCCACCTGATGCAGCTCGTTGGCGCTGCAGGCCACGATGGCGGTGCGGTCGATGTGCTCGCCGGAGAAGATCTCCGGGGCCACCAGGGCCATGAGCCTTTCGGTGAGGGCCGTGGTCAGGTGTTCCCTGGCCACCGAGATCTGGTTGGTCTCCCAGAGACGTCCCACCTCCTGAAGGCTTCGGCCGAAGAGGTGCTCGTAGATGTCCCGGATCGATGATCCACCGTCCAGAAGCTCCCGGGTGACCTTCGCGCAGCCCTCGTAATCGCCTGCGAGGAGGGATGCCAGGTAGCCGGGGTAGCTTCGGGCCACCTCCGTCTCTGCATCCTCGTTCCTGGTTCGTGCGTCGGCGATCACGACGGCTTCCCTACCTTCCTGCGGTGTCTTGCGACGAGGTCGCGGCCTCCCGGGCCCGCCCCAATGTGAAATGTGATACGAACGGCCTCGATCCATGGTTCCGTGAAGCGGTCGGGGTCGGTGAGCCACTCGACCAGGCTTTCCACGGCCCCGTCCACGCCCCCGGCCTCGTCGTCGGCGGCGCTCGCCAGGAGGAGGCCCGTCCCGGGGAGCTCGTCGGCCCACGTCGTTCCCGCCACCCTCCTCTCGAAGTCGGCCACGATGGGCTTCTGGCGGTCCCGGGGAATTCTCTCCAGGCGGGCGGATTCCAGGGTCTCGGCCGCTTCCAGGAGGGTCCGGTAGGTGCCCGCCTTCTCGGGGACGGCCTTCGTCAGCTCCTCGTGGAGCTGGGTGAGGTAGACCTCCATGGTGATCCGGGGCATTCCCCGGACGGCCAGGAGCCTGCTGAGCCAACCCACCTGATCCTCCACCACGTCCCGGGGCTGCCCGGCGAGAGCCACCAGCCAGGCCCCGTCGCTGTTGGTGAAGCGGGCTCCCCGGATCCCGTACCGGACCCGAAAGTACGGAAAGGTCGCCCAGCATCGTTGTCCGGCTTCGATGGCGGCCCCCAACTCCCTCCGGTCCGCCGGCACGGGATGATGGCCCGCTTCGGGGTTCAGAGTCACGGCCGAAGCCCTCTCCCTTTCATCCTCTTCGGGAAGAGGATGAAGTGATCCGCAGGGCGACGGCCTCGGTGCGGGCCACGCTGCTCTCATCCCGGGGATCCAGCTGGCGAAGATCCGCTTCCAGCAGGGGGAGAGCGGCCAGCCTCTCTTTCCAGGCGGCGCCGATCCCCCTCGGGCCCGCCCTTCTCAGAAGCGTCTCCAGCACGGCGTGAACCACCGCCATGGCCCGGAGGAAGCCGACGTACCCCTTCCGGGGCAGTTCGCCCCGGCCCAGGGCCCGAACGAAGGGGCTGTCCGCGAGTCCGGCGAAGTGGCCCGATAAGGTCCGTTCCAGGGCCGTCGGCAGAGAAGCTCCGAGTTCCATCCCACCTCTCTCGTGTTGGCATCGAGTCGATCCCGAAGATGAAGGATGAGGGAGATCGGGGCCAGCCTCGACAGCGGGCCGGACGCCTGCATCCCCCGGCCGGCTCTTCCCCGTCCCCTCCATTACTCGGCCGGGCTCTGGAGAGCTCCCCATTCCTCGGAGGCCTCCGCCGGAGCTTCGACGCGCCTGTGGGGTTTCAAGGGTTTGGCAAAACCTTCTGGGTGGGTCAGCGACCCCCTGACACGAATCACACCTCGTCCGAGATCGGAGTGCTTCCCATGCCCGCTCGCCCGTCCGCGTCCTTCCCCTCCGAGCCGGTGAACGCGGCCAAGGGGACCTCGAAGCAGGTTCTCATCGGCCCGGAGCAGGGTCCCAATTTCGTTCTCAGAAAATTCACGATGGAGCCCGGGGGCGGCATGCCCCTGCACACGAACCGGGCCGAGCACGAACAGTACGTCCTCGGCGGCCGGGGCCGGGTCGTCATCGGCGACGAGGTCCTGGAGGTTTCCAAGGACGACGTGGTGTTCATCCCTGCCGGCGTGCCCCACGCCTACGAGACCCTGGGCGACGAGCCCTTCGAGTTCCTCTGCGCCGTGCCCAACATTCCGGACGAAACGAAGCTGGTGGAGTAGCGGGCTTCAGGTGAGGGACGAGCCTCGATGAAGCCGCCGACCCCGGTAAGGGGCGCGGTCCTGGAGATCGTTCCCCTCAATCCCGGGCTCGCCTCCTTCGCCAGATCCAGTATACCGGCGTTCCTGACGCGATGATTCCGAAGCTGTAGAGGGTGGCGAGGGGCTGGGCCAGGAGTGCATTCAGGAGCATGGCCGCCGAGACGGCCAGGAAGAGCAGTGGGACCGCCGGATACCCCCACGTCCGGTAGGGTCGACGGAGCTCCTGCCGAGTCTTTCTGAGTCGAAAGACGGCCAGAACCGCCAGCATGAAGAAGGGCCAGAGACCGAGAATGAAGGCCTCGGCCAGCTCCTCGAAGCTCCGGATCGAGACGTATCCGATCCCGAGAACCGTGGCCAGAAGAATGGCCACGTGCGGGGTTTCCCTCCGGGGGTGGACCGCCCCGATCCGCCGGAAGAAGAGGCCGTCCCTGCCCAGGGCGAAGAAGACCCGGGGCCCGCTCATCATGGTTCCGTTCAGTGCCCCGAAGGTGGACAGGAGTACGAGGGCGGCCACCACCGCTGCCCCCCCGCCTCCGAGGACCACGGAGGCGGCCCGGGCCGCCACCATCTCCGATGCCGCCATCTTGGGAAGGGGAAGGACCCAGAGGTAGGCCATGTTCAGGAGGAGGTAGACGCCGACCACCACCAGGAAGCCTCCGATGAGGGCCCTGGGAAGGGAGCGCTCCGGGTCCCTCACCTCTCCGGCCACGTACGTGGCATCGGCCCAGCCGTCGTAGGCCCAGAGGACGGCAATGAGGGCGATTCCGAAACCCCTCCAGCTGCTCCCCGGCGTCCCGGGATCCTGCGTTCCGGTTCCGGCCCATCCCCTACCCTCCCCGATCCACTCCCCGAAGGCTCCGGAGGCGGGGTCCCCCAGGGCGAAGACGATGAGGGCCAGTCCCACCAGGGCAACGACCTTGGCCACGGTGCTCAGGTTCTGGATGGCGGCTCCCCATCCCAGGGAACGGTAGTTGGCCGCCGCCACCGCCAGGATGGCCAGGACGGCCAGAAGACGGACGTGGGTATCGGTCAGAGGCAGGAAAGTGGCGGCGTAGCCGGCGAAGATGAGAGCGATGCCGCCCAGGAGGGCCGGTTGAATCACCAGGAGCCGGGTCCACCCGAAGAGGAAGGCGGGGAAGGGGCCGAAGGCTTCCCGGAGGTAGACGTAGATCCCACCGGCCCTGGGAAAGAGGGCGGCCAGCTCCGCCACCGTGAGGGCCCCGAAGAGGGTGAGGAGGGCCCCGACGACCCAGAGGAGGGCCACGCCCCCCAGGGTGCCTGCTTCGGCTGCGGCCACGGAGGGAACCCGGAAGATCCCCGAGCCGATGGTGGAGCCGATGAGGACGGCGGCGGTGCTCCAGACCGAAAGACGCCGGGGAAGGGGATCGGCTCCGGCGCCGGGGGAGCTCGTGTTCCGCGCGGCCCCTCGACCCGGGGGATCGGGCCGGGCTCGTCCCGAAGGGGCGCCGCCTTCAGGCGGCACCGGCCGCCTCCCTCTCCACGACGCCCGTCAGGCACCCCACGGACCCGGCGGCCTTGCCCAGCTCCCCCACCTCCACCGTGAGGCATTCCAGACCCATCTCTTCGTAGAACCTCTGGCAAACCGGGTTGCCCGTGGGCATGAGGACCCTCCGGGGCCCCAGGGTCACCATGTTGAGACCGAAGCTCGTCAGGGCCTCCTCTTCGTCGGGGATGAAGCGGACCCGGAACCCCTCCTCCTCCAGTGCCTCCACGGCGTCCCCGGGGAGCCGGCCGGGCCAGCCCAACGCCAGGTCCCGGTCCACGATGCGAAGCTGACCCATGAGGTGCATGGTGCCGGGGGGGAGGCGGGTGATGGCCACGTCCACTCCCAGCTCCCCGAGGGTCAGGGCCACCTGGGCCGCCCCGTTCTCGTTGGTCCTGAGGCCCGTGGCCAGGAGGGCCCGCCGGGCGTTCAGCCACATGAGATCGGCTCCCTCGAAGGTTCCCCGGCCCCCCACCGCCCGGAGGATGGGCACCCCGATCTCGGCCAGGGCCCG
>CAYXGM010000081.1:0-14327 GCA_964464555.1 uncultured Gemmatimonadaceae bacterium | reverse complement strand
AGAAGGCTTTTGCCCTGAACCAGGTCCCCACCCCACAACCGGCCGCTTTTCCCGGTCGAGAGGCTCCCCAGGGGTTGATGGAGACCACCCGAGCCGTATCGAGATGGATGGAGGATGCAGTGTAAGGGGCCGTCCCTCACCTGCCCCGGCTTCAAGGGTCCGGGGCCCAGGTGGATCAGGTTGTCCGGATCCACGCTCTCGTTTTCCGTGAGCGGATGCTGGCCCTTCTCGGCGCCCATCTCCCTGACGCTCTTCACGCCGCCGAAGGTCTCTGCGCCCTCCAGCGCCGTGCCGCCTCCCTGTCACACCCCCCCGCTACACTTCTCCTTGAGATCTGCGGACGTGCATTCTCGGGAGCCCTCGTCCCTACCAGCCCTCTACATCTCCACCGGGTGCGTTGGTGGGAGGTGGATGCCGACATCGGGAAGGGCGTGTTGGATGACCCAACCCCGCTGGAAGGGGCTGTCAAAGCGGTAGGCTCCGGGTCCTTCCCGAACCAGGACTCCTTCCGCCACCAGGCTCGCCGCAGCCCGGGAGGCTGCCGCGCTGGAGGCGAGACCGAAGCGCCTGAGGGTCTCGGCGGCGGTGAGGGAGTCGGTGCCGGAGGCCACGGCCCTCAGCACCTTCTCCTCGTTGCCGGCATAGCTCACCCAGAGGGCCCGGAGGGGTTCGGATTCGTCGGCAATGATCTCCAGAAAGGCCTGCTTCACCGTGTCCCCGTCGGCCTGTCCCGATTCCTGGGCAAGGTACACGGTTTTTCGCGCCAGTTGCGCCACGTCCCGTGTCCGGTCCCCGGCCAGGGCCAGGATCCACCGGGCCACGTCCCGGTGTCGCACCCCGGCCTCCTCCATTCCCTCATTGACCCACTCCCGAAGGAGTTCAGAGGCCATGGCGCCGAAGGAGAGGACATCGAAGAGCTTGTAGAAGGCTGCCCCCTTTCCCATCGTCCCCTGCCCCTCGGCCTGGGAACCCCTTCCCATCCCCACCCCCAGAGCGGCACTGGGGCCCCCGGTGACGGGATCGGTGGAGACCTCCAGTCTCAATCCGATCCGCCGGGACAGGTCATGGATTACGTCCCGCCATCGTCGGCCCAGAGCCTGGGTGGCAGCCGTCAGGACCCGATTGGCCAGGTCTGCCTGGGACGTGGCGGTCGAGAAATCGGCCAGGCAGGCGATTCCACCGGCTGCTACATGATCCTCCATGGCCACCCTGAGCGTGGAGGTCTTGCCCATTCGGCGGGGTCCGTAGACCAGCAGTTTCGCGCCGGGCTCCTCCAGCGTCTTCCGGATTCGGGAAACCTCATCGGCACGGTCTGTGAACGCGGGCCGTGTTACGACGCCGTGGATGGGGAAGGGGTTGCGGACCATGGGATGACCCTGGCGTGAGCACTCCCATGTTCTGTGGGGCCACTTCCCGGACGTCAAAACCGGCCTTCCGGAAGACGCAGAGCTGGACGGCGGCGTCGGGAATGTGCTCGTCTTTCACGGAATTGTTGGCCTTCACTTCGATGAGCCGGAAGGCATCAGTTGATGGCTCCGGCTGTATCGGGGACGGTGATCGCCAGCGGATCGAAGAGAACCTCCGTCGCGTCCGCAAAGTCGATCCCGTGCTTCCCCAGGTTTGTGGATGCCTTTCGGCGGTCCCACTCGAACTCGGTTGAAGTGGATGTACGATCGTACACCATTTCAATGTCCGGGTCTCGGCCATCGGGGTTGAAGGGGAGGCGGGGGGGTGGAAACTCCCCTATGATATCCCTACCCGAGCGCCAGGCGATCCCCCTTTCCCTGCAGAAGCCCATGAACTGGAAACGTTTCAAGGAGAGGTTTTTCGCCGACCCTACCCGGGTTCTTGCCCTGTCCGGCGGTGGAGCCCGGGGGTTGGCCCATATCGGTGTCCTCTCCCACCTGGACGAGCTTTCCCTGAAACCGGAACTGGTGACGGGGACCAGCATGGGCGCCATGATCGGGGCTCTGTATTGCCTTCACGGATCCAGTGTCGGACTGAAAGGGGTGGTGAAGGAGCTGCTGGACAGCGAGCTCTTTCGAAAGCTGGACCTGGAGGACCTCCTGGAGGAGGAGGACGAAGATTCGGACAGCCTGGACCAATTTACCCGCCGCACGCGGAACCTCCTCATTGCCAACAAGCTCATGAAGCGAAAATCCCTCGTGGAACCCGAGTTCATCCAGGAGGTTGCCTTCCGCTTCTACGGCGATGCCACATTCGCCGATCTGAAGATCCCTTTCGTGGCCGTGGCCACGGATCTCTACAGCGGTGAGGACATCGCGCTGACGGAGGGGAGGCTGGGTCCGGCGGTGCAGGCCAGTGCCGCCATCCCGGGGGCCTTTCCCCCCGTCTCCCTCAACGGGATGCTCCTGGTGGATGGCTACGTGACAAAGAACATCCCCGTTCCCGAGCCCGGCGAGCCCCCCTATCGCTCCGACGTCATCGTCGTGGACGTCCAGCCGAACCTGGCTTCCCATGGGCCCTGGGAGACGGGAGTGGACATCCGGGCCCGGGCTGAATCCATCATGCAGGTCCAGTTGAATCGCTGGTACCTGGAGCTGGCAGACCTGGTTCTGGTTCCCAAGGTCCAGGGCGTCCACTGGGCCGATTTCAGACGTATCGACGACCTCATCGAAGCTGGAAGCGTGGCCGCCGTTGAAAAGGAAGAAGAGATCCGGAGCCTCTTCGGATGATGAGGGGGGCGGTGGGTGGGCTCCGTTTCACCAGAGCCCCGGCGTCGCGCATCCCGTAAGCAGCTCCTACTCGCTCTCCGTCCAGTTCTCCAGAGCCAGCCCCTCTACCCTTGAGAACTCGTTCGTGTTGTTGGTGATGAGGGTGAGCCCGAGGCTCCGGGCGTGGGCCGCAATGAGGAGATCGTTGGCCCCGATCATGGCTCCCCGTTCCTTCAGGTCGGCTCGGATCTCGGCATAGTCTTCCGCTGTTTCATGACGTACGAGCAGATGTCGGTGTCGAGCATGTAGCGTGGCATGAGCGGAATCGGCTCCTAGCGGTCCCGTTCCTGGACGGGGAGATCCTCGACGCCCTCCATGAACTCGGGCGAAGCCACGGGCCCTTCCGTGAAGAAGTCGCCCCAATCCTCGGGGCGGGGAGAAAGGATGACTTCCTCCCCTCCCTTCCGGATGAAGACCTCTCGGGTACTGAACCGAAACTCCTTGGGTAGACGCACGGCCTGGCTCCGGTTGTTCATGAAGACTCTCGCCGTCTTTCGCATTCGGGACCTCCTCAGGGATGCCGTATGGATCTCCGGAAGCCACCCCCCCCCACCAACCCCTCCATCGCCTCATAGAGCTCCACCATCGCCTGGGTGTCCAACTCGCAGTAGTCGAGGAGGGCCCGCCGCTCGGCTTGATACTCATCAGACGGCATTGCGTCTCCCTCCATCATCATGCGGAACAGCCTCACGCTGGCCGTCATCCCATCGGCCACCTCCATCCCTTCGTAGGAGAGGGTCGGCACCAGGGGTGTCAGAACGTCCTTGATGCTGTAGCTCCCCAGGAAATCAGGGTGGGCCACGTTCTTCTCCAGGACCTTCTTCAGGTCCACCAGGCGTGAGATCAGGTCGTCGAGCTGCGGCGCGAGGTCCGGCACCGCGTCCTT
Organism: uncultured Gemmatimonadaceae bacterium; assembly: GCA_964464555.1. GTDB lineage: Bacteria > Gemmatimonadota > Gemmatimonadetes > Longimicrobiales > Gaopeijiaceae > CAYXGM01. Next base: position 10,706 of record CAYXGM010000081.1, on the reverse strand, counting down.
GAGCACGTTGATGCAGCGTTCCTCGTAGCCGGTGTAGGTGCCTACTCGCTCGGCATTCTTCGTGGCCTTCAACAGCTCTTCGGCGCATTTTCGTCGCGGATCCCCAGAGCCCTCGGCCAGCCATTCCTGGTGAGCGTAGCTACCGTCGGACTGCCGCTCGTGGTAGCTGAACTGGACGGGCACCATGCCCCACGGAGCCAGCCCGTCCCACACGGGGACGGCTCGCATGACGGTCTCGAAGTCCAGGAAGCCCACGCGGCCCCGGAAGGGCTCCAGATCGTTCATGAGTGTTGGCTCAACCTTGACCTCGCCGGTCCGCCACGATTCCAATTGCCGTTGTGCCTTCTCACCGAGCCTCGCTCCGGGCGGAAGATCGCCAAAGGTGTGGACTCCATCATCCATGTATCTGAGCGCCGTCTTGATCCCCACCCCGGCCAATCGCCGAATGTGGTCCGGCTCCTGAGGCCAGCAGATTCCATCCAGGGGGCAATGGGGGCGGAAACGGGTGCAGGGAACCCCGATCTCGGGACCCGGGTCTTCTGAGCCCAGGACATCATGGCAGCTCTGAATCAGGCCCGGAACCTCGGGGAGGAACGCCTTTACGTCTGCCGTGATGTTTGAAAGTGTGAAGAGGCTTTCGGGGCCGGGATGCCTGTACTCGGGGTTGAGGTGCATCAACGAGACCCGATCCACGGGGAGTCCGGCCCGTCGAAGCACATGAAGCTGAACGGCCGCGTCGGGGATGTGCTCCTCCTTGACCCTCGTCGTGGCCTTGACCTCAATGAGGTGGAAGGCGTCTCCATGCTGCTCGAGAATATCAACGGCCACGAATACTTCGTCCTCCCAGAAGGAAGCCTCGAAGATGGCCGGGGCCCCGGTGGCCAGCGCCTCCCGGGTCATCTCCACTTTCTCGCGCATCTGGTCGTAGGGAAGGTCGATGAGGACTCCTCCGGGGAACTCATCCGTGGCCAGCTCACCGAAGGCCGTCCCCTGGTCCATTCGGTCTTCGTCGGCAACCGACGGCTGTAGCTCGTCCGCATCCGGCCGATGGACCTTCCACCACAGATAGCCGGGGCACTTCCAGCCGGCCACGACACGGGTCTTGGAGAGGTGGGGCCTGGTGGCTTTGGGGGTTTCTCCATGCATGGGAGTGCCTCACGGAACTCGGTTGATGGGGTTGAAAAACCACCCCGTGGGAAGCCCTGTGCGTCCTCATCCCACAGGCCTCCGGGGGCGCAGGCCAATTTCCGTTGTTTCAAACAAAGTACCGGGGGGTGGTGACCGTACGGAAGCGGTGGAACCCCTGGGAACATCATCACCTTCCCCGGAAGCGCGATTGCCAGAAAGCAAATCCTCGAATTGCTCGCCGATGATGGCCTCTTTGGGTGGAGGGGCCACCACGACGGCATCGTCCCAGAAGTCCTCCGGGAGGTCAGCGAGCTCCGGTGGAGAGGTGGCGGCGATCTCGGCTTCGGTCATTCGCCGGAGGCGCTCCAGGTCTGCCCGCCCGCGGGAGGGTCCATCATCCCTGGATCGCTTCCTGGTACGCTTGTCGCTCACGTCGGTTGCTCCGTCGTGCTGAGATGATTCGCCGGATCTTCTTCCCCTGTCGGTCCGTGCGGTCGGTGTACACAACGGTCAGGTGGATCCCGTCGGTCTTCCTCCTCCAGCGTGAATCCCTCGAAGACCAGAGTCGCGAATTCGAAATCGAATCCCCGGTTCCGGAGGTTGACCTCGCTCTTCCTGGGGTCCCAGGTGAATAGCATAGGATATACGATTGTATATACATTGCAGAGGTGGGTGCCCTGCTCATGCGCGCCGTGGTAGCGGCGAGCGATGCGCTCTACCGGGAGAAGGGGCCCGAGTGGCAGGAAGCGGAGTCGGAGACGCTGGCGGAGGCGAGTTGCTCACGGAACGGCCGGAGCAAAAACGTTTCCGCGGAAACGTCCAGACGCCTTTCCTGCGACGCCGGGATCGTCCCCATCCAGGGATGAGCCCGTACGAACGAAGGCCGGGCGTTGCCCGTGCCGGAGCCCCGACGAACAATGCCGGAACCCCGGCAAACAGAGACGCGGAGCATGATGATGGGAAAAGATGGAACGGACGGCCGGAAGCCGGCGTCGGCAGCAGAGTGGAAGAAGCTCACCTGGGGCGACCTGACGGACTGGGCAGGCTCCAGGACCGTGACCCGGGGCAAGAGCTACCAGGAGAACGGATACGTGACGGGACTGTGCGTCTCCGAGGCGGGGGTCCTCCTGGCGTGGGTCCAGGGCGGAAGAAGGTATGCGACCCGCGTCCACCTCGATCTGACGAGGCGCCGGCGATCCCACCGGATCATGTCCCGCTGCTCGTGTCCCGTGGGTGTGGCCTGCAAGCACGCGGTGGCCGTTGTCCTGGAGTATCTCCATGCCATCGAGGAGGGTGCCGACGTGCCGGAGGCCCCGGAGGGCGATGAGCGTTGGGCCGTCCTCGGGCTGGAGGATGACGGGCTGTGGGAGGAGTCGAGAATCCTCATCAGACGGCGAGGCGGCAGCGGCCGCGCGTCCGACGACCTTCGTTCCTTCCTGAGAACCAAATCACCCGAGGAGCTGGTCGACATCATCATGGGCTTCTGCGACGACCACCCGGAGCTAAGGAAGACCCTGGAAGACGAGAGGCGGGCGACGGGCGGGGAATTCTCCGAGCTTCTCCGCGAGGCGCGGAGAGAGATCCGGTCATTGACGGCTGAGGAGGCCTGGTGGGATGGGTGGAAGGATGTCGGGAATCTCCCGGACTTCAGTGGACTGGAGGCCCGGTTGAAGATTCTGCTGGACCACGGCCAGGCCGACGGAATCGTGGAGTTGGGCAGGGAGCTCCTGGAGCGGGGAATCGACCAGGTCGAACGCTCCGACGACGAGGGGGAGACGGCGGTGGGGATCAGCGGTTGCATGGAAGTCGTTGCAGAGGCGCTGCTGAAGTCGGGCCTGCCCGCCGAGGAGAAGATTCTCTATGCCATCGACTCCATGCTGGCCGATGACTACGGGCTCTGCGAGGATTTTGCCCGAGTGCTCGATGATCCATGGGAGGAGTCATCGTGGTCGGCGGTGGCAGACCGGCTCGTCGATCGCCTCGAGGGGGAGCCGACGGCACCGGTGGAGGGCGAGGATTGGATGCGTTCCTTTGAGCGGGAGTGTTTGAGCGGCTGGGCAATCGAAGCTCTGGACCGGGGAGGGCGAAGGCACGAAGGTACTCGCCTCTGCGTCGCCGAGGCCGAGGATGCCGGGAGCTACACCCGGGCCGTCCGGCGCCTTCTGGGGGAGGGGGATTTCGCCGGCGCCGAGAGACTTGCCAAAGCCGGTCTGAAGGAGACACCGGCGCTCTACCAGGGGATCCACACGGAATTGCAGGATCTGCTGTGCGAGGTGGCGGAAAGGACGGGAGACCCGATGCTTCCGGCGGCGGTGGCCGCCGGACGTTTCTTTCGCTGGCCCACTGTGGCCGGCCTCCGTGAGCTGATCGAAAAGGCGAAGAAGGCCGACTGTGAGGAGATCGTGACGAGGGGAGCCATGATCTTCCTGGAGACGGGCCACCGGCCCGATGCGGTGAGCGGGGAATCCTCCGGGGACCGGGCCGGAGACCTGTGGCCCCTCCCGCCGGCGCCGGAGTCGAACGATCAGCCCGCACGGACGGCCAGCGGGTCCGGGACCGGACCTCACCACAGGGTTCTCATGGACCTGGCCATCGATGAACAACGCCCTGACGATGTGCTGAGGTGGTATGACGAGCTGAACGCGGGCAGGACAGGGAAAAAGAGCGGACGGGGGCGCCATCCCGTGATCTCGGAAGAGAAGGTCGCCGAAGCCGTGGCGTCCTCGCACCCGGACCGGTCCATCGGGATCTTCGTGGAGGCCGCCGATGCGGTGGCTTCCGAGACTAACACCCGCACCTATCCGGAGGCGGCCCGGCTCCTGAAGCGGGCGAAACAGGTACTGGAGAAGAATGACCGAAGCGGGGAGTGGATCTGGATCCTCGAGGACTTCCGCCACAAGCACCGCCGAAAACGACGGTTGATGGAAGTGCTCGACGGCATCGAGGACCGCCCCATCGTGAAGGGGAGGTGATCCGTCCCAGGCTCCGGCCCGAAGTCAGCCCGACACCCCAACGCAGACCGCAGGCTCTGGTCCAGGATCCTCGCCCGTGGCCGATAGCCGGAGCTACTGCGCGGGATGGGGTTGAGACGGGAGGAATTCCACTTCGAGGCCGACGTGCCGGTGATCTTCTGGGAGAACGCGTCAGGCTCGCCGATGCCGGGTCAGGCGCTGATCCGTCAGAATCCTAGGCGACCTGGTCGGATTCCGTACCCTTCGCATGAAGGAACTCAGGGGCCATGTCGGCGCCATTGGGCCACTCGATGGTTCCGGTGTCGGGATTCACGACAACCGCTGCGAATACCGCGGGGTCCTTGAGGGGCTCAAACACCGCTCCACGAAGGTCGTCCGACAAGTCCACTTCCCGAACGGACCCATCGGAAAACTCGACGCGCAGGGTGAACTCTCCCAGATGCTGGACGCTGTTGACATGTAGGAACATCGAATCGCCTCAGGGCAGCGGAGGAATGGGCTCGAGAGGCTGCCGATCTCTGGCCCGGGCCCAGTTCTTCTCCAGCTCCTCCTTATGAAGTTCGATCCATTCGAACAGAAGGCGCAAGGCTCTCCTCGGGAATGAGCCTCGGATCAGGCCTGACTCGATTTCCACCAGAACCTCCTTCGCTGCATGGAGTTTCGCCGAGAAGGCGGAGGCCTGGTTCCGTCTCTGGGGCCTTCCGGCCCTCCCGGACACGGTGCGGTTGGAATACAGCACACGCCTCCGGACCTCGCTTGGCCTCTGCCGGAACTGCCTGAGGGAACGTTGCCCGCGCATCGTACGCACCCCACCTTGCTCTTGGCTCAATCAATCGTCAGAACCCCCGTTTCCGGACGGGAATAGCTAGCCGCGCCCCCGGGCCCAGGGCCCGGATAGTCGTTGGCCGAAACTTCGGGAGGAGGAGAGAGGTGAAAAGATCCCTGGTGTTCCTGGCGGCTCTCCTCGTCGGCTGTTCTCCTCAGAGGGAACCACCCCTAACGGATGCCGAGCGTGGCGCCATAGAAGACACAATCCTGGCTCTGTGGGACCAGACCCTCTCTGGGATTGAGGAGGTGGACGCTGCCAAAGCCTACAGCCGTGTCGTTGTTCTCGATGGGGAGGTTCGTTGCGACCGATACAGCGGGAGTGACGCATCCCCCCTTGAAATTGTCCTGGACCGTGGTGTGGCGACTGGAAGAGGCGGGATGGAGAATCGCGAACATGCATATCTCTTTTCCGCCCAGATAGTGGTGTCCGCGCCGACTCGGGGGAGGGTCTCCCCGAACAGCGGCCTACCCGCGGCTCCCGTTCGGCTGGCGCCCTTGGGGTCCTCCACCTGCGGTCAGGCCGCCGATACCTGAATGAATCATGAAATTCATTCACACTGCTGACTGGCAGCTTGGCGCCAAGATGCTTCAGGCCGGCCCCAGGGCTTCGGAAGCGAGGGAGAGCAGGTTCCGGGCCGTTGAACGTCTCGTTGACCTGGCGACAGAGGAGAAGGTGGACTTCATCCTCGTGGCCGGGGACACTTTCGAGAGCCCGGACATCGATGACGATGTGGTCCGGAAGACGGTCCGTCTCCTGAACCGGTTCGATCCCATTCCCGTCTACATCCTTCCCGGAAACCACGACCCCTTCGTGCCCGGAGGAATCTGGGACCGGCCGTCGTGGAAGAGGGTGGGCGACCACGTTCGTCTTCTATCCAACGCCGAGGAAGTGGACGCCGAGGGAGTGGACGCCGGCCCGGGAGTTTGCCTCTACCCCTGCCCCATCACCCAGAAGCGTAGCCGCCGGGACCCCACCGATTGGATTCCCGGCCGGGCCGATGGGGACGGCCGGATCCGGATCGGCCTGGCTCACGGCGCGTTGGATATTCTCCCGGGAGAGACCCCCAACTTCCCCATCCGACCCGATCGCCCGGAGGTGGCCGGGCTGGATTACCTGGCTCTGGGAGACTGGCACGGGTTGAAGCTGGACTATCCCCTGGCCCCCTACCCGGGCACGATTGAGGGCACGGGCTACGCGGAGAGGGACCCTGGCCACGTTCTGATGGTGGAGATCGAGGAGCCCGGTGCCCAACCGGTCCTTCGTCGGGTGGAGGTGGGCCACCTGAAATGGGTCGAGGTCCAGTCCAGCATCGGTGACGATACGGACGTTTCTGCTCTCGAAGAGCAGGTGGGACCGCGGGAGGCGTGGGCTCGGCTTCTCCTCAGGATTCGAGCCGAGATCCTCCCTCGATGCCCCAGCGAGGCGTTCCAGGCGTTCAAAGCTCTCCAGGATGACCTGGCAAAGGGGTGCTTCCACCTGGACCTGGAGACGGTCGAGAGCCGGACCCTGGATGTCGCCCTTCCCGAAGGCATCGTGGCCCGGGCCGACGAGATCCTGGAGACGATCCTGGACGGCAAGATTCCCGAAGGACGGGGAAGACCCATCGCCTCCGAGCCCCCGGACGTGGTCTCGGAAGCCAGGAGCCTTCTTCACCGCCTGGCAGCGGAGGTGCTCCGATGATCATCGAGGAGATCCGGGTCCAGGCCTGGAGAGTTTTCAGGGAGGCCCATCGGTTCGAGCTCTCGGACAGCCTGAACGTCCTGGTGGGGCTGAACGAAGCGGGGAAGTCCACACTCTTCGAGGTCCTGCAGCGCACGTTCTTCGACCGGCACGGAGGGAGCTCCCAGGAGCTCAAAGCCGTGCAACCCATGGGCAGCAGCCTGGGGCCCGAGGCCGAGATCATCGCTCGGGTGGGGGACCAGCGATACCGGATTGTGAAGCGGTTCCTGCAGGGTCCGACGTCGAAGTTCTACTCCTTTCGCCGAGACGATTGGGAATTGGACCACGATGGGGATGCGGCCGATGAGAGAATCCGAGAGCTGCTGAATGGCGAGGTGCCGGGGCGGGCATCGAGGGAAGAGCATCGGGGCCTGGCCCAGGCTCTCTGGTACCTGCAGCGGGAGGCGGCGCTGCCGGACCAGACCTGGAACGATGCGGTCCGAAAGGGTCTCCAGGGGCTTGTGGAGGTGGCTGCCGCTTCCCCGAAAGAAGAGGAGATCCTCCGGAGGGTCCAGGAGGAGTACGACAGTCACTGGACGCCCACTGGTAGGGTGGCCAGCAGGAGTGTGCTGAAGAGCCTGATGCACGAGATCCCGGAGAACGAGGCCAAGCTGGCCGAGCTTCAGGAACGGCTGTCCCAGGGGGCTCGGCACAGGAAGACGCTGGAAAGTCTCGACCAGGGAATCAAGGAGAAGAGGAGAGAAGAGAAGAGCCTTCGGGAGGAAGCCGACACCCTCAGCGCCGTCTTGAAAGAAGGGGAAACCCTCGAAGGGGAGCTGAGGACCGCGGACGAGGAGCTGAAGAGCCGTCGCGCGGAGGAGGAATCACTCCGACGGGTGGTGGCGGACCTGAAGGCTCTCGACGACGACATCACCCGAGCCGAGGAGGCTGTCAGGAAGGCTCGCACCGATCTGGGTGACAGGGAACTGGACGAGGAGCGGGAGAAAGGCCGAGAAACGTCCATCCGAGTGGAGTTGCAGGAAGAGGTCGGCCCTCGCCTGTCGAAGGTCGAAGAGCGCCTGGAGGGGCTCAAGGCCTTGAAAGACCTCCTCGAGCAAACGGAAGAAAAACGGAACCAACAGGAGCGTCTGAAGAGACTCGACGAAGCCAGGGAGGAGCGGGAAGAGTTCCGGGAACGGATCCAGGGGCTCCTTGCCCCCTCCGGGGAGGACGTGGCGGAATTCCGGGCCGTGTCCCGAAAGCTGGATCTGACCCGGGCAAAGGCAGAGGCGGTCGCCATCCGAGTGGCCTTCGATCTCTCGGAGACCGTCGACATCTCCTCCGATCCCCCTGCGGAGCTGCAGGAGAGCGGAGAGTACCTCATCACCTCCTCTACCCGGTTCTCCCTTTCCGACCTGGGCACCATCACGGTGAGCGGAGGAGGAGAGGACCTGAAGCAGTTGAAGGGGGAACTGGAGAGGCTGGAGGACGCCCGGGACGCCCTTCAGGATCGCTTCGGCCTGCAGGACGAGACCGCGTTCGTAAAGGCCCATGACGAAAAGGAAGGCTTGCAGAGAGACCTGGAGAAGCTGGATTCCAACATCGAGACCATCCTGGACCAGGGCGACCCGGCCGATGAGCTTGCCCGAGTGGAGGAGCGCCTGAAGGAAAAACAAGCCCGGACCCGGAAGCTGAAAGAGGAGGATCTCGGGCTGGATGCCCCTGCAGTGTCCCGGGAGATCCGCGCCCTATCCGAGGAAGTGGAGGGCCTCGAGGCGAGGCGGGAGGAGCTCAGCTCCGAAGCTGAGAAAGCCAGGGATTCCTACCAGGCCGCCATCGAGGCCAGGTCGGAGGCGCACTCTGCGTTGGCACAGGAGACATCGACCCTGGAGGGCTACCACCGCCAGGTGTCCGGGCTCCTGAAACCCTACGGCGATCGGAAGCACCTGGACTCCCTGCTGGAGGAGAAAGGCAAGGATGTCTCCGATCAGGAGGAGCGCCGGGAAGATCTTCGGACCGCCGTACAGGAAACAGTGGAGAAGCCCAGAGCCGAACGTGACGACCTCCTGAGCCAGATCGAGGCAATCAAGGGGTCTCTGCACGAGGACGAGAAAGAGGAGACCAAGATCCTCTCAGCGTTGGAGACTCTGGCCCAGGGCAATCTCTATTCGCGGATCGGAGATCTGGAGGCCTCCCTCGCGGTGAGGAAGGCTCGACTGAGAACGCTCCAGAGGCGAGCCGAAGGAGGGAAGGTGCTCCGGAATCTCGTCCAGGACCTCCAGGAAGAGCGAACCGGTGTCCTGGCCGGGCCCGTATCGGAGCGACTCTCCGGCTGGCTTGCCGAATTGACCGACGGGACATACGACGCCGTGAGGCTCTCAACCGAGCTCAAGCCCGCCGAGGTCAGGTTTTCCAGGTATGGCGCCGACCTGGAGGTGGGTGAGTTGAGTCACGGCACCCAGGAACAGCTCGTGGTCCTCCTGCGGTTGGCCATCGCCATGGCCCTCAGCCAGGAGGAGCGGCAACTCGTGGTGTTGGACGATCGGCTGGTCAACTCGGACCCGGTCCGGATGCGACGGTTCCGGCCGATCCTGGAGGAGGCGGCCAACTCCTGCCAGATCCTCCTGGCCACCTGCACGGAGACTCCCTACGCGGGTCTGCCCGGCCGGGTGATCCGGGTGCCGGAGGATGGGAGGGGGTAGGGACGGTTCCGGAAGCTGTGTCATCTTGGGAAGGGGGTGGAAGTTGAGAAGTGAGAATGAGGGAAAGCTCGTCCCGGACGTCGAGGATCTTCGCCCAGAGGAAGCGATGGGGATCCTTCGACGTCTCTCGAGACGGTCGGACGCGGTCGGTGAGGCCGTCCGTGACGAGATTCACACGGAAATCTCGAGGTTCGATCCTGAAGTGGTATCCGGTGATGTCCTGGCGGACCTCGAGCTTCTCACGGTCGAGGAACTGTGGGACCGGTCCGGTCGGACGAATCAGGGCTACGTGGATCCGAATGAAGAGAGTTGGGTGATGATTGAGGAGGTGCTGCGCCCCCACGTGGCGCGAATTCGGCAGTACCAGAATTGGGGGAGAGCGGATGAGGCCCGGGAATACTGCTTTGCGGTACTGGCTGGGCTATATGCGTATGGTCGAGAGACGAAGTCGGAATTCAAGGAGCATGCGCAGGACGATCCGCAGATGGCGTACGGCTGGGTGCAGGACAAGTGGAGAGAAAGAGTGAAGAAGATGACACTCCTGGATGAGTTCTCTGCCGAAGTGGCGACCAGGTTCCCTGAGTGGGAGAAGTAGACCAGCCGAAAGGAGAGAAAAGGGGACCTCCCGAACCTCACTTTCCCCGCGCCGCTGGACGCCCGTAGGTTGGGATCGATAGGCCCATCCGCGTCCTCGCCTCCATCATCCAGCGAAACCAGCGCCTGCGGGGGGCCGGAGCGCTCCAGGTCCACCTTCTCCCTGAACCGGAGCAAGTTCCGGGCAGCTTCATCAACCTGGCTTTCGACCGAAGATGCGGGGCCCAAGGGGGCTGGTCCTCAGTCACCATGAGTCGGTCCAGGGCCGACAGGTAGTCCAGTACGGTCGAGCGGGCCAGGGGCCCGTCGGCTCTGCCCGTGTCGGCCGCAACCGTCGAGAGGCTTGCGTAGGTAGCCACGTTCCTCGCGAGAGAGCTGAGGAGCCTCCCGACCCTGTGAGGATCCCGGTCTACTCCATCCACTCGGCCAATGTCCGCCCGACGGATTCCGTCCAGGTACGCTCGGACCGCATCGGTCGCTTGCTCGTCGGTGAGATTCAGGTGCCCGGGCCTGCCTCGCTCATCTACCGCTCGGCGGATGTGGTTCCAGAGCTGCGGGACGACCTGCCACTCGTCCAGGAGACGGGGGGTGCTCCCTTCCAATACCAGGGACGGATCCAACTCTGCGGCTCGCCGAGCGGCACGGTCGGTGTCGAGGAGAACCTCGCTCTCTGCAGCCTGCCGGGCCGTCGCGGTCTTTCCCGAGGCTTTCGGGCCTTCGATCACCACAGCGCTTACCGATCCGAGGAGCCGTTGCGGGGATCGAATGTTACCGTCAGTCAAATAGCAAGTCACTAAGACTACAGAAAGCAACATCCTGTTC
>CAYXGM010000080.1:0-14537 GCA_964464555.1 uncultured Gemmatimonadaceae bacterium | reverse complement strand
GACGTCGGACCGTGAGGACGGCGCTACCGAGCCCTGGCAAAGCCGTTGGGCCAGGATGCCGCATCTGAGATGGCTCCGGAACGCCTTTTCCACGTGATCGCCTACCAACTGGGGAAATGGCACAACCAGGACGAGGAAGGAGACCGCTCTCGGCCGGCCCATGGAAACTCCAGATCTTTGGGTGATGTTTCTCCTGTTGAATCCAGGTGAAGGTCACCAGCAACCGACGTGGGAGGAGCGATGTCATGGCATGCTCCGCTTCCCCCGGAACACGTCAGGACAGATGGCGGCCCTGGGGATCTGCTTGCGGCGACCCATAACCTGAGGGACCTTGAGGTTCTCGAGAAACCGCAGGATGATGTGAGGCCGGGAAAAGCCGTTTCCGCCTGCGCTCCTTCCTTTCGCCGCGGATTCCCCGACATGGAGGCCTTGGATGCCGAAGCCCTGTCTGATCGCCTCGTCAGCCATTTCGGGTCTCGAGAGGCCTTCCGCCTGATTCTCTACCCGGTGGAGGCCACGCTTCCGGTCATGGAAATGGAGGCGGAAGCTGAAGATCCGGAAATACAGAAACCGGAAGACAAGCCAACCCCCGAACGCATCAGCCGAGAAGAGCTCTATGAAGACCTGAGCCAGGCCGGCCGGGTCACGCCGGTCTACCTGGTTATGATTGCGCTGTCCTCGCTGGTGGCGGCCGTGGGTTTGAATCGGGGAGATGTAGCCATCGTCATCGGGGCCATGGTCATCGCTCCCCTCCTGGGACCCAACATCGCGTTGTCTCTGGCCTCGGCCCTGGGAGATCCCCATCTCGCCCGTCGGTCTTTGCGGGCCATCGGATACGGCGTCGTTACCGCGGCGGCCATATCTCTCCTCCTGGGAATTGTCTTTCCCGTGGATCCGACTTCTCCGGAGCTTGCCGCCAGGACTTCGGCGGGCCTCGGCGACATCGTGATCGCCCTTTCTGCGGGCACCGCCGGCTCACTGGCCTTTACCAGTTGATCTGGCTTCGGAGTGTCCGAGGGGTGTGAGGGGGCGGCATGGAAATTCCGGACGCGCCTCCGGCGGGGCCGGAAGGCCCGCGAAGTGAGGTCATGTGACGCATTTCATCGATGAACCCCGGAGCGCCGCCCGGTGCGAGGTCTCGGTCTCAGAGCTCATGATGCCCCGCCAGGTGAACAACCACGGTCACGTCTTCGGGGGGGTGGTCCTCTCCATGGTAAAAAGACCCTCTCGCCGTCGCAGGACGATCGACTGATGAGCCCCTAGCCCTGCCAGGTATACGATCCCCGTCACCAGGTGCGTCCACGCCAGAAAGGTGAGCCACCCCTGGTGGGTCACGGTCTGGATGAGGTAGCCCGAGAGGATCATGGGGGCCAGGAACCAGACGGCCACCAGGCCCGAGCGCCGCCCCCGTGTCCTTCCGTTTCTCACCTGCCTCGAGATGTGGTCCGAGGCGATGAGGCCCACGGCGAAGACCAGGATGGGAGCCGCCAGGATGTGGGCCTTCAGAACCCAGGGCTGGAGGGGGTGGTTGATGGCCGCCCACTCGGTGACGGGCTCCATCCTGTTCTTCATCCACCAGTACACGAGCCCGGTGAGGCCCGTGGCCCCTGACGAGCCCAGGAGGAGCCACTTCTGCAGTCGGGTCACGGGTATCGACCTTCAGGGTCCTTCAGAGGGCCCGTCTCGAAGGGGCTGACCTCGGCGTGCAGGGCCAGGGCCCGGCGCACGGCCCGGGTCACGGCCCGGGCCGTGAGGGTGGCGCCGGTGATGCTGGGGATCTCCCCCTTCAGGGAGAGGTCCGGTCCCAGGCCCCGGTCGCGAAAGAGCTCCAGCCACCGCTCCGGGGCTTCGTATTCGGGAGGTTCGCGAAACCGGATCGTCTCGATCCGCATGACCCGGTCATCGCGGCCCACCACGATCATGAGGACCTGGTCCATGGTCCGGACCCGATGGGCATCGAAGTAGGCCGCTCCCACCGGTGCGCCGTCCTGGAACGCCACGTAGTGAGGCGCGACGGCGGAGGGTTCCCCCGCTTCCGGGCCCGTGGCTTTCGCAATGCGGGCGAGCTGGTGGTCCTCCAGGTACGCCGTGCGGCGCCGGATGGAATCCGCCCCGGGAAAGGCCAGGGCCAGGGCCTCCTCCTGGGTGAGCTCCTGAGCCCGGGAGGGGGCCGGGAGGGCTGCCGCCGCCAGGGCGACGGCAGCCAGGAAAGCGGCGACCCGCGGCGCGGAGGCCGGCTTCAGAAGAGCCACCCGATCTGGACGTTCCACTGGTTGAGCCCCGTCTCCGCTTCGTTGGAATGAAGCTGGTAGCCGACCTTCCACACCACCTGGGGATCGGGCTTCCACGCCACGCCCAGGGAGGTGACGGTGAAATCGTTGGCGGGGTTGGCGGCGAACCCGTCGGCCACCTCCCGCTGGGTATCGACCTGTTCGTAGCGGAGATAGGGGATGAGCTGATGGGGGGTGCTCTGCCGCCTCAGGACGTCATAACCCGCCTGGACGTACCATCCCAGCATGGACTCGCCGATCCCGTCGGCTCCGGAGAGGCCGTTCAGGGCGTTCATCTCCTCCGCTTCGTCCACAGCGGCTCCTGCCACAACGGCCCGGAAGTCCCATCCTCGGACCTTGTAGTCGGCGTGGAGGTCCCAGACGAGGATCCGGCCTCCGATTTCCTGCCCGTTCAGCTCCCGGTTCTGGGCCGTCTCCCCCAGGTAGGCCGAGGCCCCCAGGATGAGGCCCGGGGTCCCCACCCAGTCCAGACGACCGGCGACGCCCAGGTCCTCGGCCAGGGCCTTTCCGGCCTTTTGCCGTCCGCCCCGGAGGCCCGAGCCGTCGAAGCCGGCACCGTTGAAGGAGTTCATGAGGTAGGCCCGCCACTCCAGGTCTCCGGCGCTCCCGAAGAGCCCGATCCCGTTCTCCCGCCAGGTGGTGGGGATGATGCGGTTCTCGGTGACGGGCCGCTCCGTGCCCAGGAAGACGGGCGGCTCATGGAACTCGTTCACCAGCCCCAGGGGAGCCAGCAGCACGCCGCCCCTCAGACCCACGTTCTCGGTGAGCATGTAGTCCAGGTAGGCGAACTCCAGAAAGGCCTCCTTGGCGTGCTCGATCTCGATCTCGGAGTTGAAGAGGAGGCGGTCGTTGAACTTGTAGCCCACGTAGAGGATGGCCCTGAGAGCGTCGAACCGGTCGTCCTTTCCGGCGGTTGAGCCGTCTTCCAGCTCGGCGGCGTAGTTCTCATAGAGGACTTCCCCGTAGCCTCCCATCGAGACGCCCTGCCGAACGCGGTAGACCTTGGAAGCCCCCAGACCGAATCCCCGGGCGGACGAGTCGGCCTGGACGACGTCTCCGCCCAGTTGCATCCGTTCCATCTCACGGGTGATGGCCTCGATGCGCCGCTCCAGCTCGGCGATGCGGGTGGAATCGGGGGTCTGGGCCGAGACGGGTCCCGGAGGGACTGCCAGGGCAAGAAAGAGAATAGAGAGGGCGAAAGCCTGGATATGCATAGCTGTCGGCATCTTCATGAAAGGCCAACTCCTTGGGTGTTCAGGTTGATGTGGTTTCCTTCCTCCAGCTCCCCGCCGGCGGGCGGGGGGGAGAGGAACCAGGGCTCCATGGCCCCGTTCCAGGTGGCCCGGAGACCCTCCTCCCGGAATTCCAGGAAGAGGACCCCCGCGGTGGTATGCTCCCGGGCCCAGGCCAGGCCGGCCTCGGGACCCATGACGTAGAGGGCGGTGGAGAGGATGTCGGCCTCCAGGGGATCGGCAGAGACCACGGTGACGCTGCCCCAAGGCGGGGCGGGCCTCCCCGTCCTGGGATCCAGGATGTGGCCGAGCCGTTCCCCTGCCACCTCCACCCACCGCTCCGACGTACCGGAGGTGGCCACGGACCTGTCATGAACGGAGAGCCGGAGGACGGAGCGGGTCCGCCGGCGGGGGTGGGCCACGCCCAGGATCCAGGGTCGGGATGGCGGGGCCACGGCCAGCACCTGGCCTCCCAGATCCACCAAAACCCTGCCCACCGGAGGGGAACCCCCGTCTCCGGCACCCTCCAGTCGGCGGAGGACGGAGCGGAGGGCGGCGCCTTTGCCGAAGGCGCCGGAGTCCAGCCACGCTCCGGGGTGGAGGCGCCGGAGGGTGTTCGAACGGGGGTCCGCCACGAAGTGACGAAAGCCGGAGGCGTTTTTGGCCGCTTCCAGGGCGTCGGGGCCGGGCGTGCGGCCCCCTCCCCGGAGGTCCCAGGCATCCACCAGGGCACCCACACCGGGATCGAAGGCTCCCCTGGTGTGCCGGGCCTCCTCCAGAACCTCCGCCAAAAGGGGGGCCAGGGGGGGAGGGAGAGGGGCTGGCACACCCGGGTCGCTCCGGTTCGCCCGACTCAGGGCCGAACCCGGGTCCCAGGTGCTCAGGAGGTTGTCGGCCTTCTCCACTTCCCGGACGAGGGCCTCGCTCAGCGCCCTTCCCCGGGCTCTGGAAGGGGATTGCACCACCACCTGGAGCCGGGTGCCCATGGTCCAGGCCTCCCTCTTCACCTCCACGGGCTCCGCCCTGGATGGATGGAAGAGGGCGGAGGCCAGAACGAGGATGAAGTTCAGGTGGATGATCATGGTGTGTGTGCGTCCCGCTCCGCGTCCTTGGGCTATCTGGAATGATTCTTATTATTTGTGAATGAGAATCATTCTCATCGCATCGCAGGGAACGATACCTTTTCTTGGAGACATTGTCAATTCATCGAAAACATTTCTGTTTCCATGGTTTCTGTCGGGCCCGGGGCACCCACACCCGGACTCCCTTCCCGGAGGCATTGACGGCGTCCCCCCCTTTCCCCCAGAATCAACGCACATTCCTACGGCGGGTGGGTCATCCCGGAAGCCGGTGCGACTCCGGCGCGGCCCCGCCACTGTGAGAGGTCCGAGCGCGTCTCGGAACGCCGGCCTGAGCAGGCCACTGGGGCAGGACGAGCCCCGGGAAGGCAGGTTCGGCGGCCTCGAGCCAGGAGACCTGACCCACCCCGGACTCACACGTGCATCTCCGTGGGGGGATGAGTGGTCAGCGGTCTCCTGAGCCGTTCGCCCCGTTCCCCCGGGAGAGGAAACGGGGTTTTCTCATGCAGCGATCCTACGCGGGTAGGTCGTTCGGGCGGCGCTCGGTGCTCTTCCTGATCCTGGCCCTCCTGGTCTCCTTGGCCGGAGCGGACCCGGCGGCATCCCAGATCCAACCCATCGAGCTGGAAGGCTTCATCGTCACCGGCACCCCGGTGCCCCGTCTGGTGGGGACGGAATCGGCCCACGTCACCGTCCTGGACGGGGAGGAGCTTCGGGCCCGGGGGGTGGCCCGGGTGGCCGACGCCCTGGCGGAGGTGCCGGGGCTGGTGGTGGTGCAAAACGGCTCCTACGGGAGCGTGACCTCCACCTTTTTCCGCGGTGCCGAGTCGGATCACGTGAAGGTCCTCCTGGACGGCGTGGAGGTAAACCGTGCGGGGGGAAGCTTCGACTTTTCGGGCCTCCTCATGGCTGGCGTCGAGCGCATCGAGGTGGCCAGAGGCCCGGCATCGGCCCTCTACGGCTCCGACGCGTCGGCGGGAGTCATCAACGTCATCACCAGGCGGGGGCGGGGAGCGCCGAAGGCTTCGGTCTCCGTGGGGGGCGGCAGTTACGGCCGCCGGGACTGGTCCGGAGAAGTGGCCGGAGGTGGGGACCGGTCCAGCTACTCCCTGACCGCTTCCCGGCTGGCCACCGATGGCATCCTGGATTTCAACAACGCGTTCAGGAGCACCTCCTTCGCGGGGGCGTTCTTCCTGACCCCTGACGATCGGACCAGCATCGGCCTCACGGGCCGCTACGGCGACCGGGTCTACCATTTCCCCACCGACGGATCGGGGAACGTGGTGGACACCAACGCCTTCACGTACGGAGACGAGCTGGCCCTGGCTCTGGAGGCGGGGCGTTCCCTGACGGAACGGGTCCACCTGGCTGCTTCCATCCGCACCTACGGGTGGGACGGCGGCTCCGACGACCGGCCGGACGGACCCTCCGACGACACGGGCTTTTTCGCCTATTCCAGCCTGGACGCGTTTCAGCGAACCTCGGTGGACCTCAGGTCAAATGTGTCGTTTTCTGAAAGCACCGTCCTGACGCTGGGTGCCGAGTTGGAGGAAGAGGAGCAGCAGTCCTTTTCCGAGTCCGAGAGCGACTTCGGCCCCTCCACGAGCCGAAGCAGGAATGACCGCACCAGCCGGGGGTACTACGCCCACCTGACGACGAACCGGGGCGGATGGTCCGGCAACGCGGGCGTTCGGGTGGAGGACAACGAGCAGTACGGAGAATTTTTCACCTACCAGGCGGGGCTCTCCTGGGCCCTGCCTGCCACGGGAACGCGTTTCCGCGGAAACGCCGGCAAGGGGATGAAGGCGCCCACCTTCTTCGAGACCACCTCGTCGGCCTTCAGCGTGGGGAATCCCGACCTGGAGCCCGAGGTCACCAACGTCTGGGAGGTGGGGGTGGAGCAGGCGGTGGGCGCCTCGGGCGGCGCCGTGTCCCTCACCTGGTTCGACCAGGAGCTCAGCGACCTCATCCAGTACACCTTCGCTCCCCCGGCCCCCGGGGGCCCCAACTACTACAACGTGGCCGCAGCCCGGAGCCGGGGTCTGGAGATGTCGGCGACCTTCCCCCTGGGGCCCTTCTCCCTGTCGGGGGGCTATACCTACCTGGACACGGAGGTGTTGGACGCCGGGTTCGACGAGGGGGAGGGGGCCGTCTTCGTGGAGGGGGAGGCCCTCATCCGGAGGCCCACCCACCAGGTGGGCGCCAGGGGCTCATACCGGTTCCGGAGAGGGAGCCTGACGGCGAGCCTCCGCTTCGTGGACAGCCGGTGGGACCGTGATTTCTCGGCCTGGCCGGCGGCCCCGGTGGAGCTGGAGAGCTACACCCTGGTGGGGTTCGGGGGCGAGATGGAGGTCCTGACTCCCGGGGACGGCCGACCCGGCGTCCACCTCCGGGCCCGGGTGGAGAACCTTCTGGACGAGACGTACCAGGAGGTCTTCGGGTTCCGGGCCCCCGGGAGGGCGTTTCTGGTGGGGGCGCGGGTCACCTTCGGCGGCTGATCGTTCTCGGTGCTGGGGAGTTATTCTTGCGCGAACCCTTATCTTGCGGTCATGAAAGCCGTCAGCTTCGATGTGACCGTGCCCCGGTACCTCCTGGCCAAGGGGCTCGGGGGCCTCACCTCCTCGGTGACCTTCGGGCCCCTGAGCGGCCTCCGCCTGGGGGACGTTCCCGAGCCACCCCTTCCGGGCCGGGACTGGGTCCGCCTGGAGGTCCTCCTGGCGGGGATCTGCGGCACGGACCTGGGAAACCTGACCTTTTCGGCCAGCCCCATCCTGGAGCCCTTCGGCTCCTTTCCGGCGGTCCTGGGCCACGAGGTCCTGGGACGGGTGGTGGAGGTCGGCGATGAGGTGACGGGGGTGGAGGTAGGGGAGCGGGTGGTGGTGGACCCCATGCTTTCCTGCGAGGTGCGGGGCTACCCCGAACCCTGTCCCTCCTGCGCCGCCGGGTTCGGGAGCACCTGCGAGCGGGGCGGGGAGGAGGGTCTGATGAAAGTGGGCGGACGGCCTCTAAGCCCTGGTCTGACTATGGGTTACCATCGTGATCTTCCAGGGGGCTGGGGGGAGACCATGGTGGTTCACCGGAGTCAGCTCTTCAGGGTTCCCGACGCCATGGAGGACCGGACGGCCGTCCTCATCGAGCCCCTCTCCATCGGGGTCCACGCCGTCCTCCGGAGCCCTCCCCGCCCCGACGAGCCGGTCCTGGTCATGGGAAGCGGGCCCATCGCCATGGGGGCCATCTGGGCCCTCCGGGCCACGGGATTCCGCGGCGACCTGGTGGCCCAGGCCAAGCGGCCGAAGGAGATGGCCCTGGCCCGGGAGCTGGGGGCCACCGAGGTGGTCCGGCCGGGGCTGGAGGCCCGCCAGGCCCTGGTAGAGACGGGGGCCATGGCCTACCAGCCCCTGGTGGGGCCCGAGGTTTACTCCGGGGGCGGATTCCCCCTCATCTACGACTGCGTGGGCTCGAAGGAGAGCCTGGAACAGGCCCTTCGCTACGCCTCGCCCCGGGGACGGGTGGTGATGCTGGGGTGCGCCGCGGAGATCAAGTCCCTGGACTTCACCCTCCTCTGGGCCCGGGAGCTGGAGGTGAGGGGCTTCCTGGGCTACGGGCGGGAGGAGTGGAGGGAGGAGGAGCGCCACACCTTCCAGGTCACCCGGGAGCTTTTGGCGGAGGTGGGGCTCCCCACGGAGAAGGTGGTGACCCACATCTTTCCCCTGGAGCAGTACCGGGACGCCCTGAAGGCGGCGTGGAACCGGAAGGGGAGCGGGGCCATGAAGGTGGTGCTGAGCCCGTAGCGGCCGCCCCTCCGTCCAATGCCCGGGCTACTCCACGGGCACGTAGAACTCCTGGACCCGGCGGCGGGCCTCCTCCGCTTCTTCCGTCCGTCCCATCTGCTCCAGGAGCTGGGCCCGGTGGCGGTGGCACTCCCTGGCCACCCAGGAATCGGGGAAGGACCGGGCCGATCGGGTGAAGAGGTCGTAGGCTTCCTGCCGGCTTTCCGGCGTGTCCTCTTCCATGAGCGAGAGGGCCCGGTTGTAGTCCTCCAGCCAGAGCCTGGCCTCCTCGCTCATCCGCTCGGCTTCCTGGAAGACCTCGAATCGGGGCAACTGGACGGTGCCGTACTTCTCGGCGATGGCCGGGATAGGGTCGGCGAAGAAGGCTTCCAAAGCGGCCACGTAGGCCTCGGCCTCCCGGCGGTTGTAGTCCGGGTCCTTCAGCCTTCCTTCCTCCTCCGGGTTGGTGAAGAAGGAGGCCTCGCCGATGACGCCGGGAATGCCGTAGGAGTGGCGGAGGACGCCGGTGCCGCCTCCCGGGAAGATGACGTGATCCGAGACCAGGCTCACCGGAGACTCCCCGTCGAAGAGGGCCTGCCGGAGCTCCCGGGCCAGGGAACGTCCCAGCTCGACGCTGGCCCGGTTCTCCGACGCGTTGCCGTGAAAGTAGATGATGGGGAAGTTCACCGCCGGATCGGCGGTGGCGTTGTGATGGATGGAGAGGAAGACGTCGGCGTCGTTGTTCACGGCCAGGTCCGCACGCTCCTTGAGCTCCACGGCCACGTCCTCCGTCCGGGTCATGAGGACCCGGGCGCCCCGCTCCTCCAGCATGTCCCGGAGGAGGAGGGCCACCCGGAGGTCCACCCACTCCTCCCGCTCCCCCGTGGGACCCACCCTGAACTGATCGGTGTCCGCCGTCCCGCCGTGGCCCGGGTCCAGGCAGACGACTTTGCCCGCCAGGGGGCTTTCGTCGGGGGTCCCGGAGCCGCAGGCCAGGGCCGGGAGGGATGCAAGGGCGATGAGAAGGGTCGTAGTTACGGTCTGCATGGGGTTCCTGGGCATGGTCTTCCTCCACGGGCGTCCGCCTCAATGTAGCTCCCGAGACGGATCCCTGATACAATCCCCGGACCAGTCTCGGATTCCTCAACAACCTACACCGCCAAGGCACCCATGAAACACCCGAAACGCAAGCCGATGTCGAGATTGCTGCCTGCCGTCCTCGTCCTTCTCACGACGGCTCTTCTCCCCGGCGCAGGGGCCGCCCAGCTCCAGGAGCAGGTGGAAGAAGCCGTTCGGGAGGTACGCCGGGAGCACGTGCCCGACGGGAGGCTGGAGCTCTTCGACGTGGAGGTGGGAGAGGATCTGGCCCTTACGGGGGTGACCACCCTTCCCGAGGCCAGGGCGGCCTTTCTCCGGAAGCTGGATGCCGTGGGCCTGGCGGAACGGGTCTCGGGGGAGATCACCCTCCTTCCCGACCCGGCCCTGGGCGAGACGACGTGGGCCCTGGTGAGGGTGTCGGTGTCCAACCTCCGGACCCGGCCGGGACACTCCCGGGAGCTCACCTCCCAGGTCCTCATGGGAACCCCCCTGAGGATCCTCATGCGGGAGGGGAGCTGGTACAGGGTACGGACCCCGGAGGGCTACATCGCCTGGGTGGACCCGGGGGCCATCCAGCCCATGGGCCGGGAGGAGCTGGATCGGTGGAACGGCGGGACGCGGAGGATGTTCGTGAGGGACCTGGGACTCCTGCGGGAGGCGCCCGGCTCCGACGTGGTGGTGAGCGACATCTCCCTGGGGGGGATCGTCCGGGCCGGAGAGCGGTCCGGCGAGCTCATTCACGCCACCCTTCCCGACGGCCGGGAAGGGTGGCTTCCGGCGGCGGACCTGGTGCCCCTGGAGAGCGTGGGGCCCGCGGCCTCCTCCGGGGAGATGCCCCCGGCCTCCTCCCTCATCGCCCTGGCCCGGACCTTCATGGGCCGCCCCTACCTGTGGGGGGGTACCTCGGCCCGGGGGGTGGACTGCAGCGGCTTCATGAAGACCCTCTTCTACCTCCACGGGGTCATCCTCTCCCGGGACGCCAACCAGCAGGTCCTTCACGGCCGGCCGGTCCCCTTCCGTGAGGACCTGCGGGGACTGGAGCCGGGGGATCTCCTCTTCTTCGGGCGGGCGGTCACGGCAGAGCGCCCCGAGCGGGTCACCCACGTGGGGATGTACATCGGCCAGGGGCGCTACATCCACTCCTCCGGGCGGGTCCGGATCAACTCCCTGGTGGAGTCGGACGCGGACTTCAGCCGGAGCCGGCTGGAGGGCCTTCTCCACGTGAGGCGCATCGAGGGCCCGGACGGGGACCGGGGCCCCTGGCTGGTGGCGGACCACCCCTGGTACGGTGCGGAGGCCGGCCGGTGAGACTCCACTTCCAACCCTTCACGCTGGAGCTGAAGCACGCCTTCACCCTGGCCTCCGGGTCCCGGACCACCACGCCCGTGGTCCTCACCCGCATCGACCACGAGGGGGTGAGCGGCTACGGCGAGGCCTCCATGCCCCCCTACCTGGGGGAGTCCCACGAAACGGTGACGAGCTTCCTCGCCCGGGTGGACCTGGAGCCCTTCACTGATCCCTTCCGCATGGAGGAGATCCTGGGCTACGTCCGGGACGTGGCTCCGGGGAACCCGGCGGCCAAGGCCTCGGTGGACATGGCGCTGCACGACCTGGTGGGAAAGCTCCTGGGGGAGCCGTGGTACCGCCTCTGGGGGCTCTCCCCCGAGAAGGCCCCCATGACCTCCTTCACCATCGGCATCGACACGGAGGAGGTGGTCCGACAGAAGGTCCAGGAGGCCGAGGGCTACGGGATCCTCAAGGTGAAGCTGGGGCTGGAGTCGGACCGGATGATGATCGAGACCATCCGCTCGGTGTCCGACGTGCCCCTCTGCGTGGACGTGAACCAGGGCTGGACGGACCGCCAGCAGGCGCTGGAGATGATCCACTGGCTCCACGAGGAGGGGGTGGAGTTCGTGGAGCAGCCCATGCCCCGGGACCGGCCCGACGACAACGCCTGGCTCACCCAGCACTCCCCTCTGCCCACCATCGGGGACGAGGCCGTCCAGGGAGCCGAGGACGTCCGGGAGGCCTTCCAGGTCTACTCGGGGGTGAACATCAAGCTCATGAAGTGCGGGGGGATGCGGGAGGCCCGGCGCATGGTGGACGTGGCCCGGACGCTGGAGATGAAGGTCATGATCGGATGCATGACCGAGACCTCCTGCGCCGTCTCCGCCGCCGCCCAGCTCTCGCCCCTGGTGGACTGGGCCGACCTGGACGGCAACCTCCTCATCGCCAACGACGTCTTTCGGGGGATGCAGATCCGGGACGGGAGGATCACCCTCCCGCCGGGTCCCGGCATCGGGGTGGAGGCCCTGGAGGGGGTTCCCGCCTTTTAGCCCCCCCGAGCTTGCCGGCGACCTGTCAGAGGCCAGGTCCGGGGCGTAGGTTCCCTCCTTCGCAACACCCTTCTCGAACTCGGAACGGAATCCAGAAACCCTCCGGGAGTCATCGCCATGTCCCGAAGCACCCCCCAGCCCGGCCCGGTCCGTCGGGCTGCCGTCTTTCCCCTCCTCCTCCTGTCCCTCCTCACTCCGGCCTCGTCCGGAGCCCAGGAGCCGGGGCTGGAGCGGGTCCTCTCCCGCCCCGGAGTCCAGTTCGGGCTCCGCCAGATCGAGAACCAGAGAGACCGGACCGCGGCCTTCCTGAGGGAGATCGGCGGCATCGTGTCCCCCTCGGGACAGGAGCATGAGCGGGCCGAGGCCGTGGCCCGCCGCATGCGTGAGGTGGGGCTCCAGGACGTGCGGGTCACCTCCAGCCCCAACGCCGTGGGCGTCATCCCCGGGGAGTCGGACCGGGCGCTGGTCTTCATCTCCACGCTGGACGACCTGGCCACCGTGGCCGAGCACCAGCGGGCGGCCGAGGAAGGGCCCCGGATCGAAGGGGACCGGGTGGTGGGGCCGGGGACCAACACCTCCCTCACCACGGCCGCCCTCCTGGCCGCGGCAGAGGCCTTCGTGCAATCGGGCCTCCGGCCCCGCCTGACCCTGGTGTTTGCAGCCGTGGCCCAGGAGGAGACGGGCCTGGTGGGCATGCACGACATCTACGCCGAGTACAGGGACCGGGCCGAGGGGTTCGTGGACATCCTGGGGGACGGCCACTCCATCTCTTACGGCGCCATCGGCATCCACTGGTGGAGGGTCGTGGCCTCGGGACCGGGCGGCCATACTCTTTCCGGGGGGCTTCCCAACGTGAACCAGGGCATCGCCCGGGCCGTGGACCGCATCCTCTCCCTCCCCGATGCCCGGAGGCAGGACGACACCCGGACCCGCATCAACATCTCCATCCTGGAGAGCGGCACGGTCTACAACCACAAGCCGACGTCGGGATGGTTCTCCCTGGACATCCGCTCCATGGATGCAGGCATCATCGACTCCATCGAGACCCGGGTGAGAGGGATTCTGGACGAGGTCTCGGAGGAGACGGAGATCGGGCTGGTCATGGAGCCCTTCCAGCTCACGCCGGGCGGGCAGATTCCCGGGGCCGAGAACTCCACGCTGGTGAGGACGGCCGCCGAGGTCTCCCGGCACCTCGGCTACGAGCCGTCCCTCTCCCGGTCGGGATCATCCAATATGAACGTGGCCGTGGCTGGTGGGACGCTGGCCATCGGTCTGGGCGGTTCCAGGGGCGGGGAGCGGGGCCGGCCGGGCGAGTGGGCCGACATCGACGGGATGATGCGCACGGCCAAGCACGTCTTTCTCCTGGCCGCGTCGGCACTCCTCCACGACATCGGGATCCCCAGGGCCCGGGAGGTCCACGGCTTCGGCGCCGGCCCCTATCAGGAGATGGAGGGTCCGCCCATCTGCCGGGAGATCCTCACCCGCCTCAGCTTTCCGGGTGAGAAGACCGACCACGTCTGCGGCATCGTGGCCAACCACCACACGGCCCACGATCCCGGCATCGTGGCCACCCGGGAGTTCGAGATCCTGTGGGACGCCGATTGGCTGGTGAACTTCCCCGGCCGGCACCGGAACGCCACCCGGGCGGAGAAGGAGGAGGCCATCGAGGCGATCCTCCGCACCGCACGGGGCAAGCGCCTGGCCCGGGAGCGAAAAAAACGGACCCCGGTCCATCGGCCGCTCCCGAGGAGGGTGGAGCACCAACTCGCGCTCATCATGGATCGGGCTTACGAAGGGGACCAAACATGACAACTGGCCTTTGATCCTGGCTTTACGCCCGTTGTTCCCCCCAAGATCATCCGGTGGAAGCCCCGGTCCTTGGATGAACGACTGTACCGTCGTCGCAATGAGATCGAGCGCCTCTTCCGCCGCCTGAAGGCCTACCGGAGGATCTTCTCCCGCTTCGACAAGCTGGACGTTAAGTTCACCGCCTTCCTCCACTTTGCCCTGATCGCAGAGGCCCTCCGGCCTCAGGTAGTGTGAACAGACCCTGGCGTCGGTGGGGAGCAGCAGTGCAAAACATAGTCCAATCAGTGGCAACGACGCTGGCCAGCGTGTCATCGACTTGAAGCCAGGTCGGATGACCCGGCCCGTTTCCGGAAGACCCCCGGAGAAGGAGAAACGGCTGGGCCAGTGCGAAAAACGCGAGTCCAACGATCAGGTAGGTCGTGCCCTCCAGTCGCTTCCTGAGCCTCTGCTCGCGGCGGGTCCATGTCTACACTCCAACATTCAGTAGACGAGTCTCGAGCCGAAAATGTGCAGTAAAGTCAGAAATCTCTCCCTGGATCTGGAACCCCGGTGTCACCCTCACTGCACATTTTCGAGTTGGGATACGTCAACAGAACATAGGGACCGAAAGATGAGGCGTGTGCGGGCGGCGCCTCGGGATTGCGCGGCCTATGGAAGGCAGCGCCCAAAACCCTCGTGAGGGAGACAGCTCGCTACCTAAAGACACAGTTCCACAGTGTTTTGGCACCGAGTACACGAGGATCCTTCTGGCGGAGACCAAAAACAATGGTGCAATCTTTTCTGTCCTCGCAACCCAAGCACCTTCTGCTGACAGTCTTCTTGGCCTGTGCTTCGGCAGCTTTTCCGAAAGAATCCACGAGCCAGGAGGTTGTCCCTGTTCGTGACCCTCCAACCTGCGGGCACTGTAAGGTCTTGCTTCACC
>CAYXGM010000079.1:0-14674 GCA_964464555.1 uncultured Gemmatimonadaceae bacterium | reverse complement strand
CCCCCAACCGCGGGCTGCGCCCGCCGGTCGGGGCACTGCGCGGAATCGGGTAGACAGGAGCCGGCCGACACTATCCAAGGTAAGGGCTCGCGCAAGAATAACTCCGGCATTCGGGCGCACATCCATCGGCTCTCGCGCTCGGCACCCTCCTCAAGCTTCTCGATCCCCGCCGACTCCCCGACAGCTCGGGGCTCCGGGCGGAAGCCTGGAGGGTTTGCCCAGAATGAACCAGGCGCCGTAGGCCATGACGGAGGCGGTGAGGAGGAGGACCCAGGCGGCCGTTCTGGCCCAGAATGCCATGTAGAGCAGGGCGACCGCCATGGCCAGAAGGGCAAAGATCTTCACCCGGAGGGAGATAACCCGGTGCCGTTCCCAGTTCTGCAGGGGGGGACCGAAGACCGGGTGGGTATAGAGCCAATCATGAAAGCGCCTGGAGCTTCTGGAGAAGGCCCAGAGGGCGAGGAGCATGAAAGGGGTGGTAGGCAATCCCGGCACCACCACACCGATGGCGCCGAGGCCGAAGAAACACCAGCCCAGAAGGAAGAGGAGAGGTTTCAGATCCGTTTGCCCGGATGTCGGTTGACTGCATTCCGCTCGGAGTCTACCCGGAAAAGGGCGGCATGGGTCCGTGGCCGTCGATGCGGGAGTCCCGATGTCCAGGCAGGCGCACCACCGACATCAGGAAGTCAACAGCCCGAGGGTGGATGAGGTCCTCGCGGACCACGGCGCGGTCACATGCCGCCCCGCCGAAGAAACGTGCCCGGTCGCTCGTCGGTCAGCTCCCCGTTCACCACCACCGGTACCCCGTTGACGAAGACGTAATCGAAGCCTTCGCTGTACCGGTGCGGATCGGCGAACGTGGCCTTGTCCACGACCCGGGCGGGATCGAAGAGCACCAGGTCCGCGGCGAGACCTGGACGGATGATGCCGCGGTCCAGGAAGCCGAAGGTCCGTGCGGGCAGGGACGTCATGCGCCGAACGGCGTCTCCCAGTGTCAGCAGCCCACGCGCCCGGACGAACTCGGCGAGAACCCGTGCATTGGTTCCATACGAACGAGGATGCGGTTGGCCGTTGCCGAGCTCGATCACACCACCGTCGCTGGCGACGATGGCGTTGGGATAGCGTAGGATCGTCTCCACGTCCTCCAGACTCATGTAGTGATAGATCATGGAGGCGCCATATGCGTTTCCTGCCGCCCCACCCCCGAGCATCATCTCCAGGATCGTAGCGATCTCGTCGTCTACGGTCGGGTCCCGGCCGGACAGGACGTTGATCTCGCTGATGGTCCTGCCGTTCCAGGCCGGGTTCGGCTCGTACCGGGCCACGGTGGCGAAGGAGTAGTCGTCGTAGCCCTGGCCTTCGAGCATGACCTTCATTTCATCGACGATACGCCTGCGTGTGGCCGGATCCTGGATCCTCCCGGCGATTTCCCCGGACTCACCCGCAATCGCCCACGTGGGTAGGTTGACGCCCAGGTTCGTGCTGGCGCGCTCGTAGGGATAGACGTCGATCATGACGTCCACCCCGTCGGCCCGATGGGCTTCGACCAGGGCGATGGCCTCACCGATGGTGCCCCAACGGGTGCGTCCCTTGACCTTGAAGTGGGAGATCTGCACCGGCATGCGGGCTTCCCGCCCAACGTCCACCGCTTCATTGATGGACTCGTGGAGCTTTGCACCCTGCTCCCGGATGTGGCTTGCATAGACACCCCCGTGACGCGCCGCGACCCTCGCCAGGCTGATGACCTCATCGGTATCGGCGTAGGTCCCCGGTACGTAGAGGAGGCCTGTGGAGAAGCCCACGGCGCCGTCGTTCATCGCCTTCTCGACCAGCGCCTGCATCTGTTCGAGCTCGAGGGCGGTGGGGGACCGGTCTTCCAGGCCCATGACCTGGCGCCGGATGGAATTATGGCCGACCAGAGTGGCCACGTTGATCCCGAGTTCCGTCAGGCCTCGGCTCCACTCGCCGATGTCCGTCTCCGAGCCGCCGCAGTTTCCGCCGATGACCGTCGTCACACCGTCGAGGAGGAAATTGTCGGCCCGCGGAAGCGCCTCGATGCCTCGATCCGCGTGCGTGTGTACGTCGATGAATCCGGGGGCGAGGACCCGACCGGCGGCATGGATGGTCCGGGTGGCTTCCACGTCGAGCCGGGTGCCCATGGCAACGATGCGGCCCTCGTCCACCGCCACGTCGCTGACGAACCAGGGACTCCCGGTGCCGTCGATGACCCGGGCCTCGCGCACCACCAGATCCACCGTCTGGGCGTGAGCTTCCACAACGCCCGTGCTCACCAACAGCAGGGTGCCGGCCATACCGATGCGCCTCCATGAGCTCGCCATTCGTTCCTCCCGCCATCGGGCTCGTTCCACCGCGAACCGCGTCGAAAAGGGTCAAGACTCCGAGGCTCCCAAGGCCCCCCCGGATTCCGGATGAATGTGGGCGGTCCGAGCGGGCCCGGGCAAGAAAACGGGGCGGGGGGCTTCGAAACGGCCCTCAATCTTCCGAGTGCCGCAGGACGGCATACACGGCCCCGGCGTGTACCTCCCACCGGGCCGTCTCCTTCTGAAGCGCCTTCCAGCCCTTCGTCGTGAGGGCGTAGAACCGGGCCCTCCTGCCCGTTTCCGTCTCTCCCCAGCTCCCCTTGATCAGGCCCTTCCTTTCCAGCCGATGGAGGGCGGAGTAGAGGGCCCCCTCGTTCAGATCCACCTGCCCTTTCGTCCGCTGGCGGAGCCACTTGCCGATGCCGTAGCCGTGCTTGGGACCCCACTTCAGCGTCTGGAGCATCAGGAGATCCAGTGTTCCCGTGAAGAGGTTGCTGCCTGCCATGGGTAGGTTCCCCTCTGTGTTCGGGGTCGTCTCGGCTTCGGATCCGCAGCGACCGGCCGTCCCTCGAGCCTCGTGAACCGGCCCGGTGCCTTCGAATTCCGAAGAAAGACCCCTAATTC
The DNA here is from genome assembly GCA_964464555.1 of uncultured Gemmatimonadaceae bacterium. Classification (GTDB taxonomy): domain Bacteria; phylum Gemmatimonadota; class Gemmatimonadetes; order Longimicrobiales; family Gaopeijiaceae; genus CAYXGM01. The sequence goes on along the minus strand of CAYXGM010000079.1, from coordinate 11,729 downwards.
ATTGATGGATTATTCACTTAGGGGTAATACAGCGGAGGGCCCGAGAGGTTTCACGGTGAGGAGGGCCTGGCATTTGACTTGAGAGGACAACTCCAGACATTTGGGGAGAACCTGCCCCATCGAAGCAAGGAGCCTGGCGTCAACCATGACAAAAGAAACCATGGAATATCGTCGTCTGGGAAGAGCCGGCCTGAAGGTCTCGGCCCTCTCCTTCGGATCGTGGGTGACCTTTGGAAAGCAGGTCGATCTCGGTGAAGCCAAGACCCTGCTGAAGACCGCCTACGACGCCGGTGTGAACTTCTTCGACAACGCAGAAGCTTATGAGTCCGGCCAATCCGAGAGGATCATGGGAGAGGCCCTGGCGGAGCTAGGTCTTCCCCGCGACACGTTCGCCGTGTCGTCGAAAGTCTTCTGGGGTGGGGAGAAGCCGACACAACTGGGGCTCAGCGCCAAGCACGTGCGGGACGCCTGTCACGCCGCATTGCGGCGCCTGCAGGTGGATTATCTCGATCTCTTCTTCTGCCACCGCCCCGACGTCGATACGCCCATCGAAGAAACCGTCCGGGCCATGCACGCCCTGGTTCAGCAGGGCAAGATCATCTACTGGGGCACCAGTGAATGGTCGGCTCAGCAGGTCACGGAAGCGTACCGTGTCGCCCACGCCCATGGATTGACGCCGCCAACCATGGAGCAGCCGCAGTACCACCTGCTCCATCGGGACCGGGTGGAGCGGGAATATGCGCCCCTCTATGAGAATTTCGGTCTTGGAACGACGATCTGGTCACCCCTGGCCAGCGGCTTGCTCACCGGGAAGTACAATGACGGCATTCCCGACGACAGCCGCCTGAATCTGCCGGGCTACGAATGGCTGCGGGAAGAGTGGACCAGTGAAGGCGGCCGGCGAAAGCTGGAGAAGATCCGCCGGCTGACAACGCTCGCGAGAGAGATCGGCATCAGCGTCACCCATCTCTCGCTGGCCTGGTGCTTGAAGAACCCGAACGTCTCCACGGTCATTCTCGGCGCCTCGCATCTGAGTCAGCTGGAAGACAATCTGGCCTCGTTGGAGGCGGTGGAGAGCCTGACACCCGACGTGATGGAGGAAATCGAGGCCATCGTCGATAACCGACCTCCAGCTCCGGAGCGCTTCGGGCAATAGGCCGGTGGGAGGGTCGCCGATAGGGAGCCGAAGATGATCGGGCCCCCTGCCAAAGGGCTCCCGATCCCCCAGATTGTGCTTCAGGCCGATCTTCCACCCGCAGACGGAGGGCTCCATGACTCGCCACGTGCACACCTCGTTTCCTCGCCGGCAACCGTACGGGAAACGCCTTCCCGGGGTCGCAACCTCCCTGACCTTCGGCCTGATGCTGGTCCTCTCCTCCCCCCTTTCCGGCCAGGAAGGCATGACCATGGACTCCGTCATTCCCCTACCCGCACCCGTCCGGGACGGCGCCGTGAGCCTGGAACGGACCCTTGCCCAGCGGCGGTCGGTCCGGTCCTTCGCCCCCGATCCCCTGACGCTACCGGAGCTGAGCCAGCTTCTCTGGGCCGCCCAGGGCATCACCCGGCCCATGGAGAGTCCCCCGGCGGGGTTCACCTGGCAGTGGATGGGGGGCCTCCGGACCACCCCTTCGGCGGGTGCCCTCTACCCCCTGGAGATCTACGTCGTGGCGGGGGCCGTCCAGGAGCTGGAGACGGGAACCTACCGCTACCTGCCCCGGGAACACGGTCTCCTCCGCGTCGCCCCGGGGGATCTCCGGGAGCCCCTCTGGGATGCGGCTCTCCGGCAAACGGCGATCCGGACGGCCCCGGTGACGCTGGTCCTGGCGGCGGTGGTGGAGCGGACCGCCGCCAAGTACGGAGACCGGGCGGAGCGCTACGTTCACATGGAGGTGGGAGCCGCGTCGGAGAATGTCTATCTCCAATGCGAATCCCTGGGCCTCGGGACCGTGTTCATGGGAGCCTTCCGGGACGAGGCCGTGGCCACGACCCTGGCCCTCCCGGACGGTCACCGGCCCCTGGGCATCATGCCGGTGGGGCACGGTGCCGAGGGCTCCTGACGGGAAGGAACCTACGTGAACGCGAAAGGCGCGGGTCTTCACTCCCGGAAGACCCGCGTTTTCACAACGGGTCCGGGTCGACTCGGGTCCGGAAGCCACGGCTGTGGATGATGACCCCCGGGGCTCGTATGTTCCCCCCATGCGCATCCTTGTGGTGGAAGATGACCACCCACTTCGGACCTCCATTGTTCGGGGATTGAGAGAGGCCTCCTTCATCGTGGAGGAGGCGGTCTCGGGAGACCAGGGGCTGGAGATGGCCCTGGCCGGAACCTACGACGGCATCGTCCTGGACATCCTTCTTCCCGGAATGGACGGAGTGGCGCTCTGCCGGGAGCTCCGGCGCAGGAACGACTGGACCCCCATCCTCATTCTCACCGCCCTGGATGCGGTGGAGCAGAGAATCACCGGCCTCGATGCGGGAGCCGACGACTACCTGGGAAAGCCCTTCGACTTCGGTGAGCTCCTGGCCCGCCTGCGGGCCCTTACCCGGCGGCGGGGCGGGGATATGCCCTCGGAGATCCAGGTGGGAGACCTTCACATCGACGTCAAGCGGCGCCTGGTCCGGAGGGGGACCCGGACCATCGACCTCACCGCCAGGGAGTTCGACTTCCTGCTCTTCCTCGCGGAACGGGCCGGACAGGTGGTGAGTCGGGCTGAGCTCCTGGAGGAGGTCTGGGAGGACCCGGGCCACGCCCACTCCAACGTCATCGACGTCTATGCCAGCCGTCTTCGCAGGAAAGTGGACGGAGGGGAGGCGGTGAGCCTCATCAGCACACAGAGGGGGGTGGGATACATGATCGAGGCATCCGGGGAGTCCCCTACCGACACCGGCGATGCAGACCACTCTTCCCGGGAACCTTGAGGCGTGGAATTCCCCCTCCGGTCCGTTCGGGCCCGTCTCACCCTCTGGTACTCCCTCTCGCTCTGCCTGCCCCTGGTGGCCTTCGCCCTCTTCTCCTACCTCTCCTTCTCCGGGGCACTCATCGGCCGGACCGATGCTTTCCTGGGAGATGCCCTCACCGTGTTCGAGAACGAGCTCAGGGTGGAGAGGCGTCAGTTCCCCGCAGTGGAGGAAGCTCTTCGCGTCACCGTCCGGGAGGTCCGGTTTCAGGACCTGGACATCCTGGTCCTGGATGAAACCGGAAGGATCATTGCCAGTAGCGTCCGGACCGTCGGGACGCCGAGAGAGGGGATGGAAGCCGCCGAGCACGGATCCGCATCTCACCGCGTCCTGGAGGAGCTCCGAGAGATCCGGGGCAGTCCGGATGGAATCTCCACCCTCTCCCTGCCCGGGGGAGGGGCGAGGGTCCGGCTTCGGCCCCTGACTCTGGGAGACAGCGAGTTCACCGTGGCCGGGATCTACCCCCTGGCAGAGGTGGAAGGAACCCTCCGGAAGATAAGGCACCTCTTCCTGGTCGTGATCCCCATCCTCATCCTCCTGTCCGGGACCGGCGCCTGGTTCCTGGCCAGGCATAGCTTCCGACCCATTACAGCCATGGCCTCCCGGGCCGCGGAGATCAGCGCCACTACCCTCCATGAACGGCTCCCGGTAGTGGCGGATGATGAGCTGGGAGCCCTGGTCCGGGTGCTGAACGATCTCCTGGACCGCCTGGAGGCATCCTTCCTCCAGCAGCGCCGTTTCGTGGCCGATGCCTCGCACGAGCTCCGATCCCCCGCGGCAATCCTAAGGAGCGAGGCTGACATCACCCTTTCCCGATCCCACAGGACGGAAGCCGAGTACCGGGAGTCCATGGCCGTCATCCAGGACGCGGCCCGGCGCCTGGGCAAGGTGGTGGACGACCTCTTCCTCCTGGCCCGGGTGGACGGAGGTCAGGTGGTCATGAGCCCGGAGGCCCTCTACCTGGAAGAGGTGGTCCGGGACACGGTGAGGATGGTCCGGCCCCTGGCGGAGCAGCGAGGGATATCGGTGGAGATCCAGGACACCGTCGAAGCTTCCTTCCGGGGAGATCCCGACCTCCTGGGCCGGCTGCTCTTGAACCTCCTGGACAACGGAATCAAGCATTCCCCTCCCGGATCCCGGGTCCTGGTGTCCCTGACGACCCGGAACGACGACTACCTGATCCGGGTAGTGGACCCGGGCCCCGGGATCGATGCCGGAGTCGGAGATCGAATCTTCGAGCGGTTCTTCCAGGTGGATTCGGCCCGGAGCCGGGATGGCGACACGCTCACGAGCGGTGCGGGCCTGGGGTTGGCCATCGGTCGCAGCATCGCCGAAATGCACGGGGGAAGGTTGGAGCTGGCCGATTCCCGTCCCGGGAGAACGGAATTCCTCCTGACCCTGCCCATCCCGGCCGGCGGCCCTCTCCCTGTGGGGGAGGAAGAATGGGAGGTCCCATCATCAGGAAAGCCAGGAATGTGAGGTGCACGACCCCGGGCCCCCGGAAGTCCCTTCCCGGGAGTCCCTTTCCCCTTGTTCACAATTCGGGATCCCCCTATCCTTTTTCATGAATTTTTCATGAATCGACGGGAACGGGGATCGGGCATAACGATCGTGAACATGAAGACGGGTGGGACCAGGGCGAAGGGATACCGGTGGAAGGTGTCCCGCGTCGCATTCTACCTCCACCTCTGGGTCGGAGTCGGAACGGCGGTGCTCATTCTGGGAATCTCCCTCTCGGGCATCCTTCTCAATCACAAGAAGCCCCTGGGCTTGATGCCCCGGGTGGCCCACGAGCCCGGAGGCCCGTTCGCGGCGGCCCTTTCCCTGAATGAGCTGGCCGACAGAGCGTTGGCCGCCGCCCCTCGGGAGGCCAGGGCCGAAGGGCAGCCCGGAAATCCTCCGGATCTGTCCCTCATCGATCGAATGGATGTGCGGCCGGAAGACGGCTTCGTGAAGGTCCGGCTGGGGGACAAGGCCAACACCGAGGTCATCCTGGACCTGTCGTCCGGAGAGGTGCTGGAAGTGGGGAGGAGGAAGGACGTCTTCCTGGAGAAGCTCCACTCGGGCGAAATCTTCGGAGCCTCCTTCGTCATCCTCTCCGACCTGGCCGCAGGGGGCCTCCTCCTGACCCTGGTCACCGGGTACTGGCTATGGCTGGCCCCTCGGGCGCGGCGGAAACGGAGGATATTCCCCGGGGGCGAGGAACCATGAATCTTCACCTGGCGGCCTTCCTCCTGGGGATCTTCGGGGTCCCGGCGGTCCTACTCTGGCTGGGCCATCACCTTCGCAAGCGATCCCGGCGCCGGGCACGGATCTTCTGGGGCGGAGTAACGGGGCACCTCCTGGCTGTGGTCCTTTCCGTGTCGGCAGGGCTCGCTCAAGCGGAGCACTGGTCCTCCCAGGACCTGGCCCGTGGCTTCTTCGGGCTCTGGAGCCTGTTGGTGTTTCCCCTCTTGGGCGGGCTGGCGGGGGCCATCTGGCCCGGGAGTTCCGCCTCGGCGCGCCCGGAGCCGGATCGGGTCCGGGGATAGAATCGAAGCAGCAGCAGATTGAACGTCGAACCATGAGCCAAGGACGGGTTTCGAGGTATCCCATGAACAGGATCTTCCCATTCCTGGCAGCCTTTCTCTTCCTCCCGCTTCCCGCCGCGGGCCAGGCCGATACCACCCGGGCGGACACCACCGTCTTTCGCATCGAAGGAATCCGGGTCCAGGCCAAGCGAGCGATCACTACCGAGGGTGGAGCCAGCGCCATCGAGGTCACACTGGATTCCCTGGCTCTGCCGGCGGCGGCCACCACCGAGGAGCTGTTCCGGGAGATTCCCACCCTCCACGTCCGGAAGAACTCGAGGGGAGAGGCCGAGATCACCGTGCGGGGTTCCGAGTCCAGGCAGGTGGCGGTCCTGGTGGACGGGGTTCCCCTCACCCTGAACTGGGACGCCCGGACCGACGTGTCGGTTCTTCCGTCGGGAGCCGTGTCGGATCTGAACATGGTCCGGGGGCTTTCGTCCATCCTCTACGGCCCCAACGTCCTGGGGGGTGTGGTGGAGATGAGCGTGGCCCGGGGAGTCACCCTTCCCCGAGACCCGACCCTCTCGGCCTCCATGGGGCTGGACCAGAAGGGGGGATACGGGACCTCCGCCACCGGCGTGATGCCCTTCTCCGGAAGCAACGGGAACGGGATGATCCGCTTCGGAGCGTCCTTCCGGGACACCCCGGGCTTCCCCCTCCCGGACGGGGTCCAGGAGCCGGTATCCGCCGGAGACGGCCTCCGGCTGAACACCGACGCCATGAACCTGAGCGGGTTCTTCGCCCTTCGGCACGTGAGGGATAACGGGGCCTGGAGCAGCTTCTCCGCCTCCTCCTTCCAGGCGGAACGAGGCATCGCCGCCGAGCTGGGGGCCGAAGAGCCCCGTCTCTGGCGCTATCCCCACGTTCAGCGGACCATCATGGCCCTGTCCGGAGGCTCCGGCGACCGGACCACCCCCTGGGGGCGGGGCGATCTGGAGGCCAGCCTGGGATTGGATTTCGGCAGAACGGAGATCCGCTCTTACTCCACCCGGAGCTACGACGAGATCACGGGAGCGGACGACGGGAAGGATCGCACCGTCACCCTCCGTCTTCTCGGGGACCACACTCTCACCGGCAGGGGGGAGCTCCGGGGTTCCTTCACCTATTCCAACATCTTCCACGAAGCCATCGAGGACGGGGAGTCCTCGGAATATGAGCAGCGGCTCCTGAGCCTGGCCGGGGAGACGGCCTGGCGACTGGTCGAGCAGGATCAGCGTTGGCTGGAGTCGCTCCGGATGAGCGTCGGCGGGGCCTGGGACAGGGGCTCCACCCCCAGGACCGGGGGTCTGGAATCCCTGGGGACCCTGGATGACTGGGGAGCACGGCTGGGGCTCACCGCCCTCACCCACGGCGGGCAGACAGCCCTCCACACCGGCGTGAGTCGAAGGGGCCGGTTCCCGTCCCTCCGGGAAACCTACTCGGAAGCCCTCAACCGGTTCATTCCGAATCCCGACCTCCACCCGGAGCACCTCCTGGCCTTTGAAGCCGGAGTCACCACCCGCATCGGGACGGGGGAGGTCCAGGTTGTCGGGTTTCACCAAAAGCTCACCGATGCCATCCGACGCATCACTCTTCCGGACCGGAAACGGATGAGGATCAACTCCGACGAGATCCGGAGCACGGGGCTCGAGGTTCTCTTCTCCCAGACCTTCGGGAGGGTGGCACTGGACGCCGACCTCACCCTTCAGAAGGTGGAGCTCATCGACCCGGAGAGCTTCCGTTCCACGGAGCCGGAGAACATGCCGGAGCAAGCCGGCCGCATCCGGCTGTCCCTGCCCCTTCCGGCAGGACTCACCTTCTCCGGGGAAGCAGAGTACACGGGGTCCCAGTTTGCCCAGCACCCGGACACGGGGGAGGACGTGGAGCTGGACGGCGGCATCTGGTGGAACGGCGGCCTCTCCCGGGCGTGGAGCCTCGAAGCGTCCTCAGGATTGGCCCGACGGATCGAGACGGGGGTTTTCGTGGACAACCTCACCGACAACCTCCTCTGGGATCAGTACGGCCTGCCTCGCCCCGGTCGCGTGATCCGGGTCCAGGCCCGGGTCTTCTGACTTCCTCTCCGGCAGGGGGGTCCAGGACCCCCGTGCCCCCGGAATCGACCCGCCGTTCCCGCTCCATCCCGTTCCGGCCCTTTCCCCGACCTGTCACCGCCAACGGCACGCCCGGAACCCATGTCGCAACAATCAGGTTTCGGGAACCTGTCTCCTCGACGTGGCGGCAGCGAGCCGCTGTCGAGCGGCATGGCCGGGCTCCGACGGCCACCGCCTATCTCAGGCGGACCTCGCAGCGTCCCTGCTCGCCGGGGCCGCGGGACAGCGCACTCACCGAACGTGGCGAAAGACGAGAGCATGCACCACAGCGAGTGCCGCTCCCTCTTACACACTGACCCGGACTTGACCTTGAATGTTCGCTCCGATCAGGCCTGTGGGGAGTCCGCACCCTCGACCCACCCCCGCTCCTCAAGGACATCATGCGCCAACAGGATCTGCCGTTCAGTGAACTGCTGCTTGCGACTGTCCCATTCGTAGGTGCGTCGGATCACCTCGTCCGGTGAGCGTGCGCCCTCGCGTGTCATGACCCAGTGAACGGTGGCCAGCAACTCCAAGCCGACCGGCGATTCGAATCCCTCAACGAGCTGAGCGACGCGCTCGAACCGCTCGTTGGTCTCCGGGCGCTCATCGAGTAGCGCGCGCGCGTCCCTGACCGCTCCGGGCACCAACTCCAGCGGCTTGTCCGGCTCGTCGCCGCCTACCCCGTATCCTGTCACATAATACCCCTCGATCGCACTCAGCACATGCCGAAGATTCTCGGCGTACGGACCGAAGTGCCCCTTGGCCAGGCGGAGTCGCAGAGGCTCTCCCGCCTCCTGCAAGAGGTACATCAGCTTGTGCACCTCGAGCAGCGTGATCGACGGGTCAAGCAAGCCGTTCAGATACCGCTGCATCAAGCCCACGAGGGCGGCGCGACCGGGGGTCATCTTCGGCACCTTCTTGCTCCGATACCCACGTCCCCGCGCTGGGATGCCCCCGGGTTCGAACACCACGACGCGCACGTCATCCACGCCACCGAGTGCCTCTTCGATCCGGGTGCGGACCTCTGCCCAATCCAGACCGCCAAGGCCCGCACCCAGCGGAGGGATCGCGATCGACCGGATGTCACGGCCACGAATCTCTTCGACCAGCGCCTCCAGCCCGGCTTCGATGTCTTCGATCCGGGACTTGCCTCGCCAGTGGCGCTTGGTCGGGAAATTGATGATGTACCGAGGACCCGTCAGCTCCTGCGTCTCGAACACGAACATTCGTCCTGGCTGCACTTCGTCTCTCCGACACGCCGCAGCGTAGGCTTTGAAGTTCTCGGGCCAGGCTTTCTTGAACTGGAGGGCGATTCCGCGGCCCATCACGCCGACACAGTTCACTGTGTTGACGAGGGCCTCGACGTCTTCCGCGAGCACGTCGCCCGTCTTGTATTCGATCATCGGAGTGCCCCCATCCTCAAAAGTACCACTCACGTGTCAGTTCGACCGAAGGCCGATGATGGGCGTCCGCAATCGCCTGGACCGCCTGTACCCGGACGCCCGGCGAGAATACACCGATCCTCTCCACGAGGTCGAACGGGAAACGCTCGTGGACGAGGAACTCGGCCTGCTTCCCTTCCCTCACGTCCTGAGCGCGGAAGTCCCTCGCCTCGATCGCTTCCCAGCGTAGCTGATCCAGTTCGTCCGGTCGAGCGCGGAACTCGGCGTAGTACGCACCCGCGTTGGACAGCGAGAAAGCCCATCGCCTGCCGTTGGCGTCCGCCCAGTCGATCACCCTCCATAGGTCGGCTTCCAGGTGAACGATCGGGGTCTGTCCTCCGCGATACTCCAACTCCGGGTGATTGGCACGGTGAATGACGTACAGCATGAGCGATCGCGGGCAGAAGTAGAACGGCACGTAGTCCCCGACCTTGGTGTCGGGATGACAGGAGACGGTGATCTCCTGGATACGGCGCCGCTTGATGCCAGACATCCCGATCACCTGGGCCGTGCCGCCACGCTCCAGGATCTCCCGATCCGATAGGAGCTCACCGTCCGTAACGATTCCCTGCAGGTTGTCCACGTGCGTGATGTGGTAGATCTTCGGCTGCGCCGGCGGATCGGTCATGGGCATTCATCGTTATGTCGACAGCCTACGTAACGTTGTCCTGCGAGCCTCCTTGAGCCTCAGCAAGGTACTGCGGTCGCGCTGCCGCCGCTCACCGGAGCTACTTGGACGCTGGCCCGACCCGGACCCGAATATAACCCGAAGCATGGCGGATCGCCACAGGTAGCGCCTCCTAAAGGGTTGCCGTGCATCGAACGACCCTCCGTCACGAGCCCTCCATTCCCTGGAACGTCCGCCCCGAGCGTGCCCGATCTGCGCCCAGACACCGCCGCTCGATCTCCTCCCGCACCGCCCGTTCCCGAGCTGCGAGAAACGCCGGGTAGTCGTCCGCCCGCATCGCGCTGAACGCATCGTCGTCGACAAGGTGGGTCGCCAGGGTTCTCCGGGCCCCCACCTCCCCGTGCCGCTCAATCATCTCTTCCACGTACACAGAGGGCCGCTTTGGGCCGATGAAGTTGCGGTTGGTCTCGCTCGAGATCAGGGTGCGATTGAGGATCGTGTTCTGTAGGTCAGGCTCGTATCCCTCGTCTTTTAGAACCTTCTTCGGGAAGATGTGGTGGTCGTCGAGCTGGTGGAGCTCGATGGTATCCCCCGAATAGAAGTCCTGGGCACCGGCGAGGGCCACCAGGCAGAGGACGCCCTTGTAGACCGCTCCCGCCCGGACGACGTCCTGCAGGTCCCGCTTGATCGGTGAGAGGTCATGGAGAACCCCGTCAGGCACTCGGTTGCCGTCCTCGAACCAGGCCGACATCTCCTGGTAGTCCCGAGCGGCGAGCGACTCCACAGACCCACCGTAGCGCTCACTGAAGACCGAGCTCCAGTACCAGCGGTGGACTTTCTGCAGAACGCGAGGGTCGCCGGCATGCTCGGTCTCCACTTTGTGGGATGGCCGCCAGTGGCGTCGCCATGGTCGAGTAGGGCGGAGCAATGGCGGGAACGACCCCGTAGCCACCCGAGCCGGTGCTCCGGATTCGCCGAATCGCCTGAGCCACATAACGGGATGCGGTGTTCCAGTCCTCTTCGAATTGCTCCCCCTTCAGGAGGATGAGGTCGCGCCGCTTGCACTCCTGACCCCGGAGAAGGGCGATCACCTGAAGCGTGAACTTCGGATAACGTTCGCTCTTGTCGCCGGCCACCTCATCGATCTCGGGGTAGGTGGCCCGCGTCACCTCCCAGAGCTCCCGGAGGTTGACCTCGTGCTTCCAGAGGCGGGCGGTCAGAAGCTCGAAGACGCTTAGTGATTCGCCGGTGCGGTTGATTCGCTCGAAGATCTCGACGACCGTCTCAAGGTCGGTCCCATGGGGCAGTTCGACGAGCGCCACCTCGAAGCCCAGGAACCTGCGCTTGCTGTATCCGCTCTCCTCGGCCGCCTGGGAGAGTGAGAGCAGCTGGTCTTTCTCATCTCGGATGGCCTCTTCGAGCTGACCAGCCACGGTTTCCAGCAGGATCGCTCCCCGGTCGTCCCCGTACCGGCGAAGGATCTCCGCGTGGTTGCGCCACCTTCTCACCAGATCCGTCACGCTCCCCACCTGATCCTCGCCTTACCAGCTCCGCCGGTTGGAAGGGATCCCCCGTAGGGGACGACCACGAACTGGTGCTCCACCCCCCTCCCTGCGGACAAGACGTGACCCCTGCACCACGTGTGGGCGAAGCTCCTTGGATCACGGACGTAGCACAGGGGCCGGATTTTAACGGACACCTCGGACCGGGCGCGGAGAGGCGTCAACTGGGCGGCGTGCAGCGCCTGACCGGCTGGCGCCGAGGGTTGGGGCGGTGGTGTCCCGGGGGCCTGCTGGCGCTTCAAGCCGTCCCAGGGCCAGTAAACACCTCCAATAGACACCTCGCCCCCAAAAACCAAAACGCGCCGTCCGGCAAAGCCTCGAAAAGCCCCACCGGACAACGCGTTTCGAAAATGGACCCGGGTAGACTCAGGGCTCCGACCTCACGCTTATCAGGCGTGCGCGAGGCCGCACGGATCCCGGCAAATTGTTGGGATTTCAGGGGGTTAGAACGTCGATCGCGGATGTGGTGGCAATGTCGGGGTTTGGCGGGGTTTGTA